>DATEVU010000030.1:0-65232 GCA_035258345.1 Bacteroidales bacterium
CATTACGACATGCTTACCTCTACCGGCAATGGAATGTTTTCTCCTTTTATAGCTCCCGGTTACAGTTGGATAAAATATACAAGAATAAAAGTCAAGAACCATCCTCCTTATGATACCCAAACGTCAGCAGTGAGCATGAATATCGGTATGTGTTATACTATTATGATGGATGAGTGGGTGGGAGCCGGATTTATTATCGGCTTCAATATGGTTGACCATGTTTTCCGACCTGAAAATGTATCTCTGGATGAATGGGGAATTGAATACGAACCTAATGATACAAAAGGAAGTTTTAAAAATATTTTCTTTGGCTTTAATCTTTATTTTGATCTTGCCAGAAAACCCGAGACCGCGGATTAATTATTTTCTCCTGAAGTTTTTTTTATTTTTTGAGCGGGAAACGGGGTTCGAACCCGCGACCTAAAGCTTGGGAAGCTTTCACTCTGCCAACTGAGCTATTCCCGCGTGAGCCTCTCAGGGGATTTGAACCCCCGACCTGCGGTTTACGAAACCGCCGCTCTGACCAGCTGAGCTAAAGAGGCATCTCATTCCGTTCAGGGGTGACAAAATTATAAATATTATGTTATTGAACAAGGAATATTGTGATAGAAATTAGTTGCGGGTTACCCGTCCCTGCCCAGGGCTCTTATCCGCTGAAGCAGTGTGGGATGCGAATAGTGAAAGAAAACATACGCCGGATGCGGGGTAAGATTGCTCAGGTTTTTTGAAGAAAGCTTTTTCAATGCGCTGATCAGTGCCCCGGCATCATATTTCTCTTTAACAAAGTGATCGGCTGCATACTCATTCCTCCGTGAAACATAATTCATCAGCAAGCCGGTGAGCATGGAAATCGGGCTGTATAAGATTCCGAAGGCGATCAGACCCAGGTGGAAACTTGGCCCCGTTCCCCCCAGGGCTGCAGATAAGGCCGGATTTGCCACCAGCAGCGAGAAAACAAAAAGTGTAATCCCGGTCTGGACAATCCCCGTAAGTAACCCTTTCAGGGTATGTTTTTTCTTGTAATGCCCGATCTCATGTGCAAGTACGGCAACAATTTCGGGTGTTGTAAGGTCTTTGATGAGCGTATCGTACAAAATGATCCTCTTCCTGGGACCCAATCCGGTAAAATAGGCATTTGCCTTGGTGGATCTTTTAGAACCGTCGATCACAAAAATGTTGAACAGTTTAAATCCTGTCTTTTCGCTGAAATCTCTGATGGCATCACGCAGTTCACCTTCGGGCAGGGGAGTTTGTTTATTGAACAGGGGAACGATCAGCGAAGCGTAAAACATGGCCATGAACACCGTGAACACAATGGCAGCAATCCAGGCATGTACCCAGAACAGGGAACCGGTGCGCAGGTAAAACCATACCACCAGGGCAAGCAACCCTCCACCGATTACAGCACCGAGTAACCAGCCCTTGATCTTATCCTGCACGAAGATCCTGGGTGTGGTCCGGTTAAAACCGAATTTTTCCTCGATGACAAAAATATCATACAATGAAAAGGGCGTACTAATAATATCGGAAGCCACGGCCAGTATTCCGAAGAAAACAAGCACCATTAGTACGGGGTGTGTGGTGACCTCCCTTGCCCATCCGTCTACCAGTCTGAATCCGCTGAAAAAAAGCATCAGCATGATCACTGCAAAGCTTACTGAAGCGGTAAGCATGGCAAACCGTTCATTTACCCTTTTATACTCCTGTTGCCTGCGATACTGTTCCGCATCATAAACATCTTTCAGTTCACCGGGAAGGTCAGCACTCCATTTTCTACCGTTCAGGTAATCCAGATACCGTTCCAGGGCAAAATCAAGTGCTATAATAACAATCAGAATAATAAAAACCATATTGTACATATCAGTCGGTTTGTCCCATTTGCTCGTCGAGTTTTAATTTGGCCTTTAACCTTTCATCCAGCGTTTTCCTGTACGCTGCAATTGCCGGATTATTTCGCAGGCTGTCGGCAAAAACGACCCATAAAAAAGCCTGATCCAGTTCGTCATCCCTTTCCCAGGCCAGGGCGAGATTATAAGCCGACCTGGAAGCCAACATCCTGTTTGATCCTTCAGCAAGCCTGTTCCAAATAAGTGCTGCTTCATACCAATTATTTTTCCGAATATGCCTCGCGGCAGATTTCATTTCCGTACCCGGACCGGAGTAGAATTTCCGTTCAACCCGGTCATTCCAATGCGGACAAAGTGTGACTCCCATATTCCTCCCACTTATATAGCAGGTTTGGTACAACAGATTCTCCGCTTCCGATGGTGCGAGATTTCCCTCTGCTATTACCGTATCCCTGACAACAAATTCCGCCAGCTCCGTTTGGTCCTCAGGCCTGTAAAATACCCATTTTGTATTGTTCACAATTTTGTAATACGAGTAATAAATATTATCTATCCAGTAACTGTTTATCAGTTCAACGGCATCATAACTCACTGCCTTTTTCAGGATCAGCAGAACATCTGTGGTATCATGCTTGCAGATCCGTTCTACATCATCCCAGTACAGGATGCCGTTTGCATTAAATTTACCGGTGGATGTATCGGCTATGACAACCTTCGTAAAACGCGGTGAAGTTGACAGGATTTCATAAATACCATGCAGGTATCCGGTTTTTATTTCCCGGATATCTGCATTTTCATCCAGTACAATTTTTGAAATACTATCAAAAACGCCTGGTTTTGAGCGGAGTCCAGGTTCCGGGAAAATGGAGATCCGCTGGATGGATGCCGGTAATGTTAGCTTGGCCGGTTCAAGCACGCTTATCGTTATTCTGTTGCTAAAACACGAACCTGCCAACAAAAGCAGGCAAAATAGGGTAAAGAGATTGTATGGATTCCTTGACATGTTGCTATGTTCTCATGCCACCGCAGACCCCTATAACTTGTCCGCTTACATACGACGACAGATCAGAAGCCAGGAACAGTGCCACCCTGGCAACCTCTTCGGGTGTTCCGCCACGCCTGAGGGGAATCTTTTCTTCCCAAAGTTTCTTCACATCCTCGGGGAGTTTATTGGTCATTTCAGTAATGATAAAACCCGGGGCAATGGCATTGCAGCGTACATTCCTTGATCCCAGTTCCATGGCGATGGATTTGGTAAATCCGATCATTCCGGCCTTGGAAGCGGAATAATTCGCCTGGCCGGCATTGCCGCCAACCCCTACAACAGAACTCATATTGATGATTGATCCGCCCAGCTTTTTGATCATGATCCGCTGTACTGCCTTGGTAAAGTTGAATACCGATTTCAGGTTGACACTGATCACGGTATCCCATTGCTGTTCTGTCATGCGCAGAAGCAATGCATCCATGGTAATACCGGCATTGTTGACCAGAATGTCCACGGTACCAAAATCGGCTACAATTTGTTCAACGACTTTTTCGGTATCTGTAAAATTGCTGGCATCGGAAGCATACACTTTACATTTTACTCCCATTCCGGTAATGAGTTTTTCCACTTCAAGTGCATTGTCGTCAATCCGGAGATCGGTGACGGCAACATTTGCTCCCTCATCTGCAAATACAAGCGCGATGGCACGTCCGATACCCCTCGCAGCACCGGTAACAATAGCAGTTTTTCCTTCAAGTAGCTTCATAATGACTTCTGTTGGTTAATTAAAATTTCTGCAAAATTACAAGAAATTTTGTGATTGCCTTTTATCCCAAAAGATAAGAAAGTTCAAGGCATGGAAAATCAGAGGCCGATCCTGAGCATCAGGCTGAACACTTTGGTTTTGATCGATGTGGAATATGCACTGTTGGTATGGATCAATTTCTGATTGCCCTGCATGTATCCCGTTTCAAGCGAAATCTTCCTCGCCTGGCCAACCTGGAATTCCATGCCGATTGTGCCTTGAAATCCAAAGTCGTCTTCCAGTTTAAAGTCGGAATAACTGTCGGTAAAAATTTCCGATCCGTACTGTCTTTCGGAAAAACGGTTATACATATTGCTGAGTTGAAATGATCCGAACATCCCTGCCTTGACAAACGGATGAAACCTGTGTTTCCCAAATGAGAATTTCAGGGAAAGAGGTACCTGAATAGCTGAAAAATCAATGAATATATCATCCCGGCAATCGCTTACCGTGGTATATTCGGCGTAACCATAATAACTGTCCGTCAAATACAGGAGCGACAGATCAATGGAGGCCAGGTCGGACCTTCGTGATAATTTACGGTTTATAAAAATACCGGCAGCCGGCCTGTAACTCGTATTGTATTCAGCCTCCTTGAAATAAAGATTCAGGTTGTTACCGGGAATAGTAAGAGTAAGGAACTGGTAACCTCCTGTCATCCCTACCCTCCAGAGTGATCCCGGTTGCGAAACTGTATAATCCGTAAGCGTATTCACCCGTGCTGTCTTATAAAATTCCCGAACTGGCAGGGATGATTGTTCAGCCGATCTACGGATCAACGATGTGATTGATGCGGCATCGTACTCCTCACCCTCCGCTCCCAGGTTTTGGCCCCTGTTAAGCCTTATAAAGCCCGTAGAAGCATGGTCAATGAACAGCTGACCCTTTGCCTTGCCTGAAATAATATAAACACTTACAACGCTTTTAATAATACATTCATAAAACTTTTTTCTATTTCCGTTATTTTTGGATTCAAAATACCGGCCGTTCCTGAATCCAAAGGCTACGATCTCATCGGGACCATAATTTACCCCGTGTGCTATTTCAAACCGCCTGAATTGGCAAATCTTTTCAAACCTGCTGTCAATGCTGTAAAACACCTGGCCGTTAATTGTATCCCCATTGTTCTTGATTATGTACCCGGGACGAAAGCCGGACTGAGCATTTGCGACAAGATGCACCAGGATGAGAAATATAACGGACAGGGCTCTTCTTTTCATAAACAGGATTCATTTACCTGAAGTTTAAACATACTAAAAATAATGACTATGCCCGCAATTATGCAGAAGATTTTACATGCAACGCAATAATTTCATTAATACTATCATGATATTCCAAATAAGCGCGGCAACGATGAATATTTTTTATACTTTAGAATCCTTATATAGTTAAGCAGAATGAACAAGGCAATCTTTTCCTTAACCCTGGTGTGCTTCCTGCTTTTTCTTTCTTCCGGCTGTCAGAAGGAAAATACGGTTGAAAGAGACTATCCACAGATCAGGACCCTGGCAGTTGATCACATAACCGGCGACGGTGCCCGATTTAATGCTGTCATCACCGGAGGTTCTGCCAACAGCGTATCGGAATACGGATTTGTATGGGGAAAATCCGGTATACTCAATCTGCAACATTCCGAGAAAATAATTGTGAATGGTCCTCCGCCTTCGGATAATTTTTCATGCGAGATCACTTTTGCGCTTGAAGGCATGAATGACTACTTTGTACGGTCCTTTATAAAATCCGGCACATTAATCATTTATGGTAATATTGTCAAATTTAAAGGCCTGGGGGCAGTAATACGGTTGTGATGGGAAATGGGTCCGGTACAACCACATATGGTGAAAATTTTCAATACCTGAATCCATGAAAGGTAACAGTAGAATTGCAAATGGGATGCTTATATGGTTATCAATGGTTATTTCCACGATAGGCGCTTTCCCGCAATCCTCCCCAATCACCCTTGGCGAAGTTTCCCGCGATGAACTGGAGACCACACCGTATCCGCAGGAAAAAGGAGCTGAAGCCGTTGTGCTGTGTGATTATGCTACGGCGAAAATGGTATACAGCGATGGATTTAAGATTGAATTCACCCGACATGTGCGCATAAAAATATTCAAATCATCGGGATACGATTTGGCCAATATCCAGATCCCCTACACCAGGTATGATAAATTGTTGATCCTGAAGGCATTTACACATAACCTCGAAGACAACCAGCCGGTGAAAGTTGCGGTAGTGAAAAAACAGTTTTACCTCGAGAAGGCCAGTTCATACCGCAACGTGACAAGGTTTTCTTTTCCGAATGTGCGGGAAGGTTCCGTTATTGAATACATGTATACCATCCGTCAGGATGAGATCCGTGGATATTACAGCCTGCGTTTCCAGCGCACAGTTCCGGTAAGACATGTTGAATACCGGGCCTCTATTCCGGAATTCTTTATTTATACAATTAACCTCAACCACAACAATATGGTTCGGGAGCAGCATGCAATTGAAAAAGGATACTACAATACAAAACCGACGCCTTTCGATATTTATCATTGGTCGGGCACCAATCTTCCACCTTTCGAGCCGGAACCAATGATGCCCGAAAGTGATGAGTACATGGCGGGTGTGGACTTTTCGCTAACACGGGTTAATTTTACCATGGGGACTTCCTATGATGTATCGCCTCCCTATTCCAAATTATCCGAAGAACTGCTGGATCACAGTGAAATAGGTCACCAGGCCGATAATTCCATTGTTTTTTCAGGGAAAGTAAATGATATTATACGGCTTTGCGAAACCCCGGGTGAGAAAATGCGGGCTGTTTACGATCACGTGCAGCAACATATGAAGTGGAACGGGTATGAACAACTGATCCCTGAGGTATCACTGGCAAAAGCCTATCGAACCGGGACGGGTAACAATGCCGAGATCAACCTGATGCTTGTAAATATGTTACGTAAGGCGGGAATAGCCGCTGACCCGGTTGTGCTGAGCACGCGCGACAACGGTCGGATCAATACGGTGGTTGCCATGGCTGACAATCTGAACTATTTAATTTGTTGCGCTACCATTGAAGGCAAAGATTACCTGCTTGATGCCACGGATAAATTCCGGCCGGCAGGCATGTTGCCTTTCAAATGCCTGAATGTTGAAGGATGGGTGCTGAATAAATCCCATGGCCGCTGGGTTAAGTTGCTGAACGATGAAAAACGTGCTACCCAGGAATATTATGTACTCACGCTGACCGAAAATGGGGATCTTACGGGTCACGCCAGTGTTACGTTTTCGGGTTATGATGGCGTTAACCTCCGGCGGCTGATCCACAATGAAGGCGAAACGGGCTTCCGGCAGGAGGAGATCGCAGCTGCGGGAAATGTTGTTATTTCAAACCTGAAATTCGGCGCGCTGGACAGCCTTGAATCAGCCCTCCGCATAACTTTTGATGTAACTTTCAGACACTCCCTGCAATATGTAAACCGTATGGTTTTTTTCAAACCATTGATCAGTCTTTTCGGTGATTATGTTAATCCCTGGGTTAAGGATGAGCGGAACTTTCCGGTGGACAGGGGCTGCCCTACTGCAGAAAATTTCATCTGCAGGATCCATCTTCCCGATAATTACCAGGTTGGGGAATCACCGAAAACCATCCGGATCAGTATGCCGGGCAATGATGCGCGATTTCTGTTCGGTGCAGAATCTGTCGGGAACATGCTTATTATCAGGGGTGAACTGAACATCAATAAGACCCGTTTTGAAACCGAAGAGTATCCTGCTTTCCGTGAATTTTATACCCAGGTAAACAAAAAAACCAATGAGATGGTCATTTTAAAGGAAAATGACTAACCGATGATTCACATGAAACGATATCTTAACCTGCTGCTGGTCCTGATCATGCATATTGCGGAGCTATACTCCCAAATAAGATATCCCTGCGATTCAATACCAACCCTGTTGCGTGCGGGCGCCAAGGCTGTGATCCGCTCAAGTCAGGTAAAAATTACCGTGAATAACGAGCGGCAAAGCCTGAAAGAAGTGAAAATGGTTGTAACCCTGTTGAATGAAAAAGCGGAAGACTACCTCATTGTTGAAATACCGTATGATGACCTGCGCCGGGTTTCTTCGATAAAGGCAAGTGCTTATGATGAATCAGGAAAGCTTTTGTGGACCCTCAAAAAATATGAGATTTACGACATGCGTGATTTTGGTGGTCCTGAAGTAATAAGTGATGCACGAAAAAAAGTTTTTGAAATACCCTCTTACAATTACCCGTTTACCATTTCCTATTCCTACGAAATGTCGATGGAGGATCTTTTTCTTAGTCCGGCTGTTTATCTGCAACAGGATGATCCCACTTTGTCGGTTGAGGAATCGGGGCTGCAATACATCATTCCCGCCGGCTTTGAATTCAATTATAAAACATTGAATCTTAAATCACCCACAGATAGCATTCAATTAAAAAGTAAGTTGTACCTGACCTGGCGGGAGGAGAACCTTCAGGCAGGCAGGCTTCGTCTGTTTGCCCCCCCGCTTGCCAGGAAACTGCCTGTAGTATTTGCTACACCGCTCGATTTTAATCTGAAAGGATATAAAGGGAGCCTGGATAACTGGCAGAAATATGGCAGATGGATTGGCGACTTAAACGAAGGCAGGGATTTTCTTGACAAGGTTTATGAAGACAGGGCGAAAGACCTGGTCAGGGATATTCCGGACAGGAAAAAAAAGATCAAGACCCTATATGAGTATATGCAAAAGAATACCCGGTATTTTTTACTGGCGTTCGGGGTCGGTGGATATCAGCCCATACCCGCCAACGATGTGGCAAAAAACGGATACGGTGATTGCAAAGCACTTTCCAATTATATGAAGGCTTTGCTGAAGGCCGTTGGTATTGAATCATACTATTCACTGGTCAGATCAGGTGATGGTCAATGGATACAGGCAGATTTTCCGGGTAACCAGTTTGATCATGTCATTTTGTGCGTACCGGATAATCAGGATACCATCTGGCTGGAATGCACCGACCAGACATCACCGTTCAATTACCTGGGGAGTTTTACCTGTGACCGGGATGTTCTTGCCATTACGCCCGGGGGAGGCAAACTGCTCAGAACCCCGGCCTATGGCCTGGATGTTAATATTATCAACACGGTCTCCGACATTGCGCTGTCAGGTTCCGGAGATGCCACTATCAGACTGGAATTTGAAGAACATGGATTGATGTATGACGACCTCTTCCTGGTATCGGAAAGTAGACCCGACCAAAGAAAGGTCTGGCTTGCCAGCCAGTTTGGTTACACAGCCTTTGACCTTAAAAAGGAAGAATTCACCTTTGACCGGGAGGCTTCCATACCCATTGCCAAAGCCAGTTTTGAGATCCGTCTCCGGGATCTGGCTGCCAGGAGCAGCAGGATGATGTTTATAGCCCCTTCGTTCCTGTCCGGTTTATCCTATATTATGGAAGATCCTACGGAGGTTGAGCTTGACCTGGCCTTTCAGCAAAACGACTCCGTAAGAATTGAGATCCCCGCAGGATACAACGTCGAATTCCTACCCGGGGAAAAGCATATCGCTTCGAAATTCGGGAATTATACAAACCATATTTCAGCAAACGGTGGTTACATTTATTTTATCAGAAAGCTTTCATTTAATAAGGCAAGCTATTCCCGGGAAACCTATCCCGAATTCTATAATTTCATTACGGATATTGCAAGGGCAGATAAGGAGATGGTTGTATTGAAGGCAGATTAAAGATCAAAGAACAAAGAGCAAAGATTAAAGATTGCGGCTGGAAATTTGTGAATTCCGTTTACCGTTCACTGTTCACTGTTCACTGTTTACTGATTCCCCCGCTCCACCCTGGTCACCTGGTAAACACCCTTTATTGTCAGCAAACGTGCCAGCAACGTTTCGAGGTGTGCCGTATCCCTGACCGTTATTTTCAGTCTTCCCCTGAACATGCCGTTGTCGGTGTCGATATTGACACCGCGGAGTGTAATTTTAAGGTCTTTGGACAGGATGCCGGAAATATTGTTAAGCATATTGGGATCATTTTCACCCATAACGTTTATCTCAACAGTAAACACAGCTTCCCTTCCCCCGCTGCTCCATCGTGCCTTAACAATGCGATAACCGTATTTGGAGATGAGCTGGGCGGCATTAGGACAGTTGAGACGGTGCACCTTAATACCTTCCGCAACCGTAACAAACCCAAATATCTCATCCCCGAAGATCGGGTTGCAGCACCTGGCCAGCTTAAAATCAACATTGGCCAGCTTGTCATCAATGATCAGGTAATCATCGGTAGGGATTACCGTTTCCGGAGACTGTTGCGGAAGCGCGGGTTCGGCATCGGCGGGCGGACGTTCTTCAGTAACAGGTTCCTGCAACAATTCCTTTAACTCAGCCAGGTCAATCTCCTCATTGGCAATTTTATAATATAGGTCCTGGCCAATTTTGAGTTTATAAGCTTTCAACAGTTTCCTGACTGTTTCATCGGAAAAGGGTATCTTCCAGTTTTTCAGTCGCCGGACCAGGATCTCCTTGCCATTTTCGGCCGCTTTTACCCGTGCTTCGTTCAGCTTAAACCTGATCTTTGTCTTTGCCTTCGAGGTGACCACAAAATTCAGCCAGTCGAGCTTGGGGGTCTGGTTCCTGGAGGTCAATATTTCCACACGGTCACCATTTTGCATTACATGCCGTATCGGTACATTTCTCCCGTTAACCTTTGCACCTGTGCACATGGAGCCAACTTCGGAATGTATGTCATAAGCGAAATCAAGCACAGTGGCATTGGCCGGGAATTTCTTCAGATCCCCCCGCGGTGTGAATACGAAGATTTCCTTTGAATACAGGCTTAACTTGAAATCATCGAGGAATTCTTTTGCATCAGGTTCCGGAGTTTCGAGAACTTCCCGGATCCTTTTCAGCCATTCTTCAAGTCCCTGTTCCGATTCGAGCCCCTTGTATTTCCAATGCGCGGCAAAACCTTTTTCTGCAATTTCATTCATGCGCCTGGTTCTTATCTGCACTTCGACCCACCGGCCGCCGGGTCCGACAACGGTAGTGTGCAACGATTCATACCCGTTGGTCTTGGGTATCGATATCCAGTCGCGCAACCGCAGCGGATTGGGTTGATATATGTCGGTCACCGTACTGTAAACCTGCCAGCAATCAGCTTTTTCGTTCTTCAGCTCACTGTTCACGATGATGCGAATGGCAAAAAGGTCATAAATATCATCAAAGGAAGCGCCCTTGTTAACCATTTTATTCCAGATCGAATGAATGGATTTTGGTCTCCCCTTGATCTCAAAGTCAAATCCAAGTTTTTGTAAAGCCACCTCGATCGGTTGAATGAAATCGCCAATCAGCTGATTACGGTCGCGCATAGTCTGGGCCAGCTGCCTGGCTATTGAATCGTATGTTTTCCGGTCGGTATACTTGAGCGCAAGATCCTCCATTTCGGATTTAATGATATAAAATCCCAAACGGTGGGCCAGGGGTGCATAGAGGTAGGAAGCCTCCGAGGCAAGCCTGATCTGCTCTTCCTGAGGCATATCCTTCATCATCCGCATCAGATGGAGTTGCTCGCCAATTTTGATAAGGATGACACGCACATCACCGGCAAGGTTCAGCAACAGGTTACGAAAATTCTCTGCCTGCGGGGCAATGGTTTTATTGCCCAGTTCATAAATTGAATTCAGGCCCGCGGTGATCATTGCAACAGGTTTCCCGAATTCCTTTTCAATCTCGGAAATGCCTGTTCTGCTTTTCTTTTGGATCCTGATGAGGAAGATGCTGAGCACCGAGGTCATGCCCAGCCCGATTTCATTTACGGCAATGGAGGAAACTTCGATTGCGGAAATGATCTGTCTGTGACCATCCGCATCATCCGGGGCACCAAAGGTATCGATCAGCAGGTCAAAAGCCTTGCGGATACGGGTATAATCCTTGATCTCCTTGTTCTTTCGGATTAACCTGACAAGTTTGTCAAATTTGTCCCTGAATTCCAGGATATGTTCCGGTAGGTTTTGCAGCATGCTGGATTACCGCATTGATTCAATGGCAAAGTTAGCTTTTTAAAGTATAAAATTCTTAAATTTACTAAGCTACAGCCATGAAAGGATTTATAAATACGCATAAAAGAAGGCTGATCATCCTTTTTGTCCTTGGCCTGTGCGCCGTTTCAACACAGGTGGTATTGCTGCGGGAATTCCTGATGATCTTCGGAGGCAATGAGCTGCTGATCGGGATATTTCTCGCCAACTGGCTAATAATTACCGCATTGGGTGCATTTTCCGGGAGACGGCTTGTTTTACCGGACAGTCAGATCCCCTACTGGACGATCTTTTACAGCTGGCTTACCATACCGTTGCTTTACCTGATGGACGGGTTACGCGACATACTATTCCTTCCCGGTGTTCAGGCTACTCTTCTCCAGGTTTCACTTTTCTCAGCCGTTTTATTGTTGCCGGTATGCTTCCTCTCGGGGTTGCTGTTTGCGTGTATGTCACGCGATCTTTCCGGATCAGGCATATCAGGTAGTGCCGAATGGACTTATGGTATGGAATCAATGGGAAGTTTCACCGGGGGATTATTAATTACTTTCACCCTCATGTATTTGTTTGACAATTATATTGCAGCATGCCTGTTTGCTTTACCTGCCACGCTGTTGATATTGCTTACAACACCGGGTACCGGGATCTTACGTACCGGACTGTTTCTGCTGGTGCTCCTTGTTTCGGTACAGATTTTTTTTGCCGGCAGCCGTTTTTCACGGCAGTATCTTTTCAGGAACCAGGAAATACTGGACATAAAAGATACCCCGTATGGCAATATCACCATAACGAATTTGTCAGGACAGATAAACTTTTACAGCAACAGGTTATTGCTGTTTTCAACGGATAACCAGCTGGCCCGGGAGGAAGCGGTTCATTTTGCCATGGTTCAGCATCCTTCACCCCATCGTGTTTTGCTGATTTCGGGAGGGATTGGAGGATTAACCGAAGAAATTTTGAAGTACACTTCGGTTGAGGAGATTGATTATCTTGAGCCGGATCCGGAACTTCTTGTACTGGGTAAAAAATACACATCCACACTTGAGGATAAAAGGATCCGTGCCATAAGCGGAGATCCCAGGATCTTTGTCCGTACTACACGGAATATTTATGATGTTGTCCTGGTTTGCCTTCCCGAACCCGCAACCTATCAGTTGAACCGGTATTATTCCGTGGAATTTCTTAATGACGTGAAAAGGAAGTTGTCTGCTTCCGGAATTTTGTCATTTTCGCTCCCCCGTTCAGCCAATTATTTAAGCAAAGGTGAGCTGATCATGCATTCCTCACTTTACCTTACTGCCAGGAGGCTGTTTCATGAGGTGGTCATCTTCCCGGGAGATAAAAGCTATTTTGTGGTTTCGGATAGCCTGGTAAAAACTAATATTGGACAACTTATTGAAGATAAATATATTATAACAAATTATATAAACTCTTACTACATAGACGATGTATTGATGCAGCAAAGAATGGCGTCTCTGCTTTCACGGTTATCCGTGGTGGAAAGGATAAATACCGATTTCAGGCCGGTTGCCGTATCGGGGTATTTCCATTACTGGCTCAGCCTGATTGGTGTACATCGGTTATCCTTACCATTGCTGATCGTACTCTTAACAATATTCCTGATCGTTTTCACTCAGTTTTCACCCCCGTCCCTTTCAGGGATGTTTGCAGCAGGATTTGCAGGTTCGGCACTACAGGTGGTTTTCCTGATCTCGTTCCAGGCAGTATATGGAACGGTATACAGGTCACTGGGTATATTTTCCGCGGTTTTCATGGCAGGACTTGGGTTGGGAGCCTGGTTGCGTCCTCTGATCTTCAGAGCCCCTGCAATAAACGGTTTGGTTATTGTGCTGACCGCCTTTGCCGGAATATCCTTCACTGTTCCCGCAATGATTGCACTGGCGGAAAATCTGGTATCCAAGCCCTTGTTGCTTCACCTGTTGTTCCTGGTCATGATCCTAATTGTTTCCACAGTAAGCGGACTGATATTTTCTTTGTCTGCTGCAATCGGCAACCGACACACAAACAGGGTTGCATCGGTATATGGTGCCGACCTGGCCGGGGCCGCCCTGGGTGCAGTTGCCGTCACCTGCATAATCATACCCCTGGCGGGCATAAAAGCTTCCTCCTGGGTTCCCGGTTTGATAATTCTTTTAACAGGGCTTTCACTGCTGATACGAAAACAGAAATAAATCTCAACCTCCCCGTGCTTCTTCAACCGATAATCGGTAACTTTGAACTGGGTTAATGACTTTCAGAACTCAGCCATGAACCGGGCAACAGGAATACAAAACAAGAGGCAGTTTATTAAGAACAGCCTGCTTTATGCTGGTGGAATGTTCATTGCCGGAAAATCCGCATTTTCGGGCACGGTCCGCAAACCCGAAAACCACCGTAAGGAAGCCATGTACCAGGCTCCCTCTCCCAAGGGAATCCGTTGTCTGATCTGTCCGAATGAATGTTCCATACGCGAAGGAATGACGGGTGACTGCCGCAACAGGAAGAACATCGGCGGCAAACTCTATTCCATTGCCTATGGAAATCCCTGTGCGGTTCATGTTGATCCGGTTGAAAAAAAGCCATTGCTTCATTTTTTACCACAGAGTTACTCATTTTCCATAGCCACCGCGGGATGCAATCTGGCCTGCCTGAACTGTCAGAACTGGACCATATCTCAGTCGGGCCCCACCGAAACCCGTAATCAGGATCTGATGCCTGAAGAAGTAGTTAAACAGGCTATTGCAGAAAACTGCAGGTCAATATCTTATACCTACTCAGAGCCGGTTACTTTTTACGAGTATACCTACGATACCTCCAGGCTTGCCAGGGCTAAAGGAATAAAGAATGTGCTGGTATCTGCAGGATATATCAACGAGCAGCCACTCAGGGAAATGGCCAGGTATATCGATGCCGCGAATATTGATTTGAAATCGTTCAGCAACGATATTTACATAAAGCTGAACGGTGGCACCCTTGAGCCCGTGTTAAGGACACTGCGGATTTTAAAGGAGATGAAAGTATGGCTGGAGATCACAAACCTGGTAATTCCGGGCTGGACCGATGATCCTGCCATGATCAGGAGAATGTGCGACTGGCTGGTTAAAAACGGTTTTTCGGATTATCCGCTGCATTTCAGCAGATTTCACCCGCAATATAAACTTACCCAGGTTCCGGCTACCCCGGTTGCCGTGCTGGAAAAAGCGCGATCCGCTGCCATGAAGGCCGGCATGAATTTTGTTTACATAGGTAACGTAGCCAACACCGATGCAGAAAACACGTATTGTCCTTCGTGCAAAAAACTTATTGTTGAACGAAAGGGATTTCGCATACTGCGTAATTCAATAGTTACCGGTAAATGCGGTTATTGTGGATACAGCATTCCGGGAAAGTGGAACTGAAAGCAGAACATATCATAGACCACCTGGGTGATTCCAGTCGGATGCTTGCTGATATAACCGCCAGTATGGTATATGAAAATCCGCAGTTACTTAGATCTTTAGTTGAAGTTGCATTGACCGGCAATGATCCGCATGCTCATCGTGCAGCGAGGGTGGTATCCATATGCAGCCAGAACTTTCCTGAACTCCTCAGACCTTTTTCCCGCTTGATTATATCCGGGCTTGAAGTGATTCAATCCTTTAGTGTTATCCGCAATTTATTAAAGATATATGCGGAAGTACCGGTAAAAATTACCGGAAAAGAAAAGGCCACACTCATAAATCTTTGTTTTGGATACCTGGCGGACGAAAAAGCACCGGTTGCCGTGAAGATGTTCAGTATGCAGATACTTAACAATATGAGTGATGAATATCCCGAGATCGGAAGGGAACTCTACCATATCATAGAGGATCAGTATTCAGCTGCAAAACCGGGCTTTAAAAGCAGGGCGAGGAAGATTTTGAAGAAGGACTAACACCTGACAGACTAAAAGGACAGTAATACCGCACGCAATTCCTTTACGCTACCGGCAATATAATCGGGTTCCAGTGCCTCAATTTCATCTGAAGTGCTGAATCCGTATGTAACACCTACCGATTCCATTTCCAGTTCGGCAGCAGCTTCGATATCATAACGGGTATCCCCGATAAGTATCACGTCTGCCGGATCGGTAATCCCGTTTCTTTGCAACAGTCCGGCCACCAGGTTTACCTTGGAGGCATAATGTCCGTTATAATCAGCACCGGCTATCTCCCTGAAACAGGAATGAATTTCGAAATGCTGCAATACACGGGAGGCATAAACACTGTATTTTGATGTAGCAACATACAGATTGGTTCCGGAGAACATCAGGTCTTCCAGCAATTCCTTTATCCCGTCGTATAGCCTGTTTTCAAACAGGCCTTTTTCCCCGTAATATTCCCGGAACAGCCTTACTGCCTCATCGTTGCTCTCCCCGGTCAATTCAAAGCCGTCTGCAAAACCTTGTTGCAATGGCGGTCCGATCAGCTGATTTAGCTGCGTTTCAGTCCGGGGTTCCAGCCCGAGTCGGTCAATTACATAAAAGTATGCCTTGAAAATTCCTTCTCGTGAATCAGACAGGGTCCCGTCCAGATCAAAAATTATATGCTTATAGTACGATTTCATGTTAAACCAGAAGTAAAATGCTAAATTTACAGGGTTCAACAGCAAAAAACTTCTTTAAACCCGCTGACAAATATATAATGATTATTTGTATGTACGGGCAGCCGCAAAAAAGGAAATGCTTATTGAATGAATTGTCCTTGAATTTGTAAATTTAAAACAGTAACTAATAACCACCAATTAATTAAATGCTATGGGAAAAGGCGATAAAAAAACAAAAAGAGGAAAGATATTCCAGGGATCCTTTGGGGTCAGAAGGCCTAAAGACAAGAATGCGGCTGCCGATAAGGCTGCCCCCAGGATTGCCAAACCAAAAGAAGTAAAGGAACCCGCCCCGGCCAAAGCTCCCAAAGCTGCTGCAGCCCCGAAGAAGGAACCCAGGGCCAAAAAGCAGGAGAAAGCTGCTGAATAGTCATGAAGAAAGATCTTAAGTTCGAGACATATGCCGTAAGAAACCAGGCCAGGCGTTCCGCTCATAAGGAACACAGCGTGCCGATATTTGAAACGTCAAGTTTCATTTTCAATTCTGCCGATGAGGCCGAATCGGTATTTTCGGACCAGATCGGGGGAAATATCTATACCCGTTTTTCAAATCCCAACAGCGATGAATTCATCAGCAAGCTCTGTGCAATGGAAGGAGCTGAAGACGGAATTGCCACCGCTTCGGGTATGGCGGCGGTTTTTCTGACCATGGCTGCGCTGTTACGGCCTGGTGATCACCTGCTTGCCAGCCGGCAGATCTTTGGAACCACCCATTTGCTGATCACCCAGGTGCTCTCCAAATGGGGAATCTCGCATACCTACGTTGGTATTGGCAATAAAAAGGAATGGGAAGAAGGCATTTTGCCCACCACCCGTATGATCTATACCGAAACACCCTCTAATCCCGGTCTGGAGATGGTTGACCTGAAGTGGCTGGGCAGACTTTCACGGAAAAATAACCTCTATCTGGCAGTTGACAATTGTTTTGCCACCCCCTATCTTCAGAATCCGTTGCTGCTGGGTGCAGATGTGGTAATTCACTCGGCCACCAAGTTTATAGACGGCCAGGGCCGGACTATCAGCGGAGCTGTTCTAGGCAGTAATGAGATCATTGCGGAGATCCGTCCGCTTTCCCGGATTATCGGTCCTACCCTGTCGCCGTTTACCGCTTGGTTGCTTTCCAAAAGCCTTGAAACATTATCTGTGAGAATGGAAAGGCATTGCAGCAATGCATTCAGGCTGGCTCAGATCCTGGAAAAGAATCCTGAAGTAAGCCGGGTCATTTATCCATTCCTTCCTTCACACCCGCAATTCAGGCTCGCCAGAAAACAAATGAAGCATGGAGGCGGATTGGTGTCCTTTGAACTGAAGGGGGGACTAAAAAGAGCCAAAAAGTTCATCGATTCCCTGAAGCTTGTTTCCATTACATCCAACCTGGGAGATACACGGACAACAGTGACCAATCCTGCAACCACCACCCATTCAAAACTCAGCGAGGAAGAACGCAGGGAGTCAGGGATAACCCCGGGATTGATCCGTGTTTCGGTCGGACTCGAGCACATCGATGATATCATTGCTGATTTTGAAGATGCTATTTTGAGGACAAAAAAGTAATACCATAAACGGTTATGAAACGCAGGAAATTCATTGTAACTACCGCCACGGCAGGCGCTGCTGTTATGGGAATCACACTGATTCAGTCATGTTCCCCCCAAAAAGGAGATAACACGGCTGAAATATCAGCAACAGATCCTTTCGAACTGGATGAAATTACCATTCTGCAACTGCAGACCGATTTGCAGACCGGCGAGTACACCGCTGAAGGACTTGTAAATCTTTATCTTGACCGTATTCAAAAAATTGACAAAAGCGGACCGCTTCTTAACAGTATCATTGAGCTGAATCCTGATGCGACTGCCATTGCAAGGGAAATGGACACCGAAAGAAAAAACGGTAAGATACGAGGCCCGTTGCATGGAATACCCCTCCTCATCAAGGATAATATCGAAACTGCCGACCGCATGCAAACCACCGCGGGTTCACTTGCCCTGGAAGGCTATGTGGCGCAGAAGGATGCTTTTATCGTAAGCCGGTTGCGCGAAGCAGGTGCTGTTTTACTGGGTAAGACCAACCTGAGCGAGTGGGCCAATTTCCGTTCTTCCCGCTCCTCGAGCGGCTGGAGCGGCCGGGGCGGACAAACGCGCAATCCGTATGTAACCGACAGGAATCCGTGCGGATCAAGTTCAGGCTCTGGTGTGGCGGTGTCTGCCAATCTGTGTACAGCCGCCATTGGAACAGAGACCGACGGATCGGTCGTTTGCCCCTCTTCCGTCAATGGTATTGTTGGTATCAAGCCAACCCTGGGATTATGGAGCCGTAGTGGAATAATTCCCCTTGCCCACAGCCAGGATACAGCCGGTCCTATGACCAGGACCGTTGCTGACGGTGCGGCAATTCTCGGACTGCTTACCGGCATTGATCCGGCCGATGCGGCCAGCGGCAACAGTGCGGGAAATATGCAGCATGACTATACCCGGTATCTGGATGCAGCAGGACTGATGAATGCCCGCATCGGGGTAGCCAGAAATTTCTTCGGGTTCCATGAAATGGTAGACCAGCTCATGGAGGCGGCCATTGCAGTTATGCGGAACCAGGGTGCCGAAGTGATCGATCCGGCTGACATTGACACAGCCAAAGAAATTGACCGTTATGAATTCGATGTATTGTTGTTTGAATTCAAAGACGATCTCAACCGGTATTTATCTGCTTTGCCTCCGGCAATAAAGAACAGGAGCCTGAAAGACCTGATAGCTTTCAATGTGGCTAACCGCGACAGGGAAATGCCCTGGTTCGGGCAGGAGATATTCCTGCAGGCCGGGGAAAAGGGACCGCTTTCTGATAAAGCATACACCGATGCACTGGTTAATTTGAAGAGAATTGCCGGAAAGGATGGCATTGATGCCACCCTGCAAAAACATAAACTAGATGCGATTATCGCACCTACAGGCGGACCGGCCTGGAATACCGATTGGGTGAACGGTGACCATTATTCGGGTGGAAGTTCGTCCCCTGCCGCATGCGCAGGTTATCCGGCCATTACCGTGCCGGCGGGATTTGTGTCCGGTCTTCCGGTGGGAATAACCTTTATGGGAACTGCCTGGAGCGAACCGGTTCTGCTAAGGCTTGCCTATGCGTTTGAACAGGCAACCAAACACCGGAAAGCTCCCGGTTTTCTTTCCACGATCAGCTGATTATTCTTCCAGTGTGCTCAGGTCACCTTCGGGCAGACCCAGTACCCTGGCCTTCAAAACACGGCGCATGATCTTGCCGCTCCTGGTCTTGGGCAGGGAATCCACACATTTCACAGCTTCGGGACGGGCTATCGGACCCAGGTGGTCGACAATATGCTGTACCAGTTCATGTTCCAGTTCCCTGGAACTTTCAAAACCTTTTTTCAGGATGGCAAACATATAAATTGAATTGCCCTTGACATCATGCGGAACGGCAATGGCAGCCGATTCGGCTACTGCCGGATGACTTACCATGATGCTTTCGATCTCGGCAGTGCCAAGTCTGTACCCACTTACCTTGATCACATCATCAACCCTGCCTATGATCCAGTAGTAGCCATCCTCATCCTTTTTTGCCGAATCACCGGTAAAATACCATCCCTGTTCCCTGTATTTGCTCCAATAGGTTTCGATAAAGCGGTCGGGATCACGGAAGATGCCGGCCGTCATGCCAGGCCAGGGCGACGTGATCACGAGATTGCCCTCCTCGCCGGGGTTAACATCCTTACCGGCTTCATCAACCACGGCCACTTCGATGCCAAAAAATGGTTTGGTAGCCGAGCCCGGTTTCAAGGGTGTTATGGGCAGCGGGCAGATCATAAACCCCCCTGTTTCGGTTTGCCACCAGGTGTCCATTATAGGGCACCTGTCCTGCCCGATATGCTTGTGATACCATTTCCAGGCTTCGGGATTTATGGGTTCCCCAACCGATCCGAGCAACCTGAGCGAACTGAGATCGTTTCTCCGGGGCCACGATTCTCCGAACCGCATGAGACCACGGATGGCGGTTGGTGAGGTATACAAGATGTTGATACCGTATTTTTCCACCATTTTCCACCAGCGGTCGGGATACGGATGATTGGGTGCGCCTTCGTAAAGCATGATGGTGGCTCCGGTGATCAATGGTCCGTAGACTATGTAACTATGCCCGGTGATCCACCCCGGGTCAGCTGCACACCAATACCTGTCCTCCGGCTTGATATCGAAAACCATTTTGATCGTTGAGGAGGTATATACACTGTAACCTCCGTGTGTATGAACCAGCGCCTTGGGTTTTCCCGTTGATCCCGAGGTGTAAAGCAGGAAAAGCATATCGTCGGACTCCATCTGTTCCGTCTCGCATTTGTTACCTGCAATGGGCAAGCTTTTTAAGTCGTGATACCAGTAATCGCGGTCATTTTCCATATAAACTTCCTGGCCGGTCCGTTTTACCGTAATACAGATTTCCATGGTGGGTGACAGTTCCATGGCCTTATTGACAATGCTTTTGAGCTCAATTATTTTCCCGCGCCTGTGTCCCCCGTCAGCCGTTATTACCACCCTGCTGTTTGCATCGTTGATCCTGTCGGCGAGTGCTTCATGACTAAATCCCCCATAAACAACACTGTGAGCAGCTCCAATTTTCGCACAGGCCAGCATGGCAAATATCTGTTCCGGAATTTGCGGCATATAAATGGTTACCACATCCCCTCTTTTTACGCCCATGCTTTTCATGATATTGGCAAACTGACTAACCTCCCTGTTCAGGGCATGATAGGAAAAAGTTCGCAGATCACCCGGTTCACCCTCCCAGATCAGGGCCAGTTTGTTACGCGTAGCGGTTAGCTGATGCCGGTCAATCGCATTGTAAACGATATTGGTTTTGCCACCGGTAAACCATTTATAAAAGGGAGGATTGGAATCATCCAATACCTTGTCCCATTTCCTGAACCAGTGAAGTTGGCTGGCTTGTTCCGCCCAGAATTGTTCCCTGTTCTCAACCGAATACCGGTACATGTTCTCATACTCGGTGACATTGGCATTTTCCAGAACGGAGTCCGGAGCATAATACATATTGTTGCTGTGTTGTTCCATAATTTGGTGACGGATTTTGCATTAAGGATTTGTTTTGAATGTAACAACCGGCAATTCACTTTTGTTCAGGATATTATTATCCGGATATAAACAGCCATGGAATTATGTGTTCAGTAAAGGGACAGTTAACAGTGGAAAAGGGATTTCAGAAGCGGACCGGCAACCATCATTACAATAACCGCCAGTACGAAATAATTGATTTTCATGAAATAGTTGATGGCGTTGAATTCTTTTTGTCCGTTCAGGACAAGTGTTCTGAAAACGAAGACCAACCACAAGCTGGAAAGAATAATAATTGCGGAGCTGATCCGGCTGGCGGTAACCTGTACCAGGGAAAGAACAATGGCCGCCAGTGCGGTGATGATGATCCAGATGAAAATGTTCATTTTTAAGCCGGAAAGGGTGTATATTTTGGTAACCGAAGGCAAACCGACCTTTTCGTATTCCTTGCCGTATTTGATCGCCAGAAGGTAGAAATGAGGTACCTGCCAGACAAAAAAGAACAGCGCGATGATCAATGCATGCATGCTGAAGAGATATGCTCCGGCTGATACCCAACCCACCAGCGGTGGTATCGATCCGATCAGGGATCCCGGAATTACAGCATGCGGGGTGATTTTTTTCAGGTTTGTATATACGGCATTGTACCAGACCAGTGCAAATAAACCAAGAAAAAGCGCGGTAAAACCCGCGCTGAAAAACAAGACCAGGGAACCAGCCAACACTTCAACCAATGCAAGTGAAACTGCGAAATTAATGGAAACTTTCCCGGCTGGCAGCGGACGCAACCGGGTCCTTGACATAATGGCATCGGTGCGTTGTTCCTGCAGGTGGTTGATCACGGATGAACCGCAGGCCAGGAGGAATATACCGGCAGTGGGAAGCAGGAAACCGGTGTTGTAAGATCGCGAGGCAAGAATATAACCGGCTATGGTGGTTAGAGCAACGGCAATAGTGATCCTGAACTTACTCAGTTCCAGGATGATCTGAAATAGATTATCGGATTTATAACGGGACATGCTGATCGGGATACCTCCTGGTTTTCCTTTTCTGTGAGCTCAAAGATAAGTAAACAAACAGGAAAACGGCAAGTACAAGGATTCCGATACCTCCGGAGGTTACAACAAGCCGGAAAGGAATGTTGTGACCAGGGGTGTAATTATAACAATACTTCTGGTCTTTTAGCCTGGAGGCATTTGCCTGTTCGTTTTTTGCATCAATTACGGCCAGATGAAAATGCATGGGCAGAATAAAGGTACCATAGAAATACTGGCTGATCATACGTTTCGGGCTGATCATAATGGTTGCGGCGGAATGGACAAACTGGTCGCCCTGGCGCTTAAATTCCCATCCTGCAGCGTCTGTCAGTTTCTTAACAGCCAGACTGTCGGCAACATAAAACTGCCAGAAACGGCCGGCCATGGGAGATTCAATGTTCTTCAGGTAGTTATTTTTCTTGGACCGTGCCAAACTGATACCTTCGTTGTAATCAATGCTTATTGTAATAATTTGGTAATCAACACCTGGCTCAAGGTCTGATTTTTCAATGATTTCGGCAATTCCATCCATAACCGGACTGCATAGTCCGGGGCATTTATAATAAACAAAGGACAACAGGGTTGGCATGGTGATGAGATCACCAAATTGGACCAACACGGAATCTTCGTTAAGCAGATTTACATCCCCGGGCAAAATATTCCCTGTTTTTTCAACAATTCCGAAACGGTTATCCTGGGCTGCAACATGCAAGACCGGGGAAAGAAGAGCCAACGGGAATGCAGTTAAAACAAGGATATGCCTTAGAGGTCGCATGAGAAAATTGCTTTATGGGACAACGCTGTGATATTGTATTTGTTCAATAAAGTTGTAAAGATTATCGGGTACTGGCATAATCGCTAAAGCACCCGGAATGAGTGCCGGGGCTGTAAAAAAAATGCAGCACCATGGCTGCAATTGTAACCTATAACTGATTGAGATTTAGGGGAAATTTGTCGGTCCGGAGGGGATCGAACCCTCGACCCCATGATTAAGAGTCACGTGCTCTACCAGCTGAGCTACGGACCGAAAGCGGCTGCAAATTTAATAATATTTCCAACATGGCAAGTTTTATTTTTTATTAACCGGATCATAAACCAATTCCGGTTATTATCCTTTACTTTTGCAGGGTTATGAAGGAACTGGAATACTGTATCCTGTGCCCGCGCGAATGCGGCGTGAACCGGCTGGCGGGCGAAACGGGTTATTGTCTCAGTGATGCAGGATATCATATCGGTTCAATTTGTATTCATCGTGGCGAGGAACCTGCCATCAGCGGAGCAAATGGTATCTGCAACATTTTCTTTTCCCATTGCAACCTGCAATGCCTGTTTTGTCAGAATTATCAGATAAGCCGGAACCGGAAGAACACAAATACCAAACCGATGGCACTGGAAGAGGTGGTGGATACAGTAACCGGTATTCTTGACCAGGGTATAGAATCAGTGGGTTTTGTAACACCAACCCATTTCCTTCCTCATGTAAAGGCAATTATCCATTCGATACAAGAAATGGGGTACCATCCGGTTACCGTATACAATACCAACGGATATGATAAGCCGGAAAGTATCAGAACGTTGGAAGGTTTAATTGATGTTTATCTTCCTGACTTGAAATATTCAGATACAACCCTGGCTAAAAGTTTTTCCGATGCAGCCGACTATCCGGATACAGCCAGAAAAGCAATCCGGGAGATGTACCGGCAAAAAGGCAAATCGGTGATCTTTGGAGAAAACGGGCAGGCGTTAAACGGGTTGATCATTCGGCACCTGGTATTACCGGGCCAGCAAGGTGACAGTATCAGCATTCTTCGGTGGCTTGCTGAGGAATTATCGCCGGAGGTTTATATCTCCCTGATGTCGCAGTACTACCCCACTTCCTGTGTTTCAAAGCATCCATTGCTTGGACGAAGAATAACCGTAAAGGAATACAACGAAGTTGTTGAAGTTATGCATGCGCTTGGATTTGGTAACGGCTGGATACAGAACCCGGACAGTGACGCCACCTACCAACCCGACTTCCTTAACGACTATCCTTTTAAAGTATGAGGTTTGAATCCAATAACCTGAAACCTGAAACCTATTTCTCCATCTTCTCCAGGTTCTCCATTCCCTCAATATTCATGGAGCGGGCGAGTTTGGAGATGTTTTTCATATCAATATCGCCCTGGATGCTGATCAGAACATTTTCACCCTTTCCGCCTATGGTCATCAGCAGTTCAACAACCCTGGCCTTTTCCTCCCTTGCGTAAAACCTGATATTCTGATCTTTTTCCTTGACCACCATGACTTCCTTATAGGATGAGGACGGTATCAGCTTCATGATCTCCCCGTAAAGATCAACCGGAGCCGGTGTGGCCGGATCATCATCCGTTACGAGTATTTTGATACAGTCTAGTTTACTGATGATTTGTTCCATATCCTCACTTGACTTCACATCGGTTTCATTATTACGGAACATGTCGAACATGTACTTCGAAATATACACCGATGTATATCCTTCAACTCCCGAGTATTTGTCAAACAGCTTGTCCATAATGCTCTGTGACATTGCCCCCGTGGTAAGGAGAAGAATTCCTGCAAGTAATGTAATTGCTTTCATAGTTATTTTTTCAGATTTGATGACACATAAATGATTGAAACCAGGTTTAACATCTCAAGGCTGCGGTCCATCTTTTCAAGTGACTTGAGCTGGCTGGTTGCTGAATTAATTTTTGAAACACTCGACAAAGGCTTGATTCCCTTGTTCATTTTTTCAGACACGTACATCAGGGCCTTTTGGGCTTCGATATAAGCAAGTTGCGGATCAGCATAGGTATCGGTCACCGGTGAGGATGATTTCTGGAACAGAAGCACCCCGGATAAACCCACCAATACTGCAATGGTTGCGGCCGCTGCATACCGGTAAAACCGTTTCCGGCCTGGCAAAGGTTTACTGCTTGCTTCGTCATCCCTGATAAGGCCGGCAATTTTGTTTTCCATTCCCCGGATTTCAACGCCCTGGTAACGGTTCATGTGCAGCAACGAAAACATGGACCGGTATCTGACAAGGGAATCGGGAAATTCATGATTGCCCGAAAAATATTCAACCAATTCCTGCTCTTCGGCAAGGGTGGATTGGCCTTCAAAATATTTTTCCAGCAAATGCTTTATCCGGTTATTTTCCATACGTTTCATATTTAAAGAATTCTTCCCTGATCCTGTTCCTTGCCCGGGAAAGATTGACCCGGACAGCATTCAGATTCATTTCAGTAATTTCAACAATTTCATCAAATTCCAGACCTTCGAGATCACGGAGCTGGATTATCAGGCGCTGCTGATCTGGCAACTTGTCTATGATAAGACGGAGAAGGCTGAGCCTGTCGGTGCTTTCCAGAAACCTTTGCGGATCACTTTCGGCTGATTGTCTGTCATAACCTGCCTGGTAATTATCGATGTAAACCGGTTTTTTCGCTTTTAGCCGGTCGAGGCACCAGTTTTTCGTTACCTTCATGGCAAAGGCTTCCATGTTATTCAAACTGTCAAGTGAGTCCCTGATCTTCCACAACCTGAGGCATACTTCCTGAACCGCATCTTCCGCTTCGGATGAATCACGCAACAACAGGGTTGCAAAATGGTGCAGCTTCCTGCTGATCGGTAAAACCTTACTTTTGAATTCAGCTGCATTCATTCCTGCATGCCTGTACTATTTTTCAATTCTCTTCAGGTGTTCAAACCCTTTCATCTGATACCCACCAGTCATTTCTCCCATTTCACTCAGCAGCATGTCTCCTTTGGCCTGTATCAGCACATTGTCATCTTTACCGCTTACAATGATAAGAAATTCGCTGATCCTGTCATTTGTTTCCTTCACCAATATGATAACATCCTCGGCATTTTGTTTTACGGTTATCATTTCCTTATAAACATTTTTATCAAGTCTGTCATAGACCTCGCTGCGAAAATTCACAGCCGGCAGTTCATTTGACTTATCTATGGCCAGAATTCTTATTTCATCAATCCTTGACCTGAAAGTGGTATCCCTCCTCGTCTCTTCAGCCCTGGCCATCATTTTAAGCATGTCACCGGAAACGTTAACCACGGTAAAGCCTTCCTTACCGGCATAGCTGTCGAATACGGCACTAACCAGATCTTTCTGGCCAAATGACAAAGTTGTAAGTCCCCATGCCAGCAATACAAAAATTGTTTTTTTCATGTTGATACGTTTTTATTATTAATTGAATTTATAGGACCCTTTTCTGGTTCTTCTTAATACATGACGAATTCCCAGAAAAAATATTACAGGCAACTGTGAAAAGATAAATGCAAGTTGTATTTTCGTTTCATATATTTGTAACCAAACTTATAAACCATGAAAAATTTATTTTCGATCCTGGTGTTATCGTTAATTACAATAACTTCTGCCAGGTCACAAACCGTTGATGAAATTTTAGGAAACTACTTTGAAAGTATTGGTGGTATTGAAAAGGTAAAGTCGGTTAAAACCTTTAAAATGATCGGAGTATTACCCACTCCCCAGGGTGAATTTGATTTTGAACTGGCACAGAAAACGCCTAATATGATAAAGATTACCGTAACTGTAATGGGTCAGACAATGGTACCCCAGGCCTATGACGGTGAAACAGGCTGGATGCTCAATCCTTTCACAGGCAGCAATACTCCTGAGAAATTACCTGATGAGCAAACGAAAGCACTTATGGACGAAGCCGAATTTGAAGATCCTTTTCTTGATTTTGCAAAAAAGGGTCATGCAGTTTCTTATGAAGGAACAAGTGAGGTTGATGGTATCAATTGCTTTATACTGAAGCTTGTAAAAAACAAGGGAAATCCTGAAAATGAAATAACATCCGATTATTATTTCGATGAGGACAGTTATCTGCCTTTGATGGTGAAACAAACCCCGCTAAACGGACAAATGGCCGGCCAGGAAGTTATGGTTTATTTCAGTGACTACCAGGATGCCGGTGACGGATTAATAAAGGCTTATACCATGGATTCAAGAATCGACGGCCAGAGCGTGCAGATGATCAAATTCAATACGATTGTTGTTAATGAAGAAATACCCGATGAATTTTTTAAATTCCCGGGAGATACAATACCTGCCGTTAACTAAAAGAACTTTCTTACCGCATCCAGAAAGAATGCCGGAGCCCTTCGTATACGTAGGGTTCCGGCATCAACAAAAGCAAGTACCGTATTGCCGGTACAAATAAGCTCATTTTCCTGGTTGAAAATTTTATAGTCGATACTTAGCTTTACTTCGGGCAGATCTTTCAGGCATGATTCAACCGTGAGCAATTCATCATACAACGCAGGAAGTTTATAATCCACCGTTAGGCTCTTAACCGGCATAATGATCCCCTGATCTTCAATTTCACGGTATGAAATACCCATTGACCGGATCAGATCGGTACGGGACACTTCGAAATATTCAGGGTAATGCCCGTAATACAGGTACCCCATCCTGTCGGTTTCGCCGTATCGGACACGGATTTTTGTTTCGCTGCAGAGCATTTGGTTTGCGGTTTGGGGTTTGGGGTTACTCGTCAGGTACTACTTTCTTCAGCGGAGAATCCGGTTCATTTGACATTTTAATATAAGCGGCATACTCCAGGAAACGCGGAGCGATCCTTTTTACAAGTGCTGTCATTTTTCCTTCGAGGGTTAGGATGACATAGTTCCGCCTTCGCCGGATTGCGCGCATAATAGCATGCGCCACATCATCCGGAGACATCATTTTTTCTTCTTCACGGGGAGTAAATCCCTGGGGAGTGCCATCGGCCATGAGGGCTTTTTTGCGGATTTCGGATTTGGTGAAACCGGCACACAGTATCAGCACGTGCAAGCCATTTTTCAGGTTCTCTATTCTCAGGGTTTCCAGGAATCCGTGAAGGGCATATTTGGATGCCGAGTAGCCTGTTCTGCCGGGCAAACCTACAAATCCGGCCACTGAGGATACCCCCGCCACGGTACCCCTGGTTTTGATCAGATGTGGTAAGGCATATTTTGTGCATTGAACAGCTCCCCAGAAATTAACATCAAAAAGCCTTTTCAGGACGCTGATCTCAACATCCCGGAAAAGAGCGCGCATGGATATCCCGGCGTTGTTTATCAGGATATCTATCTTACCATATTTCTCTATTGTTTTATCAATCAAAATTTTACAATCCTCCTCCCGGGTAACATCTGTTGTAACAGCATATGATTCATAACCTGATTGCCTGAACCCGGTTTCGATATTCTGCAAGAGCATTGTACTGCGGGCAGCCAATACCACCTTTGCGCCGGACTCGGCAAACGCTTTAGCGGTTGCAAGTCCTATACCGGAAGAAGCACCTGTAATAATAACTACTTTATCCTTCATGGTTGAAAATCGTATTGTCCAATAAAAATAGTAATAAAGAAATTGACCTTTTAGGTTTCATCCTTATTTTTGACGGCAATTATAAAACTTAATGTTAATTTTACCAAGGAATCACAAACAAATATGATTGGCACCAATCAACCGCTTGCCGACAGGATGAGGCCCAAAGACCTTGATGAGTATGTGGGCCAGGAACATCTTGTGGGTGAGAAATCCATCCTCAGGACCAGCATTGAAAGCGGCAATATTCCTTCTTTTATCCTGTGGGGACCTCCCGGAGTTGGTAAAACCACCCTGGCGAGGATAATTGCCGGCAAACTGAACTGCCCGTTCTACCAGCTAAGTGCGGTGCATGCCGGTGTAAAGGACATAAGGGAAACCATTGAGAAAGCCAGGAAACAGCAGTTTTTTAACAATCCGGCCCCTATCCTTTTCATTGATGAGATCCACCGTTTTAACAAATCACAGCAGGATTCCCTGCTGGGTTCGGTTGAACAGGGCATTGTGACGCTTATCGGCGCTACCACTGAAAATCCTTCATTCGAAGTTATCTCTCCCCTTCTTTCCAGGTGCCAGGTATATGTGCTTAAATCTCTGGATAAGGATGATCTCTCAAAAATTCTGGAGCGGGCATTGCAAAAGGATTTCTATCTGAAACAATTTAATATTAAGGTCCTGGAAACCGGGGCACTTTTCCGACTCTCGGGAGGAGATGCCCGGAAGCTGATGAATACCCTTGAGCTTGTAGTGGGTTCCCTGGCAGCCGGAAATCCCGGTTCGATTTTGCTGTCGGACCAGGTGGTTATGGACATCGTTCAGGAAAAGATCGCCCTGTATGATAAAGGTGGTGAACAGCATTACGATATTATCAGCGCTTTTATAAAATCACTCCGGGGAAGCGACCCCAATGCAGCGGTTTATTGGCTTGCCAGGATGGTGGAAGGTGGTGAGGATCCCAAATTTATTGCCCGCCGGATGGTGATCCTGGCCGCTGAAGATATCGGACTGGCAAACCCGAATGCCTTGCTGCTTGCAACTTCATGTTTTGAGGCGGTAAACCTTATCGGGTGGCCGGAGTCAAGGATAATTCTTTCGGAAGCAGCTATTTACCTGGCAACCTCACCCAAAAGCAATTCTGCTTATATGGCCATAAATGATGCCCTTGAACTGGTTAAACAAACCGGGGACCTTGCGGTTCCCCTGAATATCCGGAACGCCCCTACTTCACTGATGAAGGAACTGGGTTATGGCGACGGTTATAAATATGCCCATGATTACGACGGGAATTTTACAAAAGAGGAATTTCTTCCCGCGGAGATCCGGGTAAAGGTTTTTTACCAGCCGCAGGATAATCAGCGTGAAAGGGAAATATTGGCCAGGTTATCGGTATATTGGAAGGACAAATACAAGTATTAAGATCAAACACAACATTGCATGGAAACCATTTTATCAATTCCACAGATCAGGCACGCCAACAGCGGTAATTTTTTTCTGATTGCCGGACCCTGCGTAATCGAAAGCAGGGAACTATGTTTTGATATTGCCGGCCGGATCATTGAAATGACCGACCGGTTGAAAATACCTTTTATTTTTAAAAGCTCATACAAAAAGGCCAACCGTTCCAAGCTTGATTCATTTTCGGGAATTGGTGACAAGGCGGGACTGGAAGTGTTGCGTGATATCAGGAAGACACTTGGGATACCTGTTCTGACTGACATTCACTCGGCGGAAGAAGCTTATTTTGCTTCACAGTACGTGGATGTGCTTCAGATACCTGCTTTTTTATGCCGGCAGACAGATCTGCTGGTGGCGGCTGCAAAAACAGGTAAGGTCATAAACATTAAAAAAGGTCAGTTTCTTGCCCCTGAATCCATGAAGTTTGCTTCGGAGAAAATTGTTCAATCGGGTAACAACCAGATCATCATCACCGACAGGGGTACTATGTTTGGCTACCAGGACCTGATTGTGGATTTCAGGGGAATTCCTGAAATGAGGAAGTTTGGATTTCCCATAGTTCTTGATATTACACATTCGCTTCAGCAACCCAATCAAAACTCAGGTATTTCAGGCGGCCGGCCCGATATGATCGAAACACTTGCAAGGGCAGCAATTGCTGTCGGCACAAACGGTTTGTTTATTGAAACACATCCTGAGCCAATGCTGGCAAAATCAGACGGAGAAAATATGCTGCGACTGGATCTGCTGGAAAATCTGCTTGAAAAGCTGGTCAAGATCAGGAAGACGGTACTGGAAATTGACAGATCCAACTGATCACTTAATTTTTTCTGTTTTATACGTTATTGGAATTCAGTGGATAATATCAGATTTCATGCACCAAATGTTAAATTAGTACGGAATTGTTGCGTGTATGAACAATTATATTATCTTTACTCATCATTAACCCTAACGATTGGACCATAATTGGTGAGGAGCCTGCTAATTTTAGCAGGCTTTCATTTTTTAAGTCTAGCTTAAATGATTTTTGGGAAGGGAAAAGTAGAAAACGGAACCTTTATCCTTTTGGGGTTCATACCACAAACGTCCCCCCATGATTTCAGCAATTTTCCTGGCGTAATACAATCCCAGTCCGGTACCACCGTATTTCCTCTTTACCGATTCGTCAAGCTGCCTGAATTTTTCAAATATCACCTCCTTAAACTCTTCCGGAATTCCGATACCGGTATCTGCCACATAAAATACCATATTCTGATGGTTTTCCTGGCATCCATAACGGATAGACCCCTGCACGGTGAACTTGGCTGCATTATCCAACAAATGCCATAATACCTGCTGAAGCCGGACGGGATCGGTGGTGATGGTCAGGTTATTCTTATCCTGCTTATCCTGGATGATCTCAATAAAGGGCTTGTTCTTCCTTGCAAGGTTTTCAAACAGGGGTTCATTCAACCGGCCCAGCAAATGATCGATATTTACCGCTTCAGGATGAAGCTGCAGGCTCCCTGATTCAATTTTTGAAGTATCGATAAGATCTTCAATCATATTGACCAGTATCTTGTTGTTATTCAGGATCTGGTCATTATATTCCTTTCTTTTTTCCAGGGGTATGTCTTCCCGGAGCAACAAACCGGAGAAACCGGTAATTGCATTCAGGGGGGTCCGTATTTCATGGCTCATGTTTGTAATAAAGGCCGATTTAAGCCGGTCAGATTCTTCCGCTTTAAGTTTGGCTTTCTCCAGTTCGCTTGTTCTTTCAATCACCCTTTCTTCAAGGCTTTCCTTTATCATTAACAATTCTTTTTCCGCCTGGGTTCTGTCTTCAACTTCCTTTTTCAGGAATTCGTTGGCCTTCCTGAGCTTTCTGCTGTAATAGGATGTTACCACGATAATAATAAAGGTAAGCGTAACAATGGCTGTTAATGCAATTGTCCGCCGTATCATATCCCTAACGGCCTTTTCACGTTCATACCGGAGATCCTGGATTTCCTTATCCTTCATTTGTGACTTAAAGCGCAAATCCATTTCAGCAAACTGCTCCTGCATTTTTTCACTAAACAAAGAATCGTGCAGCTTTTCATATACATTTATTTCCTCATATGCGCTTTTAAAATCCCCCTTGGCGGCATAAACCTCTGCAAGTTCCCGGTGACAATCGGTTATGTTCTCCAACAAGGAGATCATCCTGGAATACTCCAGACTTTTATACAGAAACCCGATGGATTTATCATAATCGCCGGTTTTACGGTATACCGATCCCAGGCTGATATAACTGTAGGCAAGTCCGAATTTATAGTCTTCCCGGATGAAAATCTCCAGTGATCGGTTGTAATAGTCCAGGCTTCTTTTAAAGTCACGCTGATCCTCGTACAAACTTCCCAGGTTCAGGTACATAATACCGATGGCAAGGCTGTCCTTTATTTCATTGTAAATTCTCATGGCCGAGAGGTAGTAGCCCAGCGCTTCCCTGTAATTCTTTTCTTCGTTATAGATAATTCCGATATTCTGCAATATTCCTGCTTCGTCCTCCCTGTTTTCTAAAATACGGTACAGATCAAGCGCCTTGCCGTAATAACTCATTGCCTCCTGCAATCTGTTCATTTCGGCATACAATACTCCGATATTCTGGTTTGCGGTGGCGATCAGCAGGGTATCATCCATATTCATGGCCAAACGCATGCTGTTATGGTATGACCGGATGGCTTCATTGTAAATTCCAAGGTTAAAATAGGAAAGACCCGCAGAAATATGACAACTGGCTTTTTTCGCTGAATCTCCGGTTTGTGTATATATGATCAGGAGTTTTTCGTAATTGTCCAGCGCATCTTTATACTGCTCGTTTTCATAGTGAAATTCGGCCATCGTCTCCAACGCTTTGGTCTCATGTAATACCGAGTTATATGCCCGCGCCAGGCGAAGTGCCTCATGGGAAAGCAGCAGGCAACTGTCGTTTTTGAAAGAAGAGAAGTAGGCAGCCTTTTCCAGCAACTGGTCCAGCTTTTTCTTTTCCGAAGCCAGAATAGGTTTATCCGCCGACTTATCATCAATAGGTCTGTTCCATGTATAAGGCGGAAACATGAATATAAGAATCAGGATCAGGCTGGCTTTCCCGGAATACATTTTTATCTGGCTTACTACGAATTAAATACGATTATTTATCGCTGCAGGTTTGCTTTTGAAGCCGCTAATTTAATCTAATTCCGAAATAAAACGCAAATTTTTAGCTTTCTGGCAGCCAGACTGATAAAAAAAAGCAGTAAACCTGTAAGCCGGATTCTGTATCCGGTTTCCCTACAGGAAACCGGATTTCTATCATTTGTCTGGTCGATCTACCCCCCGGTATCGGGCGAGCAGCCCTCAGGCACCGGTATACGTGATCTTTCAACCCACAAGACAAACAGCTCATGGTGTCACCACCATGACTGGTGGGCTCTTACCCCACCTTCTCACCCTTGCCCGCAGAAGCTTCAGCGAAGGCGGGCCCTCGCCGGACTTGCAGTGAGCGGTTCTTTTCTTCTCTGTTACTATGCCCTCACAGACATCTTCCCTTTCGGAAGTGTGGTGCTCTTTGTTGTCCGGACTTTCCTCTCCCGCGCTGCATACAGTGCGGGAGCGATAGAACGGTCTACTGCTTTTTATCAGCTGTTAAATGAACCATGATTGCCCCAAAGCCATATTCCCTGAATGAGGCATCCTGGAAAATAAAAAAAGGGTATTTTTCCTGCAATTCTTTTCTGATCTCCATTTTCAGCGTTCCCTGTCCCACCCCGTGAATGATGACAAGCCTGCGCATTTTTTTACTTACGGCCTCCTCAAGTGCCGCATGAAACCGGCTCATCTGCAGGGTCATGATGCTCGATGGTGTCAGCTGACTGTTATGTAATGTGAGCTCATCCGTGTGCAGATCAACTTCCATCGTATCGGTAACAGGTTCTTTCTTTCTGGGAAGTACGTTATTGCCGGTATCGGCCTGCACTTTCTGCACAATAATATGTTCGGGCACACTGATATGCAACGTATTATTATCCTGATCCTCCCCGTTTAACCGAAACAGCACCGCTTTTTCTTCAAAGTACTCATTTTCCCGGTAATAGCTTTCCTTACTGAAATTCACATGGGAAAGATCTGCAATTTCATCAACCGGTTCTTTTCGTGAATATTTCCCGTCGCTGTAAAGGATTGCCTGCAAATGAATACCGGACAGTTTGCTTAAGGCAGTCTGATCAAAGGCGGTTATATAGTTTTTTGTTTCAGCTTCCACGATACCCGATGACAGATGATAAAAAATACCGCCTTCGCGTGTTCCCAGCACATAATAAGCAAAAAAGGGGGAATCGTTGATCATGTAACAGGCAATCATGTTATTAAAAACCGGACCCGGGTTTTCAGGTATAAACCCCAGGATCAGATTAACCGGTATATCACCTGCTACATTTCTGGGAAGGACAGTGACCGGTGAAGGCCGTGATGGCTTTTTGCCGGATGCAGCCCTGGGTACCTCAGGAGCCGGATGCCTGGCTGTGACAGGTTCTTCATCCCGGTTCAGGGTAAAACTACCCGAATGGATCAGTTCTTTTGCCTGCACGGGAATTTCAAATCCGTCGGCGGTAATCACAATGATATTTCCGGAATTGTCAATCCGGCTTACCACTCCTCCTCCGACATCGTTCAGAAACCTTACCTGATCTCCGGGAATAAATTTAGCTGCCATCTGTTATCTTTTAATCAGGACAAAATTAGTTAATTTTGCGGGCCAAACCGAATGTTCCTGAAACCAATTGATAATATAATATCCGGGCAATTTACGTATGCCCTGCCCGATGAGCGGATTGCCGCCTATCCGGTTTCCCGGCGCGATGATTCACAATTACTGATCCGGCGAAAACAGGGTACCCTGGAAAGGGATACCTTTGGTAACCTGGCATCATACCTGGAAAAGGATTGCCATATGGTGTTCAACAACTCCCGGGTTATTCCAGCCAGGCTGATATTTAAAAAGCCTTCGGGGAGCCGCATTGAATTATTCTGCCTTAAACCCGTTGAGCCGGCCGGCTATGCTGCCTCACTGTCTTCCGGGAAAGAATGTACCTGGGAATGTATGGCAGGTAATCTTAAACGGTTCAGGGAAAATACCCTTTCTCTGAAAGTGCGTGTAAACAATGAAGATTGTACATTAAAGGCCGAAAAGATAAGGCATTTGGGAAATACCACGGAGGTCAGGTTTACCTGGGACAACGGATCAGTTACCTTTGCCGGGCTGTTGTCTGCTGCAGGTCAGACTCCCCTGCCTCCCTATATCAAAAGAAATCCTGAAGAAATTGACCGGTCAAGGTACCAGACCATATATTCACGGGTTGAAGGTTCCGTTGCGGCCCCGACAGCAGGACTGCATTTTACCGAAGCCGTGTTTGAACAGATCCGTGCGAAGAATATTTCAGTACATGAAGTTACCCTGCATATAGGGGCAGGAACATTTCAACCCATCAAGACCCCGTCCGTACTGGACCACGAAATGCATGCTGAATTTTTCAGTGTTTCCGGCAGCCTGATCGCAGAATTGGAGAAACTGGATTCGGGTATTGTTGCTGTTGGCACAACAACGGTGCGCACTATCGAATCGCTGTACTGGTTAGGTGTTAAAATATTACAGGCAAACAAAAACTCCAGGCAAACCGGTCTTCACCTTGGACAATGGGAAGCCTATTGTTTGCCGCAGGAAGTACCTGTAAAACAGGCCTTTGTGGCCTTGAACCAGTGGCTCGAAAAATGGGGGGGGCCGGATTTCGCGGCTTCCACAAAGCTCATGATCGTTCCCGGATACAAATTCAGGGTGGTAAATACACTGATCACAAATTTTCACCAGCCCGGCAGCACCTTGTTGCTGCTGGTGGCAGCCTTCATGGGAGAACAATGGAAAGAGACATACCAGTATGCCCTGGATAACGGATTCAGGTTCCTTAGCTATGGCGATAGTTCAATCCTGTTTGCATAGGAGGTTGGTCTTTTTCAGGAAACTGTTTCGGAAAGTGCCGCTGCAAAATTGTCGATATCTTCGGTAGTGGTATCAAACGATGTCATCCACCTTACTTCGGAACGTGTTTCATCCCAAACATAAAAAAAGTACCTGTCCTGTAGCGGTTTGATTTTGTTTGCGGGTATGATGGCAAAAACAGCATTTGCTTCAACAGGTTGTGTTATTTCAATTCCATGGATGCGTGATGTCTTATCAAACAACAGTTTTGCCATGTTATTGGCATGCTGTGCGTTTTTCCGCCATATACCCCCATCGAGGTAAGCTTCGAATTGTGCGCTTATAAACCGCATTTTGGATGCAAGCTGCATGCCTTGCTTTCGAAAATATTTGAAATTATCGGCGAGACCGGATCTGAAAAAAATAACGGACTCACCGAACAACATTCCGTTTTTTGTACCCCCGAAGGAAAGAACATCCACCCCGGCGTCAGCCGTAAACGCTTTGAAATCAAGATTCAGGCTTACAGCGGCATTTGCAAGCCGGGCACCGTCCATGTGCAGGTACATATCGTATTGTTGTGCAAGGACAGCCAATGCCCTGATCTCTGCAAACGTATATACAGTCCCCATTTCGGTAGGCTGGCTTATTGAAATAACCCTGGGCTGCACATGATGTTCAAATCCGAATCCATGCAGGTGTTCTTTAACCTGGCCGGGCGATATTTTGCCGTCGGGTGCAGCAATAGTAAGGAGCTTGCAATTGGAGAATTTTTCCGGTGCACCGCATTCATCAACGTGAATATGGGCGGTCTGCGCACAAATTACAGCATGGTAACTGCTGGTAATGGCTGAAAGTCCCAGCACATTAGCCCCGGTGCCTGTAAGGACAAAAAACACCTCGGCACCGGCGCCGAAATGATCCCTGATCACCGAAACAGCTCTCCGGGTATAGGCATCATCCCCATAAGCCACGGTATGACCTGCATTGGCATTTCTAATGGCGTCGAGCATTGCAGGATGTATCCCTGCGTTGTTGTCACTTGCGAATCCCCTGCTCCCTGTTGAATTCATGTTTTAAAGAATTAATGGAGCAATTTAACTAAAATTCGCAGAAAAAATATTACAGGCTAATTGTCAGTACCGGCAGAAGGAACAAATTCAAGGGCCAGGGAATTTATACAGTAGCGCTGACCTGTGGGCTGCGGTCCGTCATCAAATACGTGTCCCAGGTGCGATCCGCAGGCAGCACAGTTGACCTCGGTACGGATCATCCCATAGCTGCGATCCTCGTGAAAAGATAATGTCTTTGCGTCATGCATATCATAAAATGCCGGCCAGCCGCTCCCGGAATTGTATTTGGTGTCCGAATCAAACAATCTTATACCGCAGGCGACGCATTTGTAAAAGCCGGGTTCAAAGAATTTGTCGTACTTACCGCTTCCCGGAGCTTCTGTTCCCTTGAGCCGGCATACATTATACTGTGCGGGAGTGAGAATTTTCTTCCACTCTTCATCTGTCCTGGTCACCTGATTCATGTCGCTCATACTGTCATTTTTTTGCTGCCCGCTTGATGTACAGGAGAAAAAGCAGGTCAATATAAAGATCATCATTACTTTCATGATACTTTTCTTTACAATGAAACAATTGCAGAATCATATTGTTGAAGTGACAGGGGATTTTCAGATAAGCAGGTCTTAGGTATAATCCTGTCAAAACAGATTGACAACCCGGACTATTGTATAACTTTGCGGTCAACAAAAATTAACCGGAACCCGGAATTCATTGAAAGAACTTACCATGTTTATCCTGCAATATCATGACTATGAATAAAGCAGTGTTGCTTTTTATGCTTTTATTTGTGCTTTCAGGGCCGGTATCGTCACAGATCTCCCGGGGCGGATTGCCCTATTCCATGTCGCTTGCGCAGCTGAAAAGTGCCGCCGACCTGCCCCGATTTACCTTGAAAACCATGGATACAACCCGGTTACTTGCCGGGGACAGGCTTGATCCGTTGCCTGCCCGTTACGGGATCTTCGAGGATGTGGATATAAACATTAAATCATCAGGCAGGGCTGAAGACCTGCAGGGAATATCCGGCACAATATGGCGTTACCGGGTTGAAGCCGGGATGGCAAAATCCATACAGTTGAAATTCAAGAGATTCGTTATACCCGATGGTGCCAGGCTTTATATTTACAACGATGCATTTACCCAAATTGCCGGAGCATTTACAAATCGAAATGTTCGGGAGAGTGCCCTTTTTGTATTGGCAGATTTTCAGGGAGACCATGTAAATATTGAATATTTCGAACCGGAAAATCCTGAATTTGAAGGTGAAATTATCCTCGGATCTGTAGGACAGGCCTATAAAGATATATTCCTGTTGAAAAACGGAGAAAGCTATACCAACATCAACTGTCCGGAAGGGAGAAACCTGCAGTTATCGAAACATGCTGTCTGCAAATTGACCTTTCAGTCGGATAAATCATCCTATTTGTGTTCCGGGGCTCTTGTCAACAATGCCCGGCAGGATGGAACCCCTTATTTCCTTACCGCTAACCACTGCATCAGCGACTCAGCTGAGGCCTCAACCCTGGTTGCCTATTTTAATTATGAAAATGACGGTTGTGATGGTTTGGCAAGTACACCCCTGACACTCAGCGGAGCTGGTTTCCTCACCTCCGGAACAGCCTCTGATTATACCCTGTTGTTGTTGAATGATGAACCACCTTCACCGTATCAACCCTATTATGCCGGATGGAATGCCATTGATGAAGCTTCTGCCGGTGTAGCCGGAGTTCATCATCCGGTAGGACTTACAAAAAAACTATCACTGGATTATGACAGTATCGGAGCCAATGAAATACCGGTGCAATGGGAAGGAAATACCCTTTCGCCGGTGGGAAGCCACTGGCTGGTGAATTTTGACGTTGGGCTGACCTCGGGCGGATCTTCCGGTTCACCGTTGTTCAACAGCGAACAGCAAATTATCGGACAGCTTCACGGAGGTGATGACACCTATGATCTGTACGGTAAATTCAGTTATTCCTACACGCATCCGTCCAGCGGAAATCCTGCCCTGAAAGTGTTTCTGGATAGTGATAATACCGGTACCAAAAGTCTGAGCGGATACAGTCCGCCCGGCAATCCGCCTGATGCGTTCTTCACCTTGCCTGCCGTTCAGGTATGTCTGGATGCACCGGTTAATTTTAAGGATTATTCTGTCTTTGCCCCCTTTGATCTTGCATGGAGCATAACTCCTTCAACATTTGTCTTTGCCGAAGGAACCTCTGCGGAATCCCCTGATCCCGTTGTAAGGTTCCTTGAAAAAGGATTCTACACGGTTAAACTTACTACCACCAATGCCTCCGGAGCTGATTCCATGATCCGGAAAAATGTAATGCTTGCGGGAACCACCATCCGGATTGAGGTGACTTCCTTTCCCGAAGATGAAATCTGTGATTGTGATTTTACTGACTTCCGGTTATCAGCTAAAGGAGCTTATGATTATTCGTGGAGTTTGATACCACCGGCCTCAGACAGGGTTGCACTCAGCGCATCATCCGGGGATACTGTAAAAATATTCCGTATTCCGGATATTCAGATCGATTCATCCTACCTGGTCGATGTGCGGGTGGTAGGATCACACGGAACATGTATCGACACTGCCCAGGTTTCCTATCAGATTATCAGGCTGTTCAATGATAATATCGCGAACGCTTATATGCTGGATTACGGAACCAGTGCTACCTTTTCAAACCATTGTGCAACAGTGGAATCAGGCGAGCCTGTTCCGCCCTATTACTCCTGCACCACACAATATTCCTGGTGTGATGAGTATGGCACAGGAGAAAATATTTTGGAAAACAGTGTGTGGTTTAAATTTCTCGCAGGTGATGCCGGCCTGATCAGCATTTCATCCACTGGTATAGACAACCAGCTTGCTTTGTACGAAGCCGATTCCTATCTTGATATCCTTCAGGACAATTATATTATTCTTGCTGCAAATGATGACCGCACCTCACTGGATGCCAATCCGCTCATCCGTTCTGAAAGTGTTCAGCCGGGAAAGATTTACTGGATACAGGTAGATGGCAGTGGTGGCGGTTTGGAAGGAGAATTTTACCTGAAGCTTACTGCCCTTGCAACCGGACTAACAAGCCAGGAACAAATTAATCTGAAGGTTTATCCTCAGCCGGCAAGTGATTTTATTTACCTTCAGGGTGATGCGGTTTCGGACCGCGAAGTGGAAGTGGCGATATACACCACAACAGGGACTGAGATCTTTAAAAAAGTATACAGCAGCCCCGATGGTGTGATTTCACTGGAATGTCGTACCTGGGAACCGGGAGTATATATAGTTAAGGCGCAAACCGGTAATGGTTTCTTCACCACCAGGGTTGTAAAATACTGATTTTTGATACCTTTGGCGCTTGATATTTTTCAAGGCGGAATACAAATGGCTGAACCTGAAAACATACTGGGTAAGACCCTGGAGGAGATTAAGCAGATCATTAAGGAAATGGAACTGCCTGGATACACGGCCTTGCAGTTAACCGACTGGCTCTACAAAAAGGGGGCAACCGGCTTCGATCAAATGTCGAATTTGTCTATTAAGGCCAGAAAGAAGCTTGCCGGCTCATTTTATATCGGTTTGTCGGATCCTTCGGGTGTTCAGGTATCGGTTGATGGCACTAAGAAGTACCTGTTCGCGGTAAGCAAGGGTAAATTTATCGAAACGGTTTATATACCTGAAACTGAACGGTCAACAATATGTCTTTCCTCACAGGCAGGCTGCAAGATGGATTGTTTGTTTTGCATGACCGGAAAGCAGGGATTTCAGGGAAACCTGACAGCCGGTGACATATTGAACCAGATATTATCTTTACCGGAGCGGATGAAGCTCACCAATTATGTATTCATGGGCATGGGCGAACCCCTGGCCAACACCGGGAACGTATTGCGCAGCCTTGAAATACTTACATCGGATTATGGTTACGGTATCAGTCCATCCAGGTTTACAGTTTCAACCATTGGCATACTTCCTGGTCTTGAGAAGCTCATGGCCCAAAACCGGTGTCATCTTGCCGTAAGTCTGCATTCTCCCTTTGATGAGGAAAGACTGCGGCTTATGCCGGTTGAAAAAATGTTTCCGGTTAAAAGGATCATTGAATTTCTTAAAAAGAATCCTGCGGGAAGACAGAGAAGGGTTTCATTCGAGTATATCATGTTCAGGGGAATAAATGATACGGCAAGACATGTAAATGGTCTCGCCCGTTTGCTGAATGGTCTTCGCTGCAGGATCAACCTGATACGATACCATCCTATCCCGGGGGTTGCACTTGAACCTTCGGATGATGGTACCATTCAATGGTTCAAAACCAGGCTGAATGAAAAGGGTGTATTGACAACCGTCAGGGCTTCAAGAGGAAAGGATATTTTTGCCGCCTGTGGTATGCTTTCAACAAATCATCAGGTAGTTACGGGCGGTCAGCAGTGAGCTGTATCGCTTCCTGCGTACTGATCTTCTTACCTTCCTGGTATGCAACAACAAAGGCCTTCTTAATATTGACCTCACGCAGGGTGGCATCCGCTTCATCGAATGATTTATATATTCCGATGGAGTATTTGTACCAATCCTCCTCATAAATCATGTCGATTTTAATTGCACCCTTGTAAATGGCGTTCAGATACTCTTCGGTGAGCGGCAGGGTATGTGCTGCAATCTGGACCTTGAATATAACCTCCTTATAAATTGCCGAATCGACTTTTGCACTTTTGTCAACTGTGGCAAAGATATCATTGGGTGGTTCGTGCACGTTTGGATCCTTCATCAGGGCCACGATCTCCTGAATGGTCTTATCATCTTCCCATCCGTAATTGTACTCAACCGGGTAATCGGAACAGATCTGTACCGCCCTGCTCTGGTCACGTACCGCAAGTTTCTCCAGGTCACATGCATCGTGCATAATACCCAGGGAATATTCAAAACGGTCACTCTCCAGCACCTGCTGACGCCTTATCAATGATCTGTTAAGGTTTTTCAGTCCCGATCCTTCATAGTATTTTGCCTTTTCCATACCGGAGGCACGGTGACTTACCCGGCTCATCTTTTTCCAGAATACTTCGCCCCTGTCCCTGAAAACCGAATATGCCAGGTTACAGGCTTCCCTGTATGTTTCAGATGATGTGAACAGCTTTTTTAATGCGGCATCATAGGCTGATGACACACGTTCCTTTTTTTCAAGACCGGTAAGTAATGAAAATTGCTGGTTGGCCTCCTGCAGCAATCTGTCGGCCTCATCGAGCAGCTTTACCGCACGTTCTAGTTTTTTTACTTCAGCTGCGTCGAACGTAATATTGAGTTCCTGTGTAAACTGATTTACCGTATTCTGAGACCATGTAGTTCCCGGATTCAACAGGAAAAATAGCGGAAGTAGTATTAAAATGGTTTTAATTTCGAATTTCATGGACAAAACAAATGGTTGATACCATATATACGTTGATGTCCATGAAAAGTTCAGCGGTTATTCATCCAGTTCAAGTAACCATTTCTCAGCCTCCTTCATATCAGAAAAAGCTTTGCCTCTGCCACCACGGTTGTAGATTACCGTTTCGGTGAATTTATTCATTTCCATTTGCTGAAGTTGTTTGTCGACGAAGGCAACAGATGTGTTTCTTGATGCCATTTCGAGGAGTTTCTCTCCAAGAATGAACATATCCATGGTGGAAATTTCATTTTTAAAATTCTCGGTTATGAGAATTTTTTTATAATTTTTTGCTTCACCTTCATTAAATATTTCCTGCCAGAATAACAGGGAGGTCTCCAGAGAGTCCTTTTCCCCGGAAACGGATGCATACAGATATCCTTCGCGGTATTCAAACTGCAACGTATAGGGTTTTGCTTCTGTCATATGATTGTGTTATTAATAGATAATCAAAAATACGAACAATTAGTTACAAAATAAAATAAAATCATACAATACAGCATCATTATTATGTGAAGTAACCCTGAATCTCCGGTTGTTAACAAATGGATTACAGGCTAAATTTTAATTACATTTGCATCACATGCCATTGCTTCACTGATACAATGAAAGCTGCTTTAATAATATCCATTGTTTTTCAACTTGTAGCCGCTATTATAGCCTTCAGTCTGACCCGTCAGACTAAATTCAATATCAGCTGGATCCTCATTTCGATCGCATTCCTGCTGATTGCAATAAGAAGGATCCTTGACCTTGTGCCCATCTATTACAAAGAGCTTCAGTCAGAGATCTACCTGATCGACAGAATATTGGGAATTCTGACTTCGGTTCTGTTGCTTGCCGGTGTGATATACATACGGAGGCTGTTTAATTTTCTGAAACGCATTGACGACATCCGGCGGGAATCGGAAAACCGTGTTCTGCAGGCGATCATGCAAACCGAGGAAAAAGAGAGGCGGCAATTTGCCAAAGACCTGCATGACGGGATCGGACCCCTGTTGTCCAATATTAAAATGTCGGTTTCAGCCCTTGATAAGACACAGATTAACGGATTTAACCTTACCGTAGTGGATAACATAAACATACTCATTAATGAATCCATCACTTCCCTGAAATATACCTCCAATAACCTGAGCCCCCATGTCCTGGAAAATTTCGGTCTTTCCAGTGCAGTAAATTCATTTATAGAGAATATAAACCGGTTGGGCCAAATCGATATTTCATTCAACAGCAATATTGAGAATACACGGTTTGACAGCCAGATCGAAACCAACCTGTACAGGATAATCTGTGAGCTCTTCCAGAACACCGTAAAGCATGCCTCAGCCGGCAAGGTATCCTTACTGGTGCATTTTCATGAAGGAAGGCTTGTTGTCCAGTATTTTGATGATGGTGTTGGTTTTGATCCCGGGGATGGCACCAGCGTTAACGGTATGGGACTTTCCAACATGCGGTCGCGGCTAAAGCCCCTTAACGGAGATATAGAATTCAAGCGGATCATGCCAAAGGGGATGATGACCAGTATCATGCTGAAATTAAAAGCTAAAACTGCAGCACATGGAAAAACTAAATATACTGATTGTTGATGATCATAAGCTTTTTCGGGAAGGCCTTAAACTGCTGCTGAAAAACCTCGAAGAGATCGGTGAGGTATGGGAGGCATCGGACGGAGATGTTTTCCTGAATATGATAAAGACCATGCATCCCGACGTTGTGTTAATGGATATTGAAATGCCCAGAATAAATGGAATTGAGGCAACAACAAAAGCCCTGGAGCAATACCCCGAAATGAAGATCATGGCATTGTCGATGTTTGGAGATGAGGAGTATTTTCAGAAAATGGTGGATGCCGGGGTTTGTGGTTTTTTGCTTAAAAATTCGGATTTTTCGGAAGTCCGGAAAGCCATACTTAATGTTGCGCAGGGCAACAATTATTTTACGGAGGAAATCCTTTATAAACTGGTAAACCGCTTCAGGACCAGGCCTGCCCATGTCGAGCAGCCGGTAACGCTGTCCGACCGTGAACAGGAAATATTGCTGCTGATTTGCAAAGGATTGTCAAACCAGGAAATTGCGGAACAGCTTTTTATCAGTAAGCGAACGGTGGATCACCATCGCGCCAGTTTACTCACCAAGACCGACACCCGGAATGCAGCCTCCTTGGTGATATATGCCATCAGGCATAAGTTGATTGAAGTTTAGTAAGTTACTTCCTACTCCCTACTCCCTACTATTCTTCAAGGCTTTATATAGTATTTCTACGGGATGCAATGCCTGAACCCCTGTTCCATCCAAAATCTGCTGGCGGCAGCTGGTGCCGGAAGCGCAGATCAGTGTTCCGGGAACCGCATCCCTGACAGCCGGGAACAATACGAGCTCACCAACTTTCATGGACAGCTCATAGTGCCGTTTTTCATATCCGAATGCGCCGGCCATGCCGCAGCACCCTGATTTAATTTCATCAACCGAATAATTTTCAGGAATGGTAAGCATTATTTTTGTGTGCTCTGTTGAGGCAACGGCCTTCTGCTGGCAATGGCCATGAAATCTGATGTTCTGTCTGCCGTCAGTAAAACTTTTACGGTCAATCCTTCCTGCCTGGAATTCGGCTGCAATGAATTCATCAATCGTCAGGCAATACTGCGCCAGGTTGCGTGCTGTATTGCGCAGCCGTTCACTGGCAAGACCGGGATATTCGTCCCGGAATGTCAGAATTGCCGATGGTTCAAGTCCCACCAGCAGATGGTTTTCATTCACAAGCGGGCTGAACAGCCTGATGTTTTTATCCGCAATCTTCCTGGCTTTGCGCAGTAATCCCTTGGAGATATAAGTCCGTGCGCTTTCCCTGGATGTAACGACCCGGATGCCGTATCCCAGCTTTGTTAACAACTTCACGGCAGTGATCCCTATCTCGGCTTCGAGGTAATTGGTGAATTCATCCACAAAAAGATACACCTCGCGTTTATCACCCGGTTGTGCTGAATTTACCGGCTTAAAATAGTTATTCTGCCTGAGCCATTTTTCAAAACTACGGGGAGATAACAGGGGAATTTCCCGTTCTCCGGCAAACCCAAGAAGTTTCTTTACAAATCCCGAGATGAACCTGCTTTTAAGCAATGTATTAAAAACTACCGGGAAGCGGGAATTGATCCTGTGAATGACGGCAATGTTTGCAACAAGCCAGGTTGTAAGGGATACGCCTTTTATATCGTGGTAATGCTGCAGAAATTCAGCCTTGAGCATTGCCATATCCACATTGGACGGACATTCGGATTTGCACCCTTTACAAGAAAGACAGAGATCCAGAATATCATAAACAGCATCGATTGAAAGTGCCTTTGTATCGGCCGGACGGATAAGATATTCACGAAGGGCGTTGGCACGGGCACGGGTAGTGGTTTGTTCGTCGCGGGTAGCCATATAGCTCGGACACATGGTACCCCCCATAAGTTCCGATTTCCGGCAATCACCCGAACCATTGCATTGTTCAACATGCCGGAGAAATCCCATGGTGGCGGCATGATCAAAGACAGGCTTTATTTCAACATTTCCCCGGGTTATCCGGGTACGGAGTGAGGAATCCATCTTTGGTGTATCCGTGATCTTTCCCTTGTTGAATATTCCCTGCGGATCCCATGTCCTTTTTACCTGCCGCATCAGCTCATAATTCTTTTCGCCAACGATGACCGGGATGAACTCACCCCGGAGTCTCCCGTCGCCATGTTCACCGCTCAGTGAACCCCTGTACTTTTTAACAAGCCAGGCCACATCCGTGGCAACTTTACGAAACAGTTCAATTCCTTTGGGATCTTTCAGGTTCAGCACGGGCCGCATATGCAGTTCACCCGTTCCCACATGGGCATGAAAAACGCAGTTGAGCTTGTAACTATCAAGAATAACTTTGATATCCCGGATATAGTCCGGAAGCATATCCGGCCGTACCGCAGTATCTTCTACCAGGGAAACCGGTTTGGCGTCTCCCGGAATATTTGAAAGAACACCAAGTCCCGATTTGCGCAATGCCCACACTTTGTTTATATCATCGCCGGTGATAAGCGGAAAGTGATGGCCCAGGCCTGCCTGTCTGAGTTCACGCTCCAGTGCATTTCTGATTTCATGGATCTCACTCATGGAATGTCGAGCAAATTCCACAATCAGAATAGCACCGGGATCACCCTGCACGAAAAAACGGTTCTTCCGTTGTGAGATATTTGATTTGGTGCATTCAAGTATCGTTTGATCCATTAGTTCAACAGCCCCGGGATTGTATTTCAAACAGATCAGGTTAGCCAGCAAAGATTCTTCCAGCGTGTTGAAATGAATGCATATCAGGCCTTTTTCCCTGGGGGGTAATGGAACCAGATTCAGCTTAATTTCTGTAATAAAAGCCAGGGTGCCTTCGGAACCTGCAATCAGCTTTGAGAAGTTGAACGGGAAACCGTTGGGCGTAAATGGTTCCGTGTGCAAAAGCAAATCCAGGGCGTAACCTGTGTTTCTTCTTTTAATGGCCGGATCAGGAAATCCGTTCATAATTTGCATCCTGTTTTCCGGCAGCGAAAGGATCTCATGTATATTGCGGTAAATGGTATTCTCCAAACCGTTACCTTGCAGTTTTGCAATAAATGCGTCCTTGCCAAGTGATCCGAAAACCACCGGCTGGCCATCGCTCAGCAGGGTATCTACTGCCAGCAGGTGATCACGTGTGCTCCCGTAAATCAGGGAATGTGCCCCGCATGCGTTATTACCAACCATGCCGCCAATCATGCACCGGTTGGATGTAGATGTTTCCGGTCCGAAGAACAATCCTTTGGCTGCCAGTTTCATGTTAAGCTCATCAAGTACCACACCTGGCTGCAACCGGACAAAGCCTTCCGCTTCATTAATTTCGAGGATGCGGGTAAAGTGCCTGGATACATCCACAACAATACCATTGCCTACAACCTGTCCGGCCAATGATGTTCCGGCTGTCCTGGGTATTAAAGTAGTATTGTTTTCGGCAGCAAACCTGATCAGCAGCTGTATATCTCCTATGGTGGCAGGCAGGGCAACTGCCATGGGAATTTCGCGGTAAGCCGATGCATCTGTGGCATACAGCAAACGTTGCGTCATGCCGGTGAACAATTCACCCGACAGATCTTTTTCCAGTAAGTTAAGCGTCTTGATTTCTTGTTCTGTATTCATGTCCTGTTCTGATCACCTCCGGTGAATGAAAACGGTTAGTCATGCAAATCTACTATTTAACCCCGTAAAAAAATATGGCAGTGCAAAAAAGAGCAAATTGACTTTTGTCATCACGGATACCAAATATTAGCGTTAAATTGCTTAAAGCTCCGTAACATCTGATAAATTGTTGTTCTTTTGTTACGTAAATTGTCATTTTTCGTTACCTTTGAAACGGAGAATTATCTTTATAAATATTTGATATACAATGAATTTAATTAAACTAATAAAGGAGAACGCCAAAAAGAATAAAAAAAGGATTGTGTTGCCCGAGAGTTATGAAGAACGTACCTTAAGGGCAGCGGATACAGTTATTGCTGAAGGGATTGCGGATATCATACTGATAGGGAACACGGGGGATATTCATGCCAATGCAAAGAAATTCGGATTAAAGAACATTGAAAAGGCTCAGTTGGTTGATCCCCTGACGGATGCCAGGAGAGAAGCCTATGCCGAAATGATGGTCGAACTTAGAAAATCTAAAGGGCTTACAAAGGACGAGGCCATAAGGCTGCTTCAGAATCCGTTGTATTTTGCCACCGTGATGATAAAATACGGTGATGCGGACGGAGAGGTTGCCGGTGCGGACAATGCAACGGGTGATGTGCTGAGACCTGCATTTCAATATGTCAAAACCTTTCCGGGTATAAGTGTTGTATCCGGGGCTTTTCTGATGTTTTTAAAGGATAGGGAATATGGTGAGAATGGCCTTATGATCTTTGCTGATTGTGCCGTACATCCGAATCCCAGCAACAAGGAGCTGGCTGAAATTGCTGTCGCTACGGCAAAAACCACCCGGGCAATTGCAGGCATTGAGCCTCGAATTGCCATGCTGAGTTTCTCCACCAAAGGTAGTGCCAGTCATGAGATGGTGGAAAAGGTTGTCAGTGCAACCCGCATAGCCAGGGAGATGGATCCCGGCCTGAAGATCGACGGGGAATTGCAGGCTGATGCAGCCATTGTGGCGTCGGTTGGACTTAAGAAAGCACCGGGAAGTGAAATTGCCGGTAAGGCAAATGTGCTGATCTTCCCCACCATGGAAAGCGGGAATATCTGTTACAAGCTTGTTCAGCGCCTGGCACATGCCAAAGCCATCGGGCCCGTATTACAGGGAATGGCCGCACCCATCAATGATCTTTCGCGCGGTTGTTCGGTGGGCGATATTGTTGATTTAATTGCTATCACAGCCAATCAGGCTGTTGGTACAAAATAACGAGGTTTAATACAATTTTCATACAGTATAATATGGCAGAAGTTATTGTTGAATCAATTGAAAATTATGGACTTAGTGAGAAGTCCCGTTCCCGGACCCTGTTTTCCAGGGTAGGTGTTGTCGGATGTGGTACTGTGGGACAAAATATTGCCCTGCTAATCAGTCAGAAAGAACTGGAGGTGATCTTTATCGAATTATCCGAGGAGAAGATCAGTTATGCCGTCTGTAAGATGGAGCAGGAACTTGATAACATGATCGGTCGATGGGGAATGACTCCGGGTGAAAAGAGAGCGATACTGTCGAGGATCAGCGGCAATATGGGGTACGAGCATCTGGAAGGCTGCGATCTTGTGATCGAGGCTATCCGTTCGAAATCACGTGAGCAGCGCATTACTTGCAGAAAAGAGGTATTTAAGAACATTGAAAAATATGTTTCCCCCGAGACCATAATTGCCACCAATTCCACCACCATTGCAATCACGGAACTTTCTTCGGAACTCGAACATAAGGAACGATGTGTCAGCCTGCATTTTCTGACCAATGCGCCCGGTGCGAAGATGATCGAAGTGGTAAGAAGCCTCTATACTTCGGATGAGGTATATGACAAAGTGAGCAAGTTCATTACCATGCTTGGGAAGGTATTGGTTCCGGTACAGGAATCTCCGGGACTTATCAGCATCAGGCTTTTTGTAACCATGGTGAATGAAGCTTGTGAAATCCTTATGGAAGGCGTAGGGTCAAAATCTGATATTGATACCACCATGCGCATCGGGCTGGGCTTATCACTTGGTCCTTTTGAACTGGCCGACAAGGTTGGGCTTGATAAGGTTGAAAGATGGATGGATAACCTGTATGGTGAATTCGGTGACATCAAATACAAGGCCTCCCCGATCATTAAGCGGCATGTGCGGGCTAACCAGTTTGGGCGAAGTACGGGAAAGGGATTTTATGATTATGACGAAACGGGCAAGAAGATTGGCTAGGTAACCCCTAAAATATTAATTCATCAAATCATCAAATCATCAAATCATCAAATCAACAAATCATCAAATGAAGGTATTAGTATTGAATTGTGGCAGTTCGTCCATCAAGTTTCAGCTGTTTGATATGCAATTGAAAACAACACTGGCGAAGGGGGTTGCGGAAAAGGTAGGCATGAAAGGATCATTCGTAAAACTGGAAAAGGAAGACGGGCAAAAAGTAAGATTTGAGGGAGAAATCCTGGATCACCAGACAGGGATTGAATACATCCTGGGCATTATTACCAGTAAGAAACATGGCTGTATTAAAAGCCTTGATGAAATTGATGCCGTTGGGCACCGTGTTGTAAACGGGGGAGAAAAATTTAACTCCAGTGTGCTGATTACCGATGAGGTACAGGCCGAAGTGGAAAAGTATGTCGACCTTGCCCCCCTGCATAACCCGGCCAACCTGAAAGGAATTTATGCAATAAAGCTGCTGATGCCCGGTAAACCCCAGGTTGGGGTTTTTGATACAGCCTTTCATCAGACGTTGCCTATGCATGCTTTTATGTATGCCATACCCTATTCGCTGTATAAAAAATATGGAATACGCAAATATGGTTACCACGGTACAAGCCACTATTACATCAGCAAACGCGCATGCGAGATCCTGGATGTTGATATTAAAACCCAGCGGATCATCACGGTGCACCTGGGGAACGGCGCTTCCATGGCTGCTGTTAAATTTGGGCAATCGGTTGATACCTCCATGGGCTTTACACCCATTGAAGGACTGATCATGGGAACAAGGTCGGGAGACCTCGATATCGGGGTTGTTACATACATTATGGATAAGGAGGAGATCGGGATATCACAGGTGGGGACACTGGCAAACAAGCAAAGCGGAATGCTGGGCATAACGGGAATATCGTCGGACATGCGGGAAATTGAGGATGCGGCTTTAATACACAAGGATAAAAGGGCCATGCTGGGATTGGACATGTACCATTACCGGGTTAAAAAGTATATCGGATCCTACGCTGCCGCAATGGGTGGTGTGGATATCGTGGTATTTGCCGGCGGAATTGGAGAAAACGGCCCCGAGACCCGCGAAGAAATCTGCAAGGACTTAGAATTCCTGGGTATTGAGCTGGACCTGGAAAAAAACAACGGCCTCCGTTCAAAAGAGGCAATCATCAGCCGGAAAGGTACCAAAGTCACCGTTATGGTTGTTCCTACGAATGAAGAGCTCGTTATTGCAGAAGATACCGCAAGAATTATAGATCAAATGAAAAAAATAAAATAATTCCGCATGGCCCTGAAATCACTCCGTGAACTGGTTGAAATTGCTTCCGGAAAAGGCAGCAGGAAGCTTGTTGTTGCCGTGGCACAGGATGAGGATGTACTTGGTGCTGTAAAACTTGCCGCACAGGCAGGAATTGTTGTGCCGGTACTCGTGGGCGACGGGGAAAGTATCAGGAGTGCCGCGGATGCTGCCGGACTGGATTTGTCATCGGTTGAGATCATTCATGAGCCCGATAAAGTCCGGGCCTGTTCGCGGGCTGTAGAATATATCCGGGAAGGCAGGGCACAATTGCTTATGAAGGGAATGGTAAGTACCGGCTTGCTGGTAAAGGCCATAATCGACAAGGAATCGGGTTTACTAAGCGGTAGCCTTCTGAGTCACCTGGCTTTGTTTGAATCGCCCTATTACCATAAGATTATTTGCGTTACCGACGCTGCATTGAACATAAGTCCTGACTTAAACGATAAAGCCTGTATAATCAACAATGCTGTAGCGGCATTTCACCGGCTTGGAATATCCCTGCCCAAGGTAGGTGTTCTCGCTGCCGTGGAAACAGTAAACCCTAAAATGGAAGCTACGGTGCATGCTGCCATGCTCACCATGATGCAAAAGCGTAAACAGATCACCGGATGCCTGGTAGATGGTCCGCTGGCGCTTGACAACGCCATTTCTCCTGTGGCAGCACGACATAAGGGCATTGTTTCCGAAGTGGCCGGGGACGCAGATATATTGCTTGCCCCCGATCTGAACTCGGGCAACATATTGTACAAAATGTTCAGTTTCCTTGGCGGGGCTCAGGGTGCCGCTATTGTTACCGGGGCTGTTGTTCCGGTTGTGCTCACTTCACGGGCTGATCCCGAGAACAGCAAATTTCTTTCCATAGCTCTCGGTGCGGCCATGATATAAAATACCTGTCTTGTTTCTGTTCTAAATCCTCGGCTAATGAACCATATAATTCTCGCCATCAATCCCGGGTCCACCTCAACGAAAATTGCGGTATACCACAATGCCAAGCCGGTATTCCTTAAAAGTATCATTCACGATCCGGCGGAATTGTCGAAATTCAAGCGCATGAGTGACCAGTATGAATTCAGGAAAAGCATTATCCTCAAGGAACTTAAGGATTCCCATATCGTAACTGAAATGATCGAGGCCGTGGTTGGCCGTGGTGGCCTGGTCCGGCCCATCGAATCGGGTGTATATAATATTAACGACCAGCTTCGTCGTGATTTGTTCGAAGGTGTAATGGGAGAGCATGCCAGTAACCTGGGTGGGTTGATCGCGCATGATATTGCCAGGGATCTTCCCAATTGCCGTGCTTTTATAGCCGATCCCGTGGTGGTGGATGAATTGCAGGACGTAGCCCGTATTTCAGGGCATCCCCTTTTCCAGCGATTTTCCATTTTTCATGCCCTTAACCACAAGGCAACAGCCAGGGCATATGCCAGGCTTATGAACCGCAAATATGAAGACCTGAACCTTGTAATAGCCCATCTGGGTGGAGGGATATCTGTTGCTGCACACCGGAAGGGGAAAGTAATTGATGTAAACCAGGCGCTTGATGGTGAAGGCCCATTTTCACCCGAACGATCGGGATCGCTTCCCTCGGGTGCGCTGGCCAAATTATGCTTTGAAGGCACCCTGCCACTCGAAGAGATCAAAAAAATGATCACCGGGGCAGGAGGATATGTGGCCTACATGGGAACCAACAGCGCCTATGAGGTGGAATTGCTGGCACAGGACGGTGATGATAAAGCCAGGCTGATCCAGGACGCCATGTCATACCAGATCGGCAAGGAAATTGCCGGCATGTGTGCCGTACTTCATGGTGAGGTGGATGCCATCATTCTTACAGGTGGTATTTCACATAATCCCATGGTGGTTGAATACATCAAAAAAATGGTTTCCTATATTGCCCCGGTGGTTATTTACCCGGGAGAGGACGAAATGCATGCCCTGGCCATGAACGGACTGATGGTATTGAAAGGGGAGATCAAACCCAAGGAATATGACGAATCCACGCGGGTAAATGTCCAGCTGCCGTGCTGGGATTCGAGAGATCAGGAGAAGGATGAGATGATGAAGTAGTAATGAGTGACTCATTACTCATCACTTTTTTCAAGGATTTCCTAAAGACACCGGTACTACCCTGCCCTGCATGTGCTTATGGGCCGTGAGGGCAAAATGACCGATAAATTCCGCCATTTCTCTGGGATTTAGCCTGGCTTTATACCCGGGGAAGGCTTCTTCCAGCATTTCGGTCTGCACCGAACCCAGTGCCAGGCAATTGAAGGCTATACCGCTATCCCTGAATTCTTCGCTCAGGCACTCGGTAAGGCATGCCAGAGAAGCTTTGCTGGCGCTGTAATACGACAATCCCGGGAATTTCGTGCTGCCCTGGAATCCCCCCATACTGCTGATATTTACAACGTGGGATAATCCGTTTTTGCCCATGAGTGGCAGTAATTCCCGGATAAGCAGTGATGGTGCAAAAAAATTGATCCGGAATATCCGTTCGATCTCTTCCAGGGCAATATCTTCGAAAGGTTTGTTGATCAATACTCCTGCATTGTTTATCAGTATATCGATATTTTTTACCGATTTGGGAAGCTTTTTTACCAGTGAACCAGGCTCCTGCAGAAAAATATCGAGGTCAAATACCATGGGATGCAGTCTGGAATGCTTGTTCAATCCGGCACACTCCGTGGCAAGCCGGCCCAGTCCGGCCTTGTTGCGTGAAAGTGCAAAGATCTCAACATCCTTCATCCCGGCAAAGTACCTGGCCGTTTCAAAGCCAATACCCCTGCTTGCTCCGGTTATCATTACAACCATATGGAAAAATGCTTTTGAATTCGTACTTTTACCGTCCGCTGACCATAAAGATAAGAAAGACATATGATATTAAAACGTTGTTTCGGTATAATTACCATGATCGTATTCATGGCAGCATTGCATGCCCAGGTGGAGGAATCTGTGCAGAAGGGCGAGAAAAGGGGTAAGGAAAGGGAAAAGATCCCGTTTTCCCAGCGCCTGGTTTTCGGAGGTGATCTCGGCCTGAGCTTCGGGACGATAACCTACATCAAAATTGCCCCGATAGTGGGTTACAAAGTCACCGACCGGCTGACGGCAGGGCTTGGGCCTATTTATATTTATGAAAGTTATAAGAATTATAGCCTGAAGACCTCCACCTATGGCGGAAAAGCATTGGTCTCTTTTACCATTATCAGGGGATCGAGCCTGCCTGCTGCGATAGGTATCGGGGATATGGTGCTCCACGCGGAAAATGAGGTCATTAACCTGGAGCCTACCTATGCCGATTTTAATGGATATTATTTTGGTGACCGGATCTGGATCAATAACCTTTTGCTTGGCGGAGGGCTGAGCCAAGCACTTGGCGGCAGGTTTGCCGTGTCGATCTTCATCCTGTGGGATGTCACCCGGAATCAGTACTCCCCTTACAGCAATCCGATTTTCAGGTTCGGGTTTACCTTTTAGACTGTTAACTAATTAGGCTGTCAGGTCCCTGACCTGACAGCCTAATTAGCTTAACAATCAACCAATCAACCAATCTATCTGCCTACCTTATCGATACTCCCAGTCCTGCAGTAAGCACGCTGTAATTGGCCCAGCTGTAATCGAAGTGGATGGTAATAACAGCAAGCTTAAACCTGATCCCGGCATTAACCCTTGGTTTGGTAACGCCGCCGTCCTGGTTCCTGATTTCCATGTAGATGGGATCTACCCATGCCTGAACAGTGGGCGTTGTTCCGTCGATATATACCGAAGGATAATCACCCTCGAGTTTTAGATTGGTTTTGGTCGATACAAATCCCAAACCACCATAAAAGCAAACAACCGGAAGGTTGGCGGAGAACAGAATATTTGCCGTCTGACTTTGTACAATCAGTTTCATATACTGGTTATCCCAAGGATTGGCATCTGCACCTGGTAATGTACCTGCATTAATATTGTCAGGAGTAAGATCAATATCTACAAAAGTATGCAGTTTGGTATATCCATACATCACTGCAATTTTTAATACGGGCAGTTTTTTAAGACCGGGTATCCATTGACCCAGGTCATGCTTGCCACCGATACCCCAAAGCCCTATTTCATTTCCTTTATATTTAATATTGGGCATATACCGGACAAGTACTTCAGTCCCCTTAATAAGGCCGATCCCTGCCTGGAGCATGGGAGAAGGAACATAGTTCGTGTTCAGTCCCCTGGGCATCATAAAGGCAGTTTCAGAAAATTCGGAATAGTTATAATCCATCTGGGGACCGTTTTCTTTTGCACCTGCCACAGTAGGAGCCTCAGTCATGGCAGGGTTATTGAGCTTTAGAAATGACAGTTCTGAATCATCGATAACGAAAGTTTCATACTTCTTCGGGATAATAGCCACACTGGAGGACAAGGTGATGTCAAATCCACCCAGCTTATGTGTCTCGGCGGTATTGTACCAGCCGCTTCCCATTGCAGCGCCAAAGGCATTAACTGCCGGAGTGATATAGGGTTGCAGCAACAGTTCGGCGTCCGCGGCCCCGGCAGCCATAATTTTGCCTACTTCGGCAATTTGCGCGTTGATTCTGCCATAACCCAGGAGTACTGCGGCCAGGGATAACAATAATCCAGCCTTTAATATTTTTCTCATACCGTTTAGTTTTTGTTTTTGTGTCATGGTCATTTTACGGCAAAACGATCTTTTTGTTCCGTTTTTGATCGCAAAATGCACGATCATGGGAATTTGTTAATAAGTGGGGAAAATTAAGGTAAATTTTATTTTATGGATAAAAATTAGATACTATCTTTGCAACTCTTTAAAAAGAGCAGGTTTGCCTGTAAAGAAATTATGGAAATGCCTGTAAAAAGGGCACTCCGATCCAGTAGCTCAGCAGGTAGAGCACATCCCTTTTAAGGATGGGGTCCTGGGTTCGAATCCCAGCTGGATCACTTTTAGGTAATATATTCCCCTATTAGTCAATAGATTAACAGGGGTTTTTCTTTTTATGGTGTCGGATATGATGTCGGATAGGTTACACTCACATGCAAACTTCCTTTTTGGAGTCTGAAAACTCCTTAACAAAATGTTAAGTTTTGTTAGGTTTTAAGTTGCGATATTTTCTTTATAGCATTGCCTTCGTTATGCGATCGCATTCCCCCGCCTCTGATCGTGAAATGGGTAGACTTATTCGGGAAAAACAGGAAGCGGGAGAACTGGCCAAAAAAGGAGAAAGTAAATATAATTCTCTTATACTGCAAGAGAATAAGAGAACCCTTCCAGAAATTGGTGTAACCCTTAAAGAAAGCAGCACATCAAAAAATTTAGCTTCAATAGCAGGAGTGCCGGGTTATAGAATAAATTAACCTCATTGTGGTGATTGTAATTAATGATAATATCAAAAATGTTTCTGTATTATTGATTTCGGATAGTCATAAAATATTATTCATATTAATACGAAATTTGGCAGTCTGTTATATGATAAAATGCCCCTAAAGTTCAATGGTAATTTTTTACTGTTTGATGCCTTCCTATCCGTCTTAATTCGTATTTAGACGTAATTCTATTTATGACTTATATTTTATTTATTTCCAGTTACTTACGGTATATTCTCAAATTTTCGCGTCTTCCCTACTATTTATGGAAAAAAATGGATTGGGATTGATTTAAAAATAAATCAAAATTCTTGACTTCTTGTATCTATTTCATATATATTTGTTTTCTAACGCATTAGATTTAAATTGTTATATTGTGTTGAAATTAAATTAACATATGCTTATTATTGTTAAGGACGAACATAAAATAAAACCAAGCACTGAAGGGAAAATACTAAGAGATAACAGGCAATTAAGTAACCGGGATACAATAATCGCTTTTTGAAATTTCACCCAGCATTGCAATAGCAGACTGTTTAAAGTTGTAACTTTATGCTTAAAATATTTGTTATGTACCCTGCAGCAAACCTTTATTTAACACCCGATCTGAACATAGCTGAAGTCGTTCTGGACAACCCCCGTATAATTCTTTTGCTGGAACATTTTAACATTTATGTTCCTTTGCATGAAAAAACAATTCGGGAGATCAGTATTGAGAATAATCTTAATTTTGATTTATTTTTAACATTTGCCAACCTTTATAATGGAATAAGTTACACTTCACCAGTACAATTTTCTTTCGACGAAGTACAATCTATAATTAATTTTTTGAAAAAAAGCCACACGTATTATACTGAAGAAATGTATCCTGATATCAGGAACAATATTAAGCAGATGTTTGAAGTGAATAATTATGAAGAAATGGCCTTGATAGACAAATTTTTTAAGGAATATTTTAAGGAAGTCACCGTGCATCTGAATTATGAAGACAATGTCGCTTTCCCATATATGAAAAATCTCCATGAACATCTTGTAAAGGGAGCGCCTATTACTGAGCCGGTAACTTATTCGGTAAAGGAATATAAGGAACATCACGACGATATTGAAGAAAAGTTGAATGATCTGAAAAATATTCTTGTTAAATACCTGCCCCCGAAAAATGACCAGAAGTTAAGGCGAAGGCTTTTTTTTAATTTATCCGAACTTGAAAATGACCTTAATATTCATGCCATAATTGAAGACATGATATTAATCCCGCTGGTGGAACAAATGGAACAATATTTAAAAAATCTCAGTGAGTAAGCCCGTAAATATTGTGATAACCGAAATTTCGCAGGTGATTTTTGAGGGGTTATCAAGAATTCTTTCAAGATCAGGCACACCGGTTCATATTTCGCATGCTGCAAGCCTTTCTGATACGGAAAAATTCATCATTTCGAATAAAAAGAGTGTAATTGTCATTAACCCTTTCTATATACAGAATAATATTAAACAATTTAACGCTCTGAAAATTGAATACCCGGATACCAGGTGGATTGCATTTATTTATGCATTCTATGATCCGCAACTGATTTCTTTGTTCGATGCGGCTATTAATATCTCTGATCCGCATAACATTATAATCGGCGTAATAAAAAAAATCATTCCTTCCGGCAGTGACGCGGAAAAAAGCCGGAATGAAGAAATACTGAGTGACAGAGAAACAGACGTATTACAACTTCTGGCAACAGGGCTCGCAAACAAGGAAATAGCCGATAAGCTTAATATAAGCGTCAATACGGTTATTACGCACCGGAAAAATATTTCACAAAAAACCGGGATAAAATCAATTTCGGGCTTAACAATTTATGCTGTAGTTAAAAAATTGATCACACTCGACAATCTTCGCGATTAACATCATCACTTTTGATGATAACATCCCTGCTTTTTCATATTTTTTAGGTATTTCACACAATTCTTAGTCAGGTACTTTTGTACCGTAGTTTAAACAAATTAAGAATATGTACAGAATAATATTGTATTCATGCCTTGCACTATTCACCCGGTTAACAATATTTTCGCAGGAAAGCATACCTGCCGGCAACGAGGCATTTCGGTTTGAAGCTTCATACGTCGGGGATAATATTAATAACTTATCTGGGGGTATAAAAACCGGCTCATGCTATTTGGGCATGGCAAACATCAGGCTAAGCTTTAATACCGGCAACGCAGGTTTATGGAAAGGAGGAGAATTTTATATCAATTCTGCAAATACCCACGGAGCTTCACCTTCCGGCGAATTTATCGGTGACCTCCAGGTCGTTTCAAACATCGAGGCCGGAAACCATACATATATCCAGGAATTATGGTATAAGCAGTTAATTGGGCATCTTGAATTAACCGCAGGTTTGCAGGATTTAAATGTTGAGTTTGTAAACAGCGAATATAGCAGTTTATATTTAAACAGCTCATTTGGTATACTTCCTACTATTTCAGGAAATATTCCTGCCCCGATTTTCCCGTTAACGTCTTTAGGATTGTCTGTGAAATGGCAGGTTTCTGAAAAGGCAACATGGTTAACAGCACTATATGACGGCTGTCCGACTGACTTTGAAGACAACCCGTACAATCTCAGTTGGAAATTTAACTCCGACGACGGAACATTGGCTATTTCAGAATTTCAATTTTCAACTACTTTTAACAATATGCCCGGAACTTACAAAGCCGGGATTTACACCCACTATCATTTCTTAAAAGTTTCAGATGAATCGGACGAACCTGATTCTCTTTGCGAAACCAACTATGGTTTTTATGTTATTGCCGACCAAATGTTATGGCGCAAACCTGAGGATAAAGGGGGATTGGGTTTGTTTGTCCAGTTTGGATTTGCCCCCGAAAAATTCAATTTTAATCATTATTATACAGGTGCTGGATTAAATTTCTACGGATTATTAAAAAATACCGGAGATGACATATTAGGTTTGGCCATAGCGCACGCCGGAATCGAAGAAGTAACAGGCAGTGAAACCACTCTGGAACTCACATATCAGCTTCCGCTTACAAAAAATATTTTCATACAACCCGATTTTCAATATGTAATTAACCCTGCTGGTGTTGGCGAAAAGCTCGAAAACAGTTTTGCAGCTACGTTCAGGTTTGGACTAAGCTTTTAAAGAAGAATTAATAATTATGAACAGAACAGGAAACATAAATACCAGGCTTTCAGATATAGAAACTGGTAATACTATTGTAATTACCAAAGTATCAGGCCACGGAGCATTCCGGAAAAGGATTATCGAAATGGGCTTTGTGAAGGGAAAACCGGTGACGGTGATCAAGAATGCCCCTTTACAGGACCCCATAGAATATGAGTTAATGGGATATAATGTTTCGCTGCGGCGCAGCGAAGCCCGCTTGATAGAGGTTATTTCGCCGGGAGAGGTTGTTGATTTGGCACATGCCTCATTTGAGGGAGTGATTTCAGGCGGACCACAAAAAACTTCCACCGGGGAAAAGAAAAAAAGCATTCATGTCGCTCTTGTTGGGAACCCTAATTCCGGTAAAACAACATTGTATAATTATGCCTCGGGCTCGCGGGCAAGGGTAGCCAATTATGGCGGAGTAACGATTGAAGCCAAAGAAGCAAAGATAAATTACAAAGGATACATAATCAATATTGTGGATTTGCCCGGAACTTACTCGATAACCGAATATACCCCGTAAGAATTGTTTGTCCGTTCGCATATCACGGAAAATGTCCCCGATGTGGTGATAAACGTGGTTGACGCATCAAACCTCGAACGAAATCTGTTCCTTACCACCCAGTTGATTGACATGAACATTAAGGTGGTAATAGCCTTAAACATGTACGATGAGTTTCAGAAGAAAGGAGCAAAATTAAATTATGATGAACTGGCCCGTATGATCGGAATACCAATTATCCCCACTGTAGCAGTAAAAGGGAAAGGAATTGACGACCTGATCAGAAAAATAATTGATGTATATGAAGATAAAGATCCGGTAGTAAGATACATTCATATTAATTATGGCGTTAACATTGAAGAAGCTGTTTCAAAAATTCAGGCTGGGATTGAAGATAACAAAGAAATCAAAAACCGTTACTCAGATCGTTATCTTGCCGTTAAACTTCTGGAAAACGACAGAACAACCATTTCGCTGTTGAAAAATTGCATGAATTTTGGCAAAATTACCGGGATAAGCCAGAGAGAAATTGCCAGGCTTGAAAAAGAATACGGCGAAAAGTCAGAAACCATCGTTACCGATGCTAAATATGGGTTTATTGCAGGTGCATTAAAGGAGACATATATTGAAAACAAAGAACAAACCCGTTCAGCGAGCAAGGAAATAGATAATTTTATCACACATAAGATTTTAGGGTTCCCTATCTTCATTTTCTTCATGTGGCTAATGTTCCAGGCATCATTTACGCTGGGGGGCTACCCGATGGGCTGGATTGACGCAGGTGTCGGTTTTATCGGTAAATCATTCATTCCGTTGCTGATGGGGTTTGGCTGCAATGTACCAGCAGTAATGGCCACACGCACGCTCGAAAACCGCAAAGACCGCATTTTAACCATGCTTATCACCCCGTTTATGTCATGCAGTGCACGATTACCGGTTTATGTGTTATTGATTTCCGCATTTTTTCCGAAAAACCAGGGACTTGTTTTATTCTCAATCTATTTTGCCGGTATTATACTGGCAATCCTGTCGGCTTTGTTACTAAGGAAGATTTTATTCAGGAAACAGGATGTTCCCTTTGTTATGGAATTGCCGCCATATCGTATTCCATCCCTGAAGAATACATCCATACACATGTGGAATAAGGCCGTTCAGTATCTGAAAAAAATGGGAAGCGTAATTCTTTTAGCTTCAATCTTTATCTGGGCATTAAGCTATTATCCGCGCAATGTGAAATTCTCGGCAGATTACGATACAATGACGGAACAGATAAAATCCGATCCCGTACTTTCCAATGTAGCTAAAAGTGAAAGAACAGCCGAACTGGAATTAATAAAAGAAGCCGAACGCCAGGAGAAATCGTTCATCGGACAAATGGGGCATTTTATCGAACCTGTGATTCAACCGCTTGGATTTGATTGGAAAATCGGTGTAAGTATTATTACCGGCCTGGCTGCAAAAGAAATTGTAGTAAGCTCAATGGGCATCCTGTACCAGGCTGATCTTAATGCAGATGAAACTTCAGGCAGTCTCATCAATAAACTTCAACAGCAGCAACACACAAGCGGTAAACTCAAAGGACAAAAAGTATTCAGCCGGTTGGTGGCCTTCGGATTCATGCTTTTTGTCCTGATCTATTTCCCGTGTATTGCAGTTATTGCGAGCATCAGAAAAGAATCAGGCTGGCGATGGGCTGTATTCGGAATGGTTTATCCCACACTTATTGCCTGGGTCGTGGCGTTTCTCACGTACCAGATCGGAAGTCTATTAGTATAACTATAAAAATTTTGATTATGTTACAAAATATTATTGTCCTTATTATAATTCTATCAGCATTAACCTATGTCCTTCTTTCCCTGTACCACAACCTGACAATAAAAAAATCAAACAAGTGCAACGGATGCTGCAGCTATGGTTCAAAAAATACCGGAAGCAGTAAACATGCTAAAGTTTACAAGTTGAAATGTTCTTAAATTTACATTTGTATGGAAAAACGGATTTTTACATACGTGTTATGGCTGGCTGTATTTACGATAGGTTATAATATTATCGAAGGTATTGTATCTATTATTTTAGGTTATCAGGACGAAACCCTCACCCTTTTTGGCTTTGGCGCTGACAGTTTTATCGAAGTAATGTCCGGTATCGGCATTGCGGTAATGATATTGCGAATAAAACAAAATGCAGGCAGCCCCAAAAGTGAATTTGAAATAAAAGCCCTGAAAATAACCGGTACAGCTTTTTACATTCTATCGGCAGGTTTACTGGCTGGAATAGTAATGAACCTCATTAACCATCACAAACCTGAAACCACCTTTTGGGGTGGGATTATCTCAATAGTATCAATTGCAGTAATGGTCTGGCTTATGTCAGCTAAAAAGCGTGTTGGGAAAAAGCTGAATTCAGACCCCATAATTACGGATGCCAATTGTACAAAAATTTGTGTGTACATGTCCCTCGTATTGCTTGTGGCAAGTCTCATTTATGAGCTTACAGGGTTTGCTTATGCTGATGTTATTGGGGCAGCAGGTTTAATCTATTTTTCCATTTCCGAAGGAAAAGAAGCTTTTGAAAAAGCTAAAGGGAAAGAATGTTGCTGTGGACATGATTGTGAAACGACATAACCGATGAAAATAATTTTAAAGTCAGTAATAACTTGTCCGGCCTGCAGGCATACTAAAGAAGAAACAATGCTCACAGATTCGTGCCAGTTCATTTATGAATGTGTGAATTGTAAAACTTTACTGAGACCAAAAGAAGGGGATTGCTGCGTGTACTGTTCGTATGGGTCTGTACCTTGTCCACCTGTGCAAATAAAAAAAAGGTGAAATTAATCAGGATTTTAAAACAAAAAACTCCTGTTTCCATTTTGAAATCATGTTCAGATGACCTTCAAATTTCTTCGATAGTTCTGCCAATGACTCACGCTCCTTGAGTGCTACTAAGGCTACCAAGGCTTTAAATGCCACTGAAAATTATCTTCTATATGTTTTCATTTTCCGCTGTAAAATTAAGTTACTTTTTATCAACTTAACCAGTGGTCTAAATTTTGGGGAGTATTATACCGTTCACTATTACCTATTTTTGAGAAGCTAAAGCCATAATTCTGGCGCTAAAAATTACTGATTTCGTATTTTTCAAATTCTTCAACACACTAATTTAGAATGAAAATAAACTAATGCTATTAATGTTATAGTATTAGTTTAATTAAAATTCTGTAACTATTCACCAACATAGTAAAAATGGGTAGATATTAACAGTTTATTAATGGTTTAGTTTTCATTTTTCTCAGAATCAGCTACTTTATTAACAATTGTTTATCACTTAGTAATAACTAATTGCCTGTTTTATATTAGGAATCAATTAGTTTGATTTCTTTTGGCAAAAAGAAATCAAATTGAACGCAGATAAGAAACGCATATTAGAGTTAGAAAAGGAAAATGGTTTTTTGAGGTCTCAAATAGCTTCACTCAATACCCTTGTGCATCAACTATTACAAGAGATTGAACGCTTAAAACATCCCAAAAACAGTAAAAATAGTTCTGTACCTCCATCAAAAGACGAAAACAGGCCATTCAAAACAAAGAGCTTAAGGGCATCAGATGGAAAGAAACCCGGTGGACAAACAGGTCATGAAGGCAATACATTGAAAATGACAGAAACCCCGGACATCGTTATTGAGCATAAGCCTCAATATTGCAACCATTGTGGTAAGGATATTACACATATAGAAGCGGAGCTTATAACATGCCGGCAAATAGTTGACATACCGCCCATCATACCTCAATATACCGAACACCGGACCTACCGGGTTGAATGTTCCTGTGGTCATCGGACAGAAACATCTTTCCCCGATGGTATTAATGCTCCAATAAGCTATGGCGCCAATATAGAAGCTATTATTGCCTATCTGCACACCCGCCAATATATTCCATTCGAACGCATGAGCGAATATTTTAGCGATGTTTGCAATCTGCCCATCAGCCAGGGTACTGTTTACGACATTCTTGAACGTTTTACCCAAAAAGCAACACCGGCCTACAGGCTCATTAACAATGAAGTCCAATCCGGTGATGTTATAGGTTCTGATGAGACAGGGGCTAAAGTAAACGGTAAAAAAGGCTGGTTCTGGACATGGCAAAACAAAGTGGCCACATTTATTGCCTTTTCCTCCAATCGCGGTACGGCTACCATAAATGCCCATTTCGCCAGGGGTTTTGAAAATGCCGTACTGGTACATGATTGCTGGAAAAGCCATTTTGAAACCAAATCGAAAACCCATCAAATATGCACGGCTCACCTGTTACGGGAACTTAACTATTTTGAAGAACGATATAAATCCGAATGGGCGACTTCGTTCAAAAATATGTTATGTGAAGCTCTTAACCTGAAGAAAACACTATCGCCTACTGATTATTACTACCCAATAAATCAAAGAACTGAAGTTGAGAAAAAACTCATTCTGCTATTGCAAACTCCAATCCCCATATACATGAAAGAAGTTTGCTCGTTTCAGAAACGCATCTCTCGTTATAAAGACTACCTCTTTACATTTCTTTACTATCCGGAGGTACCTCCCGATAATAATGCCTCCGAAAGGGCTATCCGAAATATTAAAGTCAAACAAAAAATATCTGGTCAGTTTAAAACCATTAGGGGTGCAGAAATTTATGCCATTATTCGTTCTGTAACCGATACCTGCATCAAAAATGGCCAAAACGTCTTGCTCGCTTTTCATACTATCGCTAAATTGCATCCTGAATAGTTACAA
>DATEVU010000031.1:0-22547 GCA_035258345.1 Bacteroidales bacterium
TCGGTATTTTCTCTGATCAGGTTAAGCGTAAGCATTTTTGTGAGGGATTTCTACAAAAATAAAAAAATCCCCTGAACATTAAGCTGAAATACAGTTAATGTGCAGGAGATCCCCGGGAATTCCGTAAAGATACCGTTATTCGGTTGCCGGGTTTGCTGTAACTACCGGAACTATTGAAACATACGAACGATCATCTTTTTTCCGCTGAAATTTTACATGGCCATCGGTAAGGGCAAATAATGTATGATCCTTACCTATTCCAACATTCAGACCTGGATGATGAACGGTGCCTCGTTGCCGTACCAGAATATTGCCCGCTTTAACCTGTTCGCCGCCAAATATTTTAACACCCAACCGCTGGCTGTGTGATTCACGTCCATTTCTCGAACTTCCGGCTCCTTTTTTATGTGCCATGGGTAATTCCTTTTAAATGTAGATTGATCTTATGCTTACTTTTTTTCGCCCTTGCTTTTTGCCGGAGCTTTTTTTTGTGCAGGCTTTTCAGTTTTTTCAACCGATTTTTTTGCCGTTGCCTTTTTGGGTTTCTCAACCGCCGGCTTGTCCGTTGTTGCTTTTGGAGCAGCCTTTTTGGCGGCTGCTTTTACAGTTTTTACGGTTGCAGGAGCAACTTCAACACTGGCTTCAACCCTGGTTTCTACCTTAGCTTCAACCTTGGTTTCAGCTGTTTTCTTTTTCTCTGTCTTTGCCGGAGCACCTGATTCGGAAATATCCTGGACAAGGATCTGAGTAAAATCCTGCCGGTGGCCATTCAGTTTCTGGTAGGATTTCCTTCTTTTTTTCTTGAAAACCAATACCTTGTCACCACGGTTGTGTGAAAGGATCTCTGCCAGAACAACAGCCTGGTCAAGATAGGGAGCACCTACATTAACCTTATCGTCATTACTGATGAGCAATACCTTGTCGAAGCTTACTTCGTCTCCCACATTCCCGGGAAGCCGGTGTACAAACACCTTTTTCCCTTTTTCAACCTTGAATTGTTGTCCGGCTATACTAACTATTGCGTACATCGAATATAAAATTTCAGTTTTATTTTGGGACTGCAAAAATATAAAAGTTTGATCACTCTACAAATATTATTCCTCTTTTATTTTACTCTATTACATTTTCTACGGAGAAATAATGAAATTACTATATTTGTCCTCTTAAACTAATGTTACCAAGCCAGGGATAATGAATAAGGTTAAAATCAATGTGTTGGGCATTTCATACAGTCAAACTCAAACAGGTGCCTATGCTTTGGTATTGGCAGAGGAGAATGGCCGGAGAAGAATTCCTATTATTGTCGGAGGATTTGAAGCACAGGCTATTGCCATTCAGCTCGAAGGATTGAAACCGCCAAGGCCCCTGACCCATGATCTGTTTCTGAATTTTGCCCATACATTCAATATCGACCTCCTGGAAGTTACGGTATACAAACTGGAGGAAGGGGTTTTTTTCTCGAAATTAACCTGCGATGACGGTCAGCGAATCATAGAAATTGATGCAAGGACCTCGGATGCCATTGCCCTTGCCCTGCGCTTCAAGTGCCCGATTTATACAACGGAGGAAATTATGCGGAAAGCAGGCATAATCCTGGATTTTGAAAAGGAAGCAGCTGTTCAGGCGGGCAATGACCCCATTACACCACCCAGAAAAATACATATTCAGGATACAACTTTCACGGAGGAACTTAAAAAAAACAACCTGCAGGAATTGAAGGAATTGCTGGATAAAGCGATAACCAATGAAGATTATGAAAGGGCTTCGCTAATCCGCGATGAGATGAACAGGAGGAAAAGTGAATAAGACAGGGAATATGCATGGAAGAACTGAACGTAAATAATCTGCATCAGACAATCCTGGATAATGTTCCGTACCATGCCTGGCTTAAAGGTATAGATGGCCGGTATATTATTGTCAACCGGGTATTTGCCAGAAATTATAATCTCCGGCCCGAAGATATTGTGGGTAAAACCGATTTTGATTTCTGTCCCAAGGAATTGGCGCTGGAATATCAAAAAAGTGACGAGGAGATCAGACGTAAGGGAAAGGGGAAGATCCTGGAACAGATTGAGCATTTGTCCACGGGGCGGATGATTTTCGAAACCTATAAGGCCCCTTTGATTGGCGCCGATGGTAAGGTAATTGGGATAACCGGGATTTCCAGGGAAATATCGGATCATGCCCTGGTAGAAAAAACGCTTCATGCAAAGGAAGAGCAATTAAGGGCTTTGTTGCAGAATTCGTCGGATGCCATTTCAATAATCGATCGCAAGGGAAAAATAATATTTGAAAGTTCCAAAAGAAACAAGATCCTTGATTTTGACATTGATGAATTGTTGGATAAACCCTTTCTTGACATTGTTCATCCCGATGATGCAGGTATTATAAATTTAACTTTCAAGGAAGTACTTGCTAATCCCGGCAAGCAGATAAAAAAGGAATTCAGAAGCCTGCATAAGAACAAAAGATGGATTTATGTGGAAAGCATCTTTTCCAATCAACTCGCTAATCCTGTTATTAATGGCATAATTATAAATTCCAGGGATGTATCCGACCGGAAAATGGCCGAGCTTAAGGAAAGGGTTTATCATGACAATCTTATTTTCCTGAGCAATTCGGCACTTGAACTGCTTGGCCTGTCTTCAAAGGATCAGATTTACCGGTATATACCCGAGAAACTGGCTGCATTTCTTGAAAGTGCCCTGGTTGTGGTAACATCATACAGCGAAGACCAGAAGCGAATTATCATTGAAAGCTATTCAGGGTTACATCCATTCGAAGAGCAGGCTGAAAAAATACTGGGACGGCCGATAATTGGTCTGTCTTTCCCGGTCAATGAAAGCCCGGATACCTTTGAAAATTCGGGTACGGTGGTTACCCTGAAAGACAATTTAATCAACTACGACCTGGGAGACCTCGACCCCGACAGATTTGTCAGGTTCCGGGATATTCTGCAGGTACACAAGATTTACAACATCAGGCTTGCACGGGACAACAAGCAACTGGGCAATATAACCATATTTACCCTGAACAAAAGTATCATCAAGTTCAAGCATATTATCGAGACATTTGTTCACCAGGTTTCTGTTGCCCTTCACCGGAGCCAGCTTGAATATGAACTGGTAAAGGCCAAAGACAAGGCTGAAGAATCAGACAAGCTCAAAACCGCGTTCCTTGCCAATATGTCGCATGAGATCCGGACTCCCATGAACGGCATACTCGGTTTTGCAGAAATGCTCAATGACAATTCACTGGGTGCCTCGAACCGTAAAAAATACCTCGAGATCATCAACAGCAACGGCAAGATGCTGATTAACCTGATTGATGATATTATCGATTTTGCGAAGATCGAATCAGATCAGGTAAATATTTTACAGGATGATTTTTCACTGAATAACCTGCTTAACCAGGTTCAGTCGACCTTTCTGACCAGCCGCCTGCGACTGGACAAGCCCAAGGTAAAAATACTGACCAGGAAGCCTTTTCCGGATGAGAAATCCTATATCCGTTCCGATCCGAACAGGCTGCGGCAGATCCTGACCAACCTGGTGGGCAATGCAATAAAGTTTACGCACAAAGGCCACATTGAATTTGGCTACAGCCTGCTGAACAGCAAAACCATTCAGTTTTTTGTAAAGGATACCGGCATTGGGATCCCTTCAGACAAGTTGCAGATCATCTTTGAAAGGTTTATGCAGGCCGACAGTTCACCTTCGCGGAAATACGGGGGATCCGGACTTGGACTTGCGATTTCCAGAGGACTTGTGGAATTGCTTGGAGGAAGGATGTGGGCAGAATCAACCGTGAATGAAGGCTCGTCGTTTTATTTCACCATACCCTTTATTACAGTAAACAGAAAAGTGGAGGAGCGGATTGAAAGCAAACAGCCACGTACCAATTACAATTGGGAAGGAAAATTGTTCCTGATCGCGGAAGACGATAAGTTCAGTTACAAGTTTCTCGAAGGATTTCTGAAGCAGACCAAGGCGGAGGTTATTCGTGCAGCAGATGGCCGCGAGGCGGTGGAAATCTGCAAATGCAATAAGGATATCGATTTGATCCTGATGGACATACAAATGCCTGAAATGAATGGTCTGGTAGCAACTGAGGAAATCAAGAAGTTTAACCGGGGAATACCGATAATTGCACAAACAGCCAATGCCATTAGCGAAGAACGGCAGCGATGTATGCAGGCAGGATGTGATGATTTTATAACCAAACCGGTGAATATCTCCGAATTGTACATAAAGATCGACAAATGGCTTTCCGTAAGCACTACATGATGGCTGAATGAGTATTGGTTCATGGCTGGCTTTATTCTGATATCCCTGATTATAGCATTTTTGTATGTGCTCAGGATTTTGAAATATAAGAGCAGCTGGGAGAGCCATCCCGCGTTTGAGGAAACAGGAGCGGGGGAGACCGGAATAAGCGTAATCGCAGCATTCAGAAATGAACGGGAAAACCTGCACTGCTTGCTTGATGCACTTGCAAAACAGAAGTATCCTTCAAGTTGTTACGAGGTCATTCTGGTTGACGATCATTCCGATGATGGATCAACCGGAATTGCCGGGAAATTTTGCATGGAGAATCCGGTTTTCCGCCTCATCAGCAACAACAGGGAAGAATCAGGAAAAAAGGACGCCATTCTGAATGGTGTGAAATGCGCTTCTTTTGGGTTGGTTGTTACCACGGATGCCGATTGTACCATGACGGAAAACTGGCTTTCGGCAATTGCCGGCTTCTATAGTCATCATAAGCCCGCAATGATCATCGGTTTGGTGGATATAATTGAAACAAAGGGATTCTTCGGTAAGTTCAGGGAGATTGAATTCCTGAGTCTGATTGCAGCAGGTGCCGCGGCTGCCGCAGCACACAGACCCCTATACTGCAGCGGGGCCAACCTGGCCTATGATAAAGTAATATTTGCATATCTTGATGATCCGTTAAAAAAATCAGCGGTTTCAGGAGATGATATGCTGTTGATGCTTGACCTGAAAAAAAAAGTCCGGCACGGGATATTGCTGTTGAAATCATTACAGGCAGTGGTCAGTACAAAAGGAGTGACCTCGTGGAAGGATTTCATGGATCAGCGCAAGCGATGGATGTCAAAAAGCAGGTATTACAGTGACCGCGATGTGGTTTATACGGCCTGCCTGGTATTTATCAATTCTCTTTTGCTGATCCTTTCGGGAATACTTTGCATTACAGGACGCCATCTCTGGTTGTTCCCGGTGGTGCTGGCAGGAAAAACACTTGCGGATTATTTTTTTCTAAGGAGTTTTATGAGGTTTTACGGGAAGAAACCACCTCTTCTTACTTTTGTCCTCTATGAGATTATTTACCCGTTTTATATAGTAACCGTCGCGGTATCGGGCATTATAAGCGGGTATTACTGGAAAGAAAGATATCACAGGGTATCTTAAAAAAACCGGTTAATTCCCCAGTTCCGACATGAATTTGATGCGCATGAGACGTATTTCCTCCTCGGTGTAATTGTCCTCACCAAGTTCTTTCAGGGCAATTTCAACCGATTCGTTCTCCGCTTCTTCCATAAAATAGTCGTAGATATCCTGCTGGTGATCAAGGTCTACAATATTATTGATATAATAGTCGATATTGATCTTGGTTCCTGAATTTACGATGGCCTCTACTTCCTCGAGCAAGGTATTCATTTCAATGTTTTTGGCTGAGGCAATGTCCTCAAAATCCAGTTTCCGGTCAATGCTCTGGATAATAAATACCTTCAGGTTTGATTTATTGATAACCGATTTTACAACCATATCCTGCGGACGGATAATATCTTTTTCTTCCACATAGCTTTTGATCAGTTTAATAAATTCGGATCCGTACCTTTTGGCTTTGCCGGCTCCAACCCCTGTAATATTCTGGAGTTCATCGAGGGTAATCGGGTACTGGATGGCCATGTCTTCGAGCGAAGGATCCTGAAAAAGTACAAACGGAGGAAGACTGAGTAGTTTGGACATCTTTTTGCGCAGGCCCTTGAGAATGTTGAACAGCTCTTCATCAACGGTACCGGGTCGTTCAGGACCGGCAAGGTTTTCTTCTTCCTCATCCGTATCGGAATAGTCATGGTCTTCGGATAAGGGGAAGGAGTATGGGTTTCTAATGAACTCCAGGCCTTTTTCGTCCAGTTTCAGCAGGCCATAATTCTCAATATCCTTTTGGATGAACCTCACGATCAGCGCCTGGCGTATCACCATACCCCAATAATTTACGCTCCTGGATTTCCCGGCACCGAAAACATTAAGCATCTGATGGTTGTATGATTTCACCATACCGGATTTAATACCGGCAAGAACATTCGCAACATGATCGGCTTTGAATTTTTCTTTTACCTCCTGGATGGCTTTCAGCACAAGAACTACATCGTCTTTGCCTTCGAACTGGGTTTTGGGATGCAGGCAGTTATCACAGTTATCGCAGTTCTCAGCCATTTCCTCACCAAAGTAGTTAAGAAGCTGTTTTGGCCGGCAAACCGATGATTCGGCGTAAGCCACGGTTTCAAGCAGTAGTTGTTTCCCGATTTCCTGTTCGGCAATGGGTTTTCCCTGCATGAATTTTTCCAGTTTCTGAATATCCTTATAACTGTAAAAAGCGATACACTTTCCTTCACCACCGTCCCTGCCTGCCCTGCCGGTTTCCTGGTAATAACCCTCAAGGCTTTTCGGGATATCATAGTGGATCACGAAACGCACATCGGGCTTGTCAATTCCCATACCAAAGGCAATGGTGGCCACAATAACCTCAGCTTCTTCCATAAGGAACCTGTCCTGGTTCAGCGATCTGGTGGTAGAATCCAGGCCGGCATGATAGGGCAGCGCCTTGATACCGTTAACCTGGAGCGTTTCTGCCAGCTCTTCAACCTTTTTCCGGCTCAGGCAATAGATAATACCCGATTTACCCGAATTGTTCTTAATATATTTTATGATCTCCTTTGAAACGTTTTTTTTCGGCCGCACCTCGTAATATAAATTGTGCCGCCGGAAGGAGGACCGGAACACCGTGGCATCAAGCATGCCCAGGTTTTTTTGAATATCATGCTGCACCTTGGGTGTTGCCGTGGCAGTGAGGGCAATGATGGGAGCCAGCCCTATTTCATTGACAATGGGTCTGATCCGGCGATATTCAGGGCGAAAGTCATGACCCCATTCCGAAATGCAGTGTGCTTCATCGATGGCATAAAAGGCTATTTTGACCTTTTTGAGGAATTGAATGTTTTCCTCCTTGGTGAGTGATTCGGGTGCAACGTAGAGGAGCTTTGTCCTGCCCTCGGTAACGTCGTGCTTGACCCTGGTTATTGCGGCCTTGTTGAGTGATGAGTTCATGAAATGTGCCACACCGTCTTCTTCGCTGAAACTGCGCATGGCATCAACCTGGTTTTTCATGAGTGCTATAAGGGGAGAAATTATAATGGCTGTTCCCTCGAGCAGCAGGGCAGGAAGCTGGTAACACATTGACTTTCCGCCCCCGGTGGGCATTAATACAAAAGTATCATTCCCGGCAAGTACATTGCGGATAATAGGTTCCTGATTTCCTTTAAAACTGGTAAAGCCAAAATGTTCCTTTAATACTTCAACCAGAGCAATCTCAGATCCAACATTCATTTTTTGTAAATTTAACGGCTCACTCCAGATAGCTTGAATGGCCTGCTTGATGGCAATCTTAAAATTATAAATACATTTGTAAACTAAATTAATATTTTTTTTCTTATTTCGCTACCCTGAGAAGGCATTTTAAATATTATTAACATATACAGACGCAAGGACAAAAAAATCGGAAAATGGAACAGAAACCAAAAGGAGAAATGACATTTTTAGAGCATCTTGAAGAATTAAGATGGCATATTATACGATCGGTGCTGGCAATTACCATTTTCGGTATTCTTGCATTTGTATTCAAGGAAATACTTTTTGATGGAATTCTGATGGCTCCCGGTGAAAAAAGCTTCTGGACAAACCGGATGCTTTGCCTGCTGGGTCAGAAATTGGAAATCGCCAAGCTTTGTATCAATACCAATCCGCTGGTATTACAAAATACTGCGGTATCCGGGCAATTCTCAGCCCACATCAAGATCAGTATCATAGCCGGAATGGTGATGTCGTTCCCGTATATATTCTGGGAATTCTGGCGATTTATAGGTCCAGCCCTGCATGAGAATGAAAGACGGCATGCCAACGGGGCCATATTTTATATAACCTTTCTGTTCGTGCTCGGTTTGATGTTCGGGTATTACCTGATCACCCCGCTTTCCATTAATTTTCTGTACAATTATCAGGTGAGTGAGATTGTGAAGAATATTCCCACACTGAGTTCCTATGTTTCCCTCATAACCTCTATTGTGCTGGCAAGCGGTATTTTATTTGAACTTCCGGTGCTTATTTATTTTCTGAGCCGGATTGGCATTGTCACCCCGGCTTTTCTATCCAAGTACCGAAAGCACGCTATCATTGTAATCCTCCTGGTAGCAGGGATTATCACTCCTCCCGATATTTTCAGCCAGATCATGGTTTCGCTGCCTTTACTTGTACTATATGAAATAAGCATCCTGTTGTCGAGGCGCGTTGAGAAACGAAGGAATGCTGAATTTGTTGCCGGGTAGCAGGTTGGTAAAAAAGGATAAAAAATATACACAGATGAAGCTTCGCACTGAAAATCTGGTTAAACGATACCGCACCCGTACCGTGGTGAAGGATGTTTCCTTTCAGGTTGAGCAGGGCGAGATAGCCGGTTTGCTCGGTCCCAATGGTGCCGGCAAGACTACTTCGTTCTACATGATCGTAGGGCTGATACAGCCTAACGAAGGTAAGATCTTTCTGGATGACGAGGAGATAACCCATGAACCTGTTTATCGCAGGGCACAAAAAGGAATTGGTTACCTGTCACAGGAAGCTTCGGTTTTCCGCCGGCTGAGTGTGGAGGATAATATCAGGGCTGTGCTGGAAATGACCGGTTTGCCAAAGGAAGAACAGCGGTTCAGGGTTGAATCGCTGCTTAATGAGTTCGGATTGCAGAAAATTCGGAAAAGCCTGGGTATCCAGTTATCGGGAGGTGAACGGCGAAGAACTGAAATTGCCAGAGCGCTGGCGCTAAAGCCGAATTTTATTTTGCTGGATGAGCCGTTTGCAGGCGTTGACCCTATCGCTGTAGAAGACATCCAGGATATTGTTATTAAGCTGAAGGACAAGAATATTGGCATACTCATTACCGACCACAACGTGCATGAAACCTTATCCATTACTGACCGTGCATACCTGCTGTTCGAGGGAGAGATCCTGAAAGCCGGTACTGCCAAGGAACTTGCAGATGATGAGCAGGTGAGGAGGGTATATCTTGGGAAGAATTTTGAATTGCGTTAACGGCCTTAAACTGATTCTGATTCTGAAGGAAAATTCTATGGAGCAATAAAGTATCTTCCATCAGCATCAGAATCTTCCTTCAGCATCAGCATTATTTCAATTCGTACGCTACCACCCTGTTATCACTAAAAGTTGGCACCAGCAGCAGTCTTTTCGATATAACAAAATCGATATCGGCAGCATTGATATTTTCGGGTGTGGTATCCAGCAGCTTGATCTTTGCTTTTTGCGGACTTATCAGGTGTATATTGCCCAACCAGTCGGATATCAGATAATTTCCCTGTCCGTCGGGTACTAAACCGTCAATTCCTCCGGTGTTGGGGATATAATCGCTGAATTCCCCGGTTTTGATGTCAATACTTACAACCCGGTCCTGCAGTCCGGCCAGCAGTTTTTCACCGGCAAAGAATAACCCGTTCGGACCGTTCAGCTTTTCCGATTTGACCAGGAGTTTCTGTCTGCCGTCCTTAACGGTGTAAATGGCGTTTCCGTTCATATCTGAAACATAAACGGTGCCTTGTTGATCTGTGGTAATATCGTTCAGGAATGTTGATCCCGGAATTTCGACCTCGCCGGCTATTTTGCCCTGGGCAATATCAATTTTCACAACCCGGGTGATATCAGCGACATAGAGGAAATCACCGGCAATACCCATTCCTTTCGGGGCATTCAATCCCTTCACCCATTCCAGCACCGTGATCTGGCCTTCGGGTGATACTTTTGAAATAAAGCCGTTTCCGTCTTTATCCGTAGGTGAACCGGCAACATTGGAAACATATATTACATTGCGTCCGGCATCGAAACAAACCGATTCCGGCACCTTAAGCTGGGCTGGTGTTTCCCATTTTTTTGAAAGCTTGTCGGAGATAAAGGATTGTTGTGCGTGCAGTGATGAAATGATCATCAATGCCAAAGCAGAAGCAAACATTTTTTTCATAACAGCAACGATTTGGTTAGTAGGGTGCAAAATTAATACATTTTTATCCGAATTCCACAACGATCTTTATATTACCGGAAAACAACGGGATTATATCAAAGGTGGTGCGATTTATTTCACTGGAAATTAAAAAATGGTATCTTTGCGCGAATTTCAAACGCGGATGTGGCGTAATTGGTAGCCGCGCAAGACTTAGGATCTTGTGCCGTAAGGCGTGGGGGTTCGAGTCCCTTCATCCGCACAGAAAGGATTTTTTTAAAATCCGCACATTGATTTAATAAATATTTATCAGATGAACATTAAGAAAGACAGCATTGATGAGTTAAATGCAACTTTAACGATAAAAATAGAAAAGGCTGATTACGAGGTACGGGTTGACAACCAGCTGAAAGATTACCGCCGTAAGGCCAGGTTCGACGGTTTCAGACCTGGCAAAGTTCCACAGGGCCTGGTGAACAAAATGTATCGTAAACCTGTATTGATTGAAGAAATCAACAAAATACTGGGAGAATCCCTTAGCAAATACCTGGTTGATGAAAAACTGAACCTTCTTGGCGAACCGCTTCCCCATGAAGGCGCTCCTGTAAATATTGACTGGGACAGGGATAATGAGTTCGAGTTTTCCTTCGATATCGGGTTGTCGCCTTTGCTTGAAATTACAGTATCGGATAAAGACAAAATTGACTATCATCTCATCACGGTGGACGATGAAGAGCGTAACAAACAGATTGACCATATCCGGTCGCGATTCGGATCGTTTATAGAGGAGGAAAAAGTCGTTGAGAATGAAATGATCAAGGCCGATCTGGATGAATTGGATAAAGAAGGTGCTGTTGTTGAGGGCGGGTTGCATGTTGGGGAAACATCCATTCACCTGGAGTATATTAAGGATTCAAAAATAAAGAAGAAGTTTTCCGGTTGTAAAGCCGGTGACCAGGTGGTGGTTGACGTGAAGAAAGCCTTTGAAAATGAGACCGACCTGGCTGCAATGCTCAAAGTGGATAAGGAAAAACTCGCCTCCGTTGCAAAGGATTTCAGGATCACACTGAAATCGGTATCGCGGTTTGAAAAGGCTGAATTAAGCCAGGACCTGTTCGACAAGGTATATGGCAAGGACGTTGTTAAGTCAGAGGAAGAATTTCGTGTTAACGTGGATGAGGAGTTGAAGGCGGCCTTCGAAAGGAACAGTGATTACAAATTCAGGCTCGATGCCAAAGAGTATTACCTTGAAAAATTCAACAAGGAACTCCCTGATGCATTTCTGAAACGATGGCTGATGCATTCCAACGAGGGCAAAGTAACCCCGGAACAAATTGACAAGGATTTCGATCAGTTTACGCGCGACCTGAGGTGGCAACTGATCAAGGGAAAGGTAGTGCGTGACAATGAGCTGAAACTAACCGAAGAGGAATTGATCATCCATGTAATGGGAGTTTTACGGCAGCAATTCATTCAGTATTATGGAATCGCCGATGTACCTGCCGAGACATTGGAGAAATATGCAAAGGAAACCCTGACCAAGGAAGAGGAACGCAACAGGTATGCCGAAGGTCTGATGGAAAATAAAGTATTTGAATTCATGCAGAAAACGGTGAAACGTAATACGAAAGAAGTAACTTTGGGAAAATTCAATAAACTTTTTGAAAAATAATTGATGCATTAACTAACAGTTAATCACAATGGATGTAATAAAAGACTTTAATAAATATGCCACAGGTCACCTTGGGATCACCAGCCTTGACCTGCACCGTTTTACATCGGTAACCAACAACAGCTACATTTCTCCTACTATTATTGAGGAACGTCAGCTTAATGTAGCCCAGATGGATGTTTTTTCGCGGCTTATGATGGACAGGATTATTTTCCTTGGACTTCCCATCGATGATTTTGTTGCCAATGTTATTCAAGCCCAGTTGTTATATCTTGATTCTGCCGATCCGGGGAAAGATATTCAGATATATTTCAACACCCCCGGCGGTGCTGTTCATGCCGGACTTGGCATATATGATACCATGCAATATGTTACCTGCGACATTGCCACTATCTGTACGGGAATGGCAGCATCCATGGGTGCGGTCCTGCTGTGCGCCGGAGCCAAGGGGAAACGTTCTGCCCTGAAACATTCACGGATAATGATCCACCAGCCCATGGGCGGAGCACAGGGACAGGCAACCGATATCGAGATCACAGCCCGGGAAATACTGAAGCTCAGGTCGGAGTTATACTCCATAATTGCCGATCATTCGGGAAATCCATTCGAGAAAGTACAGAAAGATTCCGATCGTGATTTCTGGATGACCTCCCGGGAAGCCCTTGAATACGGTATGATTGATGAGGTATTGGAAAGATCCAGGAAAAAATAATCATTTTGACGGAAATATTTGTAAATTTGGCAGTTGTATTTAACCTGATCCTCGTTATTATTGAATAATACACATCACCCGATGGACAAATGTTCATTTTGCGGACGCGACAAACGTGATACAAACCTGCTGATTGCCGGAATATCCGGACATATCTGCGACAATTGTGTGGAGCAGGCCTATGAGATTGTCAAGGAGGAAACCAAAAAGAGCGCCCAGTTTGATGTAAGCTCTATTAAACTGCTTAAGCCAAAGGAAATAAAGAAATTCCTTGACCTTTATGTTATCGGGCAGGAGGAAGCCAAAAGGGTAATATCCGTTGCCGTGTATAACCATTATAAAAGGCTGATGCAGACAAACCGGCGGGAAACTGCTGAAGATGTTGAAATTGAGAAATCCAACATCATCCTGGTGGGCGCTACGGGTACCGGAAAAACCTTATTGGCCCGGACCATAGCTAAGCTACTGCATGTACCTTTTACTATTGTTGATGCCACCGTGCTCACCGAGGCAGGTTATGTGGGAGAAGATATTGAAAGCATCCTTACAAGGTTGCTCCAGGTGGCCGATTATAATGTTGAAGCGGCGGAAAAAGGGATCGTGTTTATTGATGAAATTGATAAAATTGCGCGTAAAGGCGACAATCCATCCATCACCCGCGATGTTTCCGGGGAAGGCGTGCAGCAGGGTTTGCTTAAACTGCTGGAAGGTTCTGTAGTTAATGTTCCGCCACAGGGAGGTCGTAAACATCCCGACCAGAAGATGATCCCGGTGGATACCAAGAATATCCTGTTCATATGCGGCGGAGCCTTCGAGGGAATTGACCGTAAAATTGCACAGCGCCTGAATACCAAAGTGGTTGGTTACAATGCCTCACGGCAGAGCGACCGTATTGAGCGCGATGACCTGATGCAGTATATTGCACCCCAGGATCTGCGGTCATACGGCATGATACCCGAAATAATAGGGAGGCTGCCCATCCTTACCTATCTGCATCCGCTTGACCGGAAGGCGTTGCGCAGCATCCTCACCGAACCTAAAAACTCGATCATTAAGCAGTATGTCAAGCTTTTTAATATAGATAATGTAAATCTCACATTCGAGGAAAATGCCCTGGATTACATTGTTGACAAGGCAGTTGAGTTTAAACTTGGCGCCAGGGGTCTCCGTGCAATTTGTGAGGCCATCATGATAGACGTGATGTTTGAATTCCCTTCTTCGGATGAAAAGGAAGTAATCATAACTTTTGATTATGCAAAATCAAAGGTTGAAAAGGTCAATTTGCAGCGATTAAAAGCTGCATGATAATTTGTTTTTTTTAAATCGTGTCCTATCTTTGCATTTGGAAAAACATACAAAAGTGAATAGAATATATACAAATTGGTGCTGGTGGCATAATAAATTTCTCATAAACCTGTGAGACCGTCTACCTTTTGTATATAAACAAAAATATAAAAACAACGGCCTATCGTTCTCACGGTAGGCCGTTTTGATTTTTAAACGAAGCAAAAAATTACAAACATGAATCAATTCAGGGTAAATACAAAGGCGATCAGGCTGCTTGCCGATACCATCACCCCGGTAAGCATATACCTTAGGATACGGGATGTATATCCAAATTCATTGCTGCTGGAAAGTTCGGATTATCACGGTAATGAAAACAGTTATTCATTCATATGCCTGCAACCGATTGCCACATTTGAAGTTGAGGACGGTTCCGCTGTGGAAACATACCCCGATGGATCCAAAGTGACCACGGCATTAACCGGCAGGGATATTTTCAACAACAGGTTCACCGCCTTTATGCAATCTTTTGAATACCAGGAAAACCAGGAGGGGATACCCGTAAACGGCCTGTTCGGGTACATGTCCTATGATGCCGTAAAGTACTTCGAAACCATTGCATTAAAAGCCCCGGTTGTTGCCGCACATAAAATTCCGGAAGTGCGGTACAGCTTTTATAAATATATCATTGCCATCAATCATTTTCAGAACATCCTTCATATCATTGAGAATCAAATTAACGGCAGCGCCAGTGAGCTCGAACGTATACAAACCCTGCTGAACAGCAGAAACCTTGCACTGTACGCATTTAATCCGGTTGGAGAGGAAAAATCGAATATCACCGATGAACAGTACAAACTTATGGTAACCAAGGGGAAGGAGCATTGTTACCGGGGTGATGTTTTACAGGTAGTATTATCACGACAGTTCTCCCAGCAGTTCACAGGAGATGAATTCAATGTTTACAGGGCCTTGCGTTCCGTTAATCCCTCACCCTACCTGTTCTATTTTGATTACGGCAACTATAAGATCTTTGGTTCATCGCCCGAAGCCCAGCTGAAGGTGCAGAAGGGAATTGCCAGCATTAATCCCATTGCCGGTACCTTCCGCCGGACCGGCGATGATGAGAAGGACAAATTGCTGGCACAGCAGTTGTCAACCGATCTGAAAGAGAATGCTGAGCATGTTATGCTGGTTGACCTGGCAAGGAATGACCTGAGCCGGCATGCCGGCAATGTTAAAGTGGAGAAATATCGTGAGGTGCAGTTTTATTCCCATGTGATCCATCTTGTTTCAGCTGTTTCAGGGGAATTAAACCCGGGATCCACACTGACAGACATGATGACAGCCACCTTCCCTGCAGGGACTCTCTCAGGAGCTCCAAAATATAAGGCTATGCAACTCATTGACAATTATGAGAACCAGAACCGCGGATACTATGGCGGAGCCATTGGATTTCTTGATTTTCACGGGCGGTTTAACCATGCCATCATGATCCGCACCTTCCTCAGCAAAGGAAATACTTTGTTTTACCAGGCCGGAGCTGGCATTGTAGCTATTTCCAGCGAGGAAAGCGAGCTCCAGGAAGTGAACAATAAGCTCGGGGCATTGAAAAAGGCAATTGAAATTGCCAGGGACATACTATAAATATATCTGATCATGAAAAAAATACTGGTTATTGACAACTATGATTCATTTACGTACAACCTTGTTCATTATATAACAAAGCTTACGGATATTCATCCCGATGTTTTCAGAAATGATGAGATTGAGCCTGAGGATGTAGCCCGTTATGATAAGATCCTGCTTTCACCCGGACCTGGTATACCCGATGAAGCGGGAATATGCCTTGACGTGATCCGGAAATTCGGGCCTGAAAAGAGCATTTTGGGGATTTGCCTGGGTCACCAGGCCATAGGTCAGGCATTTGGCGGAAAACTCATAAACCTGCGCCAGGTCTACCACGGAATTGCCTCGCCGGTAACCCTGACCGATCTGACAGATCCCCTGTTCCAGGGTTTGCCGGCCTCTATCACCGCAGGCAGGTACCATTCCTGGGTTGTCACAAGGGAAGATCTTCCTGCTTGTTTTACAATTACCTGCGAAGATGAACAGGGTATTATTATGGGCATCAGCCATAAACAATATGATATCCGCGGCCTGCAATTCCATCCGGAGTCGGTGCTTACGGAATACGGGTATGATATTATGCGGAATTGGATAGCTATGTAATTTTAATTGTCAGCCATGAAAAATATACTGAACCACCTGTTCGACCATAAAACACTGAAACGCCAGGAGGCAGAGGAGGTACTTACCAACATTGCCAGGGGCAACTATTCCGAATCGGAAAATGCAGCCTTTCTTACGGTTTACCTGATGCGTAGTATAACGGTTGAAGAACTTTCGGGTTTTCGAGATGCCCTGATGAACCTGTGCATACGGGTGGATCTTTCCGGTTTTGATACCATTGATGTCTGCGGAACCGGAGGTGACGGGAAAGACACTTTCAACATTTCCACCCTCAGCGCTTTTGTGCTTGCCGGTGCAGGGGCAAAGGTGGCCAAGCATGGCAATTATGGTGTTTCATCAGCCTGCGGGTCATCCAATATTATGGAATATTTCGGATATAAATTTTCAACCGACCAGGATAAACTTCGCCGGGAAATTGACAACACAGGCGTATGTTTTCTGCATGCCCCCCTGTTCAATCCGGCCATGAAAAACGTTGCCCCGGTTCGCCGGGCTTTAAGGGTCAAAACTTTTTTTAATATGCTCGGGCCGATGGTGAATCCTTCATCACCGCAAAAGCAGCTTGTGGGAGTTTACAGCCTTGAACTTGCCAGGCTATATAATTACCTGTACCAGCATACACCTATACAATATGTCATTGTTCATAGCCTTGACGGATATGATGAGGTGTCCTTGACCTCAGATTTCAAGGTCATCCTGAACGGAATCGAAAAAATAATTTCGCCGGAATCCATGGGGTTTGAACGAACTTTACCGGCCAGTCTTGCCGGTGGTAGTACCGTCCAGGAGGCTGCAACCATATTCACCAATGTACTTGAAGGTAACGGTACACCATCGCAGAACCAGGTGATTTTGGCCAATTCCCAGCTTGCCTTACAATGTTATTATCCGCAGAAAAGTCCCCAGGCGTGCAGGGAAGCTGCCGAGCGATCGTTATACGACGGGAAAGCCCTTGAAATGTTAAAAAAACTTATAGCTATGCAATCATGACGATACTGGAAGAAATCATCGTTCATAAAAGAAAGGAACTGGCTGCGGCAATTGAAGAGGTTACCGTAAAAGATCTTGAAAAACGCATATTTTTCGAAAGAACTCCCGTTCCGCTTACTACTTACCTCGTTAACCCTGAAAAAACAGGTATCATTGCCGAATTTAAGAGAAAATCCCCCTCAAGGGGGATAATAAATGCCGATGCGATCCTCGAAGAGGTTACCACAGGTTATTTCAGGTCAGGCGCCTCCGGACTTTCAATCCTTACCGATCAGAAATTTTTTGGTGGCTGCGCTGCCGATCTGGAACGGGCACGTGAACTCAATCCCATTCCAATACTCCGCAAGGACTTTGTGATTGATGAATACCAGGTGATTGAAACAAAAGCCCTGGGAGCCGACGCCATCTTGCTGATAGCTGCCGCACTGGATAAACGTCACGCCAGGGAGCTGGCACGTTTTGCGCATTCTCTGGGCCTGCAGGTGTTGCTTGAGGTTCACGGTTCCGGGGAACTTGACCGGGTAAATGAGTTTGTGGATATTATTGGTGTAAACAACCGCGATCTCCGGACTTTTACAGTTGATACGGAACTTTCCCTCCAACTTGCCCATGAAATTCCTCCCGGGTTTGTAAAAATATCTGAAAGTGGGATAACAACTGCACTCATCATAAAAAAATTAAAAAGTGCCGGTTATCAGGGATTTTTAATTGGCGAGAATTTCATGCGCAGTCCTGATCCGGTAATTGCGTTCTCCGATTTCGTTAAGCTTATATTCCCGGACAATGATCAGGACTAAGGTTTGCGGAATGCGTGATCCGCAGAATACGGCGGCTGTTGCCGCTGCAGGACCCGATTTTATGGGATTTATTTTTTATCCCGGTTCAAAACGCTTTGTGGGTAATGATCCGGAAGAAAAGTTATTCCGGAACATTCCCGGCATTAAAAAGGTAGGTGTATTTGTTAATGAAAAGGAAGAAATTGTCCTTCATACCGCCAGGAGGTTTGCTCTCGAATGGGTGCAGCTTCATGGAAATGAAAGTGCAGGTTATTGTGCTGCAATTCGTAAGGCAGGATTAAAAGTGATCAAAGCGGTAGGTGTGGATGTGGATTTCGGTTTTGACAGCCTGGATGCTTTTTTACCGGTATGCGATTACTTCCTTTTTGACACAAAAACCGAAGACTATGGCGGCAGCGGTCAAAAGTTCAACTGGGAGAAGATCAAAGCCTATTCCGGAGATAAGCCCTTTTTTTTGAGCGGCGGGATTGGTCCCGGTGATGTCAGTGCCATCAGGGCAATTCATCATGCCCGGTTGTTTGCCGTAGATCTCAACAGCAAATTTGAGATCCGGCCGGGTATTAAGGATGCCCTGGCAGTAAAGAATTTCCTGGAAAATTTAAAATTCAGCGGTATATGAATTACAGTGTAAATGAAAAGGGCTATTACGGCGAGTTTGGCGGGGCCTTTATCCCCGAAATGATGTACCCGAACCTGGAGGAATTGCGGGAAAATTACCTGAAGATCCTGGATGATCCCGGCTTTCGTTCCGAGTTTTCAAACCTGCTGCAAAACTATGCCGGAAGGCCGTCACCCCTGTATTTTGCGAAAAGACTTTCGGAATACCATCAAACACGGATATACCTGAAACGTGAAGACCTGAATCATACCGGAGCTCATAAGATCAATAATACCATAGGCCAGATACTGATAGCCGGGCGACTGGGCAAAACACGCATCATTGCCGAGACCGGGGCAGGACAGCATGGCGTGGCAACAGCCACGGTGTGTGCGCTCATGGGATTAAAATGCGTGGTGTACATGGGTAAGCTCGATGTGGAACGCCAGGAACCTAATGTGCTGCGTATGAAAATGCTGGGAGCCGAAGTAGTGCCCGTACTGAGCGGGAATATGACCCTGAAGGATGCCACCAATGAGGCGATACGCGACTGGATAAATCATCCGGAGGATACCCATTACATAATCGGCTCGGTGGTAGGACCACATCCTTACCCCGACCTGGTAGCCCGACTGCAATCGGTGATCAGTGAGGAAATGTTGTGGCAGCTGCAGCAACAGACCGGTGACCCAAATCCCGGTTATATTATTGCCTGCGTAGGAGGAGGAAGTAATGCCGCAGGAGCCTTCTACCACTATCTCAATAATGAAGCGGTGAAACTCATTGCAGTGGAAGCCAGCGGGAAAGGCATTGACACCGGTGAATCAGCAGCAACTATGGTACTTGGACGCCCGGGAATTATCCATGGCAGCCGTACCATGTTGATGCAAAATGAGGACGGACAGATCACCGAACCCTATTCCATCTCAGCCGGGCTCGATTATCCGGGCATTGGCCCGCTGCATGCATGGCTGCAGAAGACAGGCCGGGTCATTTTTGAGCATGTAACTGATGATGAAGCACTGGAAGCGGCATTCAGACTTACACGACTCGAAGGTATAGTTCCGGCACTTGAGTCGGCCCATGCGCTGGCAGTGCCGGCCAAACGCCGTTTCGGAGAACAGGAAGTGGTTGTGATAAACCTTTCCGGCAGAGGAGACAAGGATATGTCGGCTTATATGAAATATATGGCCGATCATCAATAGTTATCATAGCACGATCATTCCTAAAAATTTTTCTCATGAACCGAATTAACCGACTTTTTGAAACCAAACCCCGGGAAATACTTTCCATATACTTTACGGCAGGATATCCCGCCTTGCATGATACGGCAGGGATCATTAAATCACTGGCCCGTGCCGGCGCCGATATGATCGAGATCGGTATGCCATTTTCCGATCCGATGGCCGATGGACCGGTTATCCAGCAAAGCAGCGACAGGGCATTGAAGAATGGCATGAGCCTGAAAATACTCTTCAGCCAGCTCAGGGATATCCGGAAAGATGAGGATATACCCCTGTTGCTGATGGGATATCTTAACCCGGTGCTTCAATATGGCGTTGAACGATTTTGCGAACATTGTGCAGAAACCGGAATTGACGGGTTAATTCTTCCCGATATGCCCCTTCAGGTTTACCAGGAAGAATACAGGGATGTTTTTGAAATAAACGGATTGCACAACATCTGCCTGATCACACCCCAGACAAGTGCCGATCGGATCGTAAAAATTGATGACACGAGCCGTGGATTTATTTATATGGTCTCATCTTCTTCTACAACCGGGATAAGAGGTGGCTTTTCATCTGACCAGACTTCCTATTTTGAACGGATCAGGGATATGAAAACCAGGAATCCGCGTCTGATCGGATTTGGAATTTCAAATCATGATGATTTTGTCAAGGCCTGTACTTACGCACAGGGCGTTATTATTGGCAGTGCGTTTGTAAAAATGCTGGGAGAGAAGGGATACTCCGGGAATGCAGTGCAGGAGTTCGTGAGGGGAATAAAATAAAAAACCTGCTGCGCTTTTGGCTGACAGCAGGTCAATCCTGGTTGGGAAACTGACGTGTTCGCATGGTGTAATTTATTTGTTACGTTTTACCAGCATGTTTTCAACTGAAATTTCGATGTTGTTTTCGCTTTCGTTGACCTCATCAACTCCGGGAGCTTCATACTGCAAAGTTGCTTCGGTAGCAGCAGCCATCATTTCAAGTCTTTCCAGTTCGGGGGCTACTGTTTCGGTATAATCAACTGCCGGAGCTTCATACTTCAGGCGGGATTCGGCAGCAACAGCCATCATTTCAAGTCTTTCAACAACGTTTGAGATATCCTCGGTTTCTTCTACTTCCGGAGCTTCATATTTCAGCATGGCTTCGGTTGCCAGGGCTACCATTTCAAGTCTTTCCATTCCGGCGGATAATTCTTCCGTTTCATTAACCGAAGGAGCGGTATACCGGACGGATTTTTCTATGATGCTCATCGCGCTATCCAAACGGGACATCAATGTCAGATCAGCAGTTTCATTTCCCCCGGCACGGAGTTGGGTAAAACTTCCGGCGGTCATCATCAGGACAGCACAAGCGGTAACTGCCAGTTTCTTCATGTTGCTTATATTCATCTTGGTTTTCATTTTTTTTAGATTTTGTTGTTGTAATAGGATATACATTAATCGTGCCAAAGTATGTAACAAATAGATATACAGATATATACAATAGATTTACACGAAATGGTTTAGGCTGGAAACTGTTTCAATTCATACAGGAGGTGTACGATTGCGGACAAGGAAGGGGAAGGTGGGAAACAATATTTCCTCATGAATGTTGAAAGATTAAAAGTGATCAGGAGTTGGGATCTGTAATTGAAAATATTAATTTTAAGCCACGTAAGCTAGCGGAACAACCATAATTCATTGCGATATGAAAGAAATATTTTTGGAATGGACCGATCGGTTACAGCCATGGATACTGACGCATGGTGTTAAGATCGTATTAATTGGGATTGGGGCGTATATTTTAAATAAGGTAGTCCGGAAATTTATTGAAAAATCGGTGAGGCTGGCAGTCGTTTCCGATAGGTATTTATCAAGGCAGGCAGAAGAAAAAAGGGAGAATACCTTGATCCGCATTTTTGGCTGGACAAGTAGTATAGTAATTTTAATAATGGGAGCCCTGATGATTTTGCAGGAATTCGGTATTTCGATCGCACCCATATTGGCCAGTGCCGGGATACTCGGATTAGCAGTTGGTTTCGGTGGTCAATATCTCATTCGCGATGTGATAACAGGATTTTTCATTATCCTGGAAAATCAGTACAGGATAGGGGATGTGGTAAACTTTGACGGCACCGCGGGAATGGTTGAGGATATCAGTCTGCGAAAGACTATTTTGCGGGATTTAAATGGAACAGTATACCATATTCCCCATGGAGAAATTAAAAAAGTAGCCAATCTTTCCAAAGATTATTCGCGGGTAAATCTGAATATTGGAATTTCCTACAGAACCAACCTGGAGCATGCAATAACGGTTATCAACCAAACCGGTAATGAATTGGCGGAAGATCCCGTATGGAAGGAGCATATTATTAAACCTCCGCAATTTATGAGGGTGGATGATTTCGCGGATTCTGCCGTTATTATTAAAATACTTGGTGAAACAATACCGCTTAAACAATGGGATGTAACCGGGGAATTGCGCAAAAGAATTAAGATTGCCTTTGACAGGGAAGGTATAGAAATTCCGTTTCCGCAGCGGGTTATACACCAGGGTAAATAAACTACTTTTTAATTCCCGCCATATTCTCCAGCGCCAGCATCAGGGCCTGGGTGCCTTTTTCGGCATAACCGAGGGCGGAAACCGACTGGTATAACTGCTGTGCCAGGGCCAGCCCGGGCAATGACAGCTCCATACGTCGGGCTTCTTCGAGGGCGATCCCCATATCTTTTAT
>DATEVU010000032.1:0-31864 GCA_035258345.1 Bacteroidales bacterium
TTTGGAATTATTAACAATGCCGAACTTAATCTTCTTTTTGAAGACATTAAACCCCTTTTGTACTTTATGTCGATATTGTACCTCCACCAAGTGATTACATACGACAATATTCCGAAGATCATCCGTATTATTAAGATTTCAGGGTTGATTCTGGCTGTTGCTTACATAATCCTGATAATACTTTTAATGTTTCAATACCTTAATTACAGAAAGTTTTACAGTTTTATTTCCACCAGCAAAGAAGTCATGTTCAGGGGAAGCGAAGGTCTTTTTTTCTATAAGGGATTTCTTTATTTAAACATAGCATTCTTTTTTTATTTTTTCAGTAAATCCGCAAAATCCAAACTGATTAGTTTTTTTGTGGCCACTGCTATTGTGCTCACCCTGACAAGAGGTTTTATCTTTTCATTAGCCATATGTTTGTTTTTTTATTTTGTTTTTCTGAACAAAAATATATATAAAAAGCTGGGTTTTATTTTGCTATCAATTATTGGCGTGGTCATTTATGCGATATATATTATTCCGCTGCTGGGCGATAAAACAATTTCGAATTCAATTCGACTTACCCAAATTAGAGAAGTAATTGATTCAACTACGATATTCTCTTTTTTTCTTGGGCATGGTTTTGGGATAGGTGTACCGGTGAGACCAATACACATGGAAATTTCGTTTCTGGAGATTTTTCATAAGCAAGGTTTGCTGGGACTAATGTTCTGGTTTTCCCTGTTTGGTATAATTGTATACTATTATGGTAAAATCCGTACAACATCCCCTTCTTTTAACCCGGATGCCTTTTTTATAGGCACACTGTTTATATATATTCAGACCTTTACAAATCCTTTTTTGAATAATCCTATCGGAATGACATTTGTGATTATTACACTATTGGTATTTAAAACTATTTATCAGCATACATCCCATGATTTCAGTTTGCATTCCGACATACAACGGTGAAAAATATATTCATCAGCAGCTTGAATCCATATTGACCCAGCTGGGGAATGATGATGAGGTTATTATTTCGGATGATTCGTCCACCGATGGAACCATTGCAATAATAAACAGCTTTAACGACAATAGAATTAAGCTGTTCGAAGGATGTACATTTAAAAGCCCGGTTTTTAATCTCGAAAACGCCCTGAAACATGCCCAGGGAGATCATATCTTTTTATCGGATCAGGATGATGTGTGGTTGCCGGGGAAGGTGGCCACCATGATGGGCTATCTGAAAGATTATAATATAGTCGTAAGCGATTGTATTGTCGTGAATCAGGAAGAAAAGGTGATTAATGATTCATTCTACAGCATTGTGAATTCCCGTACAGGTTTTTTTAAAAATTTTTCAAAGAATTCATATCTTGGTTGTTGCATGGCATTTAAAAGGAATATGCTGGCGTATTTTTTGCCTTTCCCTTCGGGAATAGCCATGCACGACATTTGGATGGGCCTGGTAAGTGAAGTCTTCGGTAAACCGGTTTTTATTCCCGACAAACTAATTTTATACCGCAGACATGACCGCAATATGACACATCCACACCTTAAAAGCAAAAACACCTTCACTTATAAAATCAGGTATCGGATTGTTTTAATTTACCAGATTATGCTCCGGGCGGTTAAAGTGATGAGAAATGGTCAAAAATACGGGAAATGAAAATATCCATCATTACACCTACTTTTAACAGCGCCGGCGTAATTACCGATTGCATTGAATCGGTATATAGCCAGACCTTTCACAACATTGAGCATATTATTGTTGACGGTGGATCAACCGATCTTACACTCGATTGTGTAAGATCAAAAGCTAACCGGGTCGTTAAGATTGTATCGGAGCCGGATAAGGGAATTTATGATGCCCTTAATAAGGGGATACGTCTGGCTTCCGGTGATATTATCGGCATTTTGCATTCTGATGATACATTTGGTTCAGTACAAACGCTGCAGCATATTGCAGAAAGTTTTGGGCCATCGCTGGCAATACCCGAAGGACAAAAACCGGTGGATGTGGTATATGGAAATTTGGTTTTTGTTGATCAACTCCATGTGAATAAAATTGTCCGTTATTGGGTTAGCAAGCCCTTCAATCCCAGTTTGCTTAGAAAAGGGTGGATGCCTCCGCATCCCACGGTTTTTATGCGTCGAGAGGTATATGTGAAGCATGGATTGTTTAACATGAATTTGAAATGTGCCGCGGATTATGATTACCTGTTGCGTGTATTTAACGATGATACCCTGGGCTTTTTTTATCTTCCGGAGGTTATCACTAGGATGAGAATGGGAGGCATCAGCACAAAAGGGCTTAAATACATCATTAACAAAAAAATTGAGGATTTTTGGGTACTAAAAAACAATAGGATGCCTTTCCCTTGTTGGATTCTCCTGGCAAAAAATGTTTCCAAAATTCCACAATTGATCTTTAAGAAATCGCACTATTAACAACAATTCTGATGTTCAGGAAGTTGACAATCAGGAAAATGAAAATAGGCTTCTTGATACTTGCGGGTATTATAACGCTTGTATCGAACGCGCAGATTCTCAGGCCTGCCCTGTTTGTGGAAACTGACGTAAAAGCAAGTGCCGGTAAAAATGCACCTTTTTATTCAGTTTCAAATAAACACGGTGTTTTTTCAGATGAAAAAAACACACTCTTACTTCGTTCGGGCATCACAGCAGGTATTGACACCTCAAAAAAAATATCGTTATCCTACGGGTTAGATGCGATTTACCGTTACGGTTCGGAAAGCGGAATTTGGTTACAGCAAGGCTATGCACACGTCAAGATCCATTTTCTTATAATCCAGGGGGGGATTGTTGAGGAAGCTTTCGGAAATCAGGATGATCAGCTATCCTCTGGGGCTTATCTGTTCTCGGAAAATGCCAGGCCAATGCCCAAAATTGCACTGTATACAAATGATTATGTCATTGTTCCGTATACCAAAAATCTGTTGGAAATCAAGGGTTATTTTGCACACGGTTGGTTTGGTGAAAAAGATCAGTATGTAAAAAACGCCTGGCTTCATCAGAAGTATTTCTATATCAGAATAGGTGAAAAGAGATTTCCATGGAGCGTTAACCTGGGTATACACCATACAGCCGTTTGGGGAGGGACCTCTCCGGTATACGGATCACTTCGCGCAGACTGGGAAGCGTTTAGATCAGTTTTTTTTGCCAGAATGAAAGGAGATCAGGGACCTGATAATGAGCAGGAAAATGCGGTGGGTAATCATCTTGCCTCCTATAGTCTTGGTATTGACTATACAATGAAAAGACATAAACTGAAATTTTATTGGCAGACCATGTTGGATGATAAAAACGGGCGTGTTGGTGTTGACTGGAAAAACAAGGGAGACGGACTGTGGGGCATTGTCATTCAAAAACGCGATGATTCAAACGGACTTCGGAAGGTTGGTCTGGAGTTCTTTAATTCTACAAGCCAGTCAGGCGACCCCAACTTCAGCGGGGGTGATAATTATTTCAATAATTATTTATACAGAAGCGGTTGGACTTACCGTGATATGACCATTGGAACCCCGCTAATTACCTCACCGGTTTTTACAAACAGAACTCCGGAAATGCAGGATTATCTGGAGAATAATAGCCTAAGAGCACTAACTGCAGGGATTATTTATGAATTTGATGAAAAGCAGGTTTCTATCAGGCTTACTTACGCAAGGAATTTCGGAACAATTGCATTGCCCTACGAACAGCCCAGGGATCAATTGTACTCGCTTATAGGATATAACTATTATTCAAGACGGTACAAGGATCTGATGTTTTCCTGGGAGGGTGCTTTTGATACCGGATCACATTTCGGTAACAATATCGGATTGTTGTTCAGGATGCGCAAAACATTTTAAAACCCGGCAAAGGAGGATCATGGACAATAGATCAGGCCCTTTGCCTGGTAAGCAGATTACTCTTCAGAATGGACTGATTAAGAAAGTAGATCTCTTTTGAATTGTCAGCGATGTTACCGGTCTTTTCTGATGTTCGCTTTTTTTCCAGCCAGAATGTAAAATTGGAAAGTAGCATGGCTGCAGCAAGGAGTATAATGCCTGAAGTTATAATACCAAGATTATCAAGCAAAACAGCAAGGCCTATAAATAACGAATTTACAAAAACCAGTAACAGCGTGGCCTGTTTATGAGTAAGACCAAGCCTGAGCAGCCGGTGATGAATATGGTTATTGTCACCCTGGAAAGGATGTAATCCCTGGCTGATCCGGATAACAGTCACCCTCAGGGTGTCGAAAAGGGGTAAAAAGAGAATTCCGATAGCTATAGCAGGGGCCGATTGAAAACTAAAAGGAGCTGCCTGATGGGCATTCAACTCATTGAACTTAATAGTGAGAATGGCTAACAGTAAACCAATGGTGAGACTGCCTGCATCACCCATAAAGATCTTAAAGCGCCCCCTGTAGATATTGAAAGGTAAAAAAGCAGTTAGGGCACCTGCAATAGCCATGGCCATTACGGTATAGCCAATGGCTCCGGCCATCCAAAACCAGATAGCATATACCACACTGCATAAAATTCCGGTTGAGGCTGCAAGTCCGTCGATGCCGTCAATAAGGTTGAATGAATTCATGATGACAACAATAAGGAAAACCGTTATCAAAATGGAAATCCAAACCGGTACCGTGTCGATACCCAAAAAACCATGGAACGAGGTGAACCTGATGTCGGAGGCCAAAGCAATTAAAAGGGCGACCGAAAATTCAATAAGCAGCTTCTTGGGTGCATCCATATTAACAAGATCATCCTTTGCTCCCATGAGGAAAATAATCACAGAAGCAGCAGCGATAATGGTAATGTGCTCAATATTTCCGTTTACAAATAGCAGCAAGGAGATAAAGAAGCCGATAAAGATACCGATACCTCCGAGTGTAGGGATCTCATATTTATGGATTTTCCGGTCTCCGGGCTTGTCAGTGAGTCTTTTGTGTTTTGTGATTCTCACAATTCTGGGTATGATAAGCCAGGTTATAAGTGAAGCAAATATAAATGCTGCAATAACGTTTAATATGGGAATAGGTAACATAGGGAATATTATTAAATATTACACAAAACTTTTACAGGTGTCTTGGTGAATTTTATCTTACGTTGCAAATATCTTAAGGTTTTATATTAACGGTACAATTGTTAAATTTATTTTAAGCAAGTATGCTCAAATTAGCCCGCCATGTGTATTTCATCTTTCCAAAAGCGTGATCAGAATTTCTGGTTGTGCTATCTGTAGCAACATATTTTTATAAAAGTACAATAGTAGGCAATACTCTTTAAACCTGTCATACATTTTATTAACAATCGGTGGAATGAATCCGGATCTTTTATTGTTAGACTGAAAAAGTGAAGAAAGGTTGCGTTGAAAAGGCAAAAAAAATTAAATCAATCCGTAACGGAGTAAAAAAAGCGGGAATTTTAACAGCAGCATGAACCGGTTAATGTAAAGAAGATAAGCGTAGTTAAAAACTACTCTTATCTTAAAAACACCGATCATTATAAATTACAATTATTTTATTGTTCAATTATTTTAAACCTTGTTTACCATACTGGTTTAAATAGCCTTTCCGCCTCTTTCCCCGGTACGGATACGGATACAGTCTTCCAACGGAGTGATAAAGATTTTGCCGTCACCTACTTCTCCCTTTGAATTTGAACGTGCGGATTTGATGATCGTTTCCACGGTGATATCCACAAAAGCTTCGTTAACGGCAATCTCCAGCCTGACTTTGGGAATCAGGTTGGGGATCACTTTGGAACCACGGTAAATTTCCTCGCGCTGTTGCTGACCGTGGCCCGATACCCGGCTAACCGTAATACGGGTAATTTCGGCATCGATCAGGGCTTCTCTTACCTGATCGAGTTTGTTTTCGCGTATAATTGCTGTTATCAGTTTCATAGGGCTGTTATATTATCTGACAATATTAGTGTGTTGTATTTTACCTGGGGTTAAGCATGCCATATCCCTGTTCGCCGTGATAGGTATGATCGAGGCCCTGCATTTCTGCTTCCGTAGATGCCCGGAAACCTACCAGTTTGTTAACTACAAATATAATAACAAAGGTAAGAACAGCCGCGTAGGTAATGGCAATTATTACGGCAGTTGCCTGTATTCCAAACTGTTGCCAGATCGACCATGATCCGCCTGCAGCCTCTGCAGCGCTTTGCATCCAGCTTTTACGAATGAAAAACACAAGCAGCAGGGAGCCTACAATACCACCTACACCATGAATGCCGAAAGCATCCAGGCTGTCGTCGTAACCCAGTTTATTTTTAGTCATAATAGCGAAGTAGCAGATGAATGCTGCAGCAACGCCCAGTGCCATGGCACCGGCAGGCTGAACCACGCCGGCAGCAGGAGTGACAGCAACAAGTCCCGCCAGGATTCCGCTGGCAAATCCCAATGCGGTTGCTTTTCCCTGATGGATGGACTCAATAATGATCCATGCTATTGCACCGGCTGCCGCTGCAACCTGTGTTGCCGTCAGGGCCTGGGCAGTAAGAAGGCCACTGCTGACACTGCTTCCGGCATTGAAGCCGAACCAGCCAACCCACAGCAGGCCGGCACCAATCATGGTCATAACCAGGTTACTTGGAGCAACGGCGGTTCTGGGATGTCCACGGCGTGAGCCCAGGTAAAGGGCAGCAACCAGTCCGCTTACACCTGATGCGATATGAACTACGGTTCCACCTGCAAAATCAATAGCTCCCATAGCTCCCATGTTGTAAAGGAAGCCATCGCCAGCCCATACCCAGTGGCACAAGGGATTGTATACCAGCAAGCCCCAAAGCGCTATAAAAATAACATATCCACGGAAAGAGATGCGCTCGGCAAATGCCCCGGCTATAAGGGCAGGTGTGATGATGGCAAATTTTCCCTGGAACATTGAAAATACATATTCGGGTATACCTGCGGAGGTAATTGTTTCATCAATTCCTTTAAGCATGAAGTAATCGTTGTTCCAGCCAAACCAGCCACCCATCACATTCGATCCGAAACTCATGGAATATCCCACGGTTACCCAGAGAACAGCCATGATACCCATGGCTACAAAACTGTGCATCATAGTGCCCAGAACGTTTTTTGTTCTCACCAGTCCGCCGTAGAACATGGCCAGTCCGGGCACCATCAGCAGTACCAGTGCAGTAGAGGTAAGCATCCAGGCCGTAATACCTGTGTCAATAGGAGTGCTGTCGGCCGCGAGAGCCGAACCGGCTGCAAGAAAAAGCAGAACAACGGCTGCTGTTGCACTTCTTTTAATGTTTCCTTTCATAGTTCATATTATTTTCGATTGCTTTTCAAATTCCTGCAGCAAATTTAAACAAAATTGAATAAAAATCAATAAAAGATCAAAATAATTTACATTAACCCACATAAAATATAGGTGTAAATCAAAATATATAATATAAATGATATAATAACCCCAATAAAACAATAGTATATATACTTTTTAATAAAAAATAAAAAAACCCTGCCGGCCGGCAGGGTTTTACGTGGGATATAATATGATAATACGGCTGCTGTCAGGTTTTATTGGCCCTTTTGCGGTCAGTTTCATTCAGGAGGATCTTACGCAACCTGATCGAGTTTGGGGTTATTTCAACGTATTCGTCTTCCTGAATGTATTCCAGTGCTTCTTCGAGGGTGAATTTAACGGGAGGGGTAAGCTTTACTTTGTCATCGCTTCCGGAAGCACGCATATTGGTAAGCTTCTTGGAACGGGTTACGTTGACAACCAGGTCACCTGCACGGCAATTTTCGCCCACCACCTGTCCCGCATACACCTCTTCCTGTGATTCGGTGAAAAACATACCCCGGTCCCTGAGTTTATCAATGGCATAGGCATAGGCTATGCCGGATTCCATTGCGATCAGCGAACCGTTTGTGCGCCTTTCGATATCACCTTTCAGGGGCTCAAAATCCTTGAACCGGTGTGACATAACAGCTTCACCTGCGGTTGCTGTGAGTAAATTGCTCCGGAGCCCGATAATACCACGAGACGGAATTTCAAATTCAAGATGTACCCGGTCACCTCTCCTTTCCATCATCAGCATCTGCCCTTTCCTGGCCGATACCATTTCAATGGCTTTCCCGGAGAATTCCTCGGGCAGGTCGATATACAGCACTTCCATCGGCTCGCAGGGTTCACCGGCTATTTTTTTTATGATCACCTTCGGCTGTCCGACCTGCAATTCGTAGCCCTCGCGCCGCATGGTCTCAATAAGTATGGAAAGGTGAAGTACACCGCGACCGAAAACGATAAAAGAATCCGCGGAATCGGTAGGTTCGATCCGCAACGCAAGGTTTTTTTCCAGCTCCTTGTCCAGTCTTTCTTTCAGGTGCCTGGAAGTGACGTATTTTCCCTCCTGCCCGTAAAAAGGGGAATTATTAATGGTGAACAGCATGCTCATGGTAGGTTCATCTACGGTAATGGACTCCAGCCCTTCGGGATTTTCATATTCGGCAATGGTATCTCCTATGTTGAAACCTTCAATTCCCACCAACGCACAAATATCACCGCAGGTAACAAGCGGTGTTTTCCGGTAGGTAATGCCCTCATAAACCGAAAGCTCTTTTATGCGCGTCCGGAGAACGCTTCCGTCTCTTTTTACAAGTGATACGTTCATATTCTCCTGGAGCACACCACGGTGTAAACGGCCAATGGCAATACGCCCCAGATAATTTGAGTAATCAAGGTTGGAAATCAGCATTTGCGGTGTACCGTTTATAATTTTGGGAGGAGGAATATGTCTGATAATGGCATCAAGCAGGGGGGTGATATCCTGGGTGGGTTTTTTCCAGTCGTCGGACATCCAGCCTTGTTTGGCAGACCCGTATATGGTAGGAAAGTTTAGCTGATCGTCGGTTCCATTCAGGTTGAACATAAGCTCAAATACCTGTTCCTGAACTTCCTCCGGCCGGCAATTGGGTTTATCCACTTTGTTGATCACCACTATGGGTTTTAGCCCCAGGTTTATCGCTTTTTGCAGGACAAAGCGGGTTTGTGGCATGGTACCCTCAAATGCATCTACCAGCAGCAGCACTCCATCGGCCATGTTCAGCACACGTTCAACCTCACCCCCGAAATCTGAGTGCCCGGGAGTATCAATTATATTGATTTTTGTGCCATTATACACAACCGATACATTTTTGGCGAGTATGGTAATGCCGCGTTCACGTTCCAGTTCATTGCTGTCCATTACCAGTTCTCCCGGGTTTTCATATTCCTTGAAAAACTTGGTCTGTAACAGTATTTTGTCTACAAGTGTCGTCTTACCGTGATCAACGTGAGCTATAATGGCAACATTACGGATATCTTTCATCTCTAAAAAAATTGGGCTGCAAAGATAGGGAAAAATTTACTATATTTAACAGACCAAAACCTATTCTGATGACGGTAGTGATCAGAAAAATGAGAACATTTGCCCTGTATTCAGTAATTTTTATTGTCATGCCGGTAAGCATCAATAGCCAGCCATTACAGACTGTGGAATACGTTGATCCTGTGAAATATTCCGGTCGCTGGTATGAAATTGCCTCCTATCCAACAACTTTTCAGAAGGGATGCCGATGCACTACCGCCGATTATGAACTTGTTCCCGGTAAAAAATATATCCGCGTAACCAATCGGTGTGTAAAATTCAGGAACGGGAAATCAAAGATTTCCATTATTACCGGCAAGGCTTTTGTGGTGAAGGGTTCAAATAATTCAAAACTTCAGGTGCAATTCTTCTGGCCCTTCCGTGGCGATTACTTTATTATCGGTCTCGCCGGTGATTATTCCTGGGCCATTGTGGGACATCCCACCCGGAAATATTTGTGGATACTCAGCCGTGAATCGTATATGCCAACGCACACCTACAACGAAATTCTTGGCCTTGTCCGTCAAAAAGGATATGATACCGGGCTTCTGGTAAAAACGCCCCGGAATTGTGATAACGAACAATAGATTTCGTTTATAAAAAAAATCTCTTTATTTTTAATTTTTAAAACCCGTTGTGGAAGCCCGGATATGGACAACCATCTGAACCTTTTTACAGTTACCTGTTTATTTTAGTATTTCATGCAGCTCAATCAATTTTTTACCTTAAATAAGGAAAAGGGAGGCATAGGCGAATTGCTCGTCATTGCTTTTCCTATGATAATATCCACCGCCTGTGACGGGGTAATGACATTTACGGACAGGTTATTTCTGTCACGGCTGGGACCCGAGCAGATGAATGCCGCCATGGGTGGCGGTGTTGCCATGCAGATGATGGTGTTCTTCTTCATCGGACTTACCGGATATACCACAGCTCTGGTAGCGCAATACTATGGTTCGGGTCAGAAAAATCTCGCTGCCGTTGCGGCTTTCCAGGCTATTATCATTGCTCTGGTAGCCTATCCATTCGTCCTGTTTTGCAAACCGTTGGCCCATAGTTATTTTAACCTGATGAACATACCGTTGGGACAGCTGGAATACCAGACCGTTTATTTCAATATTGTACTTTACGGAGCCTTGATCAGTATTCTGCGCAACAGTCTGAGTTGTTATTTCTCGGGCATCGGGCGTACTAAAATTGTTATGGTTGCCACCCTGGTTGCGATGGTGGTTAATGTTGGCCTTGATTATGTATTGATTTTCGGGAAGTTGGGGTTCCCCGCCCTGGGGATCAGGGGAGCTGCACTGGCAACAGTATCCGGTGCCGGTTGCGGACTGCTGGTAATAATCGCAGCTTATGCAGGCAAAAAGAACTGGCATGAATATCAGGTAGCAGATTCATTCCGTTTTGATCCGAAAGTGATGCGAAAACTGCTTTATTATGGTTATCCGGCCGGGCTTGAACTGTTCCTGAATTTTCTGGCGTTCTCCACGATGATTTTTATTTTCCACTCCCACGGAAGTGTTGTGGCCACGGCCAGCACCATCATGTTCAACTGGGACCTGGTTTCATTCATTCCGTTACTGGGAATTGAAATTGCGGTGACCAGCCTGGTCGGACGGTATATGGGCGCGGGAGATCCCGATACAGCACACCGGGCAGCCATGTCGGGCATTAAGACAGGCATATTCTATTCGGTGGTTATCCTTTTCCTGTTTTTGTTTATACCGGGTTATCTGGTTATGATTTTCAGGCCTGAAGCACCCGACGATGTTTTTGCACAGGCTGTGCCGATTGCCAAATCAATGATCAGGCTGGCCTCCATATATGTACTCGTTGAAGCTGTGATGGTTGCAATTGTCGGAGCCTTACGGGGAGCCGGTGATACTCATTTTACAATGATCGCCTCTGTTGCAGCCCACTGGACTTTGTTGCCTGTACTATATCTTACTATGAATGTCCTGGGAATGTCGGCCGTGATGGGCTGGCTTGGTCTTATTATCTTTTTTCTCCTGTTCTGCACGGTTTTGATCTTTAGATACCGGAGCGGTAAGTGGAAGGATATCAGGGTGGTGGAGGTTCAGACTGATTCCTTTTCCAATACAGGTAAACAGGAATCCCGCAAATAACAATGATCAAACCAGGCCAAGTATATATTGGTTTATAAATCAGCAACATGATCATTATAAAGCAAATGGCCACAAGGTAAACAGCCGGGAGCACAGGGTAACCCGGTACCTTATAAGGCCTTTCATGTCCCGGATACTTTTTGCGAAGAATGAAAACCGACAGGATTGTGAGGATGTAGAAAAGCAAGACGGTAAATACCACATAGTCGAGCAAATTGCTATAAGTACCCGACAAGCACAGCAAGGATGTCCAGATGCACTGGATAATCAGTGCGGAAGCCGGAACTCCTTTATTGTTAAGCCTGCCCGCCCTTCTGAAGAACAATCCGTCCACTGCCATGGCATAATATACTCTTGCACTTGCCAGAATGATTCCGTTGTTGCAACCGAAGGTGGAGATCATGACCAACAGTGCCATTACCAGGGCGGCCTTTTCGCCCAGAATACCCTCCATGGCACCAGTTGCTACCCTGTCCTCGGTGACAAACTGTATGCCCCTGTCGACTGCGGTGATCCCTGCCGCATCACCCCGTAAAGGCAGTGCCTGCAAATAGGCAATATTGACAAGGAAATACAAAAGGCTTACGATAATGGTACCGTAAACCAGGCTCAACGGTAAATTCCGGCGCGGATTCAAAACTTCATCCGAAGCAAAGGTGATGTTGTTCCAGGCATCGGATGAGAAAAGCGAACCCACCATAGCTGTGGTGAAGGCTATCACAAGTGCAAATCCCGCAAGTCCGCCTGCCTGGCTTCCATCCGTTGATGCTGAAGACCAGAAGAACTGCCGGTTAAGTTCAACAGACTCATTGTTCCTGGCGATAAAAAGGCCAATCAGGATAAATATCAGCAAAATACCTACCTTGGTTGAAGTAAACAGATTCTGAATTATTTTCCCCAGCAAAATTCCCCGTGTATTCAGGATGGTAAGGACCAGTATGGATCCAATTGCAATAAGGTGTACCGTTGAAATCTTCAGGAAATGCCATTCAAACCAGATATTTCGTTCAGAGATCATGGGGAATACAACACCGGTGAACTTGGCAAAACCCATGGCCACGGCAGCAATGGTTCCACCCTGGATCACCAGAAAGGCCGACCAGCCATATAGAAAGCCAACCAACGGATTATAAGCTTCTTTCAAAAACACATACTGACCTCCTGCATGCGGCATCAGCGAGGCCAATTCACCATAACTCAGGGCTGCGGTTATCGTGAGCAGTCCGGTTATTAACCATACCAGCAGCAGCCAGCCGGGAGCCCCCACATTCCTGGCGATATCTGCACTTACGATAAAAATTCCGGAACCTATCATCGAACCTGCAACGATTGCGGTGGCATCGAACAACCTTATGCGTTGCTGAAACCTACCTTGTTTGGAATGCTTCATGCTTAGGAAATTACTATTATAAAAATATGGAATTGTCTTGCATTCAACCAAATTTTAGGCAAATATTTTGGCTGCTAACCCTAAATGTACTAACTTGCGACCTCCAATTTAAAACAATTTATATGTTACATTATAAAGAATTAGGGTTAGTGAATTCGAGGGAGTTGTTTAAAAATGCAGTTAAAGGAGGATATGCCATTCCCGCTTTTAATTTTAACAATCTCGAACAGCTTCAGGCCATCATCAGTGCCTGTGTTGAAACAAAATCTCCGGTCATTCTCCAGGTATCCAAGGGAGCCCGTAAATATGCCAACCAGACTTTGCTTCAGTATCTTTCCAAGGGTGCGGTGGAATATGCCAAAGAACTTGGCTGCGCTATACCCATTGTACTCCATCTTGATCACGGTGATTCGTTTGAAACCTGCAAGGCCTGTATTGAAAGTGGTTTCTCGTCCGTGATGATCGACGGATCACATTTTCCTTATGAAGAGAACGTAAGACTTACCAAACAGGTTGTTGAATTTGCACACCAGCATAATGTTACCGTTGAAGGTGAACTCGGAGTGCTCGCGGGTATTGAAGATGATGTGGTTGCTGAGCATTCGTCCTACACCCGGCCCGAAGAGGTTGAAGACTTCGTTAATAAGACCGGTGTTGATTCGCTGGCCATTTCAATCGGAACTTCACACGGTGCTTTCAAATTCAAGGTTAAAACCGGTGAACTGCCTCCTCCGTTACGCTTTGATATACTCGAAGACGTTGAAAAGCGGATCCCGGGTTTCCCCATCGTTTTACACGGAGCATCGTCCGTTCCCCAGGACATTGTTGATGAGATCAACAAGTACGGCGGAAAAATGGAAAACACGGCAGGAGTTTCTGAAGAGCAGTTGCGCAAAGCAGCTAAATCTGCAGTTTGTAAGGTAAACATCGACAGCGATGGCCGGTTGGCAGTAACTGCTGCTATCCGTAAGGTTTTTGCAGAAAAACCCGAAGAGTTTGACCCCCGCAATTACCTCGGTCCTGCCAGAGAAAAACTCAAGGAACTCTATAAGCACAAGATAATTAATGTATTAGGTAGCGCAGGCAGAGCCTGATACATGTGTTAATTATATGAAACACCCTTCAGGAGTAAGATGACTGCCTGGAGGGTTTTTTTTGTGGCCCAATTTTTGAGCGGCTTAGTTTTCATCTTCATTGTATTTTTGCCGGAATAAACTAATTTTATAGCTTGTTTGTTACCTTTACAGGTATCAGTCATATGATGAAAGAAGTTATTAAAAAGCAACTGCTGATCCTTCTGTTTGCAAGTCTCACCCTTGTTGGCCATGCCCAGTTTTATAATGGTCACCAGATGAGCTTTGGAAAAAACCGTGTACAATTTAATGAGTTTGTCTGGTCGTTTTACCGTCATGAGAAATACGATGTATATTTTAACGAGGATGGCAGGAATCTGGCAGAATACACAGCAGATTATGCCGAGAAGGTGACCCCGCAAATCGAGGCTTTTTTCGACTACACCATGGAAAAACGAATACTTTTCATCGTGTACAGCCGCCTTACCGATTACCGGCAAAGCAATATCGGACTTGTTACCGGGCAGGATGAATACAACATTGGAGGTACTACCAACCTAAGCAAGAATAAAGCATTTCTTTATTTCGAAGGGGACTTTGACAAATTTGATGAACAAATAACGGCTGCCGTTACCCGAATTGTGGTTAATGAATTGCTTTTCGGTTCCGAACTGATCGATAATGTTGCCAATTCAACACTCATCAGCATTCCCAAATGGTACAGCGAAGGACTGGTGGCCTATCTGTCAGGACAATGGGATATCCAAACGGAAAACTTTGTAAAAGACGGGATCACCAGCGGCAAATACGAAAAATTCAATCGTCTTACCGGAACCGATGCTATTTATGCCGGCCATTCATTTTGGAAATACATTTCGGATACTTATGGGGAATCAGTAATTCCCAGTATTATTTACCTTACCAGCATCAGTAAATCGATAAAAACCGGCTTTTCTAACGTGCTGGGTTTTTCCATCAAGGAACTTACCTATGAATGGATGGGTTATTATTTAAATCTTTTTGCAGATGACGATGCGGAACAGAAAGTTCCCGGTACCGGAAAATTGCTGAAGAAAACCAAAAAAGGCCTCGTGCATCAGCAGATCAAGATAAGCCCGAGCGGTAATTATGTCAGCTATGTCACCAATGACATGGGACTTTATAAGCTATGGCTGTTGAATACACAAACGGGAAAGAAGAAACGGATCTTCAAACGCGAATACCGTCTTGAACAAATTACCGATTATTCCAATCCCGTGGTTACCTGGCATCCCACTGCCAGATATATCGCTTTCATAACCGAGGAAAAAGGAGGACTGAAGCTTTATTATTACAATATTGCAGATAAGCAGCTTACAGTTCGGAACTTCCTGTATTTCGACAAGGTGCTGGATTTCTCCTTCTCCGCACAGGGTTCCATGTTTGTCTTTACCGGTACCCGCAACGGGAAGACCGATATTTATATATATGATATTGCTTCATCAACCAATCGTCAGATTACCAATGATCTCGCTGATGATTTCAGTCCCCGTTTTATTGACAATGATAACAAGATCATTTTCAGTTCAAACCGGTCTTCCGACACGCTCAGCACTGAAGTATCCGCGACCTCCAGGGCTTTCACAACTGATCTTTTTATATATGATTACGCGGGGAATTCCGATTTGCTCATGCGGCTGAACGATGGAAAATACCATAACAAGACTAATCCTCTTGAAGCCGACAGGAATACCTTTATTCAGCTGAATGATAAAAGTGGGGTGATTAACCGGTATATTTCAAAATTCGACAGCACCATCAGTTTTATCGACACAACTGTCCATTACCGGTATTATGCCAAAACCACTCCTCTTACCCGTTATTCAAGAAATATAGTCGAGCAGGATTATAACAGGGGAACGGGCAATGTGGCTGAAATCATGTATAATGACGGACGGTACAACATTTACAAAAATGCGTTAGACGAAACAGATATTGTTCTTGAAAAGGAACAGCAGACGCCTGCGCAAAAAAGACGGCTTAATGTACTTGCAGCCAGGGATAGCCTCCGGAGCATAAAAAAAGAAATCATTCCCATTCATGAAGTGGTGAACAATACCATCATTATTGACGGGGATACCGTGGCACTCGGAGACAATATGATAGATATCAACAAATATGTTTTCGAGATCGAAAAGATCAACAGTTATAATGAAAAGCTGAGTGACAGCAAACTGGCTGTTGCGGTTGATACTCTTCTGAAAGGACGGCCGAGGATCCGTTTATATGCACCGGTATTTTACCAGAACAGCCTGGTTTCACAAATCGATTTTAATTTCCTGAATGCATCCTACCAGGCATTTACCGGGGGAGCTTTTTATTTTAATCCCGGATTTAATGTGTTGTTCAAAATAGGAGCAAATGATTTGTTTGAGGACCTTAAATTAACCGGTGGAATGAGGTTATCACCCACCTTTGATGCCAATGAATACCTGTTGAGTGCTGAAAGCCTGTCGCGGAGACTCGACAAGCAACTTGTGTTCCACAGGCAGGCATTCAGAAACCAGGGATTCGGCGAATTGGGAGCATTTGAAATTAAAACTCACTCGCACCAGTTATCCTTTATTTTGAGGTATCCGCTTACACAGGTCATGGCATTCTCGACCACCCTTTCATTCCGGAATGACCGCACGGTTTTTCTTTCCAACAATCCGAATTATCTGAATGAACCCAATATATACAGGAACTGGCTGGGCGTAAAGCTGGAATATATTTTCGACAATACAAGATCACTGGGCATGAACCTGTATACCGGAACCCGGTATAAAATATTTGCCGAGGTCCAGGAACAGGTATATAAAAACCTTTATGAACTTGTTGTTTTTGGTGCGGATGTGAGGCATTACACCCGGTTACACCGTACGCTGATCATGGCCAACCGGTTTGCCTGGAGCTCTTCGCAGGGTTCGAGCAGGATCATCTATTATCTTGGTGGGGTGGATAACTGGATAAACCTGAGCCCGGGTCGCACGCCTACCTTTATACCATTCAGCGAAATACCCATCGATGAGACACAGAACTATGCCTATCAGGCGGTGGGAACAAACATGCGGGGCTTTTCACAGAACATCAGGAATGGCAATAATTTTGCGGTGTTTAACACCGAAATCCGTTTCCCGGTATTTAAATACCTGGCCAATTATCCCCTTAGCCGGAGTTTCTTTGAGAATTTCCAGGTGGTTGGCTTTTTTGATGTGGGATCAGCCTGGTCAGGACCCACACCATGGTCGAGCAAAAACGCCTATGACAATGACATAGTACAACAGGGACCCATTACCATAACCATTGACGCTGACAGGGATCCTATTGTTGCTGGTTATGGATTCGGTATCCATACCATGTTGCTCGGTTATTTCATGCGGTTCGACTGGGCATGGGGCATTGAGAACAGGCAGGTGCTTCCGCATGTGTTTTATTTTTCCATGAGTCTGGATTTTTAATGAGTATACATGAAATTATAACCCTGGCGTTAATCGGCCTCACGGCAGGGGTTGTTTCAGGAATGCTGGGAGTAGGGGGCGCCATTATAATTGTTCCCGCCCTGGTTTTCTTTTTTGGAATGACACAGCACCAGGCCCAGGGCACCAGCCTGGCAGTTCTTTTATTTCCGGTTGGTTTCCTGGCGTTCTGGAACTATTACAGGCAGGGGCATGTTAATCTGAAAATGGCATTGGTTGTCATGCTGGCTTTTTTAATCGGTGGTTATCTTGGATCGGTTGTAGCAGTTCATGTTCCGGAGAGGATTCTGAAAACCGGCTTCGGCATGCTCATCATTGTACTTGGCTTCAGGATGATATTCGGCAAATAATTCACAAAGTTGCATTTCATGGAGATCAAACTAAAAATACAGCAGCTGGCTGAAGGGTTCTTTAACGAAGTGAGCGGTATTCGCCAGCATATTCACAGGCATCCTGAACTTTCATTTCAGGAATTTGAAACTTCGGCATATATTCAGGAGCAGTTGCGCAGGGCAGGCATTCCCTTTAAAACGGGATTCGTAAAAACCGGTATTTTGGGCATTATCGAGGGCAGGAAACCTGCAAGGCGTGTGATTGCGCTAAGAGCAGAACTGGATGCATTGCCTATCGAAGAACAAAACAACATACCCTATAAATCGGAGTATACCGGCAGGATGCATGCCTGTGGGCACGACATGCACATGGCTTCCCTGCTGGGTGCGGCAAAAATTCTTCAATCGCTGAAGGATGAATTTGATGGCACCGTTCTATTGATTTTTCAGCCCGGGGAAGAAAAGTTACCGGGTGGCGCCAGTCTTATGCTCAGCGAAGGCGTTTTTAATGACCTTACTCCGGAGCTGATTATAGGTCAGCATGTGCTACCAGGACTTGAATCCGGCAAAGTGGGCTACAGGCCTGGCATGTACATGGCATCGGCTGATGAGATTTATATAACTGTCAATGGCAGGGGGGGACATGGTGCCACGCCACATCAGGTGGTTGATCCGGTATTAATAGCTGCCCAAATTATTGTTTCCCTGCAACAGATTGTCAGCCGTAATGCCAATCCTGCTATTCCATCGGTGTTGTCCTTCGGTAAACTGGAGGCAGCAGGTGCCACCAACGTTATACCACCGAAAGTAAATATCGAGGGCACATTCCGCACGATGCATGAACCATGGCGGGCTGAGGCCCATGCCCGGATCACCGGGCTGGCCCGATCGTTAGCCGAAGGCATGGGCGGCACCTGTGAAATACGGATTGTAAAAGGATATCCCGTACTCACAAACGATGAAATCTTAACACGCAAGGCGGCCGAATATTCTGCACAATTACTTGGAGAAGATAATGTTGTTAATCTTGATCTTCGCATGACATCCGATGATTTTGCCTGGTTCTCACAAAAAATCCCGGGTGTGTTTTACAGGTTCGGGATCATGGATGCTGCCGGAAAATTTAATTCACCGGTGCATTCTCCTACCTTCATGGCAGATGAAGGTGCACTCAAAACAGCCATGAGCAACCTTGCCTGGCTGGCGTTCGAATTCCTGGGGGAAAAGTAAACCTGCGGAAATTTGGGATTATTATAAACTGTCACCCTGCGGAGTGACATTTTTCTTTTTGTCATTTCAATTATAGCATTACATTTGCCATTATAACAATAAAAACTTTTTGTCATGGCTTATGTAATTAGTAATGAATGTACTGCATGTGGTACATGTCTTCCCGAGTGTCCCACAGAAGCAATAACCGAAGGAGATATATACAAAATTGATCCTGATAAATGTATCGATTGCGGTGCATGTGCTGATGTGTGTCCGGTAGAAGCCATCAGCCCGGTTTGATCAAACTAAAGGTATAAATGTGACAGTCCATCCTACGGGGTGGATTTTTTTTGTATTTTACTTTCCTGTCGGTTAAATAACTTACCAGGTGCTATTGCTTCAGCTTTTCGATGATCTTCTTTTCGATTTCCTCTGACAGTTCCGGGTTATCAGCCAGCAGCTGTTTAACTGCGTCACGACCCTGGCCAAGCTTGGTTTCGCCGTAACTGAACCATGAACCGCTCTTCTTGATAATTTCATTTTCGGTACCGAGATCAATAATTTCACCAATCCTGGAAATACCTTCTCCGTAAAGCAGATCAAATTCGGCCTTACGGAAGGGGGGCGCCAATTTGTTTTTTACAATCTTCACCTTGGTGCGGTTACCAAAAACCTCCTCACCTTCCTTGATCTGATTGATCTTGCGGATATCAACCCTCACCGATGCATAGAATTTGAGTGCATTGCCTCCGGTGGTTGTTTCGGGATTGCCGAACATCACCCCGATCTTTTCCCGCAGCTGATTGATAAAAATGCAACAGGTATTTGTCTTACTGATGGTGGCAGTAAGTTTTCTTAGGGCCTGTGACATCAGCCTGGCTTGCAAACCCATTTTGGAATCACCCATTTCTCCTTCAATTTCCGCTTTGGGAGTGAGGGCTGCAACCGAATCGATCACAATAATATCAATTGCCCCGGAACGGATCAGATGTTCCGTGATCTCCAGCGCCTGTTCACCGTTATCGGGCTGCGAGATCAGGAGGTTTTCAATATCAACACCAAGTTTTTGGGCATAAGTACTGTCAAAAGCATGCTCGGCATCAATGAAAGCTGCTATCCCTCCTGTTTTCTGAGCCTGTGCAATGGCATGGATAGCAAGCGTGGTTTTACCGGAGGATTCGGGGCCGAAAATTTCAACAACCCTGCCGCGCGGATACCCGCCAACACCAAGGGCAATGTCCAGGGCAAGTGACCCCGAAGGAATTGAACCCACATTAACAACGGCACGATCACCCAGTTTCATGATGGCCCCCTTGCCGAAATCTTTTTCAATTTTACCTAAAGTTGTTTCAAGCGATTTAAGCTTTTCCTTTCTGACATCGTCGATGGTTTGTTCTTTTGCCATTATTAGAATTTTTAATTGATTTTCAGTTCTTCAAGGATTTGCCGGGTATGGTCCCTGGTGTCCACATTGCTTATGATCTTCCGGATGATGCCTGCTTCATCGATAACAAATGTTGTTCTGAGAACACCCATGTATTTTTGCCCGAACAAGCTTTTCTCACCCCACACGCCATAGGCATTCAGTATTTTGGTTTCAGGGTCTGAGATCAAGCTGAAGGGCAGTTCAAACTTAGCCTTGAATTTGGCATGCGATTTTTCATTGTCGGGACTTACCCCGAGGATGGAAAATCCCCTGCTTAAAAGAGCTTCATAGTTATCCCTGAGGTTGCAGGCCTCATCCGTGCACCCGGGTGTATCATCCTTGGGATAAAAATACAAAATAACCTTTTTGCCCCTAAAATCTTCCAGGCCTACCCATTTTTCATCCTGGTCCTTTCCCCTAAAAACTGGTGCAGAGACTCCTTCTTTTAACTGTGTCATGTTATTCTGATTTAGTAAAAATACAAATTATGGATTGAAAAGGAAAAACATCCGGATGATTTATTTCAGCAGAATATTAACAGGAATCCTATGGGATTGTTTAGCCGCGGGATTACAATGGTTTGTATCTCTATACGGGCACATACACCAGTTTTTTCGTCTCAAAAAAGACCTCACTAAAATACTCCACTAGGTTATAAACAGTTACCCCTGACCCCATCGGTTTGATCTCTTCTTCCAGGTTTCCTCCCTTTAATGCAAGCAATCCATTCTTCAGGGTATTTACCCCTCCCGGGATGATGTTTTTCTTCACCCAGCCAAATAGAATCGGTATTTCGGCCACAGCCCTGCAAACCACGAAATCTGCTTTATCATTAAGGTCCTCCAGTCGAACGTTCCTGATTTCACAATTATCGAGACCCGTTTCCCGGATAAGCGTCTCAACAATGCGTATTTTTTTGGTGATTGAGTCTACCAGGATGAAATGTACATCTGGGAAAAAAACAGCCAGGGGTATTCCCGGAAAGCCACCACCTGTTCCGGCATCTATTACAACTGTCCCTGGAATGAAACGGATTGTTTTTGCTATCGACAGGGAATGAAGGATATGGTGGAGGTAAAGGTTTCCGATATCTTTCCTGGAAATAATATTGATCCGCTCGTTCCAGTAATTATAAAGTGGGCCCAACTGTAAAAATCGTTCGGATTGCCGGGTTGACAAAGGACCGAAGTATTTTTCAAGGTTTTGCATGAAACCCCGGAGATTACATCTTACCGGATGTGTTCTTAAGGATGTTGTACAGCAGCTCACGTGCCCTGAACAATTGGGCTTTTACAGTACCGATGGGCAACTCGAGTTCTGCAGCAATTTCTTCATAAGATAATTCACTGAAATACCGCAATTCAATCAATTTCCGGTAACGTGGCTTAAGTTTCGAAACAAGGGAACGCATCAGTTTGATCTTCTGATCGTTTATCAGTGACTCCTCGGGGTCCATAACAGGTGCCTGGATATCCTTGGTAGCCTTTTCGTGTTCGTTGTCGGTGTGATCGAGTGAAACATGGCTGGCTTTTTTCTTACGGATAAAATCGATGCAGTTGTTGGTAGCTATTTTGAAAAGCCAGGTGCTGAAGGCATAATTCGGGGCATATTGGTTAATGTTCTTGAATGCCTTGCCAAAAGCCTCAATGGTCAAATCTTCGGCATCACTGGCATTATTCACCATTTTCAGCAGCATATAATAAATAGCATCGCGGTAGCGCCCCATCAGTTCGGCATATGCGCGCTGATCACCATTGGTGGCGCGCTGGACAAGCATAAAATCGCGTTGAGCTTTTTCGGACAGGTTAACGTTTACTTCCATTGATAATTTACAGGTCTGAAGCGGCTTGATAAGTACAAGCCTGCATTTATGAACAGGGATATCAGATCAAACAATAACGAAATTACAAATATATTCTTCTCATTCAAACGAATCATGGTTTTTTTAATAACAATGAGGTGGATGATCATGCGCACACCAAAACAGCTCAAAGCGATCAGCCAGCATGATTCTGAAAACATCAGTCCAGCAAAGGATGCATAAAATATCAGGCGGCTTGCCGGTTCAAGTCCAAGCAAAAATTTGTGACTTTTTTTATAAAGCGCACTGGTGGACACATGACGCTTTTTCTGGAAATACCACCTGTCATAAGATTGTTTGGGAGTGGTGCGGGTATGGCTTTCAAAGGAGAATTCAACAGCCGTATTTGTGCTTGTAGCATGTTCATTTACAAACAGATCGTCATCGCCCGATGCCAGGTGAAAATGATTGGTGAATCCTTTGCCCCCGTAAAAAAGGGAGCGTTTATAGGCGAGATTCCGTCCAATACCCATATAAGGTCGCCGGATCAGGGCAAAGCTGAAATACTGAAGGGCTATGATCAGTGTATCCCAGCGAATATAACGGTTCAGCAATCCGGGTTGGTCGAAATAACCACCATAACCCAGTATTATGGATACTTTATCGGAGAAATGTGCCGTCATCCGTGAAAGCCATTGACTGGTTTCAGGCCTGCAATCAGCATCCGTAAATAATATCCGGTCGTACTTTGCTGCTTTGATACCAATAGTGACTGCAAGTTTCTTGCCATGTGAAAACTTTTTATCCACCTTGATAACACTGGTTCTGAGGTTTGGATACAAAGCAGTATATTTTTTCAGTACGAGATCGGTATCATCAGTTGAACAGTCGTCCACAACAATAACCTCATAATCAGGATAATTCTGGCTTAATATAATGGGTAGATAGTTATCCAGGTTCTCCGCTTCATTGCGTGCACAAATAATTAAAGAAACCGGTTCCGTGGAAGAAGCCGGAGCCTGCTTTTTGAAAAGGACAAACCGGGAATAGATAACCAGATAATAAAATAGCTGAATTATAAGTGCAACAAGAAAAACAATGAATATGATAAACCATTGTTTATCAGCTAACAGGTTTGAAATAGCAATCATTTGTTTCGTTTAGTCTGCGATAGCAATTTTATTAAAGTTTTTGAAGTTAAGCAAATTCTGCAGGATGAAGTAAATTATTTTTATGGTTAAAGTATATATTTGCGGCCAAACAAGGTGTTAATGAAATTCGAAGTAGTAAAAAGGGACATATCCACGTCTGCGCGTTCGGGAATTATTTCAACAGGGCATGGTGCGATTGAAACGCCGGTATTTATGCCTGTTGGAACGGCAGGCACTGTTAAGGCAGTTCATCAGCGGGAGCTCAGGGACGATCTGAATGCAAAGATCATCCTGGGGAATACCTACCATCTCTATCTTCGTCCCGGTATTGAAATTATCAGACAGGCTGGGGGGTTACACCGGTTTATGAATTGGGACAGGCCAATACTGACCGATAGTGGCGGGTACCAGGTTTTTTCGCTTGCAAATATTCGTAAACTTACCGAAGAGGGCGCTATGTTCAGTTCCCACATCGACGGATCGAAACACATGTTTACACCGGAAAGCATTGTTGAAATACAGCGGGCGATCGGCGCCGATATTATTATGGCATTGGATGAATGTACTACCTGGCCAAGTGATCATAAAACCGCGAAAAAATCCCTGGATCTTACGCACCAATGGCTTGCGAGGGGAGCTGGTCATTTTGAGCGAACCGAACCGCTTTACGGTCATGAACAGGATTTCTTCCCGATAGTCCAGGGAAGTGTATACAAAGATCTGCGCGAGGCTTCGGCTCACGAGATTTGCTCATACCCGGCCGGGGGGTATGCTATTGGCGGTCTGTCGGTAGGAGAGCCTGCTGAAGTAATGTATGAGATGGTGGATGCCGTAACAAATATCTTACCGGCCGACAAACCCCGATACCTGATGGGTGTTGGCACGCCGGTTAACCTTTTGGAATCCATTGCTTTGGGAATTGACATGTTTGATTGTGTGATACCCACCCGAAATGGCAGGAATGGCATGTTATTTTCCCGGAATGGGATAATGAACATGAGGAACAACAAATGGAAAGATGATTTTACCGCCCTCGACCCGGATGGTACATGCTTTGTCGACAGGCAATATTCGAAGGCATATCTGAGACATCTCATCATCTCCAAAGAAATTCTTGGCGCTCAAATTGCCTCGCTGCATAACTTAAGTTTTTATCTTTGGCTGATGGAAGAATCGGGGAAAAAAATCCGTGAAGGAAGGTTCGGTAAATGGAAAAATGAAATGATTTCACGATTATCGCAAAGAATATGATTAAACCGGCATTATACATACTGGACTGGTATATCATCCGGAAATTCCTGGGCACATTTTTTTTCACAATTGCCTTGATTGTATCTATTGCAGTAGTTTTTGACCTTTCTGAAAAAATAGATGATTTCCTGGAGAATAATGCTCCGCTCAGGAAGATCATCTTTGATTATTACCTCAATTTCATTCCTTATTTTGCCGTGCTGTTCAGCCCGCTTTTTACATTTATTACAGTCATTTATTTCACATCACGCATGGCATACAATACGGAAATTATTGCTATTCTGAGCAGTGGCGTGAGTTTTCACCGGTTGCTGGTGCCTTATTTCATTTCTGCTTTCGCACTAACACTTTTTTCCTTCTCACTGAATAATTTTGTTATTCCCCATGCGAATGCCCGAAAACTCATCTTTGAAGAGACCTATTACCATAACTCGCCCAAAGTAGTCAGGGACAGGAATATACATAAGCAGATAGAGCCCGGGATCTTTATTTACCTGGAAAGCTATAATACCATTTCGAACAGCGGAAGAAAATTCTCCATGGAGAAATTTGAGGAAGGCAGGCTGGTCTCCAAGTTATTCGCGGACGAGATACGCTGGGATTCATTAATTAGCAAATGGCATTTACGGAATTACTATATCCGTAATTATTTGGGCGATAACCAGGCACTGATCCGGGGACAGTCCGCGGACACAGTTATCAACCTAACACCCGAGGAATTCAGGCGCCGGGAAAATGCCGTAGAAGCCATGAACCTTGGAGAGCTGAACCGTTTCATCAGGGAGCAGAAACTGCAGGGAGCTCCGGACATTGACCGTTACCTTATTGATAAACACCGGCGTTTTTCATTCCCATTTTCGGCTTTTATTCTCACCCTGATTGGTGTTTCGGTTTCATCCAGGAAAGCCAAGGGAGGAATTGGCATGCAGCTGGGTATCGGTCTCCTGATAAGCTTTTCATATATCGTATTTATGCAATTTTCCTCACAGTTTGCAATCAGCGGCTCAGTCAGTCCTTTTATTGCGGTCTGGATCCCCAATGTACTGTTTACCATCATTGCAGCCTTTATTTACCGGCTGGCACCCAAATAAATCCGCATTTGTTTTCACTTCTACTGATATAAGTGGTTTGTAATTGTCTTTTTTGAACTTATATTTGTCTCCTTCAATAAAAAAAACTGACATGGCAATTAAAAAGCAAATTCAGGAACTACATAAGAGAAGAGAAGAGGTTCAGCTTGGTGGCGGAGAAAAGGCTATTGAAAAGCAGGAGGCCATGGGCAAAATGACGGCCCGCAACCGTATTAACGCAATTCTTGACCCGGGTTCTTTCCAGGAGTATGACATGTTTGTATTGCATGAAGCCAGGGATTTTGATATGGCTAAAAAGGTACTGCACGGTGACGGGGTTGTTATCGGGACAGGCACCATTTCCTGCAGGCCGGTTTGCATTTTTGCCCAGGATTTTACAGTTGCAGGCGGATCACTGGGGCTTATGCATTCCCGTAAGATCGTTAAGATCATGGAGCATGCACTTAAAATGAAAGTTCCTCTTATCGGCATCAATGATTCCGGAGGTGCGAGGATACAGGAGGGAGTAAATTCCCTGGCCGGTTATGGCGAGATCTTTTTCAGGAATACCATTTCTTCGGGTGTTATACCACAGATTTCTGTGATACTGGGACCGTGTGCAGGCGGTGCGGTTTATTCCCCGGCGCTCACCGATTATGTTTTTGTTGTGGAGAACATTTCAAAGATGTTTATCACAGGCCCCGAGGTGATCAAGACTGTGCTTGGTGAGGAAATATCCATGGAAGACCTCGGCGGGGCAAGGGTACACAGTGAAATTACCGGTAATGCGCATTTTTATGCCGAAAATGAAAAGGAGTGTTTTGAACAGATTAAAAAACTGCTGTCACTAATCCCGGCAAACAATGACCGCAAGGCCGTGAAATGGGATCCTAAGCCGCCCAGGCCGGAATACCGCATCGAAGATATTGTGCCCGATGATCCTTCACAGCCCTATGATGTCAGGAATGTCATCCGGGCCATTGCTGATGATTCCGATTTTTTTGAGATCCAGGAGAACTGGGCAAGAAATCTGGTGATCGGATATGGCCGCATGAACGGCGAAACCTGCGGGTTTGTCTGCAACCAGCCCCTGGTTTTGGCCGGAGTACTTGATGTGGATTCCTCTGACAAGGCAGCCCGGTTTATCAGGTACTGTGATGCTTTTAATATACCCATCATCACCCTTGTTGATCTGCCGGGTTATCTGCCCGGGATCGACCAGGAGCATGCCGGTGTTATCAGGCATGGCGCAAAGATTTTGTATGCCTACAGCGAAGCTACGGTACCCAAGCTTACCGTAATCCTGAGAAAAGCATACGGGGGAGGATATATTGCCATGGGTTCACGTCATCTCAGGGCAGATTTTGTTTTTGCATGGCCGCTTGCCGAGGTGGCTGTTATGGGTCCGGAAGGCGCCGCCAATATTATTTTCCGGAAGGAGATCATGGAAGCTGAGAATCCCGATGAAATGCGCCAGTTAAAGGTAAAAGAGTACAAGGAAAAATTTGCCAATCCGTATGTGGCTGCCTCAAAGGGTTATATCGATTCGGTAATTGCGCCGGAAGAGACCAGGAACATCCTCCTGCATGCCATTGAGGTGTCGGGCGAAAAGGCAGTAAGCCTTCCGCGTAAAAAGCATGGTATTCCGCCATTTTAATAAAATGCATTATGAAAGATAAAGTATCCGGAGTGGTTAAGGCCGGTGAGCCTGAGCTGAAAAAACTGGTGGTGAATGGAAATACATATTTTACCACCCTGACCAGGAAGTATGAGAACCGTAAGAAATGGATAAAACCCGATGAGAAAAAGGTTATTTCCTTTATTCCGGGAACAGTGCGTCAGATGCTGGTCAAAGATGGCGATCATGTGAAAGCTTCAGAAAAATTACTTGTTCTCGAGGCCATGAAGATGATGAATACAATTTATTCACCCATGGAGGGCGTGATAAAATCAGTTTCCGTGAAAACAGGCGATCGTATTCCTAAGGGAACGGTTTTAATTGAATTCAAATAAGGAATCTGCTCCAAGAAGTCATTCAAACCAGCTAATTAAGCTTTCATGGGGTGTATAACACAGGCCCCGACCAGACGAATTGGGGAAACTGCTCTTTTATGGCCGGGGCTTTTCCATGGAACAGGCCATAAACCGATGAGCCGCTGCCTGACATGGATGCGTATACAGCGCCCATGGAATACAGGCTGGTTTTTATTCCGCCAATGACAGGATACCTGCTGAAGATATTGTCTTCAAAATCGTTACTGAGCGTATTTTTCCATTGCGAAACCGGCAGTAAGATCAGTTCCTCCAGCGGACGATTCGGTTGCTTAGGTTTAACTCCGGCGTACGCGGCAGCCGTGCTGACATGAATACCGGGATTGATGATAACAGCTTCCAGATCTCCGGGAAATGTTTTCAGTTCCCTGAAAAAATTACCCCGTTCAAACGCGAAAAGCGGTCGGTTCCTGATGAAAAAGGCACAATCGCTTCCAAGCCGGGATGCATAATCACAAAGCTGTTCCCCGGTGAGTCCAAGATCAAAAAGCAGGCTCAGGTTTTGTAACATAAATGCTGCATCCGAAGAACCTCCTCCCAGCCCGGCCCCGGGTGGAATTATTTTGTGGAGGTGGACCTTGATGGATGGGAGGTTAAAATCCCCGGAAAGCAATTGATAGGCCTTTGCACAGAGGTTTGATTCCGCTGGTCCGTCTACCGGTATTCCCGTGATCGTAAGGTTTATAGTCCCCCGGGGAACACCGGGTTCAGGGACAAAATCAAGGATATCACAAAGGCCGACCGGACAAAATACAGTTTCGATATTGTGATATCCGTCTGACCGTTTGTTGATAATGTTCAATCCCAGGTTGATCTTGGCATTGGGAAAGCAAAGCATAAACTAAGGGTTTTGGTGCCTAATATTCCTGCAAAATATAACCAATAATTGGGAATTAGTCCTTTTATGCACTTGAATATTTTATTAACATAATTCCCGTTTGCCGGTTTGTAACCTGTTTATAAACAAACCCGGGTTAAGTTGTAATATCAGATGGGCAATGGTTACTTTTGAAGGGCCGAAAACGCATTTTTTTTATTAAATCTCTTGAACATGGCCCAAAAGAGACCACCCTACACCCCTTCCGCAAGCACGGCGATTGGTATTGATCTCGGGAAGCTGCCTCCACAGGCCATTGATCTGGAGGAGGCCGTATTGGGTGCGGTAATGCTGGAGAAGGATGCTATCCTGCAGGTTATTGATCTTCTCAGACCGGAAAGCTTCTATAAGGATGAGCATCAGAAAATATACCAGGCTATTTCCGATCTGACATCCGCCAACAAAGCCATTGACCTGCTGACGGTTACCGAAGAGCTCAGGAAGAAAAAGCAGCTGGATGAGATCGGCGGACCGGTTTACATCACGCAGCTTACATCGCGGGTGGCCTCTGCCGCGCACGTTGAATTCCATGCGCGTATTGTAGCGCAGAAATTCATCCAGCGTGAGCTGATCAGGGTATCTTCTGAAATTCAAAACCGGGCTTTTGATGAAAGCACTGATGTGGATGATCTGCTCGATTTTTCCGAAGCAGAATTGTTCAATATAGCCCAGGGCAATATCAAGAAAGAATCACAAAAAGTAAATGTACTGATCAAGGAGGCGATCCTGCAGATCGAAGAGGCCAGTAAACGTGCCGACAGCCTTATTGGCATACCATCGGGTTTTACCAAACTCGACCGGCTCACCAACGGGTGGCAGAATTCGGACCTGGTGATTGTTGCCGCGCGTCCTTCCATGGGCAAAACAGCATTGGTGCTTACCATGGCACGTAATATGGCTGTGGAGCACAACCGGACGGTAGCCCTGTTCTCCCTGGAAATGTCCTCGATGCAGCTGGTAAACCGACTGATTGTTTCAGAGACTGAATTGCCGTCAAACCGCATCCGTAACGGAAAACTTGCAGATTTCGAATGGGAGCAGCTCGATTATAAGATCAAGAAACTGGTGGACGCCCCCATATTTATCGATGATACGCCGGCCATCTCGGTGTTTGAATTGCGTGCAAAGGCCAGGAGGCTGAAAAGACAACACAATATTGATATACTGATCATCGACTATTTGCAGCTTATGACCGGAACGCCTGATACCAGGGGAAACCGGGAGCAGGAGGTCAGCACCATTTCAAGGGCCCTGAAGAGCATTGCCAAGGAGCTTAACATTCCTGTGATCGCTTTATCGCAGCTGAACCGGTCCGTGGAGATCCGGTCCGGCACCAAGCGTCCGCAGCTATCTGATTTGCGTGAATCAGGTGCCATTGAGCAGGATGCCGACATGGTAATGTTTATTCACCGTCCCGAGAAATATGGTCTTATGGAGGATGAGAACGGGAATTCTTTGCGCGGGTTGGCTGAGATCATCCTGGCAAAGCATCGTAACGGACCCATAGGGGATCTGTTCCTGAAGTTCAAGGATGAATTTGCCAAATTTGCCGAACTTGAGGAGACCTATCTTGCACCCCTTACGGATGTTGAAATGCAGCCCGTATCAGTAACCCTGGGCTCCAAAATGAACAAAAACATCACAGGTGAAGGATTCGGCAAAATTGATCCGTCCGGAGCCGATTATGCCGATGAGGTCCCGTTTTGATACCGGAACATTTTACCCCCAATGCTTTGTGATTGCAATCATATTTTATACTTTTGACAAACTTTGAGAAAAGCAGCCGGTATATTCCGGAGAGGTGGGTGAGTGGCTGAAACCAATCCCGCCGAGGCGGGACTAAACTGTCGTACCGGGTAACGTTCTTATATATATTTAAAATAATTAGTTCAGCTTTTAATTCAGGAGAGGTGGGTGAGTGGCTGAAACCAACAGTTTGCTAAACTGTCGTACTGGGTAACTGGTACCGGGGGTTCGAATCCCCCCCTCTCCGCACCAGAATTTTAATCCTTTGGCGAAGCCATGGGATTTTATATTTAAATGGGGCCCAAGCTCGCTTGAGGTCCCCATTTAAATATAGAAGACCACCGACGCGCAGCGTTGGAGGGATTAAAATTCTGGTGCAGGGATCCCCCCCAAGGGATCATGAAATAATCCCCAATCAACTCAAGCTCGCTTGATGTCCCATCTAAATATAAAAGACCACCATAAGCTTCCGCAGTATTTAATGTCAGAGGGATTGTTGTATATATCCGGTATTCACTTCATTAAATGAATTAATTAATACCTTTGTATTTTAACTTAAATTATAAAATATGCAAGAACCGAGTTTGATTGATTCTTTGGCTGAATTACTATGTGTTCCGGAACGCTGGATGATTCAAGATGATGAAGGGAAGCTTCATGAGCTGACCGATGGGAAAAAGGGCGTACCTGTGCTGGTGACAGCCAAGCAGGAAATTTACAAGCTTTATTTTGGGAAAGAACGTATTTCAGCCGCGGATATGGTAATGCTGGACGAAGTACATTCATTACTGATGAAGTTCATTTGGGAAAACTTTTCACACAAGGTGAAGACAGACAGTCAGGATGAACTGGGTGCCATTTTGGAGAAATACCAGTTAAAGAAGGTAAACAAGCGGGCAAAAAAGCAACAGAAGTGAATATAACGTATCGTTAAGATTAATTATTATATTCGCAGCGGCGATTAAAAAGGACGGCTTTGGAGAACGGTTAAATAAAATGCTAATAATTCATGTTTGATTTTGAGAAGCTTGATGTATATCAAGTGATCAGGGGTAATAATTCCAGGGTTTTGAAATTCATATATAGCCATCCCACGCTTGATTTATATTTGAAAGATCAGTGGAAGAGTGCGAGTATGAGTATATTATTGAATCTGGCTGAGGGTACGGGTCGCATGAATAATACGGACAAGAAGCATTATCTTACCATTGCGCGCGGCAGCGTTTTTGAATCGGTTGCAATACTTGAGGCAGTTCATGATCTTGGATTTATTGAAGAAACAAACTTCAAGGAGTTTTACGACAGCTATGAGCAAATTTCCAAGATGCTGTTGGGAATGATACGGAGCTATTCAACATAAAAAAGTGAGGATTTTATATTTATCAACAAATCAACAAATCAACAAATCAAAAAATAATATCGGGGTGTAGCGCAGTTGGTAGCGTACCTGCTTTGGGAGCAGGTGGTCGCGTGTTCGAGTCACGCCACCCCGACA
>DATEVU010000033.1:0-21803 GCA_035258345.1 Bacteroidales bacterium
TTCAACCCCTTCAGGGTTGAAGCACCAGATAATACAGCCTTCCGTGGGTTTTACCCACGGTTATTCAGATAACGCCCTATTCAGGGCTAAAATACAAAGTTCAAACGATTTTTTTTGTTACACAATGCCGATACTCATATAGTTTTAAACTGAGCAATTCATTGTCCGCATCAAAATACTAACCTGTGGGGCCATCAACTATACCTCCCTCAAGGTAAGAATCATAAACCCTTATCGCTATGGAATTTTCGGCATTTTCCTTAAGATATCCGGCCGGAATGGTATATTTTCTGGTCCTGTTGTATGCCGTTTCGAAGTTTGGCGGAAAACTGCCGCTTTTGCCAAGCATTTTGCCATTGAGATACACTTCGTCGGCATCGTCAATGCGGCCAAGCATTAAATACAAGGGGGTTTTACCAGGTATTTCTCCCAATTTGAAAGTTTTTCGGTACCAGGCATAACCATTGTACCCGTTGTAGCCCTGATTTTCCCATTGGCCGGGAATAGTGATCTGGTCCCATCCGGCATCGTCATATAAGGGACTGGCCCATTTGCTGTCATCCCCGATCGAAAATTTCCAATATCCTGAAAGTGATAGGTATTTGCGCAGATCTTCGGTGTGGGCAGAAGTGCTGTAAATTAACACGAGCACGATAAGAGCAAGCATCCTGAATTGTTTTGTTTTCATAAATTTGAGTTTTCGGTATTAATCAGTATAGCGTTTAGGCTTTATAAGTCCGGGTATTCAATGGCCCTGTTCTGACTTACAAAATAATAAATACATTGCATGTATATTTGCCGGATAAAAAGGGTTGCATTGGAAATGACAACGATTGTGTATCGGCATCAGGTTCGCCAGTTGTGACGGACTGATCACAATCCGTATTTTCCTGCCCGAAAATTGCTGATTTATTATAAGCAGGCCTGGTATTCCTGTATTCATTACTCCCGGCATCAGTCACCTTTGATTTTTGCGTATTGATCTGAATGAGTAGCATCAGACTGAATAAGACAGAAAAAAGAATAATCGGTTTCATTGTGAATTGTTTTTAGTAATCATTTTTTTGAACCGGATTTCCATAACAAAAGTATATGCACAAGGATGAAGTGCTGTCACCACCTCGTAAGTAATTGTCACAAGTTATCACAGGATTGTAAAAAGATAATTTTCATGGAGGTAGCAGATCGGCTGGAATACTTCAGATGGAATCAAAAATTTCGTAAATTTATGATCCCGTCGGATTGCATTAACACAGCTGTCGATTGATTATTGACAAGTTGTCTGAAGCATGAAAAGTAAGTCGCTTTAAATTAAAATCGGTACTGAGGTTTAACGTATGAAAATAATGTGGATCATATATATCATTTACATCATCATCCTTGTGGTGGTGTGTTCCCGTATTATCTACGACACTCGCAGTTCATCCAAAACACTGGCATACCTGCTTTTTGCAATTTTTATCCCGTTTGTGGGAATGCTTTTCTACTTCGTATTTGGCGTCAATTATCGCAAACGGGTGATATACAGTAAAAAATTGGTAGAAGATGAGGTTAGATTGCAGCGGTTGGATAAAAAAACCATTTCCCAGTCTGCCAGGAATCTCAGGAAAAATGCACTTGAAATTGGTATCGGTGAAAGCCTGGTTAGTTTGCTGATGAATGAAAGCCTGAGTCCGCTTACCATTGGGAATTCCGTGAAGTTGTTAATTAACGGCGAGGAAAAGTTCCCCGAAGTGCTGGAGGCTTTGGAGCATGCAAAGCATCATATTCATTTGGAATATTATATTTATGAAGATGATGAGATTGGAAACCATATCAAGGACGTTCTCATCCGCAAGGCAAGGGAAGGGGTTGAGGTCCGTTTTATATATGATGATTTCGGGAGCAGGACCATCCGGAAGAAGCTGGTAAGGGAATTAAGGAATGCAGGAGTAGAAGCCTATCCGTTTAACCGGGTGAGGCTGTTGTATTTTGCCAACCGGCTTAATTACCGTAATCACCGCAAGATCATTATCGTGGATGGCAAATATGGATTTACAGGAGGTATCAATATCTGCGACCGGTATAATAATGATCATCAGGATTCGGGGAAAGTATACTGGCGGGATACGCATCTGCGCATTGACGGACCCGGCATACTGTTTTTGCAGCATATTTTTTTATGTGACTGGAACTTTTGTTCGGATCAGAAAATTCAACCTGAGCCTGTTTATTTTAGTGCCCAGCCCCAGCATGGCTCAAATTTGAGTGTCCAGATCGCTGCAAGCGGACCGGATTCGCCTGCCTCTACCATTATGCTTTCATTCCTCAAAGCCATAAACCTGGCAAAACATGAGATACTGCTCACCACTCCTTATTTTATTCCCGGCAACAGTATATTGGATGCGCTGAAGGTGGCAGCGTTGGGAGGAGTTAAGGTCAAAATCCTGGTTCCGGGTATTTCTGATTCCCGTTTGGTGAATGCCGCATCGTGGACCAATTATGGGTATCTGTTGAAGTCGGGGGTGGAAATATACCTCTATCAGAAAGGATTCATGCACGCCAAAACCATGGTAATTGATGGCGCTATTTCGGTGGTGGGCACAGCCAATATGGACCTGAGAAGTTTTGATCTCAATTTTGAAGTAAATGCCATTGTTTATGCTGTGGAGTTTGCGGAATTGCTGAGCAGGTCCTTTTATAACGATTTGCGCGATGCTGAAAGGATCCGGTATAATCTCTGGAAATCACGTCCAGTACGCATTAAGATGGGAGAGAGGATCGCCAGGCTGTTATCGCCGCTTTTGTAGCCACTGTGTGGTATTCTAACCTGGCTGATTTATTTTTCTTACATTTGTTCTAGGATATAACTCCTTTACCATGAAACAGGTTATCAGGTATGCCGGTTATGTGTTGCTTCTTTTTATCATTGGATTTCTGATCTGGCGGTTTTATTTTATTATTGTATGGGTGCTGATCGCAGCAGTGCTTTCCTTTATCGGTCAGCCTCTTGTAAAATTCTTTGACAGGCTGCACTTTAAAAGGCTGAGCATTCCGCATACGATAAGCACCTTGCTCTCACTTATGGTTATTGTGCTTGTGTTTCTGGGATTGCTGGCGATTTTTGTCCCACTCATTGTAAGCCAGGCAGAAACCATTTCAAAGATCGATGTCAACCTTCTTGCTGAAAATCTGCTGGAACCGCTTCAATGGCTTGATGAAAAAATGCATGCCTTTGGTGTAATCCCTGCAGGGGATACCCTGCAGGATTTTATAGTTGCAAAGGCTAAATCAGTTGTTAATCTGGGCAGTGTAACCACAGTGATCGGCAATGTTGTGAGTGCAGCCGGTAATATTTTTATCGGATTGTTCTCCCTACTTTTCATCGCTTTCTTTTTCCTAAAGGAAGAGAATATGTTCGAAGAAGGGCTGTTGCTCTTTGTCCCGGTGAAACATCACGATGCCACCCACAACGTGATAGCTGATTCAAAAAATCTGCTGAAGCGGTATTTTATCGGGGTATTGCTGGAAATTCTTGGGGTTATGGCGCTTATCGCCTTCGGCCTTTGGATTTTCGGCGTTGAAAATGCACTGCTTATCGGTTTTTTTGGAGGGATCATGAATATCATTCCTTACCTGGGGCCGATCATTGGCTCTGTTATAGGCATAACGCTGGGTTTAACCGCCACACTGGCTTCGGGTTCCTTTACTGAATTGTTGCCGGTGCTGATAAAACTGGCCGGGGTTTTTCTTACTGTGAATTTCATTGACAACAATATTCTGGTGCCCTTAATTTATTCTAAAAGCGTTAAATCACATCCGCTCGAGATCTTTTTGATCATCATTATGGGTGGCAGTCTCGCCGGATTGCTGGGGATGTTACTGGCAGTGCCGGTTTACACAGTGCTCAGGGTGATTGCAAAGGAATTCTTCCAGAAGTTCCGGGTTGTTCAAAAGCTGACCGGAACGATTGATCAGTAAATGTTGCGTGATCTGGTCCGGGACATATAACAAACACTCAGGTTTATTCATAATGTATGTTTGATAATCACGATGATGATGCCAAATATTGTAAAAAATGTGGTACCTTACTGAAATCAACATAAAAAATCAGGAGATACGGTAAAATCAATTATTTAACTTATTTTTAAAGATAAATCGAGAATCAGCGCTATGAAATCACGAAAAATTGATCGCAGGGCATTCTTAAAAAACACCGGTACGGTTGCTGCCGCTGTGGCATTGACGGGAAATGCAGCATTTGTCTATGGAAAATCAGTACCTGCAAAGAACCTCTTGCCACGGTGGAAGGGATTTAACCTGTTGGATTATTTCTCCCCATCCCCGGGGAGGAACGCTGAAGCCAATAAGACCACGGAAGATGATCTTCGATGGATGGCTGACTGGGGTTTTGATTTTGTAAGGATACCAATGGCTTATCCGCGATATCTGACAATTGACCGGTCGAAGCAGATCACCAAAGATGATTTCTACAACATCGACACAAAAATTGTGGATGAGGTTGAGAAGCTGGTTTATATGGCGCACAGGCAGGGATTGCATGTAAGCATTAACCTGCACCGGGCGCCCGGCTATTGTATCAATGCCGGCTTTTTTGAGCCTTTCAATTTGTGGAAGGACAAAGAGGCACAGGATGCTTTTAACTACCACTGGGGTATGTGGGCGAAGCGGTTTAAAAATGTGCCCCGCGAAAAGATAAGCTTCGACCTGTTGAATGAACCGGCCTACAGGGAGGATATGAACGACCAGTTCTCTAAAAGCAGTGCCCTGCCCGGTGAACTCTACAGATCCGTGGCAAAGGGAGCCGCAGATGCTATCAGGGAAGCCAATCCGGATCATCTGATCATTGCCGATGGCAACAACGTAGGAAACGATGTGACACCCGAACTGTTCGACCTGGATATGGGCCAGAGCTGCCGGGGTTATTACCCCCACTATATTTCACACTACCAGGCAAGCTGGGTATGGAAGGATCCTTCACAGGCACCAGCGCCTGTATGGCCGGGAACCATCGATGGTAAGTATTTCAGCAGGGCAAATCTGGAAGAGTACTACAAGCCCTGGATTGAGGCGGTGAGCAAAGGAGTTGGGGTTCATTGCGGTGAATGCGGATGCTGGCGGAAAACACCCCATGACATTTTCCTGGGCTGGTTTGGTGATGTGATCGATATCCTTACAAAAAATGATATTGGATATGCGTTGTGGAATTTCCGGGGTGATTTCGGCATCCTTGATTCGGGACGGGAAGATGTTAACTATACCGATTGGTACGGTCATAAACTCGACAGCAGGCTGTTGGAATTGTTGAAGAAGTATTAGCCTACAGCCTACAGCCTATAGCCTACAGCCTATATCCTACAGCCGCAACTCCCTTCCAGTATCCCAGTGACTCGGCGATACCGGCGAGGGGATCTTTCATATCCTTTTCAAATTCGAGACTGCATTTCCCGCTGTAATTTATTTTACGCAGGGTGGCAATTACCCGGGGAATGTCGATGATTCCCCTGCCAATCTCCACGGTTGTTCCTTCTTTTGCAGGTTTGTCCACATCTTTAATGTGCATATCATAGATGCGGGAACTGTATTTCTCAATATCCACCGAAGGATCCTCACCATCCCGGGTGGTATGTCCGATATCGATGCAGATCCCCATCCCTGGGTCCAGGTCTTTGATATGATTCCAAATGTCGGTGGCATTGGGATATAGCGGGTTATCCGGACCATGGTTATGGATTGCCAGCCTCACAGCATAGGTTTTTACCTTTTTCTCTACATAGGAAAGCAGTTCGTAATCGGGAGCACCAACTATCATATCAACCCCGGCCATTTTTGCATATTCAAAGGCCTGGTCAACTGACTCCCGGGTTTTCATGTAAATAACACCCAGGGTATATACGGTGATCCCGGCATTTTTAAATTTCTGCAACACCTCATTGATCTGTTCCTGAGTGCTGTCATAGGGCAGGTGGAAATCTTTCAGCGAGAGGTTTGAGACACCGGTTCTTTTCATCATGTCAATGGTTTGCTCCACGGTGAACTCTCTGAAAGTATAACCTGCCATCCCTAATGTAAAGGCATCTCCGGTGATTTTGGCCGGGGCGAATGCATTTCCATTGCCATATACACCGGTAACTCCCGCTGCCAGGATACCTGTGCCTGCGGTTTTAATAAACTGACGACGTGATTTCATTTTCAGGGATTTGTTGTAAGTAAATATAGGAAATAACCTGTAAAACTATAACCATGCCGGAATAATCATTTAAGTAAATCAATTATTAACCATCCGTTGCCTGTAGGGCATACGGATTGGCCGGTACATCGTAAGGCAACACCGGCATTCGAATGTAGTTTCAAACCACAAATGATTTCATCTGCAATATATCTTACTTTTAATTTTTTAATAATAACTTCGGTTTGGAGGATAGTTACCCCGGGATCTATGACGAGGATACCTATGATCCCGGATACGAATGGAGCGGACAATGTATCATCGTGGCAAGGATCAGCCTAAGCAATCTCGACAAGCACGCAGGCAAGGCAAAACGCTTGGCCGGAGGGCGAGGTTGTTTGTTAAGAACATCCAGCCCGAAAGGAGTGAGTACATGTCGGAATATGTTATTGAATTCGACCGGAATGAAAGTCATAATTAAATAAAGATAACCATGCGAGCAATAAATCGGCGGAATTTTTTCGAAAAAGGCGGGAAAGCCACTCTGGCTGCAGGCGCACTCATGTTGACCGCAGGAATCGGACAAAACAGGGACTCCCTGGAAAATGTGTTTGTACATCATGTATTTTTCTGGCTTAAAGAACCCGGTAATGCCTTGCAGGCTTCACGTTTTGAAAAAGCATTGAAAGAACTGGTAACCATCGGAGCCATTAAGAGTTATCAACTTGGGAAACCGGCAGAAACACGGCGCGAAGTTATCGACAGCAGTTACCAGTACTCCCTGCTCACCATTTTCAATGATAAGGCTGCTCAGGATGAATATCAGGTGCATCCGGTGCACGACATGTTCCGCAAAGTTGCGGATGAATTGTGCAGCAAGGTGATAGTGTATGACAGTGTGAATTTCTGACATTCTGTTTAACAAATTTGTTTATTTATTGAACAAATAATACACCTGGCTGTTTAATTACCCTAATCGAACAGAATGGAACATTTTTCAAATCAGGTCCTGCATATGAATGGACGGAGGTTGTATTATTCCTTTCTGGAGTTTGCCGAAAGCGTCAGGAGATCGGTACGATATATTTACGAAGCCGTAGTTTATTTGCTATTATTCGTTTTATATTTTTCTATGCCCGCAACATCCCAAAGCACCAACAACAGCAAAATGACTAAAATCGAAACAGGAAGTAAGCTTCCTTCCTTTACACTACCTGATCAGCATGGTAATTTGTTTGATATTGCTACGGTGACCGGTAAGAAAAACCTGGTCATATTCTTTTATCCCAGGGATGACAGTCCGGGTTGCACCAAAGAAGCCTGTTACTTCCGCGACCAGTTTGAGGTTTTTAACCAGGCTGATGCCCTGATCATCGGAATCAGCGGGCAATCGGTTGAAAGCCATAAAAAATTTGCAGAGAAGTACAGGTTATCCTACACCCTGTTGAGTGATGAGGGGAATAAGGTCAGGCATCTATTCGGTGCACCCACCAACCTGTTTGGTATTTTACCGGGCCGGGTTACTTATATCGCCGACAAATCCGGAACCGTGCTGCATGTTTTTAAATCGCAGGGACAGGCCACCATGCACGTTGATGAAGCTTTGCGGATAATAGAAAGCATAAAATAAAGTAACGGGACAGGTAAATTGACTTCTTTGATTAACTTTAATGGATAAAATTATGGTTAATCATGAAACATTTGAATCCGCTGTTCAGGTTCTGCCTGATTATCCTGGCAGGTCCCATGCTTGGTATTTCATGCAATAAATTGCAAAAGGTAAGCGAAGCAACCGTGTTCTCGCCTGACAGCTCCCTGCAGGTAAAATGTGTAATCAGTGATTCCCTGGCGGATCGACTGCTATATTCGGTCTTTTTCAACAGGGAAGAGATCATACGTCCCTCAGGTATCGAACTTGGGTTCAGGAACATGGAACCATTACAGGGCAACCTGAAGATAACAAATGTCCGGAATGAACCGGTAAATGAAACCTGGGACAGGGTATGGGGAAAAAGAAAGACCGTCACCAACCATTATAATCAGCTTGTGCTGGAACTGCAGGAAACTGTTAACCCCGGGAGGCTCATTAATGTATACTTCAGGGTTTACAACGATGGCGTTGCCATACGGTATGAATTGCCCGTACAAAAGGGAATGGACACCATTGTGCTGACACGGGAAAAAATCGCTTTCAGTTTTCCGCAGGATCATACTGCGTGGGCGACATTCTGGAACACATTCCACCTGTCGCAGGAAAAGGAATTCGACAAGGTATTGCTCAGTGATATCAAGCCCGGGAACATTATCGGAACACCCCTGCTGATAAAAGCCGGTAACCATGCCTGGGTTGCATTACTGGAGGCCAATATAACCAACTGGACCTGTTCAGGATTTACTGCGGATACCGGTCATCCCAATACACTTGTTTCGCAGCCGTCCTGGTTGCCCGGTGACACCACCATATTGGTGCGCACTGCGGAACAGCGATTATCGCCCTGGAAAGTAATGATGATAGCTGATAAACCGGCAGGTTTAATCGAATCGGACATGATCCAGAATCTGAATGAGCCCTGTGTGCTCGAAGATGTTTCGTGGATAAAACCCGGTGTTTCAGCCTGGGATTGGTGGTGGTGCGGCTCATATGCACCCGGTGCCGGTTTTAAGCTGGGGCCGAATACGGAAACCATGAAGTATTTTATTGATTTTGCGGCTGAAAACCACTGGCAATATCAGATTGTTGACTGGCAATGGTACGGTCCTCCTTTCAAGGAAGATGGTTCCTTTAATACGGATGCCGATATTACAAGAATGATTCCCGGAATTGATATTCCCGAAGTGGTAGCCTATGCAGACAGGAAAAATATTAAGATCATACTCTGGCTGCTTTGGCCCAATGCCGACAGGCAGATGGAGGATGCTTTTGCCCTTTATGAAAAATGGGGAGTGGCCGGAGTAAAGATCGACTTCATGGACAGGAATGACCAGGAAATGGTGGACTTTTATCACCGTGTTGCGAAAACGGCTGCAAAGCACCATCTGGTGGTTGATTTTCACGGAGCCTATGTTCCGGATGGCTTCAGCCGCACCTATCCCAACCTGATCACGCGTGAAGGTGTGTTGGGAAACGAATATAACAAATGGAGCGATCGCATAACGCCGGAACATTGCCTTACACTGCCATTTACCCGGGGACTTGCAGGAGAAATGGATTTCACGCCGGGGGGCTTTCTGAATGACCAACCGGACCAGTTCAGGGTTGTGGGTGGAGACAGCCCGGCACCCCATGTTATGGGTACACGCTGTTTCCAGCTAGCCATGATGGTGGTGTATGAAAGCGCTTTCCAGGTATTCTGCGAATCACCAGATAATGTCCGGAATCAACCGGGAAGTGATTTTCTGAAGGGAATACCTGCCACCTGGGATGATACAAAAGTACTGGAAGGCATGCCGGGAGAATATATTGCCGTTGCACGCAAGTCGGGCGACACCTGGTACATCGGAGGTATGAGTACCGCTAAAAGGAGATTTAGTATTAAAACGGATTTTCTTACAGATGCAGGTTATCAGGCAGTTACCTGGTGTGATGCGCCGGATGCTGACAAAAGCCCGAGAAAACTCACCCGGAAAGTGATGCCGGTGACCGGGGGCATGGAACTGAAATTCGATGTTGCACCCAACGGGGGATTTGTTGCCGTATTGACAAAATTCCATTGATTTCCTGCTATAATTTTGCTACATTGCATCAGTAAACCGTTAGCCAATGAAACCCCGTTGCATGCTGCTTGTTTTTGCAGGATGTGTTTTACCTGGCCTTTCCCTTGCCCAATCCGGAATACCCGGACAGATCATGGAAACCCTGGTTGAGTCGGTTGAATCTTCCGGTGATGTGTCGACCGATTATGAATCAGTGCTATCAGAGCTGGCGCAGTTCCAGAAGGTGCCACTCAATATCAATACCGCCGGCAGGGAAGATCTGCAAAAATTACCCTTTCTTACCGATTTTCAAATCACCAGTCTGTTAGCTTATCGCAGTCTTAACGGAAACCTGCTCAGCATCTATGAACTGGCTATGGTTTATGGATATACCGGGGAGGTTATCCGGCTGATGCTTCCCTTTGTCACTGTGGCACCTGGTGATAAGGCAGTTGATTTCAGGCCGGAAGAAATTCTCAGAGCCGGCCATCATGAAATTAACCTCAGGATGCAGCGCATCCTGCAGAAAGCGGAAGGTTACCGCAAATACGACAGTATTGCAGGCACCACAAAATATCCCGGGAATCCATGGGTTTATTATGCACGGTACGGATATACTTCCGGGAACCGTGTTTCTGCAGGGATAACTCTGGAAAAGGATCATGGTGAGGAGTTTTTCAGGGGCACCAATCCGCACGGATTTGATTTTTATTCCGGTTATGTGATGATCAGCAATACCGGACCGGTGAAGACTTTGCTGGCAGGAGATTACCGTCTTCATTTCGGCCAGGGTCTTACCCTGTGGAATGGGCTTGCAACCGGGAAATCATCGCTTACGCTCAATATTGTTAAGCACCAGGATGCTATAAGACCGTTCACCTCCACCGATGAGAATGATTATTTCAGGGGCCTGGCTGCAAGCGGTACCATAGGGAAATTTATCCTCACCGGTTTTTATTCATTAACCGGACAGGATGCCAACATCACAGATACCCTGGAATCGGGGGAGATATGCTTTTCCTCTTTTCAGGAAAGCGGATATCACCGGACACCGGCTGAGACTGCCGATGAAAATTCCTTACATAAGACCGCTGCAGGTGGAAATATCGGTTTCCGCAATAACTGGCTTAAGCTGGGAACCACACTGGTGTATTACCATCTGGATAAATACCTGCAAGCCGGAGATGATCCGAAGGACCTGTATGATTTCCATGGCACCGCCCTGCTCAACTGGGGAACAGACTACCTGATCACGCTGGACAGGATACAGCTTTTTGGTGAAGCATCTTATGGCAACAGGTATTGGGCAACACTGAACGGAGCCTTGCTCAATGCCGGCAAGTATGCTTCGTTTTCACTGCTTTACCGTTATTTTCCTGCAGGATATTACAGCATGCATTCGGGAGCATTTTCCGAAGCTTCTTCAAACAGCAATGAGGAAGGTTTGTATGCGGGCACGGTTATCCATCCGCGAAAAAACTGGAAGATTTCGGCCTATGCCGATTTTTACCGTTTTCCCTGGTTGAAGTACCAGGTGAGTGCTCCGTCCGGGGGAAATGATTACCTGCTGCAGGTTGATTATTCCCCGGACAGTAAGGTTGCCATGTTTTTGCGCCTGCGGATTGAAAGGGAACCTGAAAATGAAAGGATCGATTCCTTGCCGTTACCGGTAGTGGGTGATGTTATACGCAGTGGATTGAGATATCATATTTCCTGGAGGATCAACACGAAATTTGAAATTCAGAACCGGATAGAGTTCACCGGTGTGGAAGCTGCAAACGGCCGGTATAACAATGGTATCATGATTTACCAGGATGCAGCATACAAACCTGTCCGGTTGCCTTTGGTCCTCCATTTCCGGATTGCCTGGTTCAATACGGGCTCGTATGAATCGCGAATTTATGCCTATGAGCAGGATCTTATATCCGGCTTTTCCTTTTCACCGATGTATGATGTGGGGTACCGGACCTATCTGATGGCACGGTATGACATACATGACAGGGCATCCATCCGTGTAAGGTTTGCGCAAACCTGTTACAGCAATAAAACTTCTTTCGGCACCGGATTGGATGAGATTTCATCCTCTTCACGCAGTGAGGTAAAACTTCAATTATCCCTGAGGTTTTAAAATCGGAAAATAATACTCGTTTGTCTTTAAATAATTGTCATTTGTCGATTTGTTGGCTATGTCAATGAGCATATTGCTGATTTGTTTGTTGCTTTGTAAGATGAATAATAAAGAGAGATGATGATATTTTGCAAACGTTACAACAAAAAAATGAAAATGAAAAAACTTCTGATATTGCTTTTGGCTGCTGGAATGGCACAAACTTCCACTATAGCCCAAAGCCCCCAGCGCACCGTTGATCCTGCCGCGGGTATGCGGACAGGCGTAGTAAGGGGCGTAATACATGATTCAACCACCAACGGAGCCATAGAATATGCCACTGTGGGCCTGTACCGGCAGGGTGATTCTTCACTGGTAAATGGTGTGGTTACCGGTTCAACAGGTGCTTTTGCATTCAGGAACCTGGCTTATGACAGTTATTATCTCGAAGCCAGTTTTATCGGGTATACAAAAAAGATTTTATCATCGGTAAACATTACTCCGCAGGTTTCTACCGTTGATTTTGGAGTCATCGTGTTGTATCCGGATATAACCCAGATTGCTGATGTGGAAATTGTTGCCCAGAGCAAGCAGGTGGAATACAGGATCGACAAAAAGGTGGTTAATATCAGCCAGGACATTTCTGCGGCAGGGGGATCGCTCGTGAACGTGCTGGAGAACACCCCTTCGGTAGAGGTAGATATCGAAGGTAATGTAAGCCTCAGAGGAAGCGGAAATTTTCAATTGCTGATCGATGGCAAACCCAGTGTGGTGCAGGGTAGTGAGGGGTTGCAGCAGATACCTGCCAGTGCCGTGCAAAGTCTTGAGATTATCACCAGTCCTTCCGCCAAATATGATCCCGATGGTGCTGCGGGGATTATCAACATCATTATGAAGAAACAGAAGAATACCGGTATCGGGGGTGTTGCCAATGTTTCGGTTGGAACAAGGCAAAAATACACGGCAGATTTCCTCCTTAATTTTAAAAGACAGAAATTAAATTACTTCATTGGCGGTGAATACAGTGACAGGGATTTTCATATGAAGGGAGAAAACGAACGGAGTACGTTTATTAACGACACCACTACATCCAATTTTGGCGATGTAAAAGGAGTTTTTGCAAGGAATTCATACAATCTGAAATCGGGATTTGATTATTATATCGATGACAATTCCACATTATCGCTTTCCGGGGCCTTCGGGAGACGGAATTCAAACCGCGATTTCACGTCGCTCAACCATTGGCTTACTTTGCCTGCAAGTGTGGATTCGTTTTACACCGATGAAAGCAGCAGCACGGATGAAGACAAGTTTTACAACCTGAATCTCGACTTCCAGAAAAAGTTTGATGATAACGGTCATGCGTTGCAGGCTTCGGTATACTATTCCGCTGCTACGGAAGTTGAAACTGAAGAAGAGATTGTAAGGCATACCGACAGCAACTATGAAATACTGGGAACAGATCCGAAAAGTTCACGTTCGAGGATGCGGAATCCCGAATCCGATATCCGGATAGAATTGGATTATACAAGACCGGTTGGAAGCGGTAAGCTGGAAGCCGGTCTGCAAAGCAGAATGGACAATCAGGAAGGGAATTATATTTTTGAGGACTATCAGCCGCTTGGCGGAGAATGGATGGTCAACGACTCCATCAGCAATTCCCTGGATTACCGGGATGCATTGCAATCGGTATATGGTATATACTCGGCGCCCCTTGGAAAGTTCGAATACCAGCTCGGTGTGAGGGCGGAATATGATAACCGGACCCTTAAGCAAAAAACCAGTTCCGAGTCTTACACCTATGAGAAAATGCATTTTTTCCCGTCGTTCTATGTATTGCGTAAGCTTTCGGATAAACACCAGTTTCAGTTCACCTTTTCTACAAGGATTCAGCGTCCCAGTATGTGGAATCTGAACCCTTTCAAGGAATTCAGGGGCTCCAACAACATATATTACGGGAATCCTTCGTTAACGCCCGAGTTTAGCAATGCTTACGAGCTGAATTACCAGTATTCTTTTAAAAAGGGTACCGTATCACTTGAAACATATTACCGGAAAACAACCGACAAGATTACATGGATCAATGGGATAGATTCGCTTTCAGGACGGCAGGTATTCGTAAACACTGTCACGAACGCAGATGAAGATCATTCCCTGGGAATGGAACTGATGACCAATCTTGATCTGAATAAATGGTGGCAGATCAGCCTTACGGGAAATCTCTTCAGGTACCAGTTAAACGGCGAAGTTGGGGGAAAAGATGTATCGAGGGTTTCCACCAGCTGGCGTACCAATTTAAACAGCAGTTTTAAACTGAAATGGGATTTGCGGCTTCAATTGACAGGAATGTATAATGGACCGTCAAAAACCCTTCAGGGAGAACGTAGCGGATTTTTCATGGCAAATGTAGCCGTTCGGAAAGAACTACTGAAAAGACAACTGAGTGTTTCCGTCAATGCACGGGATATATTCGCTACCGGTTATAATACATTTACCTCCGGCGGTGAGAATTTTTATACCTATAACAAGTTCAGGCGTGAAGCACCGGTTGTAATGCTGAACCTTACTTACAGGATCAACAATTACCGTCAGGCAGCCCGCAGAAATGGCGACGACCAGGGTGGTGACGACGGCGGAGGAATGGATATGGGTATGTAAAATGCAGTTTGGTTAATAGTGTTTGGATTAGAGGTGAAATCCTTTCCTGAAATTTCGGGAAAGGATTTTTTTTATAAATGTATGATTCATAAAGAAATGGCTAACCCCATGAAATCCTTGCTGTTTGTTGCTTCTAAGTAAAAAATTGTTATTTTTGCAATGCTCCTGCCATGGGGTAATCAATAAGGTATTAATAGTAAATATTTTATGAAATGAAGACATATTCAACGAGCCAAATTAAAAACCTAGTAATTGTTGGAAATTCGGGATCAGGAAAAACCACGCTTGCAGAGGCTATGCTTTTTGAAGGAGGAGTGATTGAACGGCGCGGTGATGTTGAAAGCAAGAATACCGTATCCGATTTCAAGGAAATTGAGCAGAACAATACCTGTTCGGTTTTTTCAACACTCTTATACACCTTGCACAATGATCACAAGATAAACCTTATTGATACTCCCGGTCTGGATGATTTCGTCAACGGTCTGGTTTCAGCCCTAACTGTAACCGATTGCGCCCTGATGATGATCAATGCGCAGAACGGCATTGAGGTGGGAGCCGAAATTCATGGCCGTTACCTCGCGAAGGACAACAAGCCCTTCATATTTGTCATCAATCATATTGACCACGAAAAGGTAAATTGGGAAAAGACCATTGAATCGGTAAAGGAGAAATTCGGGAATAATTCGGTTGTAGTGCAGTATCCGGTTAATCCGGGCACCGGATTTGATTCCGTGATTGATGTGCTGACGATGAAAATGTACAAGTTCCCGAAAGAGGGTGGCAAACCTCAGATTTTGGATATTCCTGCAGATCATATGGAGCAGGCAGAGGAACTTCACGCTGTGCTCGTTGAGAAAGCTGCTGAAAGTGATGAATCATTGATGGAGCAATTCTTTGCCAATGATACCCTTACTCCGGATGAGTTGCAGAAGGGAATAAAGGCCGGCCTTGTGCAACGCGGACTATTCCCGATTTTTTGCGTTTCCGCCAAACGAAATATGGGTGTTGGCCGGTTGCTGGAATTCATTTCACAGGTTGCGCCAAGTCCCAATGATTTACCGGCTCCGATGGCCGGGAGTAAGGAAGTAAAGTGCGATCCTGCGGGACAGGCAACGTTGTTTGTTTTCAAATCAGCTGTTGAAACCCATATCGGTGAGATCAACTACTTCAAGGTAATGTCGGGTGAGATCAAGGAAGGCATCGATCTTACCAATAATTCCACGCATAACAAGGAAAGGATTGCCCAGATATTCGCAGTTGCAGGCAAAATAAGGACCAAAGTGCCCAATATGCTGGCCGGCGATCTCGGAGCCACGGTAAAGCTTAAAGCTACCAGAACAAATCATACGCTGTCGCTTGACGGCAATCTTAAATTTCCGTCTATTGAATTTCCCGAACCCAAATACCGTACAGCCATCAGACCGCTCAGCGAAGGTGATGATGAAAAGCTGGGTGAAGCACTGCAACGCATGTATTTCGAAGATCCCACCATTCAGGTTGAATACTCAAAGGAGCTCAAACAAATTATTTTATCGGGCCAGGGTGAGTATCATCTGAACATTCTCAAGTGGCATCTCGACAATATATATAAAATTGGGACCGAGTTCCTGACTCCCAAGATCCCATACCGGGAAACCATTACCAAGTTTGCCGAAGCAGAATACAGGCATAAAAAACAATCGGGAGGAGCCGGCCAGTTTGGTGAGGTTCATATGGTGATTGAACCGCACAAGGAAGGTACCCCCGACACCGAAATGTTCAAAATCGATGGCAAGGACCAGAAAATGTCACTCAGGGACAGGGAAGAGATCCCGCTGGCATGGGGTGGTAAATTGATTTATTACAATTGTATTGTCGGAGGTTCGATTGACGCCCGCTTTTTGCCTGCCATTCTCAAAGGGATCATGGAAAAGATCGAGGAAGGTCCGTTAACCGGTTCGTATGCCCGTGATATCAGGGTATATGTGTATGATGGTAAAATGCACCCCGTTGATTCAAATGAAATTTCTTTCAGGCTTGCGGGCAGGAATGCCTTTAGCATAGCATTCAAAAAAGCAGCACCGAAGATCCTGGAGCCTGTTTACCAGGTTGACGTGCTGGTGCCCAGTGAACGGATGGGTGATGTGATGAGCGATCTGCAGGGACGCCGTGCTATTGTGCAGGGCATGAGCAGCGAGATGGGATTTCAGAAAATTACTGCCAAGGTTCCGCTTGCCGAGATGAACAAATATTCCACGGCCCTCAGTTCACTTACCGGAGGCCGGGCTATCTATTCCATGAAATTCATCGACTACGAGCAGGTACCGGGCAACATCCAGGAAGAGCTGCTTAAAGCTTATGAAGCGGAAGAAAAGGAAGAATAGTAAGAAGACTGTCAAACATCATCCGCATTTAGATGATCCGCATGCTGTGCATTTCAGGCAACCTTCCTGGTAGATGAGGTTTTCGGAACCGCATTCCGAACAGGTCTTGCCCCTCTTAGCCCGGGTGTCGTTGGGAATATATTTCCTCAGGGCTCTTTCCACACCGTTCTTCCAGGTATTGATGGTAGCACTGTCGAGCTGCAGCGAAGAAATAAGGTTTACCACATCGGCAATAGGCATTCCATGTCGGAGAACACTGGAGAACAGCTTGGCATAATTCCAGTATTCCTTGTTAAACATATGGGACAGACCGCCGAGCGTATTGTTATAACCATATTTGTCAATATACTGGAAATCGTACCGCGATCTGCCATTTTCATCCCTGTTCTTGATAATCTTTCCCTTTACAATGGATTTGGGGATGGGGAACATCTCATCATCCACGATACCGGTGAATATTTCATAAGGCTTATTATCCTTAAGTCCGATGAAGGCGATCCATTTTTCCTCATTGTTGCTGAAACGGATGATCTCGGCATCCAGCACGCGTGGTCTTTTGAATTTCTGCCCGTCGGTCTCATCACCTTCCTTGTCCTTATTGTTCAGCAGCACACCCGAACGGGAGCCGTCGCGGTAAACAGTAACTCCCTTGCATCCGCTTTGCCAAGCGGTAACATAGAGCTGACCGACAAGTTCTTCGGATGCGTGTGTGGGCAGGTTAATGGTGACACTTATGGAATGATCCACCCATTTCTGAACCTCACCCTGCATCCTCACCTTGTTCATCCAGTCGACATCATTGGAAGTGGCTTTGTAGTAAGGTGATTTTGCAACTATTTCCTGAAGTTTAGCATCCTCATATTTCATTACTTCCTGAACGTTGTACCCATTAACTTCGAGCCAGGTAAGGAATTTGTGGTGGAAAACGTTGAATTCCTCCCATTTGTCACCCACCTCATCCGTAAAGGTTACATTGATATTTGAATCGTTTGGATTTACCTTTCTTCTCCGTTTGTAAACCGGCAGAAATACCGGTTCGATGCCGGAGGTGGTCTGCGTCATCAGGCTTGTGGTACCGGTAGGTGCGATCGTGAGAAGGGCAATATTTCTGCGACCGTATTTCACCATATCGTGATACATTTGCTCATCCTCGGCTTTAAGGCGCATAATAAAGGGATTGTCTTTTTCGAGGTGCGCATCGTAAATGGTAAAAGGTCCGCGGTCCCTGGCCACTTCAACGGATGAACGGTATGCTTCAATAGCGAGTGTTTTCTGCACTTCCACCGAAAAATCAATGGCATCATCGCTGCCATAGCGCAGGCCAAGACCTGCAAGCATGTCACCTTCGGCTGTAATGCCTATCCCGGTGCGACGGCCTTCTTCGGCCTTGATACGGATATTTTCCCAGAGTTTCTTTTCAACCCGTTTCAGTTCCACGTCTTCAGGATCCCTGTTAATCTTATCCATGATGGCATCGATTTTCTCCAGTTCCAGGTCAATGATATCATCCATAATGCGTTGGGCATAATGAACATGTTTTTTGAACAGGTCGAAATCAAAAACTGCCTTGTTTGTGAAAGGTTCTTTTACGTAACTGTACAGGTTAATGGCCAGCAGTCTGCACGAGTCATAAGGACACAGGGGTATTTCACCGCACGGGTTGGTGGAAACAGTGCGGTAACCGTAATCGGCATAACAATCGGGAACCGATTCACGGGTAATTGTGTCCCAGAATAAGATACCGGGTTCAGCCGATTTCCAGGCATTGTGCACGATCTTTTCCCAGAGCTTGCGGGCTTCGATCTGTTTTTTAAATACCGGATTGCTCGAATCAACCGGGTAATGTTGTTCATAAACATCGTTATTAACAACGGCCTTCATGAATTCATCATTGATCCTCACCGATATGTTTGCACCGGTAACCTTGCCCCGCTCAAGCTTGGCATCAATGAACTGCTCCGAATCGGGGTGTTTAATAGATATGCTGAGCATCAGGGCACCGCGACGGCCATCCTGGGCAACCTCACGGGTGGAGTTGGAGTATCTCTCCATGAAGGGGACTACTCCGGTAGAGGTCAGGGCGCTGTTCAGCACGGGAGTTCCTTTCGGGCGAATGTGAGAAAGGTCGTGACCCACACCACCGCGACGTTTCATTAGTTGTACCTGTTCCTGGTCAATCTTCATAATTCCGCCATAGGAATCGGATACGCCAGGATTACCGATTACAAAGCAATTGGACAATGAAGCAATCTGAAAATTGTTGCCTATACCCGTCATCGGGCTACCCTGTGGAACGATATAGCGAAAATCCTTCAAAAGTGAATAGATCTCCTCGAGATTCAGCGGATTAGGGTATTTTTGCTCGATACGGGCAATTTCCCTTGCAATTCTCCAGTGCATCATGTCGGGATCTCTTTCGTATATTTTACCGAAGGAATCTTTTAGCGCATATTTATTGATCCAAACGGTAGCTGCCAGTTCGTCACCTTTGAAATATTCCAGGGTATTCTTGTAGGCTTCCTCATAGGTGTAAGTGCCGTCGCTTTTAATGGGTGCAACTTTTTTCACTTGCTCTTTGCTTTCGATCGGTTTCAAGGTCAAGTTCTTAATTTTGGTGTCTTCAGCCTGCATCTGGGTAAATTTTTAAATCGTTGGAAACTTGCCTGAAAATATGTTTTCAGGCATAAGTCAGATAGTACTGCAAGTTAGTAAGACTAACAATCGTAGACAAAATCAGTTCTATCGTTTTTATTAACATTCCCAAAGAGTTATTAACCCGGCCAGATAAGGAATTGAGCAGCTGTATATTGCTTTTTATCCGGCAATGACACCCTTATAATGTATAAAAAACTACCCGGATTTTCATACCAAAGTTTTAAAAAAGATATAACGTATTAAATGTATTTGTTTTGTTGAAATATATCCGTTTTTTAAAGCCCGGCAATCCATTGGCCAATCTCCGGCTTGTTAATTGCGCTTTTTTATGTTGCATAATACCGGGAATTTGTTATGTATTCCGGCGTTCTGATACAAAGGTACGATGAATATAGGGTAATTGCATTTATAATATTGTGCAAACAAAAACAATTCTTTACCTTCGCCCTCCCATAATCGTTTTTTGAATTTTTGACCGCCCATGCTCTTCCCATGCACAGTTGCATTTATTTTCACACACACACCCCAATTGCCCGGATGGCGGAATAGGTAGACGCGCTGGTCTCAAAAACCAGTGGGATTTTTCCCTTGCCGGTTCGATTCCGGCTCCGGGTACCGAAAGGCCCTTGATTAGTTGTAAAATCAAGGGCTTTACTTTTTATGGTACCCAGAAAAGTACCCAAAACATCCAATTTAAATCAAGCAATTTAAAAACCGACATGTTCAGGCTATTTTCGATCTATGTTCTAGCAATGGTTTTTTGCCTTAGTAGGATTATATTATTTGGCTTTCCTAATTTGATTTAAATATTAGCATTGGAATATACAAAATTAATTCTTGACTAAAAATTGCGATTAAATCAAACTATTTTTTTTATCCTTTTTTTTTGTATTCACACCAATACTTGGAATTTAACTAATAGTGAAAACTTCTCGAGAATTACTATGAAGGGCGTTTTGTGGTCTAGGTAACACAAGGTAACCAAAAGATCAAGCCATAGCAAACCCACGGCCAACAATTGGTTATATACGCCTTTGAAGTGCCTTATCACCGCTCCACAATTTGCCACGAATATGGTTGGTTAATGCAATAAACTCAGTATCATCAATATCTATATCCCTGGATAAGGCTTGCGCTTTTAATAATATTTCAGTGGGTATTAGTGTTGCATCTATGAACCTAATCTTACTAGTAATTAATAGAATTGATGTTGCAAGCTCTGACTCTGATAGACCTGAGAATTGTTTTAATTTACTCTTATGTTTTTGAATTTCTAAGGAAAGTAGATCCGTTGAATAAAAATGGAATTTTGATTTTGGCTGCATAATAACACGAGCAATTAAGCTATTGGTATTAAGAATTGCGCTAAAGGCGATATTGGAATCAACAACAATTCTCATTTAATGAGCATAGCTTTTCTCTTGTTCCAGCGTCCTTTCTTAATCTTGCTGACAAAGGCATCAACATCTGATTGTTTAGCCTTTGATTTTCTGATTACTTCCTTATATTGAAACCAATCTTTTAAGTCCTGAAGCTCATCAATATTCATATCTCCAGGAAGCCTTATTATAATCTCGTTATCTGTCCTCTCAATTATCATGGTCTCACTTTTTACAAATATACTAAGAATCTTTGATCCGGAAGTTTTTTAAACTTACACCCTGTTGCGCACCTTTATGTTATCTTTTTGTGTTTATCAGTGTCATAGGAAACCGATTTTTCAGGATTGAGATATTGTGTCTCGAAGCCAATAAAATCCATTTAATTCAATAATTATTGTAAGGTTTTCTGTCAATGTAAACTATAAAGTCACTAAAATTCAAAAAATTCCTTAGACATCGCATGGTTTAATTCACTCAAAGAACTTTAAAAAAAATCAAATATGAGTATCCGGAATCATGCATAATCATTTGAAATCATCATTCAATAATCAATTGGAAACTTGAATAACTGCATATTACCCTGAAAGGGTATAATTTCAATAACCGTGGGTATAACCCACGGAGGTGAAGGCATACAAATATCTCAACCCTGATAAGGGTTGAATTTGTTATGGGAAGAAACGCTCATCAATTTTTATTCCATGCTCTTCTAAGAGCCGTTTGTATTCCTCAGCGAATGCCTCTCTTTCATGATGTTTCTGTTGGTTAATTATATA
>DATEVU010000034.1:0-22370 GCA_035258345.1 Bacteroidales bacterium
AAAAGAACAGGAGATCATACTTGACGAAATAAATTCGTATAAGGATTCGCCATCGGAACTGATATTTGATGAATTTGAAGAGCTCCTGTACGATGGTAATCCGCTGGCCCGGAATATCCTGGGCAGCAAGGAAATTTTAAAATCTTTCAGGAGTGAAAATCTCCGCAGTTTTATTAAACGCAATTATTCAACTGACCAGATGGTGGTTTCCTCCGTGGGCAGCATCGAATTTAAAAAGCTCGTGAAGCTTTTCGAAACGCATTTTAACACACCGGCGTTGAAACGCGCCGATGGACGAATTCCGGTGAACTATGATTATAAGCCGCAATCCCGGAAAATGGAGCGCAAGACCTTCCAGTCCCATTGCGTTATGGGGAATATTGCCTATAAAATTACCGATGACAGGCGTCTTGCCCTGTATCTGCTAAACAATTACCTTGGCGGACCGGGGATGAACTCCAGGCTGAATCTGGTTTTACGGGAACAAAAGGGATATGCCTATTCCGTGGATTCGCTTTATACAACTTACACCGATACCGGAAATATCACCATATATTTCGGAACGGACAAGGCACTGGTGGAGAAATGCATTACCATTATCTATAAGGAACTGCAGAGGCTGCGCAACAACCTGCTTAGCCAGGTGAAACTTCAGAAAGCGAAAAGGCAGGTTCTGGGCCATATAGCCATTTCAGCTGAGAACAATGAGAATCATATGCTTTCCATGGGCAAAAGCCTCATGATATTCAATAAAATCGACAGCCTGGAGGAGATTGGCCGTAAGGTTGAGGCAATCACTGCATCGCAATTGCTGGAGGTTGCCAATGAAATATTCGATACCGACAGGTTTTCCTGCCTGGTTTACCACTAATGCAATCATCCCGGATATGAAAGTCAGCAGCCAATTAGTTGAAATATATGCCATGCAGCACAGCACGCCCGAGGATGAGGTGCTGATGCAGCTTAACCGTGAGACCAATCTGAAAACCATTTATCCGCGCATGCTTTCGGGTCACCTGCAGGGAAAACTGCTCGAGATGATCAGCCGCATGATTTGCCCTTCACGGATCCTTGAAATAGGTACATTTACCGGTTATTCGGCAATATGTATGGCAAAGGGCCTTACCCGCGACGGCATTTTGCATACAATCGATATCAATGATGAGCTTGCGGATATGGCCCGGGAGTATGTTGATAGGGCTGGCTTTTCAGGAAAAATTGTGCTTCATACCGGTGATGCCCGGACCATTATACCCGATCTGGAAGAAGAATTCGACCTGGTTTTTATAGATGGTGACAAGGGACAATATCCGGAATATTATGCTGTGGTTATGAATAAACTTAAATCCGGAGGGTTCCTCCTGGCCGACAATGTGTTGTGGAATGGAAGGGTATTGGAGGATAATGCCGGTAACAACAAAGAGACCCGGGGAATACATGGCTTTAATAAAATTGTTGCGGCTGATCCGCGCGTTGAAAAACTATTATTACCATTCAGGGATGGATTATTCATTATACACAAAACCGGCGGATGATCAAATACTGAACTTTTTTAATTAACGCTTGTTTACTTCGAAAACTGACCGGGTGATGGCTGCGTACACGATACGTGAACTAGAAAATTTATCGGGCATAAAAGCACATACTATCCGCATATGGGAAAAGCGGTATGGACTTATTGCGCCCGAGCGTACGTCAACAAATATCCGTACGTATTGCGACACTGAGCTGAAAAAGCTTCTGAATGTCTCCATTCTCAACCGCAATGGCATAAAGATAAGCAGGATCGCCCAGCTTTCTCATGAAGAGATCATCCAGAAAATCAATCAGTTTACCCTGGATGTAACCGATACCGAAAGCCAGCTTGAAAGTCTTACCCTTGCCATGATCGACCTCGATGAATTCAGGTTTGAAAAGGTACTGGCCCGGGCCATTATTCAGTTCGGATTCGAGGAAACTGTAACACGCGTATTGTATCCGTTTTTTGTAAGGATAGGGGTCATGTGGCAGACCGGATCAATTAACCCCGCACAGGAACATTTTATTTCAAACCTGGTAAGGCAGAAGTTTTTCGTGGCCATCGACGGTCTTGTCATTGCTGAAAAGCCGGATTCAAAGCGCTTTGTTTTCTTTCTTCCGGAAGGCGAGCTGCATGAAATTGGGTTGTTGTTCTTTTGCTACATGGCCAAAAAGCGGGGCAACCACACCATTTACCTCGGACAATCCGTTCCGCTTCCGGATATTATGGAAGTTGTCCGGATTCGACAGATAGATTACCTGGTTACAGCTTTCATTACCTCTTTCAACGGCAAGGACCTGGACAGGTATGCCAGGGCACTTTCCGAAAAGTTCAGGGAAAAGGTCATATTTTTATCGGGTTCCCAATCCATGGGTCTTTCCAACGAACTTCCCCCCAACATTCACATAGTTTCTTCACCGGCGGATTTCCTCAAAGAGCTTCAGCGGTTGCCCCAATAGCCTGTTTTTGTTATTTCGTGCTGTGAGCTTGTGCAGCAATTTTATGCCCGAAATATGGAAGGGTCTTAGATTAAGGATAATAATATCGTAAATTAGAATGTTGGACGCAATGTTCATATTATTAAACACAAATTTAACACAGTTTTAACGCTATATGTTATTTAGAATTTATTTGGAACGAAGGTGCTATATTGCATTATTGGCTTGATATTTCAATTATTTAATATTTTTATTAGGTCTGTTATTTAACAGAAAATTAACTAATTATATTTAATCTAAATAAAAATAATTTGGACAATGTTTAAAGAATAATTAATTTTGATGAACAAAAATATAACAAAAAATTAGCCATGACTGCAATAGAGTTTAATTATCAGTTGACAAGTCTCAGCGACAGTCTGGAAAGGTTTGCCTTAAGCCTTACCTCCAACATGGAAGATGCCCGTGATCTTATGCAGGAGACTTTTGTAAAAGCCATTTCTTATCGTGACAAATTTGCCGATGATACCAATCTCAAAGCATGGACATTTACCATTATGAAAAACACTTTCATAAATAATTATCGCAGGCTGATCAAGGCAAATACCACTTTTGATCATACCGATGATCTGTATTACCTGAACCTGAACCGGGAGTCGGGAATAGAGAATCCGGAGTCATCGGTTTCGGCAAAAGAGATTGAGCACCACATTAACCAGCTGGAAGATGAGTTTAAAGTTCCCTTCAACATGCACCTGCAGGGATACAAATACAAAGAAATTGCCGATAACCTGGGGCTCAAGATCGGTACTGTGAAAAGCCGGATATTCTTTACCCGGAAGCGACTGATGAGTTCCCTGGGTGTAGGCTACAATTAGGGTTTTTGGGTTTGGTTAAATGAGTTAGGTGTTTAGATGACCCCGCCCGTAGCGGGGTTTTTTCGTTTAGATTTATTAACTTTGCACCGCTTGATCAATCACAACTCATTTCATGGCCCATACCTCCAAATATAATCAACGTGGCGTTTCTGCACAGAAGGAAGACGTTCATCGTGCCATAAAGGATCTTGACCGGGGACTTTTTCCAAATGCTTTCTGCAAGATACTGCCGGATTTTCTGGGCGGTGACGAGGCGTATTGCAATGTTATGCATGCCGACGGTGCCGGGACCAAATCATCACTCGCTTATATTTACTGGAAGGAAACCGGTGATTATACGGTATGGAAGGGGATCGCGCATGATGCGCTGATCATGAATATCGACGATCTGCTATGCGTGGGAGCCACCGACAATATACTGATGTCATCCACCATTGGCCGAAACAAGCATAAGATCCCGGGTGACGTCCTCATGCATATTCTCAAAGGGTTTGATGAGACCATACAAAAACTTGCATCATGGGGTGTGCGCGTACACCTTACCGGTGGTGAAACTGCCGATGTAGGTGATCTTGTGCGTACCATTATAGTGGATTCCACCGTGATCTGCCGCATGAAGCGGTCGGAGGTGATTGAAACCAACATCCGTCCGGGGGATGTTATCATCGGTCTGGCTTCATCGGGCAAAGCGGTTTATGAGGATTCCTATAACGGCGGTATTGGCAGTAACGGCCTTACTTCCGCGAGACATGATGTTTTTGTGAATTTTCTCGCCGAGAAATACCCAGAGTCCTATGATGATCTGATCCCCAAATCGCTTGTTTACACAGGGAAGTACCATCTTACCCGGGAAATGGAGGGTATCGGCATCGATGCAGGCAAACTGGTGCTTTCGCCCACACGTACATATGCCCCCCTTATCAGGCAGGTACTGGACAAGTTCAGGCCGGAGATCCACGGGATGATCCATTGCACCGGAGGGGGACAAACCAAAGTGCTGAAGTTTATCGAAGACCTCCACATCATTAAGGATAACCTGTTTGAACTTCCGCTCCTGTTCCGCATGATCCATGATTCATCGGACACATCCTGGGACGAAATGTACGAGGTATTCAACATGGGACACCGGTTTGAGATATACACCCGGGCCGGTCTTGCACCGGAAATCATTGGAATGGCTCATAACCTGGGTATTGATGCCAGGATAGTGGGCCGTGCCGAGCCCTGTAACGGGGAAAAACTTACCATTACGAGTGAGTTCGGTACGTTTACTTATTAACTTTAAATTCGATTAATTATTCAATTTATGGGGAAGAGTCTGATTTTAGATAAGCTCGAGATCGTTAAGGACCGTTATGAGGAAGTCGGCAGAATGCTGACAGCGCATGATGTAATGGATGACATGAAAAAATTCATCCTGCTGAACAAGGAATACAAAGAACTGGGTCCTGTTATCGAGGCCTACAAGGAATATAAAAATGCCCTGAGCAATATTGATTCGACCAAGGAAATTCTTGCTGTTGAGAAAGAGGAAGAGATGCGTGAAATGGCGAAAGCTGAACTCGACGAATTGAACGGAAAGGTTGGAGCCATGGAAGAACGGTTGAAAATACTTCTTCTCCCTGCCGATCCACAGGACAGCAAGAATGCCATACTCGAAATCCGGGCCGGTAGCGGAGGTGATGAGGCCAGCATTTTTGCCGGGGACCTGTTCCGCCTGTACACGAAATTTTGCGAGCAGAAGGGTTGGAAGATGGAGGTCACCAATTTTACCGAAGGAACTGCCGGCGGGTATAAGGAAATTATCATCAATGTCAGGGGAGAAGGTGTATACGGAATTTTTAAATACGAATCGGGAGTTCACCGCGTTCAGCGGGTTCCGCAAACAGAAACCCAGGGCAGGATACATACCTCGGCGGCATCGGTGGTTGTGTTGCCCGAAGCAGAAGAATTTGACGTAGAGGTGAAACAGGAGGATATCCGCATCGACAGGTTCTGTTCTTCAGGCCCCGGCGGACAATCGGTTAACACCACCTATTCTGCCGTGCGGCTTACCCATGTTCCGACCGGGGTGGTGGTTTCGTGCCAGGATCAGAAATCACAGATCAAGAATCTTGAAAAGGCCATGTCGGAATTACGGACACGGCTGTACAACCTCGAATACCAGAAACATCTGGATAATATTGCCAGTCAGCGCAAAACCATGGTTTCCACGGGCGACCGGTCGGCCAAGATCCGGACCTATAACTACCCCCAGGGCCGGGTTACCGATCACCGCATAAACCTTACCATATATAATCTTCCAAGCATTCTCGACGGCAATATCCATGAGCTGATCAGTCAGCTGCAGATGGCAGAGAATGCCGAACGGCTTAAGGTGAATGCCATGGCCTGAGAAAAAATCATAACATGACAGCAGAACAATTATTTGGTGAGATTATCCGTAAAAAGAGCTTCCTGTGCGTGGGTCTCGATCCTGAAATGGCTAAACTGCCACGACACCTGCTGCATGAAGAATTTCCGGTTTTCGAATTTAACCGCCGCATCATCGATGCCACCCATGATCTGGTTGTTGCGTTCAAGCCCAATGTGGCTTTTTATGAATGCCTGGGAACTGCAGGCTGGCGGCAGCTTGAACTTACCGTGGACCATATCCGCAGGAATTACCCCGGCATCATGGTCATCGCTGATGCGAAACGCGGTGATATCGGCAATACATCGCGCAAATACGCAGAGACCTTTTATGAGCACCTCAACTGCGATGCCGTTACGGTGGCTCCCTACATGGGATCAGATTCAGTTCTTCCCTTCCTTGATTATGCCGGAAAATGGGTTATCCTGTTGGCCCTGACTTCAAATAAAGGAGCCGAGGATTTCCAGATGCTTGCCTCCAGGAAAAATGAACATGTTTTTGAATCGGTGCTGAAGAAGTCGCTAAACTGGGGCAACAGCAATAATATGATGTATGTTATAGGTGCCACAAAAGCCGCTAATCTGGTAAAGGTAAGGGAGATCGTTCCGGATCATTTTCTGCTGATCCCCGGCGTTGGTGCCCAGGGCGGTGATCTCGCCGAGGTAGCCGGTTACGGACTTAACAGCCGGTGTGGGCTCATTGTTAATTCATCCCGGGCGATCATTTATGCCGACTCATCAGATCGGTTTGCAGCGGCTGCAAGGGAGAAGGCGCGGGAAGTGCAACAGCAGATGGGGGAGGTGCTGGGTTTGAGGTTTGGGGTTTGAGGTTTGGGGTTGTGGGAGTTATTGGATTGTTAGGTTATTATACTGTTATTATATACGTTATACCATGACCGAGGATTTTCTACACTTTATCTGGAAATACGGGCTGTTTGACCCGAACGGATTGATTACCGATACCGGTGACACGGTTCAGGTAATAAGCATGGGTGAGCATAATACCAATGCAGGTCCGGATTTCCTGAATGCCCGTGTTAAGATCGGTACTACAACCTGGGCCGGGAATGTTGAAATTCATATCCGCTCATCGGATTGGCTGAGTCACCGGCACCACACCGACAGGGCTTATGATAACGTCATACTTCATGTTGTTTATCTCCATGATCAGGTTATAAAAAGACCCACGGGAGAAATTGTCCCTACTGCCGAACTGCATTTTAACAATACGCTTTTTGAAAACTACAGCAGGCTCCTGGGCCATAAGGACTGGTTGCCCTGCCGTGACAAGATCATGCAGGTGGATACGTTCCTGTTTGAGCTGTGGTTGAATTCACTGGTTGTTGAAAGACTGCAGCAAAAGGCGCATTATATCAGTGTATTGCTGGACCAGTACAGGAACAGCTGGGAGGAGGCCTTTTACATCGGACTGGCCCGCAGCTTTGGTTTCGGTTTGAACGCCATTCCTTTCGAGATGATGGCAAAATCCGTTTCCCTGATGCAACTGGCGCGTAGCCGCGACAGCGTGTTCCAGGTTGAAGCATTGCTGATGGGTCAGGCCGGTTTCCTGGACGATCCTGCTTTGTATGCCGGCTATTATTCATCCTTGCGCAAAGAATACCTGCATTTCCGCAGAAAATACGGGCTGAAACCTATCGGCGGCCACCTGTGGAAATTTCTCAGGCTCAGGCCCGTAAATTTCCCAACAGTCAGGATCGCCCAGTTCGCAGCTGTCCTTGTCAGGGCCGGGGGATTATTCTCAAGAGTACTGGAATGCAACGAGATAAGCGAATTGCAGCAGCTTTTTACAGTTCAGGCCTCTGAATTCTGGGATAGCCATTATACCTTTGAAACCGTTTCTCCTGTTAAAACAAAAAAACTCGGAACGGATGCGTTTCAAACTATTGTGATCAATGCAGTGGTTCCCTTTGTATTCGTGTATGGTCAGAGAACCGGAGCTGAAGAGCGCAAGGAAAGAGCACTGGAATGGCTGAATCAGCTGCCACCCGAAAAAAACCGTCTTGTTTCGCGGTGGAGTAACACGGGGATAATACCCGCCTCAGCTTTTTACAGCCAGGGGATCCTGCAGATGGCCAACAGCTACTGCGGCCGCAAACGATGCCTGGCCTGTTCGGTGGGAACCAGTATTATTACCTCCGGGATATGATACGGGAAACTTTTTCCATAAATTTATTGAATTATGAAAAAAAATAAATACTTTTGCAATTCGAATTTTGAAGAAGTGTAATTAATTAGAACTTATGTATTTAACATCGGAAAAGAAAAGAGAAATTTTTAAGTCATTCGGTAAATCAGAAACCAATACCGGTGCTGCTGAAAGTCAGATTGCGCTGTTCACCGAAAGGATTAATCACCTGACCGGGCATCTCAAGGTGAGTAAAAAGGACTTTTCAACACAGCGTGCCTTGCTCAGGCTGGTTGGTAAGCGCAGAAGGCTTCTCGATTATCTCCGCATTCAGGATATTGAAAGATACCGTTCGATATTAAAAGAACTCAACCTGCGTAAATAGTAAAGGAAATAAGAAAAAGGGCAATTCTGAAATTGCCTTTTTCTTTTCATATATGGCCCTCCGGGCCATTCATTTATTTAATTCAATTTAATATGTTTAAGACAATTCAAAAAACCGTTACCCTTGAGGACGGAAGAACAATTACAATAGAAACCGGTAAGCTGGCCAAACAAGCCGACGGATCGGCAGTTGTCAGAATGGGTAACACCATGCTGCTTGCCACGGTGGTCTCAGCCAGGGAAGCCGCACCTGACAGTGATTATATGCCCCTGCAGGTTGAATACAAAGAGAAGTTTGCCGCTGTTGGACGCTTTCCCGGAGGTTTCTTAAAAAGAGAAGGGAGACCGGGCGACTCCGAGATACTGATATCACGGTTGATCGACCGTGCCCTCAGGCCTCTTTTTCCCGATGATTTTCATGCCGAGACCTTTGTGAATGTTATGCTGATATCGGCCGACAAGGACACCATGCCCGATGCGCTGGCAGGTCTGGCGGCATCAGCAGCCTTAATGGTTTCGGATGTTCCCTTTAACGGACCTATTTCCGAGGCAAGGGTAGCACGGGTAGGCGGTAAGTTCATAATCAATCCTACATTCAGCGAACTGGGCAATTCGGATATGGATATCATGGTTGCTGCCACTTCAGAGAATATTATCATGGTGGAAGGTGAGATGAGCGAGGTTTCGGAAGAGGATATGCTTGATGCACTTAAATTTGCACATGAAGCCATCAAGGTTCATTGCAAGGCACAGCTCAATCTGATGGAAGAGGCAGGAAAAAGTCAGAAACGCGAATATTCTCATGAAGTTCATGATGAAGAGCTTCGGAAAAAAGTCTGGAATGAAGGTTATGATAAGTTTTACCAGATTGCCAAAAACATCACGGCAAAACATGAGCGTCATGATGCACTGGATGCGGTAAAAAAGGAATTTATCGCCGCATTCCCGGAAGGAACCGAAATAAAGGAAACCCTCATCAACCGGTATTTCCATGATGTGGAGAAAGAGGCTGTTCGCAAGCTTATCCTCGACGAAGGTCATCGTGTTGACGGGCGTAAAACCACTGAAATCCGTCCAATATGGTGTGATGTTGATTATCTGCCTTCGGCCCATGGTTCGGCAGTGTTCACCCGGGGTGAAACCCAGGCACTCGCCTCCGTTACTTTGGGAACCAAGCTTGATCAAAAAGAAATTGACGAAGTGATGATCCAGGGCATTGAGAAATTCGTGCTGCATTATAATTTTCCGCCGTTCTCCACCGGTGAGGCAAGACCATCACGTGGTCTCAGCCGCCGCGAAATTGGTCACGGCAACCTGGCCCACAGGGCTTTGAAACGCATGATCCCGGCAGATAATGCCTATGCTATCCGTGTGGTTTCCGATATTCTCGAATCAAACGGATCATCTTCCATGGCAACGGTTTGTGCCGGTACTATGGCGCTGATGGATGCCGGTGTTAAGATTGCCAAACCGGTTTCGGGTATTGCTATGGGATTGATCACAGATGCAAAATCGGGTAAATATGCCATTCTTTCTGATATCCTGGGTGATGAAGATCATCTCGGAGATATGGATTTCAAGGTGGCAGGCACACGTGACGGTATTACCGCCACCCAGATGGATATCAAGGTGGAAGGACTTACCCATGAAGTGCTGAAGAAAGCGCTGGCCCAGGCCCACATTGGAAGACTTCATATCCTGGACAAACTGGTGGAAGCCATACCGGAGCCCCGGGCAGATTATAAGCCTCACGTTCCGCGCATGGTTGAAATTATCATCCCGAAAGAACTTATCGGTGCTGTTATCGGACCCGGTGGTCGCGTTATCCAGGATATCCAGGCTAAAACCGGCGCCGTGGTTAATATCGAAGAAACCGATGGCAGGGGTGTGATCAGTGTTTCTGCTGTGGATAAATCATCCATTGACGCTGCCATTGCCCGGATTAACGGTATTGTTGAACAGCCTGAGGCAGGCAAGATATACAAAGGCATCGTAAAGGGTATTCAGACTTTCGGCGCGTTTGTTGAAATTTTACCCGGAAAGCAGGGATTGCTGCATATTTCGGAAATCGACTGGCAGAGGGTGGAAAATGTTGAAGATGTATTGAAGGAAGGCGATGAAGTGGAAGTTAAGCTCCTTGATATCGATACTAAAAACAACAAGCTAAGCTTGTCCCGGAAAGTATTGTTGCCGGTTCCCGAAGGATTCGTACCCCAGGCCCATAATCCTCGCCCAAGAGACTCCAGAGACTCCAGAGACTCCAGAGACTCCAGGGACGGAAGACGGGATTCGCGGGACGGCAGGGATCGCCGCGATCACAGGGGACCCAGGGAACGCAGGGATTAATTACCAGTGTTCCGGGTTACACAACTGTATTGCCAGCAATAATTTCCGCATACACCGGAATTTTTTGCTGGCAATGCTGTTTTTTATTACCTGAAAATGCACCTGGGATAAAAGTATGAAACGCTTACTGGTAAAAGGGTAGGAGCTGTTTTTATTTTTGGCCCGATTATTGTGAATCTTTGTGACAGCAATTGAAATAATACATCATGCGGTTGAGCCTAAACGTAATTATTTTTTTTATTATCTTTGTATCTTAATTATTTCCGTACAGGTGAAATTTTCATAAATCGAAAAACATTCGTAACTTTATAAACTCCATATTATTACACATCTTTTTTATTGAACTTTAAATCAAATATTAACAATCATGAAGAAAACTAGACTGAACTACCTATCCATTTTCGCTGTTTCCGCTTTACTGATAAGCGGTTGTGCAGGTCTCTCCAAAATGAGGGATGAGGCCCCCACAGTTGAATATTCCGTTAAACCCAATCCACTTGAAACACATGCCGGCGAAGTTAAAGTCTCCGGAGATGTGAGCTTTCCCGAGAAGTACTTCAACAAGAAAGCAGTTGTTGTAGCTACTCCGGTTTTGAAATACGAAGGCGGCGAGGTTGCATATCCCTCCACTACCTTACAGGGAGAAAAAGTGGAAGCCAATAATAAGGTAATCGCCTACACCGGCGGAAGCTACTCTTATAACGGCACACTTCCCTACACGCCGGAAATGATGAAATCCGAGCTGATAATCAGTTACTCTGCCAGAATTAAAGAAGGCGACCCGGTGGAATTCGGATCGGTTAAAATTGCCGATGGTGTTGTGGCAACACCCACCCTGGTAATGGTCGACCCGAAAACCATTGGTATGAATGACAATTTTGAGAGGATCATTCCTGAAACTTACACGGCTGATATCCATTACGTTATCAATAAAGCCGATGTCCGCAGAGCTGAACTTAGGTCTGAAGACATTGTTGCTTTTGAACAGCAGATCGTTGATGCAAAAGCTACTCCCAACAAGCAGATCAAGGGGGCTAAAATTTCCGCCTATGCATCTCCTGATGGTGCACTCGAATTGAATGAAAAGCTTTCCGTAAACCGGGGATCATCTGCTGAAAAATATTTTAAGAAAGCTTTGAAAGACAAAAAGATCACCGAAGCCGAAGCAGCCGAATTCCTCAGCAAAATGACTACTCCCGAGGATTGGGAAGGATTTAAGACCGAACTGGAAAAATCCGATGTTCAGGATAAGGAACTGATCCTGCGCGTGCTTTCCATGTATTCCGACCCGGTTGTCAGGGAAAAGGAAATCAAGAATATTGCCAGTGCCTATTCCGAACTTGCCGAGGAAGTTCTTCCGAAGCTTCGTCGTTCCGTGATGAGCGTTGATATTGACGTGGTTGGTAAAAATGATGATGAATTGCTCAATCTTGGGCTCAATGATGCCAAAGCACTGAACCTGGAAGAAGTTTTATATGCTGCCACACTCACCGAAAACCTGAATGAAAAGGCTGCCATATACAAAGCTGCATCCGATAATTTCCCGCAGTGCGTAAGGGCAAAGAACAACCTGGGTATGGTGTATATGCAGCAAGGTAAAACTGCCGATGCAAAAGCATCCCTTCAGGCTGCCAAGGCCATTAAGGACAATCCCACCGTTAATGCCAACCTGGGTGCTGTAGCCCTTGCTGACGGTGATCTGAAAGCTGCTGAGGAAATTCTTACAGGTGCAATGAGCGCCGGTGATGCAGTAAGTTATAACCTGGGTATCATCAAGGTAAAACAGGGCGACTATGCCGCCGCTGTCAACTATTTCGGCAACAAACCCTCATTCAATGCTGCTCTTGCACAAATGCTGAACGGCAGCAATGACAAAGCTATTGCTACCCTCAACGAACTGGGCGATGTAAAGGACGGCTGGGTTTATTACCTGAAGGCAGTTGCCAATGCCCGCGGTGGTAATGCCGACGGTGTTATCAACAACTTGCGTACTGCTGTCAGCCTTGATGCAAAGGTAAAAGCATATGCTGCAAAGGATGCTGAATTCCTGAAATTAGCTGATAACGATGCATTCAAACAGCTGCTCCAGTAAGGAATAGCTCAAAAACCTACAGAAAAAGACGGCCGCAAGCCGTCTTTTTTTTCTTCCTTTCGCCTATAGCCTATAGCCTAAAACCCTTTCTGATAAAACCTGAAGAACTCCCACAACACAATCCCGGCACTCACGGCTATATTCAGCGAATGCTTGGTGCCATGCTGCGGAATCTCGATAGCTCCGTCGCACCTGTTAACTACTTCCTGTTCAACGCCTTTTATCTCATGACCAAAAACAAGGGCGTATTTTTCTTCGCGTGAGATGCTGAATTCATGAAGGGCAGCGCTGTGAACGGTCTGTTCTACGGCATATATCCGGTATCCGTGGTTGTGCAACGTGCTGATAGCCCCTGCTGTGGTATCAAAATACTGCCAGCTCACTGATTCCGTTGCACCCAGTGCAGTCTTGCTGATCTCACGGTGCGGCGGTGTTGCCGTTATCCCGCAGAGACAGATCCCTTCAACCAGAAAAGCATCACAGGTACGGAACACCGAACCGATATTGTTCAGGCTTCTGACATTGTCCAGCACAACCATCACCGGGTACTTCCCGGCAATCTTGAATTCCTCAATTGTTTTACGGTTGAGCTCTTCGTTCAATAGTTTCTTCATGACGGACCTTCGTGTTGTTGAAATACATGCAATGATAACAATAGATGGAAAAAAATAAATATTTTCGTAGGCTGAATTTAATGATAATTTATTTCACCATGAATATCCACGAATATCAGGGCAAAGCCATACTCAGTAAATTCGGTGTTGCCGTTCCCGCCGGGATCGTAGTTGATGATGCAGGGGAAGCCGAATCGGCAGCCATGGAACTGCAGGAAAAGACCGGTGCAACCAGCTGGGTTATCAAGGCACAGATCCATGCAGGCGGCAGAGGTAAGGGCGGGGGTGTGAAGCTTGCCCGCACCCTTCCCGAATTGAAAAAGCTGGCCGGTGATATCCTCGGTATGCAGCTGGTAACTCCCCAAACGGGTCCCGAAGGCAAGAAGGTGAGTAAAGTGCTTATCCAGCAGGATATTTATTATCCGGGTAATAGTCCCGTCCGGGAATTGTACATGAGCGTTGTGTTAAACCGTTCCACCGGCAGCAATATTATAATGTATTCAACCGAAGGCGGTATGGATATTGAAGCCGTTGCCGAAAAAACCCCGCACCTTATATTTAAAGAGGGGATCGATCCGGCTGTTGGCATTCAGCCTTACCAGGCCAGGAAGATCGCATTCAACCTTGGCCTGGAGGGAAAAGCTTATAAGGAAATGACAAAATTTGTCACGGCCCTTTACAAAGCTTATATTGGCAGCGATGCCTCACTTTTCGAGATAAATCCGGTAGTAAAAACCTCCAACGATCTTATCTATGCAGCCGATGCCAAGGTAAATCTCGATGACAATGCCTTGTTCAGGCATCCCGAGTATGAAGAGATGCGTGACCTGAACGAAGAGGATCCGGCTGAAACCGAGGCTTCAAAGCACAACCTCAATTTCATCAAGCTGAACGGTAATGTAGGGTGCATGGTGAATGGCGCCGGTCTGGCCATGGCCACCATGGATATCATCAAGCTTTCGGGCGGTGAACCTGCCAATTTCCTCGATGTAGGCGGCACAGCAAATGCACAAACTGTAGAAGCCGGTTTCAGGATAATTCTCAAGGACCACAACGTGAAGGCCATACTCATTAATATTTTTGGAGGGATTGTCCGGTGCGACCGGGTTGCACAGGGCGTGGTGGATGCCTACAAATCACTTGGAACCGTATGTGTTCCTGTCATTGTACGGTTACAGGGCACCAATGCCATTGAGGCGAAAGACCTGATCGACAATTCGGGTCTGAAGGTTTTCTCGGCCATATCATTGCAGGATGCGGCTGACCTGGTTCGGAAAAATGTTTAATTCTGAACACCCCTTGTTTTGTGCGTTCCGTCGCAATAAGGCTTGTTCGCCGATCCGCCGCAACGGCACAAAAAAATTTCCTGCTCTCCGGTCGTGATCTTGCCCGAGGAATCCCTGAAAGTGAATGTCCCTTTTAACCGGATGGGACCATCCTTAAGCACCCTTACTTCGGGGCCGTTTTGCGGTTTTGAATTTTCCTCATCCATAAGCTGTTCTATTTTCCGGTGTAACCGATCTTCCGGTGGGTTCCATCACAGTAAGGCGGATTGTTCGTGGCCCCGCACCGGCACAAGGATAGCATTTTCATATGCCTTAGTTCTTTACCATCGGTATCAAACAGGGCAAAGGTGCCCTTAAGTACCAGCGGTCCGTCTTCCATTACCCGTACTTCAGCCGTTACCTCATGCACCGAAGATGTGACGGTACCGGCATTTCCCGTTTCGGTATCAGCGTTGTTTTTGTAAGTAAGCGCTCCGGTAGGGCATAGTTTCACCACCCGGATAATCTCGGAGGTGGAAGCGCCGTTCATATTCACCCAGGGTCTTTTCCGCGGATTGAAAACCTCAATCAGCTCACGGTAACAGGTAGTGGCATGAATACATTTTTTCGGCTGCCAGAATACAGTTATCTCTCCATTCTTATATTTTCTGTCAGTCTTGTCCATCCTTGTTTTTGGGTAAAATTAACAATTACCTGATAACTGTGGTAGTTTTACAAAGGTAATTTACCTTGCACAAATTCCTATATTTGCCATGCAGGACAACATTTAAGCAAACATTAGGCAAAATTTTCCGTTTATTAAAATGTCAGGGTTGGCACATAAACTGATTAAACCGGGTCGTATGTTCAGGTATTCCATTGTTGCATGCATGCTTCTGTTGTTTTTTCTGCCGGTTGACGCACAGGATACCATTCCTATGATGCTGGGCGGACAACCTGTTTATGCTCTGGTTGAGAACGGGGACACCATCCTTGTATCCACCCTGGAGGAGGCTGTTATACATCCCCGGAGGCGTTCTGCCGCCACCCGCGATCTCCGGCAATACCGAAGGCTAATCTACAATGTGAAGAAAGTATATCCCTATGCAAAGCTCGCCGGTGAAAAATTCGGCGTGGTAAATGCACATCTTCAGACCCTGAAAACCGGGAAGGAACAACGTGAGTATATAAAACAGGTAGAGGAAGAGCTCCTGAAGCAATATGAAGAAGATCTCACAAATATGACAATTACCCAGGGCAGGATCCTTATCAAGCTCATCGACCGTGAAACCAGCGAAACTTCCTATACGGTTGTAAAGGAGTTGCGGGGATCGTTCCAGGCAGTATTCTGGCAAGCCATTGCCCGTATATTCGGATCGAATCTCAAAACCGAGTTTGATGCGGAAGGAGAGGACAAAATGATCAATGAGATCATGATTATGATTGAAAAAGGACAGTTATAGGGACAAGGGACAAGGGACAAGGGACAAGGGACAAGGGACGAGGGACAAGGGACGAGTAGCATGAAAAGACTGTTTATAGCTGTTGACATTAAACCGGGTGACCGCCTGAAGGAAGCCATCGAACTGGTTCGGAAACGACTTCGGAAAGAAAGGATCAAGTGGGTGGACCCGGATCAAATGCACCTTACCCTCAGTTTTCTTGGCGATACCCCGGAAGAGGTTATCCCGCAGCTGGTTAACGGACTTCAAAAACCAATGGCCGGCCATATTGCCTTTAACCTGATCCTGGAAACCCTGGGCGTTTTTAAGAGTGTTCATGATCCCCATGTAATTTGGATCGGATGCAGGGAGAGTGCCCCGTTTCAGCAAATCAAAAAGGAAATTGACAAGTCATTGCCGGAATACGGTTTTGAGCCGGAAAACCGTGTGTTTTCACCCCATCTGACCCTGGGCAGGATTAAGCAATTGCGACAACAGAACCAGCTTATCCAGCTGATCACCCTCAACAAGGATGTAATTTTTCAGCAACAGCGGATTGAATACATTGTGCTGTATGAAAGCAGGTTAAACCCGGAAGGTCCCGGGTATATACCTTTGCATCGGTTTCCGTTAGTCAGTACGTGACAACCCACAACCCACAACCGACAACCCACAACCCACAACATTCTTCCTCATATCCCCTTCCGCTTGATTATGGTTAGGATGGTATAGATGATGATCTTAAAATCCACAAAAAGGGACATGTTATCGAGATAGATCAGGTCATATTTGAGCCGCTGGATCATCTGGTCCACATTTTCGGCATAGCCATATTTTACCTGGCCCCATGAGGTAATCCCCGGTTTAACTTTAAGCAGATGCAGGTAATGCGGGGCTTGCTTAACGATCTGGTCAATATAATATTTTCTCTCGGGCCGGGGTCCCACGAGTGACATATCACCCATAATCACATTCAAAAAATTCGGAATTTCATCCAGCCGGGCCTTGCGCATAAATCTCCCGAAAGGGGTTATGCGTTCATCTTTTTTTGAAGAAAGCTCAGGGCCGTTCTTTTCAGCCTGGTAATACATCGACCGGAATTTATAGATGATGAATGGCTTTCCGTACCTGCCGATACGCTCATGGCTGTAAAATACCGGTCCTTTGGAAGTGAGTTTGATACCAATGATAATAAAAATAATTGCCGGCAAGGAAATCAGCAGCGCAAGGGCGGAAATGACGTAGTCGAGGAAGCTCTTTACATTTTCCTGCCAGGCAGGCATAAGGTTGTGCGACACAGAGATCAGCGGTGTTCCCAGTATCGAATTCATCCGTACACGGCCGGTAAGTATGTCGTACATACTGGGAATGGCTTTAACGACCACATCGGCATCAATAAGCTTATTGATAATACGGTTGATCATATCGTGTTCCGATGATTCAATCGCAATAATGACTTCCTCCACCTTTTTATCGGAGATAATGCCCCGGATGTTTTCCAGGCTTCCCAGGTGCGGGAGGTAGCTGTTCAGCATATTCTTCATATTTTCGTGCACATGCACAAATCCGATGAATTTATTGCCGCTTCCACTTTTCTGGCTTCGCATTTCCAGAAAGGTGTCAACTGCTTTTTCATTGCTCCCGATCATCAGTGTATTGAATCCTAACTCTCCGCGGTGGACCCTGTGCGTTGTAACCGTAGTGATTATTATCCTGGGGAAATAGGTGAGGATAAAATGAAAAATGAACAAATACAGGTAAAGCGAATAGGCGTGCGAAGGGTTGATATAATTTGCTCCGACAGGATTGAAAACCAAAAACAGAAAAATTGTGCCTATGAATGTGTTGCCAAAAGTTATCCAGATTTCAGATAATCTCGATTTCCGGAAGACATCGCTGTAATAGCCTGAAATGTAATAGAGGAACAACCAGAAGAAGGGAACAATGAACAACCCGGTATGGAACTGGCGGTCGGGATCTGCCAGCGTATTAATGCCGGCGGGTGTTAAGTCGGAAACGTATTTCCTGTATGCAAAAAAAGCACACCAGCTCGTAATAGCTGAAATAAAATCAGCCAGCAGGTATTTCAGTAATTGCAATTTCCTGCTCATAAAACTGGCATAGGACTCATGGTAAAAAACTAACAGGTGGTTCCCTGCAAAAATAGGATTAAGTTATGAATGGATAATGAATTTTGACAGAATATCCTGAATTTCACGAATAAACCTTCCCCGGTCAGGTACACCTGACCAGTGTTTTCATAACTTTTTCGAGAATGCGGTCGGCCAGCAGAAAAGCTTCAAATCCACTGTCACGCAGTGACAAAAAAGCCTGATCGGAATGGATGTTATTCAGAAAATCAGATAATTCAGTGGCCAGCAAATCGGTATGTTCCACACGCCGGCTTTCCGTGAGGATGGGATTTTCATCCTGATTGTTAATCCGGTGAATAAACCAGTTGGTTAATTCATGGGTAATAAAATTATACTTGAGGATACGGTTATTCAGAACAACGGTGCCCAGGAATTCATTCTGGGCAGCTACCAGGTTGCAGTTGTAATTCACCGCACAACCATTGTCAAATTCAAGCCGGGCATTAATAATCTCTGGTTGGGGTGAAAGCATGCAAAGACCTTTGGCTTTTATGGAAATCACCCGTGCCCGGATCAGGCTGTTCACTATTTCGAGATCAGTCAGCAGGGCTTCTGATATGGTATGATGGTTATCGGCATCCGATAACCTATGGTAGTGCTGCAATTCAACCATGCTGATCCCTGACGGATCATGTATGGCATCCGTCAATCCCCTTGCATCTGTCTTCCCGGTTTTTCCTGCTTTCAGAATCACATTTGCCTCCCGGGCCAGCTTGATCAGCTGGTTGGCTTCGTTCACCGAATTCAGCACAGCCGGATACAGGAAAACGTGTTTCGCTTTGCGGAGAGCTGCAACGACCAGGCTGCTGCAAAACCTTCCACTGCCGGTTATGATCAGGGCATCTGAATTTTCAGCCAATTCTTCGGGGTGGATGCATGAATTGCCGGTTTCAAATTCAAGTGCGGTATCCCCGCCGTCTTCGGGGATCCACCGGCCGGTAATTCGGGTATCGGGAATTTTGCCCAATGCATTTGTATGCTTGTTGATAGCCGAAAAAGAACCAACAATTCCTACATTTATCATTCACCGGGCGTTTACACAAACATAAATTATTTAGAAATAGCGGATATTTTTTTTAGATTGAACTTATCAACTACTTTTGTTGATAAAACCGAACCAATATGAGGAGTTAACATGGAGGACAGCTATCAGCATAAGGGATTGCGCAAAAAACTGGTTGATGAAATCCGGGGGAAAGGAATTACGGACGAAAGGGTTTTGAAGGCCATCAACATGGTTCCCAGACACCTTTTCATGGACAGCGGATTCATTAAATTTGCTTACCGTGACCAGGCGTTTCCCATCCGTGCCGGGCAAACCATATCACAACCCTATACGGTTGCTTTCCAGACGGAGCTCCTCGATATAACCCCAATGGTTAAGGTACTTGAAGTGGGAACCGGCTCGGGATACCAGGCGGCGGTGCTTGCCGAAATGGGTGCGAAGGTATATACCATTGAGCGGCATAAAGAATTGTACCTGTTGTCGCAATCGCTGCTCAATGCATTGCATTACCGCATCCAGTTCTTTTATGGCGATGGCTACCAGGGTTTGCCTACGTACGGGCCTTTTGACCGGATCCTGATCACTGCTGCGGCGCCACAGGTGCCCGATACTCTGCTGAAGCAACTGAAACCGGGCGGACGACTGGTGGTGCCCCTAGGCACCGGTGGTTCACAGGTGATGACTCTCATCGAGAAAAAAGGTGAAAACGATTATGTAAGGTCCGAACATGGATTTTTTGTATTTGTTCCCATGTTGGGAGGAAAAGAATAATCAGGAATACGGATATTTTTCAGCAGATAATTATGATCACAGTCAGGAGTTTTGTTTTTAATGAGTTGGGAGTAAACTCTTTCGTGGTTTATGACGAAACCGGGCAATGCATTATAGTTGATCCCGGATGCAACAACCAGGACCAGTACGAAGAATTGCGGAATTTTATTTCTTCGCGCTCACTCGAACCTGTTTACATCGTTAATACACATGGCCATTTCGATCACGTTGCGGGGAATGCATGGGCCAAATCCGAATTCGGCTGCCCGCTCCTGATCCACAAGGATGATATGTACCAACTGCAGCATGCCGGCAGGTTTGCCGGTATATTCGGACTTACGGTTGAATCCTCACCCGGTCCCGACCGCTTTATTACCGAAGGTGAGAACCTGAATTTCGGCAATTCCGCATTTCAGGTACTGCATGTGCCCGGCCATTCTCCAGGAAGCATTTGCCTGTATTCCGCCGGCGATGCATTGCTGATCTGTGGGGATGTGCTGTTTAACGGCAGTATCGGACGCACCGATCTTTTTGGGGGTGACCATGAACTGCTTATCAGCGGTATACATGAAAAACTCATGGTGCTGCCCCGCGAAACAAAGGTATGGCCCGGTCATGGTCCCGCCACGACAATTGGTCACGAATATGACACAAATCCTTTTTTAAGATAATCCTTGCCTGCAAATTTATACCGGCTAAACGGCTATCACGACCTAAAACCAAAATTCAGACAATCAAGACTATGAATATCAACCATTTCGCTTTCCGGCATGTCGGTCCCCGCGAAGAGGAAATCCCTGCCATGTTGACCAAAATCGGAGTAAATTCGCTGGATTCACTAATAGAACTTACCGTACCTGCTGCCATCAGGCTAAGCGAAACGTCCGCCATCAGGCCCGGAGTCAGTGAACAGGCTTATTTTGAACAGATCCGTGAAATTGCCTCGTTGAATAAGCTGTATAAAACATATATCGGCATGGGCTATTATGGGACGGTGATGCCACCGGTTATCCAGCGCAATATTCTGGAGAACCCGGGATGGTATACTTCCTATACGCCCTACCAGGCCGAGATCTCCCAGGGAAGGCTGGAAGCGCTGCTCAACTTCCAGACCGTGGTACTTGAACTTACCGGCATGGAAATTGCAAACGCCTCGCTCCTCGATGAAGGCACTGCTGCGGCTGAAGCCATGATCATGCTGTATAATGCGCGCAGCAAAGAAGCAGTAGCCAGGTCAGCAAACTGCTTTTTTGCTGACAGCAATACCTTTCCCCAAACGCTGGAGGTAATTAAAACCCGGGCAACGGCACTCGGCATAACGGTAATCACCGGAGACTTCACCCTGTTTGTTCCAGAAGACACCGTTTTCGGAGCCCTGGTGCAGTATCCGGCAGGAGATGGCAGGATCAGGGATTACGCACAGTTTGTTGAACAGACGCATGCCGGGAAAATACCGGTAGCCGTGGTGGCCGATATCATGAGCCTGGTGTTGCTTGTCCCTCCCGGGCAATGGGGTGCCGATATCGTGGTTGGTTCTACCCAGCGTTTTGGGATTTCCATGGGATATGGCGGACCTCATGCCGGATATTTTGCAACACGGGAGCTTTATAAAAGATATATGCCCGGCAGGATAATCGGGGTCACCGTGGATAAGGAAAACCGCCCGGCGCTGCGGATGGCGCTTCAGACCAGGGAACAGCATATCAAGCGCGAAAGGGCCACTTCGAATATCTGTACCGCACAGGCCCTGCTCGCCAGCATGGCCGGTATGTATGCGGTGTATCACGGACGCGAAGGACTCAACGAAATAGCAACACGGATACACCGGTTGACAGCCACCCTGAATAACAGGCTGGTTGAATTGGGATATCAGCAGGAGAACAACATGTTCTTTGATACCTTGCGGATCAAACTTCCCGCAGCCATCACAGCGGATGATATCAGGGTGATTGCCCTGGATAAGGAGATCAATTTCAGATACCCCGATGCCGGAACGGTTGGCATCAGCCTCGATGAGACCACTACGTTGGAAGACATTAACCGGATACTCGGGATCTTTTCCGTAGCCCTCCGGAAATATGCAGGACGTATCACAGCCGTTGATACTGAAATCCGGATCGATATGAAGTTCCTGCGACAGGATGATTTCATGAAACTGGCGTTGTTCATCAGGTATCACTGTGAGACCGAAATGATGCGGTATATCAAACAGCTCGAACGAAAAGATTTCTCCCTGGCCCATGGCATGATCCCGCTCGGATCCTGCACCATGAAGCTGAATGCGGCCATTGAAATGCTGCCCATGAGCTGGCCTGAATTTGGCAATATTCATCCTTTTGTCCCGCTTGATCAGGCGGAGGGATACCACCGGCTTTTCCACGAACTGTCGGCATTTCTTAAAGCC
>DATEVU010000035.1:0-7284 GCA_035258345.1 Bacteroidales bacterium
GGTGAAGTCTGGCAACAAATTTTGAACTGACGGTTAAAATAGGAGGTGTTTTCGTACCCGCATTCAAAAGCTACCTCAATAACGGTTTTATCTGTTTCGGCGAGCAGTTTTTGAGCGTGCATAATGCGGGTTTCATTTACAAGTTGGATAAATGTTTTTTTCGTTTTTCGCTTGAAATATCTGCAAAATGCGGCTTTTTGCATATTCGCCACAAATGCAGCCTTTTCCAAGCTTATTTCTTTCATGAAATTTTCAGCTACATACCGGAATACGTCGTTTATTATTTTGGAATCACTGAGGTTTGAGGTTTCTATTATATCGCTAATACTAAGAAGTTTAACTTTTTCACAGACAGATAGTTCATTTAGAATTAACAATAATTCGGAGATTTTCTCAAGATTTTTCTTGCGCTTTAAATAAATTATTCTGTTAATAAGCGATTTTGACGGATCAATAATTTGTATACCTCTTTCCGATTTTTTTATGAACCGTTTAAGTAACATACTTTCCGTTTTCTCAAAGAAATCAGATCCCAGGAAATCTTTCTTAAACCATATTGCAATTGCACACGCCAACTCCTGTCCATTTTCATAGCCCTGCGTATTGTAAAAACAATGGGGCAATCCGGGTGCAAAAAAATACAACTCTCCGTCATTGAAATTGGCAACATTGCTACCTGCATATAGCTTACCATGACTTTTAACTATCAGAATCAATTCGAATTCATCATGCAGGTGAAAACCTGAAGTAAAACGGGGTTGTATAAACTCCTGATAATGAATCAGACTGTCTTCATCAACCGTTAGTTTTTCAAAAGTAACATGCATAATAGTAACATAGTCCGATTTTCATGCCGGGTTAGTTTTCCTTGTATGCTCCAAATGTTTCACCACAAACCTTAATTCGCTCCAGGATATTTGTTCTCCGAGAGCCGCTTTAACAGTTCCCATCCTGTAATCCCCACTGCCTTCGAAATGACTGGCGATCAGTGCAGTCATGGATGGTGAGACAAATTCATGAATATCGAGCTCACCGGTGCCCACAAAATAGGCCAGGTGTCCTTCGATAGTGGTAACCGCCATGAAACGCTCTTCGGCAATTTGCACAACAGATTTTCCTGCTTTGAACAGGTCATAACTGATTCTTTTTGTGTCGGGTTTTACGATGGCCGTTTTTTTTTCTGCAACAGGCATTGAAGGTAAGGGATCAATGTGCTGTTCCCGGCAATAGGCTGTGATGATATCAATCAGTTCATTCCCAAATGTTTCAGTTTTCATTTTGCCCATACCCTTTATCATTTTTAACGATGCCGGTGTCTGCGGTAAAAAGCTCACAAGTGAGGCAATTGTTTTCAGGGGCAGGATCATGTATACGGGCAGGTTCGAGTGTAACGCCTGTTTATCGCGCCACAACTTCAGCCTGTTGTAGAGCCCCGGATGCTGAACTGTACCGGAGGAATCTTCAATTAATTTTGTCTTCTGAGGTTTTATTGCCGGCATATCAAGTACTGCCCTGGTTTTTGCATCCAGATACTTTTTTATTGAAAAACCCGGTTTGCAGGCTTCCAGACAGGACAATCTTATAAAGGTTTCCTGCCTTATCCTTTCAACAGCATCCGCTATCGGTTTCCTGACTGCTTTATTATCGGCTTCTACAGATATACCATTCATTACCGGAGCCAATATTTCCGAAAGCTTATCCGCGAAAAATGCGCAAGCCTTGCTGATCCTTTCCTGGAGCTGTATATTGGTTTCTGCATCAGCCTGAATTGCCAGTAACCGGGATACCTCCCGGTTAAACTTCACGGATATCTCTATAAGTTCGGTCCTGATCAGTCCGGAAAACTTTTCAAATCTCTCCGGCATTTCGTCTGCGATGCTTTCTTTGTGTTCGTTAAGCAGTTTAAGGCAATATTGAATATTCCGCTGTATGAGCACAAAATCAAAGAGTTCCGCTAACAATGACTGCTGGTATGCCTTTTTCGATTCAACCAGTGTATTTTCGTCGGGCTGGTTCTGTTCCGCCTCACTTACAAATCCCGATACGGTGGGATCACTTATAATTCCCTGCCGGGTAATCTGGGTGCTGAGTACCAGTCCCTCCAGCGTTCGGCAGCGGCTCAGGGCAACATATACCTGACCGTGGGCAAATGCCGCCCGGGCATCAATAATAGCATTGTCGAATGTGAGACCCTGACTTTTATGAATGGTTATCGCCCAGGCCAGTTTAAGCGGATACTGGGTGAATGTGCCGATAACTGTTTCTTTAATTTCCCTGGTTTCTTCATCCAGGGTGTATTTCATGTTCTGCCATTCCACAACCTCCACTTCAATGGGCGAATCATCATCCGGGCATTGAACAACAATGACATCCTCATCAAATGTCTCGATCCGGCCAATTTTGCCGTTGAAATAGCGCTTTTCCGGAGATATATCATTCTTAACGAACATAACCTGTGCCCCGGCTTTTAAAAACAGTTCATTCGCTGTGGGGTAAGCATATTCCGGAAATTCATCCTTGATTATGGCTTCGTAGGAACGGGCTTTGCCGGGTAGCTTTTCAAGTTTGGAATCATTTATAGCCTGTGCCTGGGCATTGTGGGTGGTAAGTGTAATGTATCCGCTGTCAGAACCAGGGGTGAAATTGGGATCATATCGTTTATTCAATATATTCAGCGTTTCAGCATCAAGCCGGTTATCGCGTATTTTATTCAACAGGTTGATGAAAGCCTGATCACGCTGGCGGTAAATGTGCTTCAGTTCAATGGTCACATAGTTTGTACTGCGAAGTGCCAGGCTGCCAAAAAAGAAGGCTGTGTGATAATACTTTCCAAGAATCTCCCAGTCATCCTCTTTAACAACGGGTGCAAGCTGCTGCAAATCACCGATCATCAGCAATTGTACACCGCCAAAAGGCTGATACCGGTTCTTGTATTTTCTCAGCACCGAATCTACAGCGTCCAGAAGATCTGCTCTTACCATGCTGATCTCATCGATTACGAGCAGATCAAGACTTTTCATAATACGGATCTTTTCGCGGCTTACCTTAAAACTTGATGAATCCGTCGGTTGGGAAGAAACTTCTCCAGCTCCCGCTGAAATGTATTGCGTCGGCAGGTGTGGGTGAAAAGGCAACTGGAAAAAGGAGTGAATGGTTACTCCGCCGGCGTTGATTGCAGCAACCCCGGTAGGGGCCACCACGATCATCCGTTTGGGAGAGATTTTTTTCATATTGTGCAGGAAGGTGGTCTTTCCGGTTCCTGCCTTTCCGGTTAAAAAAATGTTCCGGTTGGTGAATTGCACGAAGTTGAAAGCCAACTGCAGTTCGGGATTGATAACACTTTCCATGTTGGGCCTGAAGGGTTTATTTGTAGGATAAATATAAGGCAAAGAAGAGAAATGTGCAAATTAGTAAATGTGCAAATGTGCAAATGGAAACGCCGATACTATGGTGAAAAAATGTATTACCATCGATCTCAATTGGTTTTAGCAGAAGAGATGATTTTGCCCAGCAGTTTTTTTAATTCTAATACTTTGTCCAGTAACCTTTCATCTCTGGGATAATTCTTTGAAAATTTACATAGCAAAAGCCAATACTCTGTTTCTTCTGCTTCCTTGGAAGCGATTTTCATTTTATGAATAAAATCTTGTTTGCTTTCACTTGATTGAGCTTCACGAACATTAGCTCCAATTGAAGTCCCTGATCGTAATACTTGATTTGATAAAACGAAATTCCTTTTCTCTTCAAGCTTTTCTGCAAAATCAATAATATCCAAAGCAAATTGGAAGCTAAGCTCTAATACAGGATTTTCTCTTTGCATGATTTTATATTTATTAATTAACAATAACTCAATTAGATATTTCCAATGCACTACTAATTTAAAATAGTATAAATTCCTTTATAGCGGCTTTCTATTTGCACATTTACACATTTGCACATTTGCACATTTTCCAATTTGCACATTTGCACATTTACACATTTGCAAATTAAATAGTTGTCCTGTTACTTCTCCTGAATTCACTCGGTGTTCTCCCTGTTTTCTCCTTGAACAGCTTGCTGAAATAAAAGACCGAACAAAAGCCCAGGTTAAAGGATATTTCCTTCACACTGAGTTCGGTATTGGTAAGCAGGTGGACGGCCTGCTTCATCCGGAGCGCGGTATGGTATTGCATGGGCGAGAGCCCGGTATATTTTTTAAATGCCCTCCGGAACAAAGAATAATTAGTATAGAGATCGCGGGCCAATTCTTCAATGTTCAGGTTGCGCGTGGGGTTATCCCGTATAATAAGACACGCTTTCTGGATGGCCTTTTCTACATTGCTGTGTACAAAATTGGCATTCCTTTTTTTCGAAATGATCTGCCCAAGTATATATATCACCAGCCCGCTGCAGATCTGATGAAATCCTGGCTTTTCCGACTTAACATGATTCAGGATCTCCTGAAAAGTAAGGATGATGTTTTCTTCAAATCCAATCTGGATAACAGGAGAATCTATAAGAATTTCACTTGAATTAAAAACCCTGGTGGGAGTTTCACCCATAAATCCGATATAGTGTTCCTTCCATCCTTTGTCTTTCAGCGGTCTGTAGCGGTGCCAGAGATTTGGCCGCAACAGGATGACCGAACCTTCGCGGACCGGAAATGAACCCGCACGCGTTTCCATGAGCCCTTCCCCTTCGGTGATGTAATTTATCTGGTATTCCTGCAGGATCCTCCCGTTGTGCCAGTTAAAATGATAACCTGTCGGATGTCCCACCGGTGGATAATCAGCATCCGGTTCCACGTGTGCAGAACCTGCTACGGTGAGGTACATTCCCCAGTTTTTATCATCCGCATTGTGCGTAAGGTATTTGAAACTGTCATTCATTGTTCCTTATCATTTTATACAAACAATTATTCAGTTTATGTATTGAAAACGCCCAAAATGAGTAATATATTTGATAATATAATTAAGCCAATTTACTAAATAATTTATAAATCATGAATTCTCTGCTGAGTATTGTTCTCATGGCGATCGGCAGTATCTGTGCCGCAAGCTTCTATGTTCCGATCAAAAAAGTAAAAGGCTGGTCATGGGAATCTTACTGGATCGTCCAGGGAGTTTTCTCGTGGCTTATTGTTCCCGTTCTTTTCGCATGGCTCACAGTACCCTCGGGCACGCTGGGTTCCATAGTCAGCCAGGCACCGGCCTCCGCAAAATGGTGGGCCGTCTTTTATGGTGCGTTATGGGGGATTGGAGGCCTGACATTCGGACTCAGCATGCGGTATCTCGGTGTTGCCATGGGACAATCTATAGCACTGGGTCTTTGTGCAGCAATAGGAACATTGGTACCTCCCCTGGTCAGCGGCCAGGACTTGTTTGGTGACAGGGCCGGTATCCTGATGGTCATAGGAGTTGCCATTGCAATCGCAGGCATTGCCACCATTGGGTTTGCAGGCAGTCTGCGGACGAAAAACATGTCGGAGGCCGACAGGAAAAATGCCGTTGCTGAATTTGCACTGAAAAAAGGTATTTTAATTGCCATACTTTCCGGGGTAATGAGCGCCTGTTTCAGTTTTGGGCTTACTGCCGGCAAACCGGTTCAGGAAGCAGCTATTGGTTTAGGTACCAATCCGTTATTCGCTAAAAACCCGGTGATTATGTTCGTTACCCTGGGCGGATTTGTTACCAACCTGTTGTATTGTGTCTTTCTGAATATCAAGAATGGAACCGGCAAGGATTACCTGTCGGTTTCCCCATCCATACTGCTTAACAATATCCTGTTTTCAGCCATTGGCGGAACACTCTGGTATATGCAGTTCTTTTTCATGGGCATGGGTGAGAGCCTGCTTCCGGTTGCCATGGTGGCTTTCGCATGGAGCATCCTGATGGCCATGAATATTACTTTCAGCAACATATGGGGGATCATCCTGAAAGAATGGAAAGGCGCGGGGAGAAGGACGATCGTGATTCTGGTGGTGGGGTTGGTGATACTGGTTTTGTCAACATTTGTAATAAAGTTGTAACACTGAAAATGTTGTCGGTTGTCAGTTGTCGGTTGTCAGTTAATTTCGCTAAATAATTCACAGTCCACAACCATCACAACAATCACAACATAATGAAACACTTAAATATTATGCCATGAATAAAGAAAATATCCTACAAGCCTATGATGCTGCAAAGGATCAATATGCTGCATTGGGTGTGAACACCGATGATGCTATTAAGAAACTCGAACAGGTGAAGATCAGCCTGCATTGCTGGCAAACCGATGATGTTGGTGGATTCGAAACTCCCGATGCAGTGCTGGGTGGCGGAGGAATTCAGGCAACCGGTAACTATCCCGGCAAGGCCCGCACCATTGAACATCTGAAGATGGATATCGAAAAGGTAATGAGCTTGCTTCCCGGCAAACAAAGGCTGAACCTGCATGCCATTTACGGTGACTTCCAGGGGGCAAAAGTTGATCGCGACAAGATTGAGGTAAAACACTTTCAAAGCTGGATCGACTGGGCAAAGAAAATGAATACAGGTTTGGATTTTAACCCTACCTGCTTTTCCCATCACTATGCCGATGATGGATTCACCTTGTCGAGCAAGAACGAGAAATACCGCAAGTTCTGGATTGAACATACAAAACGGACCCGGCAGATTGCGGCTGAAATGGGGAAGCAACTGGGTACGCCCACGGTGAATAACATCTGGATACCGGACGGATCAAAGGATATGCCGGTGGATCGGAATGCCCATCGGGCCCTTTTAAAACAATCCCTCGATGAGATATTTGCCGTTGAATACCCGAAACAATACCTGAAAGATTCCATCGAAAGCAAGCTTTTCGGCATTGGTTCCGAGGCAATGGTGGTGGGATCGGCGGAGTTTTACCTGGGTTATGCCATTAAAAACAACAAGCTGATATGCCTGGATAATGGCCACTTCCATCCGACGGAACAGGTTGGTGACAAGATCTCTTCGGTGTTGCAGTTTATTGACGAATTGCTGTTGCACGTGACCCGCGGGGTCAGATGGGATAGCGATCACGTGGTGATCTTTAACGATGAAATTCAGCTGATCGCTCAGGAGATTGTCCGCTGTAATGCATTGGGCCGTGTAAATGTAGGGCTCGATTATTTTGATGCCAGCATAAACCGGATCGGGGCTTACGTAATTGGGACACGCGCAGCCCAGCTGGCCTTTTTATATGCCTTGCTTGAACCCTTGGAAACGCTGAAAAAATACGAGGAGGCCGGACAGAATTTCGAACGGCTTGCCCTGATGGAAGTTATGAAAACCAAACCATTGG
>DATEVU010000036.1:0-16223 GCA_035258345.1 Bacteroidales bacterium
CTGTTCAGAGCGGCCAAATTGTCGCTGAGTTGGTCCACCGAGCTTGCCCCGATCAGTATGGAAGTTACCCTTTTGTCTTTCAACAGCCATACAATGGCCATTTGTGCCAGGCTTTGTCCCCTTGCCACGGCAACATCGTTAAGTTTCCGGATACGTTCCAGTTTTTCCGGGGTAATATCTTTCTGTTTCAGGAAACCATGTGGTTTCGAAGCCCTTGATCCTTCAGGAATACCCTTTAAATAGCGATCAGTAAGCAGTCCCTGGGCGAGGGGAGAAAATGCAATCAAACCTATTCCTTCCTGTTCAAGCACATCCAGCAGACCATCTTCCACCCATCGTTCGAACATGGAATATTTCGGCTGGTGGATCAGGCAAGGCGTACCCAGGTTGCGGAGTATAGCGGCCGCGGATTTTGTTTGCACGGCAGTATAATTTGAAATACCCGCGTAAAGTGCTTTGCCTTGTTTTACAGCATGAGCCAGGGCGCCCATGGTCTCTTCCAGCGGTGTTTCGGGATCGGGGCGGTGTGAATAGAAAATATCCACATAATCGAGTTTCATTCTCTTCAGGCTCTGGTCGAGACTTGACAGCAAATACTTACGGGAACCCCATTCCCCGTATGGACCATCCCACATTTTATAACCTGCCTTTGTGGAAATGACCATCTCATCCCGGAAAGGCTTAAAATCTTTTTTCATGATGTTCCCGAAGTTTTCTTCGGCTGTACCCGGGGGAGGGCCATAATTATTGGCAAGATCAAAATGAGTGATCCCCGAATCAAAAGCTTTGCGCAACATGGCGCAACCATTTTCGAAGACATCCACTCCGCCAAAGTTATGCCAGAGGCCCAGTGAAACAAGTGGTAGTTTTAAACCACTTTTGCCACAATAATTGTATTTTACAAGTTCAAAACGGTTCGGAACAGATTGGTATATCATAGTTATTTTTTTTTTAGTAAAGATAATCAAAAAAGTTTTACGGCCCACCTCTGGCTGACGGCTGGACAAGCGGTTCCACAAATAATGTATTAAAAAATTTGGGGTTTGATTTTCTTTTAATACCTTAGTTTGCTCATTTCATTTCCTATGGAACCATTAGATATCAAAGCAACCAATGATACTCCCCGGGTAATTTTTGATCCCGATGGCGATATTTTTGAGATTTCAGGACGTTCACTTCCGGAGGATGTGGTTACTTTTTATCAACCGGTTATCGATTGGTTGGACGAATACAAATCCCACCCGGCTAAAAAGACTGAATTTATTTTTAAGTATATTTATTTTAATACGGCCACATCAAAACTGGTTCAGGATATTCTCTTTAAACTCGAAAGCCTGAATGAATCAGGCCACGAAGTAAACATCCTCTGGTATTACGAGCAGGATGATGAGGATATGTATGATATTGGGATTGAATTCAGGGAAAATATTAACCTGCCCTTCGAAATTATAGCTTATTGAGAAAGAGGCTGTCTAAAAAGTAGTTATTTCTCGCAAAGACGCAAAGACGCCAAAAAATAAATTTATGGTAATCAGCTCTTTGCGACTTAGGGGCTTTGCGTGAATTTTTCATATTTTGACTTATTGGACAGCCTCTTAGCTTTCGTTTCATCAAAGGTTTCTGCAATCACCTCTTCGGTTTCCGTAACTGTATTCCTTACCCTGGGAGTGCCTCATACCTCTTCCTTCACCAAACTCCCTGTTATGGTGCCTGAGCGTAAATACTGCCTTTTGTTCATCAGTCAGCAGGTTGCGTACGGCAAGTTCATGAGCTACACTTTTCTTCTGCATTTCTACGGTTAGTTTTCCAAGCTCATCGATGGTTTTATTGATCTGGGTCATATCGGGTTTATCGGCCGACCTGTATTTCTGAAGTTCAGCCTGTTTTATGGCTTTGTCGTTCCTGAGATTCATCATCTCTTTCTGATGCACAATCCTTAAAGCGGTGATCTTTTCATCCTGATCAGCAGTAAGATTCAGCATTCTGTGCGCATAAACTCCGCTATCAGCCCTGAAACCCTGCCGTGAATGCATGCCATTTCCCCGCTGGGCCTGTAAACCTGTGGTCATAATTGCCAGGGCTACACCCAGCATAAATGTTCCTGTTTTTGTAATAGTAATTTTCATGTTTATATATATATAGTTATTAAAAAATTTTAGTTGTTGTTACGGTAATTTCTTCCCCGCCTGCCGGACTGGGTACGCATACCACGGTCATGCATCATAGGACGGTTCTCTGATTGTATTACGCTGGAAAAGAATGTATTGAGCTTAATTATTTGGCCGTCATTGCACGATTTTCTGATTTCAAGGTAATATCTGCCGGTCTCCTGCATAAGCTGTACGTGCTTTGCACCGATGCTGTCGCAGGATGCCCTGATAACATGTAAATCGGGATTGCTTTTCATAAGTTCATCATAATAGTTCTTTTTGATTACTGCCAGTTGCCGGTTTAATTCCCTGGCCCTGGCCTGATATTTTGTGCGTGCCTCATTGAATTGTACAAATTGTTGATCACTCATGCTCAGTTCGTTTTTAAGGAAAATGCCAGGTCCGGGAGGTGGATGCCGCATTGTAACTGCAGGCAGTTTCATCGTTTTTGCCTGCTTATATTTTGTGTACACAATAGTAGTAATTACCGAAAGATTCAGGATCAGCAGAAATATAACCAGCCATACAAGGACTTTGTTTTGAGTGAAAAATGTTTTCATATCCTTCTCCTTTATTCTGATTGCATGATGGATTCGATGTTCCCGCCGTGAACTTCATTTATATAATAAAATTCGGTCTGGTAATCTTCAGTAAGGCTTTGCCGGTAAAAATAGCTGCTGCCCAATTCGATCCCGGTGAAAACAACGGCCAGGGCAACAAATGCAATTGCAAGGGGTTGGTAAACCCTGCGCATGAAAACGGGTAACCGCGTAGTATTGCGTGTTTTTAAAATTGCCTGTATGCGTGTGAACATAAACGGATCAAATTCAGTTACTTTTTCGTCTCCGATATAGCGAAGAACAGCACTAAGCCTGATTGAAAACTCACGGCAATCGTTGCAGCCGGCGAGGTGATTTTCAACCTCCTGGTTTCGCAAATTTCCAAGCCTTCCGTCGAGGTACTCGGTCAGATCATTCCGTGCAGTCCTGCAATTCATTTTTTGCGTTTATTGGTTTGACAAATCCGGGACGAAAAACTTGCGTTTACAGCAGGTTTTTTTTATACATTTTATACAATCGTTTCTGAAGGCCTTCTTTAGCACGATGAATCAGAGATTCAACCGAGGGAAGCGAGATTTCCATAACTACTGCAATTTCCTTATAGGAAAGGTCATGGTAGTTTTGTAAAAGAAAAGCTATTCTCTGGTTAACGGGCAATGAATCAATGGCTTTTCTGATGATTCCTGATCTTTCTTTTTCCTCAAGCCTGTTCCCGGGCATTTTCGATCCCTTGTCCATTATTTCGGTGTCGCGGGTATGACTGTTGTCTGTTGAATGACTATCCATATTCATCATCCATCCTGAGATTTTCCTTTTCCTTACCAGGTTCAGTGATTTGTTAACGGCGATACGGTAGATCCAGGTAAAAAGGCTCGCATCAGCCCTGAATCGCTCTATGGATTCAAAAACCTCGATAAAGGTTTCCTGTACAACGTCCCGGGCATCTTCTTCATTATGCAGGAATCCTTTGCTAAGTCTTACCAATGGGACCTGAAACTGTTCGATCAGCTGACGGAACACATCATGATCTCCTCTTTTCAGTCCCTGAATAAAATCTGTTTCGTGCATTCCTGAATTTGAAGGATATTATCCCTTAGACACGGATGTGACCTAAAACTTGCACCCGATTTAATCTTCGATCAGAACATGCTGTCTTTCAGCAGCTGTAATGCCTCAACACTGTTCTTTTCTTCCGTGAGATCGAAAACCCTTATGTAGTTGCCATGGTGGTTTACCAGGTGATTTTCCATTGACTTCAATACATTTTCACTGCCCAGGACTGACTTCAACTTGCGGCCAAATAAAAAATCATCCGGAGTTTTAACCTGATCAACTGCGTAATTTGAACAGTACCTTATAAGTTCCACCAGACCTTCAACCGGGCCGGCTGATAAATGAAACCCGTTACGGCTGGCAGAAACCTGGTGAAGACCTAATTCCTTCTGCCTGGCAAGAATTTCATTTCGTAAACTTCCGGTGGCGGCATCAACAGGATTGGTTTTTCCGATAAAATTATTCCGCGCGCTGGCCCAGTCAAGATTTCCGTTTAGTGTGAACGCCACGATGGAACGTCCTTTTTCGGTGAAATGGATAAGCTGCTTCGGGTGAAAACCATTAATAAGGTAAATATCCTTATTATCAGGCCTTACCAATGCACAATAGGTCCCTCCTGCCAGTTTCAACGCTTTGCTGCTTTGCCATAGTTCATTCAGGGAATCAGGCGCGAATTGTGGAAAATGCTGCAGGAATTCCAAACTTCCCATCAGTGTAACCTGGTCAGTGCTTTTTCCGAATTCATCATTGAACCGCACCAGCGCATCAGCAGACAGGTACTCCCGCGGACTCCTGCTCATCGCATTGATAACACCGTAATGTCGGGCAATAACATCAAATTTTTCAAGATAGGATGCACCCAGTATCCTGATATCCTTAACTGCCAAACCAAACAGCGAAAGTTTATCAAACGTCAACTCCAGTATTGATTCCAGCTTGATATTCTTCTCATTACCCGTTATTTCGGGTTTGATAAAGAACAGGAATTCATGGTCTTTATGATCCGTCAGGTAATTTTCATAAATGACTTCATAGGTGATTTTTTCTTCCCGGGCCAGCTGTATGTTTTCAGTTATTTTACGGATCAGGACTGTACGGTTCATATAGTTTAAATTAAGGTTATTTATAAATACCCAAAAATATTGAAAAATAGATGAAAAATCAGTGCAAACTGGCACTGTTATTGCATCAAATTCTATTGAATGAACGTATATGATTAAAACCGGAATATTTCAAGTCATGAGCCCGAAATCCAATACACTGGAATTATTGCATGCGAAGGAAAATTATAACCGCATGAGTCTTCATATTACCTGGAAACACGAAAAGGAGCTGAATGGCACCATCAAGTTTGACAGGCTAATATTGGATTATGGAGATTCACGTATAAATTACAATAGTGTTAAGCGCAATTTGAATTCAGAAGGATTGAAAATTTGCCGGTAAATTAAACAATTGTTGTTCTGCGCAGGATCTTTATATCGGAAACCACCAGGGAAGGATCAATTGTCTTGAATTTTTCAAACAGGGTTAACAGGGTCGCACAAACCGCCGTGAGCGCTTCCACTTCTACGCCGCATTTATCGTCTGTCGTGATCAGGCTTTTAACTTCAATGCCGTTCGGGAAAATATAGGCTTTCACATCCACTGATGATAAATAAGTATTGGGCAACAGGGGAACCAGCATAGCGGTATTTTTTGCCGCCTTTTTACCGGAAGTTTCAGCCTGTGATATTATATCCGTTTTCCCGGGTTCTCTTTCCTTGATTATCCTTACTGTCTCTGGTTTCATGTGAATAAAGCCTATGGCCTCTGCCTCTGTTAGTGTTCCGTTTTTTAACATATGCTATTCAATTATTTTTAGTTCGGTTCGCCGGTTAAGTGCACGGCCATTTTCAGTATCATTTGGCGCAACGGGCATATTCATACCATAACCCTTTGACACGATCCGGTTTGAACGGATTGAAGCAGCGACCAGGTATGCAGCTGCTGTTTTTGCCCTGTTCTCCGACAAAAGCTGATTATAATAAGGATTTCCTGTATTGTCCGTATGACCGCTTATCTCAATTTTAGTGTCCGGATTTTGCTGCAGTAGTTTTACAACCTTATTCAGCTCGGCTTCCGATTCTCTTTTAAGGGTAAAGGAATCGACCTCATAAAATACATTTTTCAGTACAATGCTTTTGCCAACCTCCAGTGGCTGCAGGGGTACATCCTTAAGGAATGGTTTGTCCGCTTCATAAATGCCCCTGAGGGCAAAATTTTCGGAATAAAACAAATATCCTTTGCGGGAGGCATTGAGCATGAAATTACTTTGTGTGGGAATGCTTACCAGGAATTCTCCGGTCAGACTGTCGGAATACGATTGATAAATAGTATTCCCGTTTTCCAGGTCAATCAGCTCAAATTGTGCCTTCAGCACTTGCAGGCTGCTGGCATCAAATACCTTGCCTTTCATATAGTTCACCATAACCGGACGACTTTGGACCGGGAGGTTAAAAATGTAAATGTCCTTGCCATTGGCTTTGTTTACATCGGAGGCATAATAAGCTTTATCCCCACGGGAATTAACAACAAGCCCGATCTCATCACGGTGGGTGTTAATGGGATATCCCAGGTTAACGGCCTTTTGCCATTTCCCCAGGCTGTCTTTGCGTGCAATAAAAAGATCATATCCTCCAAGACCTAAATGGCCGTCGGAGGAGAAGTAGAGCGACTGGTTATCGGGATGTATAAAAGGTGACATTTCAATCCCCCTGGTATTTACTGTATTGCCAAGGTTCTCGGGTAACTGCCATTGATCATTTTCATCGCGTTTTGAAATCCAGATATCATGAAGGCCCGCACCTCCCGGCCTGTCACTCGAAAAGAAAAGTGTACGCCCGTCAGCCGAAATAGAAGGCTGGGTCTCACGGTACTGGGTATTTACGGGTTTCCCTATATTTTTGGGCAACGACCATTTGTTACCTTCCTTTACCGTGAAATACAGATCGCATCGCCCCAGGCCGTCTTTGCGGTTGCAGGCTGTAAAAACCATATATCTGCCGTCACCGGACAGGGTTTGTGCTCCCTCATTATCATCCGTATTGAGCGGACTGCCTGCATCTTTCATGACTTCCCACCCGTCTTCCTGCCATCTGCTGATGTAAAAATCTTCCTGAACCTTTCCCGGTAATTCCTCACTTTTAACCAGCCGGGTGATAACCAGCGTCTGTTCATCCGCGGATATACTGGGCCAGTATTCATCACTCGCTGTATTTACCGAGGGACCAAGGCTGACGGGACTGAAATCAACCGGATTCTTCATGGCATCGATCGAAAAAGTACAACGTGCCAATCCATCCCTGGCCCTTTTAATATGGTTGGGCTCCTTATCATTCAATTCCAGGAACTGCTCGTAGCTAAGCCTGGCCTCTTCATACATTCCCTCGGACAATTCAAGGTTTCCCAATCTGACAAATCCGTAGGGGAAATAGTTTTTATTAAGGGGAAGACCTTTCCGGTATATCCCAATTGCATTCAATGGCTGTCCCGAATCTTCATAAACCTCAGCGAGGACAAGGTGAGGATCCATAAACAATGGATCCTCCTCAATGGCAGAAAGAAAATACCTTTCCGCTACCGTATAATTATGAAGCGAATATTGTCGCAAACCATTATTGTAATCCTCTATTGCTTTTTTTGATTTTGTACTGGGATCATGTTGCGCGCCAAGTTCTGCAGGAATAATACTAATGCAAATCAGCAATATAGCACGAATTACAGGTTTCATATCCGGAATTGGTTGAACAATTAATTCTTAACAAATCGGGCAGGGTAATGCGCATTCCCGATCTCAACAATAATAAAATATATGCCACTGGGATAACTACGGATGTCTATCACCTTTTGTTGCGACTGGGATTTTTCCGAAAGTAAAATCTTGCCCGACGAATCGGAAAGATGCACCAGATAGGATTCCACAGGATTGCTGAAACGGAGGGTTACTCTATCACGGGCGGGATTGGGGACCAGGGTGAAATCGGCATCCTGACGTGTAATATCCAAATTGTTTATTCCGGCCACTTCCACCAGTAACCATTGCTCAGGATCAACACCTATTGAAGAGACATGGCCGGGCATAAAAACTTCCCAGTGATCAAAATTCGTTGACTGACGCAGGCTGATGACAGTATCCTTATCGTCAGAAGTTACCCTGAAATCAATCGGCATATTGAAAAGCGGTGTAGATGACGAAACATGCTGCATTGAGGTGATATACAAGGTGTCGTGCTGATGTTTCCAGGTAATGGTATGGATCGGATATCCTTCACCATAATACCACTGATCAAAAAAAACATCAAAATCAAGTCCTGTCCTTTCTTCGAGCAGGTTCTTAAAATCTGCACCTGTTGCATTGTTATTCCTGTACCGGTCGAGAAATTCCCGCAGTATTTCAAAAAAAAGAGGGTCCTGGTTAACTTCCCGGCGAATCATGTGGATCATAGCGGCCCCTTTATTATAGGTTAACCGGTAATTAAAAATCCTGTCATCATCATCTTTATCGGCCTCCGGAATATAAATACTGCCTCCCGGTGCCGATTTAATGTAGTCATGTACCCTGGTGAGCCAGCTTCTTGCTTCGTCCTGCCCGATCAGATACTGATAGGCAAGGTACTCGGAATAGGAGGCAAAGCCTTCATTTACCCAGATGTCCTGCCAGTTGCCACAGGTAACATAATCTCCAAACCACTGGTGCGCAAGTTCATGGGCAACCAGCACAAAGGAGAAATTAGTGAGCGTGGTCATGGTCTGGTGTTCCATCCCTCCGCCCAATGGCGCTAAACAATGCCCGTATTTTTCATCCCTGAACGGATAGGTACCGAAGAGGTCACTGTAAAATACCATAAGATCCCCTGTTTTATCAATGCCCGATTTGTTTTGCGTCAGATAACTTTCATCATAAATATAATTCTGAATCAAAACGGAGTCCTGGCTGTTATTCAGGTTGACGTAAAAGCTGTAATCATAATATTCACTTACGGCAAATGAAATAAGATAATAGGCGATAGGGTAACGGGACTTCCATTCATACCGGATCCGGTCATCGGGCAACAAAACCTGGGCAGTAAGCAAGCCATTTGAACCGGCTTTAAGTTTTTTGTCAGTACTCAGAAATACATAGACCGAATCAGCTTTATCGGTTAGAATTTGCTTACACGGAAACCAGTTCAGGGCATTAAACGGTTCAGATAAGGTCCAGGTGACATTTTTTGCCCAGGTGGAATTATATCTGTTGTAAATACCTGAAATACCGGTGATATTTTTACCAAGCCCATGGTAAAAGACCCGTATGGTTGTGCCTGAGTCAGGCAATACCTGTTCAGGCAGCCGGACCTTCAGTTCATTATTCTCGTGAATAAAGCCGGCTATATGCTGATCAACAAGCACCGAATCAGCATGCAATAAATCAGCAAGGTCAAGCACAACCTGTTCCAAAGGCTGTCCTGTGGCTTTTAAGTCGATTGAAACATTGCCGGTTACATAGGTTGAACTGTCACTGATATGAAGGTCAAGCCAATAAAACGTAACATCATAATTACTGCGATCATCAGCCTGCTGGTCGTGATGATCAGCATCCTTGCCGGCAGTTCCAAGGGCGACTGCAACAAAAACAAGCAAAAGCTTCAACAGGGTAACGATCAATTTGCTCATATGCCGGCGATTTCCAATTTTCGATAAAATTAATTAAAATATTCATGAATGACCGGTGCAAATCCTTCTTGCGCACCAAAAAAAAGGTCCCGGCTTCACACCGGGACCTTGCACCCAAAACTAATAAACCCTATCTGACAAAAACCTATCTTAATATCTTATCGCTAACGGATCAATTTCCTAATTTGCAAATGTATTCTGTACAAATTTACGTTGATGTCAAAGGTATGTTGGGGAAATAATAGTGATTTGTATATGCGATTCATGGTGATTTTAATCATCATTATTTCCTGAAATGATCCGCTTTCGACGCAGGCAAGGGAGTTTCAGGTCAGGTTTAAGTTTTTTTAACAATATTCAAAATTGATTCTTACGGAAAGACCCTCAAAATAATTAAATTTACCTGACCAAAGAGCTGCTTAATGAATGATAAGGTTCTAAATCTGGCAATTCGCAGTGCTGCATTATTGAGGTCCATTTTTCAGAATAATATCGATAAGCCTGATAACGGAGCTGTTTCAAAGTATTTTGCACGTCTTGGTGTAAATCCTGATGATGCTGAGCAGGTTTACATTAGGTTTAGCGGAAACGGATACACACCCAAGGATGTTCAAAACGGGGAGCCTGTCAGCCTGCTATTGTACGAAGATCTTTGTAAGGAAATTAACACCTCATTAAGGTATAACGAAAAAGTATACTTACTGCTGCTGGTCCAGGATTGTCTGCTGAAAATGAATGATGTTCCGGGATTTTCAGAGCAGCTGAACCTGCTTTTCAATTGCATCGGTATAGATAATACGTTAATCGACCGTTTTCGCGATTTTCTTGAACAAGATGATCCTGCTGCGATTGTTGGCCGCGATTATCTGGTATTGGCACCACGTGATGCCATGCAGGATGATGAGCTTGAAGGAAGGTGGATCGACAGCAATGCACCACGCAAAAAGGATACGGCACATATCATTGAAATTGACGAGTTTAAGAGCCATGTTTTGGTTATGTTTGTAGATCAGATAAAATCATTCGTGGTTCGCTGTATGAGCCGCACAGGGCAATTGTATGATCAGAAGGGAGACTACCAGTGCACTTTCAGGGTATTGGGCCCCGGAAACGAACTGATACTTAAAGGTGTTCCTGTCCTCACCTATTCCGGGTTAAAAAACAGGTTCCACCATCTATATGAAAAAGGGGAACTTTCACTTATTGCTGATCAGATTGAATACCGGTCACCCAAAGGAATTAAAGAGGTTAATTCATTTACTGTTTCGGAAGTTACCGGACAGCTGATAGGTATAGTAGGGAAAGAAGGTGTTGGAAAAAGCACCCTCCTGAAACTGCTGGCCGGCAAAATCAAACCTGATGCAGGGTTTATAACTATTAACGGTTATGATCTCTGGAAACACAAGTATCTGTTAAAAGGGATAATCGGTTATGTTCCTGAGGAAGATCTGTTGTACGAAGAATTAACGGTATCGGATAATCTCGCACTAACGGCCCGGTTGTATTACAGTTATCTGGATAAACATGAGATTGACGCCAAGGTAAACAAAATACTCAGCAGGCTTGATTTACTGGACCTGAAACATGTTGTGGTTGGGGGAGTCTTAAGCAAACACATACAACCTGGGCAACGCAGAATGATAAACATTGCCCTTGAACTGTTGCGGGAGCCACAGATCCTTCTGGTGGACAATGCCCTTTCGGGACTCGGGATGGCGGATGCAACCAAGGTAATTAAAGTACTGCATGATTATTCATTTGACGGGAACCTGGTAATAACCAACATAAGCCAGGCCGACAGCAAGACATTCCTTTTCTTTGACAAAATCTGGATCTTCGATGAAGGTGGAAGAATTTTATACAATGGACAGGTAAAGTCGGCCCCGGAATACCTCCACAGGCAGCTTAAACTGGCTTATCATGAAACCCCGGATGTTGATCCATCCCAGCTTCTCGACCTGGTTAATTATAAATTGCCCGATCCTGAAGGAAATGTTTGGAAGCGCATGTTGCAGCCGCAGCAGTGGCATGATCAGTATATCAGGGAGCAGGTCCTGAGACCAAACGGGATTCCGGAGAAAACCCTGTTGCCTGCCAGAATTCTCAAAATTCCCAACCTGGAAATCCAACTCCTGATATTTTCCATCCGAAATTTCAAATGTAAATTCAAACGAATAAGTGATATCGTTAAAGTATTGTTAACAGGTCCTGTTGTCGCCCTTCTTATTTCGTTGATATTCAGACTAGAAACTCAGGGATCGTATACCTTTTATGATAACGTGAATATACCGTTGTACCAGTTTCTGAGTGTGGTCATTGCAGTTTTTTTCGGACTTGTTTTAAGTGCAAATGAAATAATCAAGGAAAAAAATGTGCTTGAGAAGGAGGAATATCTTGAGTTCAGCAGGTTTAGCTATATAAATTCCAAGATCCTGTACCTTTTTCCGGTAATCGCTATTCAGACATTCCTGTATGTATTGACCGGAAACCTGGTTCTTGGTATTTCCGATTTTTTGTGGGTTTACTGGTTGGTGCTTTTCAGTTCTGCCTGTTTCGGGATCATGCTTGGATTGATTTTTTCATCCAGTGCAGGTTCCACCGGTGCTTTGTACGAGCGCATATTGCCGCTGGTAATTGCACTGCAGGTTTTACTGGGTGGCGGCATTATTCCCTATGAGCACCTGAATCTCGGGAAAGGAAGATATACACCGGTTCTTGGCGATCTGATGATATCGCGGTGGGGATATGAAATACTGGCAGTGGAGCAATATAGCCATAACAAATATCAGAAAATGCTGTATGATGCAGATAAAAAGCTCAGCCAGGCTTCATTTTATGCCTTTCAGGTAATCCCAAAACTGGAACAGTCACTTACCATGAGCCGTGATACACAGCACCCGGACAGTGTGAAATTTAATACCTCCCTGTTACAGCATGAACTGATAAAAATAGCCTCCCTGCCGGATGTTTTTCCTTTTGAATATCTCAATGACATTGCAAAAATTAATGAGGATGATAACCTTCTGCAAGAGACCGATGATTATCTGACCTATCTGAGCATGTATTTCTATGAGCAGCATGAAAATCTGGTAGGTGAAAGAAACCGGCTGCTCGAAAAACTGGAGGATTCCATTGGTGTGGATCAACTGGCTGAAATGAAATTAAAGTATGCCAATGCATCTCTGGAAAGAATTGTCACAAACCGCAACACCACAAATGCATATATTATAGCCGGAACCGAAATTATACCAAAAACCGACCTTATATTCCGGGAACCATCGTCATTTCTAGGCCGGGCTTGTCTTTATTATCCAGTGAAGCTGTTCAACCTTCAGAAGACCAGTACTATCTGGTTTAACCTTTCAGTAATATGGTCATTTTCATCGATTTTATACCTGTTGTTGCTTTCTGATGCTTACGGCCTGGTAAGGAAATTGCTGCGTGCTGGCTTTCGGGCATAATTTTACTTTAAATTAATCCTGAAAAAACGCAACCCTGCAATGTAATTCAAAGTAAAACCAGTCGTGAAGCATGATGAAAAGTAAAGGAGTGATGGACAGGTATATCTTCAGATCAGCATTGTTGGTGGGTACAATGATAATTATAGTTCTGTTTTTCCGCTTTGTACCTGCGGAACCGTTAAATTCTGATCAGTTCAGATTAAGAGACACAAGGACGGATCCTATTTTTCTGCTTTCCCCAAAAGGGTGGGTGGACTCGGTATTAAATACGCTTACACTCGAGGATCGTATTGCCCAGATGATCATGGTGGCTGCTTATTCGAACAATAACCGGAAGAATGAGGAGGAAGTGCTGAAGCTCGTTCGGGACAACCATATAGGAGGCCTTGTTTTTTTTCAGGGTAATCCATACCGGCAGGCTCAGCTCACCAATTTGTATCAGTCACATGCTTCCACACCTTTATTTATTGCCATGGATGCGGAATGGGGCCTGGCCATGCGGCTGGACAGCACCGTCAGGTATCCAAAACAGATGATGCTGGGTGCTATAGGGGATGACAGGCTTGTTTTCGATATGGGCGGACAGATAGCCCGTCAAATGAAACGGTTGGGTGTTCATATAAATTTTGCACCGGTTATTGATGTCAATAACAATCCTGATAATCCTGTCATCAATATCCGTTCCTTTGGCGAGAACAAAACAAATGTAACCCGGAAAGCATTGTTCTATATGATAGGTCTTGAGAACAACGGTGTATTGGCCGTTGCCAAGCATTTTCCCGGTCACGGGGATACTTACGTTGATTCGCACGACGAATTGCCGGTGATTAACCATTCGATGGACAGGCTGGACAGTCTTGAGTTATACCCTTATATAGAATTGATATATAATGGATTATCAGGCATTATGACGGCCCATCTTCAGGTTCCGGCTATTGATGCAAATACGGTAATGCCATCTTCACTTTCACCTCTAATTATTGACTCGTTGTTAAGGCAAGCACTTGATTTCAAAGGCCTTATTTTCACTGATGCACTTGGAATGCGGGGCATAACAAACCATTTTAAACCGGTTGAAGCTGCTGAAATGGCTTTATTAGCCGGGAATGATATTCTGCTCATGCCAGGGGAGGTCCCCGGGGTCATCCGGAGCATTTCAAAAATGGTAAAGCGGGGCAGGATATCACAGGATGAGATTGACAAAAGGTGCCGCAGAATTCTGGCTGCCAAATACTGGGCTGGATTGAATGAATATAAACCCGTAAACCTGCACAATCTTAACAGCGACCTGAATAAACCTGAATACCGTCTCCTGCAGCGAAAGCTCATAGAATCGTCGCTTACCGTATTGCAGAACAAATTCAATATACTACCCTTACGTCACCTGGATACGCTTAAAGTAGCATCGGTTGTTTTCAGTACGGAAGATGACACCATTTTTCAGCAAACCCTTGGACTATATATGCCGGTTAAAAAATTCATCCTGCGTGGTGACGGAACGGATAACACCGATAGTATTTTTAACCAGCTCCGGCGATATAACCTGGTGATCGCCAGTGTGCATTCAAATAATTTAAATCTGGCAAAGAACTATGGGATAAGTGAATACACCATTACCCTGGTTGACTCAATAATAGCCGGACATAATGTTGTACTGGACCTTTTCGCCAATCCTTACATGCTTGAACGCTTCCACAATCTTGACAGGTTGAGCGGACTGATCGTCTCGTACGAGAATGCTCCCCTGGTTCAGGATTTATCGGCACAGCTCATCTTTGGTGCGATTGGCGCAAATGGTATACTTCCGGTCACCCCGGAAAAAGGAACAGCTGTTTCTAATGGTATAAAAATTAACAGTATACAACGACTTAAATTTACTATACCACTGGATGCTGGTATGAATGAAGATACCCTGCGTAAAATTGATGATATTATTGCCGAAGCTATTGAACAGCAGGCATTCCCGGGTTGCCAGATATTGGTCGCCAGGAAGGGAAAGGTAGTGTTGAATAGATCATATGGTAACAGTGTTTATAAAGGAAATGATCCGGTGAATATCACGGATCTGTATGATCTGGCATCGGTAACCAAGATTGCTGCAACTACTGTGGCGATGATGAAACTGGCAGATGAAAAGTGCCTGGATATTGACCAGAAGTTATCGGCTTACCTGCCTCACCTGGAACGGACCAACAAACGCGATCTCATCATCAGGGATATTTTATTGCACCAGAGTGGATTATTACCATTTATGCAGTTTTACTATTCTACCTATGAACCGGTGTTTAAAAACCAACCCCTGATCAGTGCTTTTTTTACAGATGCCAATCCGGTTAAGATCGGGCCGGGCCAATACCTGAACAGGTATACACGCTATAAAAATGATATTGTCTCCAACAGGTACTCAGGGCAATTTCCCTTACAGGTAGCAGAAAAGTTGTATATCACCAGGTCGTGGGTTGATACCATTTATAACGGGATTGCCAATTCCAGACTTACTGAAAGGAAAGAATACCTGTACAGTGATCTGGGATTTATCCTCTTCAAGCAGATGATCGACACCATTACACAGGTTCCGTTTGAGAGGTACCTGGATTCGGTATTTTACCGGAAGCTTGGGGCGGGCAGGCTTTGTTTCAACCCGCTGAATGATTTTACCAGGTCAGAGATTGCTCCTACAGAAGATGACCAGTTGTTCAGAAAGCAACTAGTTCACGGATATGTTCATGATCCGCGGGCAGCCATGCTTGGTGGCATAACAGGGCATGCCGGACTTTTTGGGAATGCTGTTGATCTGGCAAAACTGCTTCAGATGTTGCTAAATAACGGTGAATACGGTGGTGAGCGCTTTATTGATCCCGGGACCGTTGAACTGTTCACCCGTGAGCCGTTGGGTGTTAATGGAAGCCGTAGGGGACTTGGTTTCGATAAGCCGGAACCCGATATTACCAAGCCTGGGCCGGCCTGCGTAAGTGCTTCTCCTTTAAGTTTCGGACATACCGGCTTTACCGGAAATATGGTGTGGGTGGATCCTGAATACGACCTGGTTTATGTTTTTCTGTCAAACCGGGTTTACCCCGATGCATCCAATAATAAACTTTCGGAAATGAACGTCAGAACCAACGTACAGCAAAAACTCTACAACGCCATTACTGAATCCGGGAAAGGCAGGTAAAACTTATTAACATTCCGGAAAAAGTAATAAAACACTTTGTTGGAAACGTCTTTTTTCTTTACTTTGGGACACAATAATTCATGATTATGGACGACTATCACGCGAGCCCATACAGTAACAAATCAAATTA
>DATEVU010000037.1:0-77924 GCA_035258345.1 Bacteroidales bacterium
GGACCCCGATAAACCATTTGTGCAACGGTATTTCCATGATTTCAACAAGAGCCGTATCGGGATTTGTACCGGTAGATATCATGCCGGCCTCTTCAAAAGCTTTCAGGTACCTGTCATTAAACTCATACCGGTGCCGGTGCCTTTCGCTTATTTCCAGTATACCTCCGTAAGCCTCACTGGTGTGCGTGCCCTGCTTAAGCACACAGGGATAGGAACCGAGTCGCATGGTCCCGCCCTTTTCGGTAACGCCTTTCTGGTCTTCCATAAGGTCGATGACCGGATCGGGTGTTTTCAAGGCCATTTCGGTTGAATGAGCTTTTTCCAGTCCCAGCATGTTTCGCGCAAATTCAATAACGGCACATTGAAGCCCGAGACATATACCAAAAAAGGGTACGTTGTTTTCACGCGCGAATTTGGCCGCAAGGATTTTTCCTTCAATACCCCGGTCGCCAAAACCGGGTGCTACCAGTATGCCGTCATAGCCTTTGAGCAGTTCACCGAAATTGTTTTCATCAATATCTTCGGAATGCAGGTAACTTACTTCAGCATGGCAATCGTTCATGGCTGCCGCATGCTTTATGGATTCATTGATTGATATGTAAGCATCCGGTAATTCCACATATTTCCCCACAAGTACAATTCTCGACTGGTGCCTGGGATTTTGCAGGCACTTCAGGAACTTGATCCAGGGTCCGAGGTCGGGTGTGCCGGAATAGTCCATGCCAAGCTTTTTCAACACGGTAACATCCAGTTTTTCCTGCTGCATCAGTATCGGTACTTCGTAAATGGTACTGACGTCGATCGACTGGATCACCGAATCGGGATCGACATTACAGAACAAAGCCACTTTTCGGCGCAGGTCATCGCCAAGCTCATGTTCACAGCGTAACACCAGGATATTCGGCTGTACCCCGTTTTCAAGCAACATCTTTACCGAATGTTGGGTGGGTTTTGTTTTCAGTTCCCCCGAAGCTTTCAGATAAGGTACCAGGGTAAGGTGGATATTCAGCACATTCTGATCCCCCATTTCCCATTTCAGCTGACGTACCGCCTCAATATAGGGCAGGGATTCAATGTCGCCAACCGTTCCGCCAATTTCGGTGATGACAAAATCGAGTTTGTTCCTTCCGCCCAACAGCTTGATCCTTCTTTTGATCTCATCGGTAATGTGAGGGATCACCTGTACGGTTTTCCCAAGATAATCACCCCTGCGTTCCTTGTTAATAACCGTCTGGTATATTCTGCCCGTAGTGACGTTATTGGCCTGTGAGGTGGCGATCCCGAGAAACCGCTCATAATGTCCCAGGTCAAGATCGGTCTCGGCTCCGTCTTCCGTGACATAGCATTCACCATGTTCATAAGGATTAAGTGTGCCGGGATCTACGTTTATATAGGGATCAAGCTTCTGGATTGTGACCAGGTAACCTCTTGCCTGAAGCAGCTTGGCAAGAGATGCTGAAATAATCCCCTTTCCAAGTGATGAAGCAACGCCACCGGTAACAAAAATATACTTTGTTGGTACCAACTTGTAGTTAATTAAACTATTAGTATCAGGAATTCGGTTAATTATCTTACGAACACAGGTTGAACAGACATATCGGATCAATCATCAAGATCATCAATCATATTGATTTTCCTGTTAAGCAGCTCAATATTCCTTCTGGTGCCCTCAATTTTTGACTCCACATCTTTGATCATGGCCTCGGCATTTCTTGAGCGGGCAAAAAATCCAATATTGTTTTCCCACAGTATAATGTCACTCTCAAGCTGTTTCAACCTGGTAATATACTTTTCACGGTCCTGCCTGATCCGTTGAATACCATTTGGTTTTTCAAGGTAACTGTCAAGCTTGTTCCTGAACTTGAGCATATCCCTTTGATTATCATCAACTTTCAGTTCATCAAATTTGGTATTGATGGCTTCCCGGTATTTTTCATGAATTTCATCTTTTTCTTTCAGGGGGACAAACCCGATCTCAGACCACTGCCGTTGAAAATCCTTTAGTTTGTTAAGTGCGTCCTCGGCATTCTCATTGATACGGAAGATTTCAATTTCTTTGATCAGGTTTAACTTTTTCTGAAGATTACTGCCAAATGAATTGTCGATTTCTGAAAAATGCCTGGACTTGCCTTCAAAGAAATTATCACAGGCAGTCCTGAATCTTTTCCAGACCTTATCGGAATATTTATGTGGTATCGGACCAATTTCTTTCCATCGTTGCTGCAAGGCGATGAGCTCTTCGGTGGTTTTTTTCCATTCGGTGCTTTCCCTGAGCGCTTCGGCCTGAACACACAAGTCGATCTTAAGCTGGAGATTGTTGTTCTGTTCTTCTTTGAAAATACCATAGAATTCCCGCTTCCTCACAAAAAATGAATCGCAGGCATCCCGGAACCGTTTGTAAATTTTTGCATTATCCTTTTTCGGCGCAAATCCTATCGTTTTCCAGATCTTTTGCAGTTCTATGAGTTCATACGACAGCCTTGTCCAGTCCTTGTTCGATTTGATCTCCTGGTTCAACAGCTCTTCAGCTTTTTCACACAGCGCCAGCTTGGCTTCAAGGTTTTTCTTTTGTTCATTTTTGAGATCTACGAAATGCTCCTGGTGCTTCTTATTGATCTTTGCCGTAGCTTCTTTAAAACGGTTCCAGATCTCTATCCGCATTTCGGCAGGTACCGGGCCAATTTCACGCCATTGGTCATGAAGTTCCTGCAAAACTTTAAATGCTGAAACAATATTGGGTTCGAGCAATAACTCCTCGGCTCTCTCGCACAATACCATTTTTGCTTCCAGGTTCTTTTTGAAGTCAAGATCGCGCAATTCCTGGTTTATCCTGATATAATCATAAAATGCTTCAACATGGTGATGGTAGGTTTCCCACAGGTCCTTTACATTTTGCTGCGGTACCGGTCCGATAGAGCGCCAGCGTTTCTGAAGATCCCTGAATTCCTGGAATGTGCGGTTTATTGATTCCTTGTTTTTTACAAGTTCCTTGATCTCTTCAATAATTTTATATTTATTTTCCAGGTTAGAATGTTTGTGTTCTTCCTGGCCTTTGTTGTAATCACCCTTCAATTCCCTGAAATGGTGAAGCAATTCCTTCATATCCTTCTCATAGGGATCATCTTCGGGTTTGAAATCCTCGAGCTCGCCTCCCTGTTCAACAAAGGACTTTCTTTTTTTTTCGATCTCGGCCTTATGCTTTTTATAATAGTTGATCTTAATGTTCTCAACATCATTGATGATCCTTTCAACCGGCCGGCTGTCAATCATTTCCTTTAACAGTGCAATCAGATCCTCTTTGCTTAAAAGCGCAAAATTGATAACATCCTCACCGGGCTCCGTGACTGAATCGTCCTGATGTTCCCCCGGACTTTCCGCTGTAATTGTTTTTTCCTCCTGTGGTAATGCAACAACGGAAGACGCTCCGGTTGCCGGATTTTCAAATTCACCGGCGGTAGGTTCATCATCCGGCACATCATCGCCGGCGTTATCCGCCAAAGGTTCCAAAGGCTTCGTATTATCGGCAACAGGTATGTTATTGCCGACTTGTTCTTCACGAACAGTGCTATTATTATTGCTCATCTCCAGTTACTTAGGTATAAAAATCACCCTTTCGAAACAAACTACGAAAATATACATTAATGACTAATAGTCAAAGTTTTTTGGTTGAATAATACCCATGCAACAGGTTGTCTTCAGCCAAACACATCACAAGTAGCTGGATGACTAATAATTATAAAACAGTTGTTATTGGGAGATAAGCCATTCTTTGGCCTCATCAACGGTATCAAAAACTTTCAGACTCATATTGCTGAAGGTTTGAACTATCCTAAGGAGTATTTTTTTGCCGCCGGTTACGCCCACAACAGCTTCCCGGGCGGTAAGCGGTTTGGTAAACCTGCTGGCTTTCTTGATTTCTTCCAGAACTTCACCATAAACAAAACTGCCGGTAATGTCAACAAGCATCAACAGGTTACGCTTTCCTTCAGCTTTCACTTTTTCCCGGAAGGCATTGGTTTGCTTTATCGTTTCAACAAATTCTTCGTTGGTCTTTATATTGGAATAATTTACGTAATAGATCTCTTTGCCTTTGTAGTCGATAAATCTTGCTCCATGTGCCATAACTGTTGTTTTCTTTCCTTAATGATACGGAAAAAGAGTTAAAAAGTTCAGCTGGTTTTGCAAAGAAATGTTACATCCGGGTAGTTCAGGTTTCATTTATATGCAGGCCACATTCCTTGTGTCCCTGGTCTTCCCACCACCACCGGCCGGCTCTTGAATCCTCGCCGGGTGCAACGGCTCTTGTGCAGGGCTGGCACCCAATGCTGGGGAATCCCTGATCATGCAGCTTATTATAGGGTACCTCATGGGCGCGGATATATTCCCAAACCATTTTTTCGGTCCAACGGTAAAGCGGGTTGATCTTAACAAGGTTGTTACCCTCATCCCATTCCACCAGGTTGGTATTGAACCGGTTCAGGGTCTGGTCCTTACGGATGCCGGTGATCCAGGCGTCCATCCCTTTAAGAGCGCGCTTCAGGGGTTCAACCTTCCGAATGTTGCAGCATAGCTTACGATTGTCGACACTTTCATAGAACAGGTTAATGCCTCTTTCCTTAACCATCTGCTGGACTTCCCGGTAATCGGGGAAGAATACTTCAAGATTTGCATTGTATTTTTTCTGTGTTTCCTGGATCAGGTTCAGGGTTTCCGGAAATAACCTTCCCGTATCGAGTGTGAATATCCTGAATTTCGGATCAAGTTCTACAACCATATCAATAAGTACCTGGTCCTCAGCTCCCATACTCGATGAAAGACATATTCTGTCACCGAAAACACCGGTAAAAAAAGCAAGGACCTCTTCGGCAGAAGTCTTTTCGAATCGTTCGTTCCAACGTGCCAGTTTCTCTTTCATGAAAATAAACTTTCGGACAAATTTAATGCAAATATCAGGAACTGTGAAATTGTTTATATATGGTGCGGATTTCGTCTAAAGTATTTAAACGTTCGAGATTCTCAATCCTGCCGAATTCATACCACATTGATTCATCGTGTTCGAAGCCAAGCAGGGTATTATCTGCTGCCAGCCTGAGATAAACATCCACAATGGAAAAGCATCCTCTTTCGGTAATAAGGTCAAAAATACGGGGACTGATCATATGAATAGCACTAAAAGCGATTTTTATACTCTCCCTGGTATCGCTGACCAGCCGGGTCTCTCCGGTTAAATTGTTCTGCCAGCCGCAAAGCCGGTAACCGGGATCGAACAGGAACTCCCTTGAGGATTCGCGATGCTTGACAGCAAGTGTCACCAGGGGGTCATGCTCCAGGTGAAACCGGTACATCTCCTGCAGGTTGAGGTCGGTTATTACATCCGAGGTTGACAGGATAAAGGGTTTTCCATCATCGAAAAATCCCCGGGCTTTATATAACCCTCCTCCCGTATTCAGCAGTTCATCCTGTTCATCCGAAATCTCAATCCTGATCCCGAAATGATGGTTTCTTTCCAGGAAAGCAATTATCTGTGAAGCATAATGATGAACATTGATCACGATCTCATCAACACCAAAATGTTTCAGGTACCGTATGGTATGCTCAAGCAGGGAAACTCCCTGCACTTCCAGCAGTGCCTTTGGCCTCGTCACTGTGAGCGGGAGCAGTCGGGTTCCTTTGCCGGCAGCCAGTATCATTGCTTTCATACGGGATCTTATGAATTCATAGTTTTTTAGGCTTGCACAAGTGCTTTTCCTTACGCGCCCTTTTACCACATCTTTTGCATTCGTATTTTGGTGTTTCTTCTGCGGAAACGGATAATTTGCAAAGGGTCTTGCTCATTCCTGTCAGCTCTGTTCAAGTTCGTGATGATGGATAACAACATTCACGTGATATTTGTTCTTCAGGAATTCCGAAAGCCTCTCTGCCATGAATACCGACCGGTGTTGGCCGCCTGTGCACCCATAGCTGACGATCAAACTTACGAAACCACGGTGGATATATACGTCTACTGCCTGTTCCACCAGTTTGATGGTGTTTGCCAGGAAATCGAGGACATCAGATTTGTTTTCGAGAAACGCAACAACCGGTTTGTCTTTTCCGGTAAGATCCTTATACTCCTCGTACCGCCCGGGATTGCTCAATGCCCTGCAGTCAAACACGAATCCCCCGCCATTCCCTGAATTGTCCTGCGGAATACCATTTTTATATGAAAAGCTGTTGATTGTAACTGTAAAGGAATCGTGTCTGGTCTCGTATTCTTTTATTTTCGGGAGCCTGATTAACCTTTCAAATACCTGGGGCAGGCTTTTCAGATTCAGGGGCATGGGTTGATTTTCCATGAGCCAGGCAAGGCCGTCGATGGCGTACGGCAGGCTCTGCAGGAACAGTGGTTTTCGTTCGATATAGCCCCTGAAACCATATGCACCCATGGCCTGCATCTGTCGCAGGTATACAAATCCGTAAAAGTATTTCAGGAATTTTCCGGCATCAAACCAGTCGAAGGCTTTTCCGAAAACCCCGATATAATAATCGAGCAACTGCCCGCGCATAAATGCAGGTAGATGAGTCTTGGCTTCAAACAACAACGAGGCCAGGTCATACTGCAACGGACCTTTTCTGCCCCCCTGAAAATCAATAAAATAAACACTACCTCCGCTGAGCATGATGTTACGCGACTGGAAATCCCTGAACATAAATGAATTGCGCACTGCTTCGTTCAGCCAGTTGACTATCCTGGTGAAGTCATCCTCCAGGTCCTGTTCAAAGAAGCCTATCTTCAAAGGTTTTAGCAGGCAGTACTTAAAATAATTCATGTCCCACATCATGCTTTGCACGTCGAATTCGGCCCTCGGATAACAAACCGAATAATCGATCCCGGCAGCGGCATGAACCTGGAGTCCGGGCATGGCGTCAATCACCCTGCGGTAAATTTCCAATGTCCTCTCATCGCTGTGTTCCTCCTTCCTGATCTGCTCCAGGTAGTCGAGCAAGGTTATGTCGCCCAGGTCCTGTTCGAGGTAGATGTTTCTATCGAGGTCTTCGGTATAAACTACAGGGACGTTGTTACCGGTCTTCAGCAAATGCCGGTTCAGATAGATAAATGCCTTATTTTCAAGCATGTCGGCATTATGGACTCCCATCACGGTTTCATTTCCGGCCGATATTCTGTAATATCTGCGGTAGGATCCCGATTCGGGAAGCGGTACAATTGAGGTTGCGAAATTACCGCTATATTTTTTATACAACGCCTTCAGCAAAGATATGGGCAAATCTTTTTCGGCCATGAACTAACTTTTTATTGAATTCTTAAGGTCACCGGCTTTATCCAGGATAATATTCCAGGCATCCCGCACATGCACCGGTTCCACGTGGGTCTGACTGGTGATAAGCCTCAGTGTATAATTTCCGTTCAGCTTTGTATGGGTAATATACATCTTACCCGTGGCGTTTACCGCCAGAAGCAGCTTTTCATTCATCAGGTTAAGTTCTTCGGTGAAATCTGTACCGGCCGGGTGAAACCTGAAGCATACCAGGCTGAATTGCACAGGAGCCATCAGTTCAAAGTCAGTGTGCCTTTCGATCCATGATTTCAGTTCGGCAGCAAGGAATATATGCTTCCGCAGCTTATCCTGTAAACCCCTGACCCCGTAAGACCGAATTACAAACCAGAGTTTCAGGGCCCTGAACCTCCGGCCCAGCTGAATACCCCAGTTGGAATAATCGTTTACATGAACGTTGGTTTGTGATCTCAGGTATTCTGGTACCAGTTTGAATGTGTTGATCAGGCTTTCGCTGTTTTTTACAAAATAAGCCGAACAATCGAAATTGGTGAACAGCCACTTGTGCGGATTGAACACAAAACTGTCAGCCTGTTCTATTCCTCTGATCATCCAACGGAATTCGGGCAGGATAAGCGCTGAACCTGCAAAAGCGGCATCTACATGCAGCCACAGGTTATACTGGCGGCACAGGACGGCAATGTCCTCCAGGGGATCAACGGCAGTGGATCCCGTGGTACCAATAGCTGCTACAACACATATTGGCTTCAACCCCTTTTTAATATCTGCGACAATGGCCTTTTCAAGCAATCCGGGTATCATCCTGTATTCATCATCCAGTGCTATTTTTACCAGATTCTGCTTACCGATCCCGGCGATCTTGATGGCTTTTTCCACCGAGGAATGTGCCTCTGCGGAACAATAAACGCGCATCACAGGTGTGCCGGTGCCGAAGCCGGCATCGTTGATCTTATAATCCGTGAATTTTTCGCGGGCGGTGAGGATAGCGCAAAGGGTAGCTGTAGAGGCCGTGTCCTGTATAACACCTTCAAAGCTTTCCGGTAATCCGGTCATTTTTTTCAACCAGCTCATGACGGCCTCCTCGAGTTCGGTGGCAGCTGGTGAAGTTTCCCATTTCATGCATTGTGCACCAAGGGCTGAGGAAAGCAACTCGCCGAGCAGCGAGGGGAAACTTGAATTCGCCGGAAAGTAGGCAAAAAAACCAGGACTTTGCCAGTGTGTCATTCCGGGCATGATAATTTCCTCGAAATCACGAAAGATAGTTTTCATTTCTTCCGGATCTTCGGGTGGGGCAACAGGTATCTGTGAAAAAACGGAGCCGGGTTGGCAACCTGCTTTCACAGGGTAATTTTCAATACCGGTATAATAGTCGGCAATCCAGTCCACCATTTTGTGCGCCTCCTGCCGGAATGTCTCAACAGAATCCATAGCATTGTATTTTGACGTGTGCTAAAAATAATCAAAATTTAGCTGAAGTGACATTTATTTTGAATTGTGGTGCGGATTTAATATTTTTATCATCTCTTGTAAGACCATACCCGAATACCATGCGTATTGAACTTTTTAATGCTGACCTGCTTAACTTCGTTGAACTGAACACCACCGGAGATAACGATGACTACCACCGATGCGATGTTGAATCGAAGTATCTCGACAGTGTTGTGTTTTATCTTTTTCAGCCTTGTTTTGAAGTAGCCAATAATACGTATGATTATTTTTCAGGCACCAAATATAATTCCAGGAAAATAATTGTCCTGCGGAATGAATTGATCAGCAACCTGCAGCGATTGGAATCACTTTCAGGCAGCGCGGAATTCATCGACCTGGTATCCGGCCGGTTCATGGGCAATGAATTGCTGGCTGAGTTTGAGAATGAGGACTCGCAGTGGCAAAAATACTGGAAAGAGTATAACAGGAAAATCATCGGTGTTAACCGTGACCTGATCGATCTTGTGGAAAAATGCGCTTTTGATGAGCGCGTGCTATGGATTATCGGCTACTAAAACCTTAAACAAACATTATCCTTTCGCTCCGACCAATAATCTCCAGACACATTCTTCCATTGTGGTAGGGGCATTTCCAAAATCCTGCCTTGTCTTGTTTCAGGTTTGGCGTACCGTCGGGAAAAATGCTCCAGTACCATTCACCATTTTTCTTATCGGTGAGGTTATTGACAATATACTCCCAGCATCTTATGGCCCTGGTCAGGTAGAGGTCATCGCTGGTTATTTCAAATAGGTTGAACATTCCGACCACTGCTTCTGCCTGCGGCCACCAGTGCCGCTCCATATCCACCCTTCCGTGGGCCCCGTCTTTTTCATAGATCAGGCTGCCATCTTCCTGAAGGCCTTCCATCGCGGCATGTGCAACTCCGATACAGGCCTCTTTTACCGACACCATCAGCTGCCTGTCTTCCAGTACCCTTGCGGCTTCATAAAGCAGCCACGATGCTTCGATATCATGACCATAAGAGATCAGCGATGAACGAACGTTCCAGTCGTCATCAAAAAACAACTGCAGGTGGTGCGACCTGGGATCAAGTATCTTTTCCAGGAACAAAACCAGCAGGTTCTTTATCTTCCCGGCCAGTTCCCTGTCTTTCCAGATACGGTACAGGCCGGTATAAGCTTCGAGGATGTGCAGGTGCGTATTGGTGGTTTTTTTTTCATTGTCATCCTTGTCACTGAGACGAAGGTCTTCCAGCAGTGTCCAGTCGCGGGTAAATGCCTCCAGGTAACCGTTCTTTTCCACGTCGGAACTCTTTTCTTCAATAAGTCTGTGGAGTACGACAGCTTTATCCAGGCAGGTCCTGTCCCCACTGATGCGATAATATTCGGACAAGGCATAAATGAAAAAAGCCTGGGAATAGATCTGTTTTTTTGTATCCAGCGGGTTACCGTCATGGGTTAATTTCCAGTAGGTTCCTCCGAACTGCTCATCAAAAAAATTCTTTAGTATAAAATCCTTGGAACGCTCGGCCATTTGCCTGTAAACCGGGTCCTTAAAATGGTTGTAGGCTGCAGAGAATGTCCATAGTATCCTTGCATTCAGTATGCCTCCTTTTTCAGCGTTTTTAACAATCCTTCCCTGCCCGCTGATCCTGCCGAGAAATCCGCCAAATTCATGATCTGTCATGTGTTGCGACCAGAATGGAAGGATGTTATGCAATATTTCGGCCTGCACACCCTCATGCAATTTTCGAATTTTTTCGGTCATAGTAACTCGTGTTTTTTAGAAATTACTGCGACAGGTATCCCAGATTCCTGTGAATTTGTCTATTAAGGGTTTCCACCGAAGCGGCGGAATTATAACCGTCGGCCGGGGTATTCATGCAATAATCCATCAGCCTGTCAACGGTAGAAGTAGCTACATGCATGCGTGTATCAGAGGATGCATAGTAAATGAATACAGTACCGTCATCATCCGCGATCCATCCGTTGGAAAACAAAACGTTTGAAACATCACCCACACGCTCTTCTCCTTCGGGGGCCATGAAAAATCCTCCCGGTTCAGCAATCATCCGCGAGGGATCGTGCAGATCGGTCATATAAAGATAAAGCACATAACGCAGCCCGGCTGCACATCCCCTTACGCCGTGCGCCAGATGAAGCCAGCCGCGGGGTGTTTTTATGGGGTGGGGACCCTCACCGTTTTTTACTTCTTTAACGGTATGATAGTACCGGTGGTTGATGATCCTTTCCTCCCTAACTTCAGCACGGGTAATGTCATCCACAAGTGCCCACCCGATACCGCCACCTTTGCCGGCATCAATAAATCCGTCCTGCGGTCGGGTGTACAGTGCGTACCTGCCATCCACGAATTCGGGATGGAGCACAACATTACGCTGCTGACTAAGGGATTTCAGATCAGGAAGTCTTTCCCAGGTTAACAGATCACTGGTGCGGACAATACCGGCCGAAGCAGTGGCTGATGAAAGATCTCCGGGAGCAGCGGCCGGATCTTTCCGCTCGGCACAGAAAATGCCGTAGATCCACCCGTCCTGGTGCCTGGTAAGCCGCATGTCATATACATTGGTTTCGGGATCTTCCACCTGCGGAATGGTAACCGGATAATCCCGGAATTTAAAATTGTCAATCCCATTGGGACTTTCAGCAATGGCAAAGAAGGATTTTCTGTCATTTCCTTCCACACGGGCTACAAGCAGATACTTACCATCAAGTTTCATGGCACCGGCATTAAACGCCGCATGGATGCCAAACCGCTCCATGAGGTATGGATTGGTTTCAGGATCCAGGTCGTACCGCCAGAACAGGGGAGCATGGTCGCCGGTCAATACCGGGTTGGCATACCGGTGGAAAATGCCGTTCCCGGGATGCAGTATGATATTCCTGCTTGAAATCAGGGTATCATGTTCTTTTCCCAGCTGTGCCAGTCTTTCCTTAAATAAGTTGTTCATATTTAGAGTTTTGTATCTGAATTTCTATATTTACAAGGAAGGCACACCGGGACGAACCCGGCGTGCCTTATTTATAAAAGTGGTTAGGGTGTTGACCCGCAAAATTATTAACTTTTTTTAATAATCACAATTTACCTGTAATCCTTTCCCGATCGCGTTTCATCACTCCCAGCCAGTTACCCGCCCATTGTCTTCCAGGTTCCTTTTAATGTCGGATATTCCAGTGACTTTCCGAGCATATCCAGAAACTTTATTCTCGGGACCTCTTCGGCTCCGAGTGATTTCAGGTGGGAGGTGGATTGCTGGGCATCAATAAAATGGAAATTATTATGTTTTGCCCATTCCACCAGGTAATAAAGTGCAACTTTTGATGCATTGGTCATCAGGTAGAACATCGATTCACCAAAAAATGACCTGCCAAGTGAAACGCCGTATAAACCGCCAACCAGTCTGTCATTATACCATGTCTCAAATGAATGGGCGAATCCGGCATAGTGGAGCCGGATATACGCCAGCATCATTTCCTGTGTTATCCAGGTGCCAAGCTGGCCGTTCCGGTTAACTGCCGCACAGTTCCTGATTACTTCTTCAAATGCGCTATCGATTTTCACCCGGAATTTGTTGTTTTTTATCTGTTGATCCAGGCTACGGGATACCCGGAACTTTTCGGGGTGCAATATCAGCCGGGGATCGGGTGACCACCAGAGAATAGGGGAATTCTCCTCAAACCAGGGGAATATACCCCGGGAATAAGCTGTAACGAGGGATTCAATACTTAAATCCCCGCCAACCGCGAGGAGGCCGTCGGCGTCAGCTGTACGCGGGTCAGGAAACTGATATTCAAACGGCATGGGGTAGTGCCCAGGACAAGACTCGAACTTGCACGCCCTGTAACAGGCGCCAGCCCCTCAAGCTGGTGTGTCTACCAATTCCACCACCTGGGCATATTAATTGTGTGCTTCGCCCGCCGAAGCTTTAGCGAAGGCGTGCCTGGAACAGGACTCGAACCTGCACGTCCTAACGGACACTAGTCCCTGAAACTAGCGCGTCTACCAATTCCGCCATCCAGGCAATAAACTCCCTGAAAACAGGAGTGCAAATATATAAATTAATACCAATATCCGGCAAAAAAATAAAACAAAAAGACCGGTTTTAACCGGTCTTTTGCATTGCTGGATTGATTGCTATAACGCTCTATTTGAGCTATATCTTTGTTTATTTCACCGTTTCCTTAATTCTTGGTTCTGTTTTCAACAGTTTGTATTATGCTATTTTCACCACTTTTATTACGTATACGAAATTTTTGGGAATTGGATACATCCACATTACCTGTGAATGTGTATTTTTGCCGTCAAATTAAATGGGAATGGGTTTTACCAAAAGCATGTTTGTACTGGCACTTGGCCTTTCATCAACTGTATTCAGAACGTCTGGCCAGGATCAGCTTATTATTTCAAGATTACCGGAGGAGATACGCTTTGACGGAATAGTAGATGAACCGGTCTGGGATGATATCCAGCCATTGCCTATGGTAATTCACACTCCCGTATTTGGCAAGGAACCAGCCGAAAAAACCGAAGCACGCATTGCCTATACCGACGAGTATATTTTCATATCCGCAAGGTTATTCGACCGGGAACCGGACAGGATCATGTCCACTTCCAAAAAACGGGATGAAATGTCGGGTGGGAATGACTGGTTCATGGTGATCTTTGATTCGTTCAATGATAAGGAGAACGGACTTGCTTTTGCCACTACGCCTTCGGGATTGCGGCTTGATTATGCAATCTTCAAGGACGGCATAGTTGAATTGCCGGATATGCCCTTCAATGTAAACTGGAACACTTTCTGGGATGTGAAGACCTCCCGGGATGAGCATGGATGGTATGTTGAAATGCGGATCCCGGTTTCGAGCATGCGATTTAAGGATAATGACGGAAAAGTTGTGATGGGTCTTACCTGTGCCAGGCAAATCGCTCATCTGAACGAGTGGGATATATTTCCGGCTATTCCTCCCGATTGGGGTTTTTTCAGTATTATGCGAATTTCCCAGGCAAAAGAAATTGTATTTCAAGGGCTTCAGTCCAAAAGGCCATTTTATATAGCACCCTATATAATAGGTGGCTTTCAGCAGGAAAACCTGTTAAATAAAGCTGAAACCGCCTATGAACCGAAGAATTCACCCAAGTTGAGCGCCGGTATTGATCTGAAATACGGTTTAACAAATAACATAACCATGGATGTTACCCTGAATACCGATTTTGCCCAGGTGGAAGCAGATGACGAACAGATAAATCTGACGAGGTTTTCCCTGTTCTTTCCGGAAAAAAGGAGCTTCTTCCAGGAACGTTCCAGTATCTTCAGTTTTGATTTTGAACAGGGGAACAGTTTATTCTACAGCCGAAGGATCGGCCTGTCCGGTGGCGGACAGGTACCACTTTACGGAGGTGCACGCATTACCGGTATGGCGGGAAAGTGGGATATTGGATTCCTCGATATGCAAACCCGCAGGTTCACATCGGACGAGGATTCTTCCGGCAATCTGCCTTCCGAGAATTTTGGCATCCTCAGGATGAGAAGAAATGTTTTAAACCAGAACAGTTACGTGGGGGGTGTTATCAGTTCGAGGATCGGAACGGATGGCAGGTATAATGTCAGTTATGGCGCAGATGCCATCATTAAGGTTTTCGGTGATGATTACCTTAATATTAAACTGGCACAGGTTGCAAGCGATACAACATCCAACAGGGTACTCACCGGAGATCCCACCGGGATCTATGTTAATTGGAAACGTTTTAATAACAGGGGACTTGGGTATAGTATCACGGCGGCCAGGTATGGTAAGGATTTCGCACCGGCCACCGGTTTCCAGATGCGCTCCGATTATTCGTTTTATAACCTGCTGCTTAAATATGGCTGGATCAGGGGTGAATCATCACGCCTCCAGAGTGATAACGTGGAACTCAATATCCTGAATTACAGGTCGAATGAAACCGGAAAAACAGAGTCCCTATCCATGAATGCGGGTTATGTTTTCATCACCAAATCCAATTTATTTGCCTATACCGGGATCGGCCACCAATACGAAAATGTGCCGGACAGTTTTTCATTTTCCGATGATGCCCATGTACCACCCGGGGAATATAACTTCAATCTGCTGGAGATTCATGGGCAGACTCCGGACACAAAACCGTTTTTTGTGGGGTTGGACATGTTTGCAGGTACATTTTTCGATGGCAACAGGATTTCGGTCACCCTCGGGCCATCATGGAGTGTCAGTTCTTCATTGCAGCTGAAAACGGAGTATGAATATAACAGGCTTAGATTCCCCGGCAGGGACCAGCAGTTTGACGGACACGTAGCCCGTATAAGGGCCCTGGTGATGTTTTCCACCAGCCTTTCCATAAGTTCATTCATACAGGTCAACAACACCGATCACAATGTGGTGGCCAATCTGAGAATGCATTATAATCCAAAAGAGGGAAACGATTTTTATATCGTATACAACGAAGGCAGAAATACCTCACCCGGCAGGGAAAGCCCCAGGCTTCCCGCAATGAGTGGCAGGACACTGCTGTTAAAATATACCTACACCTTTACGGCAAGAAAATGATTGCATGTATACCCTGGAAACCGCGATCTAAATCTGGGAGTAAGAGGCCGGTGTAAGGAAAATCCGGTGAATGTTGCTTACGGTGTCGGCGTATTCGGGTTTCGCCCGCATGGCGATCCACTCCTCGTGTGAACCGAATTTTTTCCAGTTGGCATCGCGCTCGGCCATATCCCTGAAACCTACCATGTAAACCAGGGCGGGCATATATTTTCCGGCAAGGATCTTCCCGAAGAAAACCGGCAACAGTCCTACTTTTAGGAACAGGGCTATTTCTCCGTTGTTGAACATCCTGATCTTTCTATTTCCTGCATCTTCGGTGGCGCTTTCGTAAATGCGAAGTTCAAAAAGACCCTGTTTTTCAGCAGGCACGCTCAGGGCAGGCATAGCGTCAAATGCCTCGAGCAATAAGGTTTCATACCGGGAATATACTGCAGCAGCGGCCGGAATTTCCCTGTATGACTTCGAAGCCTCGAGAAATGCCGTATCGGTAGCCAGTGCTTCCTGAACAGAAAAGTAAGTTGCCGGGGAGGGGTAAGCAAACAAGGTATATACGCTGGCTGGTTCTTCCAGACTGTATTCATCAAATGCACCAACCTTCACTTCAAATTTATTCAGCAAAGGAATAAGTGCTTTTTTGAAATAATCTTCCAGCAGGCCTTTGTTCCTTCCAAAGGCAATATGATAATGCCTGAATTCAAAAATGCCTTTGTCTTTCAAACCTATAATCTGATTACCCATTGCAGGAATGGCAAAAGTTGCGGCACCGGCTGCAACAGCGGATTTTTTCAGGAACGACCTTCTTTTCATGTTGGGGATATTAGGTTAAGTATATAACAAAGTTGTGTAAAAAATTTGTAACCCACAACCCACAACCCACAACCTTTTCTATTACTTCCTCCTGTACCACCTGTTCTTGTTATTTGCCGGAACAGGCCTGGCATGCCCCGGATTATGACGATCTGTCTGGCTTGCTGTTTTTACAGGACTTTCGTCGGTCAGCGGAAAGGGATGGTCTGCTATCACCGGGATCTTACGGTTAATCAGCTTTTCAATGTCCCTGATAAAGTCCTTTTCCTCTGCATCACAAAATGAATAGGCAGTTCCTGACGCACCAGCCCTGCCTGTTCTGCCAATTCTGTGCACATATGTTTCCGGAATGTTCGGGATTTCATAATTGATGACCAGTTCCAGATCATCCACATCAATTCCGCGGGCGGCAATATCAGTGGCTACCAGCACACGGGTGGTCTGGGCTTTGAAATTGGCAAGTGCCCGCTGTCGGGCATTCTGTGCCTTATTTCCGTGTATGGCCTCGGCTTTGATATTGTTTTTCAACAGGGTGCGCATTACCTTATCGGCTCCATGCTTGGTGCGCGTGAATACAAGCGCGGTTTTAATTGACTTATCCCTTAAGATTTCCATCAGCAGGGCATTTTTATTCGACCTGTCAACAAAGTACAGGTATTGCCCGATTGTATCAACGGTAGATGCTGACGGAGTTACTTCTACTTTCCTGGGTTTATTCAGGATTGTGGCCGCCAGCTTTATTATTTCGGGTTGCATGGTGGCTGAGAAGAACAGGGATTGCCGTCTTTCGGGAAGTGCTGTGATTATTTTGCGGACATCGTGGATAAATCCCATGTCAAGCATACGGTCAGCCTCATCCAGAACGAACATTTCCACATGTTTCAGGGTTATGAATCCCTGATTCATCAGGTCGAGCAGTCTTCCCGGAGTGGCTACCAGAATATCGACACCACGCTGTAAAACCTGGGTCTGCTGAAACTGATTTACGCCACCAAATACAACGGCATGGCTTAAATTCAGATAACGTCCGTAAGCCTTAAAGCTTTCACCGATTTGAATGGCCAGCTCACGGGTAGGAGTAACGATCAGGCTTCTGATACTCTTTTTTTTATCATTCGTCTTGTTCGAACTCAGCAACTGAAGAATGGGAATGGCAAAAGCAGCTGTTTTACCGGTTCCTGTCTGGGCACAGCCAAGCAGGTCTGCTCCGCCAAGGATTATCGGGATTGCCTGTATTTGTATCGGTGTTGGATGGGAATAACCTTCGTCTTTTAATGAATCGAGAACAGGTTGAATAATGTTTAATGAATGAAATGACATAAATTTCTTATTAATAAAATTAATTGGTATTTTTAACCTGGTGTGTCAGGCTGTGAGGTAATTTGCACATAACATTCCGCAAAGGTACGATTTTAATTTAATCAAAACCTAACCATGATTAAACTTATCAACGCCATATTATGTCTTTTGTGGGTATGTTCCCCGGTTAAGGCCCGGATACCGTTTGAACGCTTTTTTACCGACCAGACCCTCCGCATCGATTATTTCCATACCGGAGATGCTAAAACGGAAATAATTACCCTGGATAAAATTTACCGGCAGGGAACCTGGGCGGGGAATCCCGACAAATGCATTCATCCGTTTGAGCTTGGTTTGTACAAGGTGAGCGCATACGATATTGCAACCAATACACTGATGTATTCAAAAGGGTATAGCACGATATTTGCGGAATATCAGACCATCGGACCTGCACTCCAGGGCATTAAACGAACATACCACGAAACAGTGCTTTTGCCCTGCCCTCAAAAAAAGTTTATGCTTGTGATTGAGAAGCGCGACAGGTATAATCTTCTTTCACCGATATATACCCAGGTTATTGATCCTGCCGATTATCACATTGTGGATGAATCTGTTTCCGGCACCGGAGATCTGGTGATTCAGGCCGTAAACAATGGCAATCCCCATAAAAAAGTCGATCTGGTAATTCTGGCTGAAGGTTATCATCAAAGTGAACAGGAAAAGTTCAAAGCCGATCTGAAATATTATACCGAATTGTTTTTCCGCGTCGAACCCTATAAAAGCATGGCCGGCCTGTTTAATATTACCGGCATGTTCAGTCCCTCAGATGAAAGCGGTACCGACGAGCCTCGGCAGGGCATATATAAAAATACCCGCTTCGGTTCCTCATTCAATACCTTCGACCTCGACCGGTATTGTCTTGACGATGATAATAAAAGCATCCGGGATGTTGCAGCGCGCGTGCCGTACGATGCCATACTGATCATGGTGAATAAGGACCGTTATGGCGGAGGAGGGATTTATAACTGGCAAACCGTATTCTGTACCGGTTCTTCGTGGCGCGATTATGTGTTCCTGCATGAATTCGGCCACGCATTTGCCGGCTTGGGTGATGAATATTTCTCGTCTCCGGTATCGTATGAAGATTTTTACACACCCGGTGTCGAACCGCTGGATCCCAATATTACCGCACTGCTTGATCCCTCCAATGTGAAATGGAAGCAATACCTGTCCCCCGGCATCGCCGTGCCTACCGACTGGGATAAACCTGTTTACGATAGCCTGGTTAACCTCTTTGCAACGCTGAACGCGGAGCGCGATAAGACCATGGAAAGAATGAAAAATTCAGGCGCTTCAGAAAAGGAGATCTCCGGGTCTGCTGCGGAGTATCAGACCCGTATCCACAAAACCGGCAGGGAAGTTGAAGATTTTATTACAAATCATCCGCTGAAAGACAAGGTTGGCGTTTTCGAGGGTGCCAACTACCTGTCGAAAGGATTGTACCGCCCCACTATCATGTCACTCATGCACAAATTTGAGGAGAACAGGTTATCCTATGATGTGGTGAACGAGCAGGCCATAATTGCAACCATATTGTATTATACCGGCAATTAAATGTTACCCGCCGGATTAATTTTTGATATCAAACGATTTTCGGTAAACGACGGACCGGGTATCCGTACAACCATTTTTTTCAAAGGATGCCCGTTATCCTGCCGGTGGTGCCACAATCCCGAAAGCAAGTCGGGCGATCCCCAGGAAATTGAGGTTATCCGAAGGCTGCATGGCAGGGAATACTGCATGAAGGAGATAGCAGGGAGAACAGTCTCCGTGGAGGAGGTGCTGCAGGAAATAGAAAAGGAATCAGTGTTCCATGAAACATCGGGAGGGGGAGTCACCTTTTCGGGTGGTGAACCGCTTATGCAGCCTGAATTTCTGTTGCGGCTATTGGATGAATGCCGTAAAAGGGGTATTCATACCTGCCTGGATACATGTGGTTACTGTGAAGGGGTTCTGTTTAAGGAATTCATAACTAAAACAGACTTGTTCCTGTTTGACGTGAAGGTTCTCGATGGTGAAAAGCATATCCGTTACACGGGTGTGGATAACAGCCTGATATTGTCCAATTTGTTTCAACTCGATGCTGCAGGAAACAATTATATAATCCGAATGCCGGTTATTCCCGGGATAAATGACGACCATGCAAATATCGTTGCCATGAAGGAACTGCTGCATCGTCTGAAGAACCCGGCCAAGGAAATGCACCTGCTTCCTTATCACCCGCTGGCAAAGAATAAACTCAGACGTCTGGGAATGGAAGATAAAATGAACCCTGTTCCTGAAATTGATGAATCAAAACTTCATAATTTAGCGCTTGAATTGGAACAAACAGGGTACAGGGTAGTCATCGGCGGTTAATTTCAACACTATGAACGACAGAATCAGAAAACTCAGGGAACAAAGCATTCAGGCAGTAAACCGTATTTCAGCCGAACGGGCGTTGCTGGTGACTGAGTTTTACAAAAGTGGCAGGGCTGCGGAGGTATCTGTACCGGTGCAGCGTGCTTTGTGTTTTGAACATATCCTGAAAAACAAGAGCATCTGCATTTTACCGGATGAACTGATCGTTGGGGAGCGAGGTCCTGCACCCAAATCCACTCCCACCTATCCCGAGATAAATGTTCATTCGCTGCATGATCTCGAAGTGCTGAGCAACAGGCAAAAGGTTCATTTTCAGAGCGATGATAACACCCGTGGCGCCTTTTCCGAAGCGATCATTCCCTTCTGGAAAGGCAAAACAACCCGCGACATCATGATGCGCCTGTTACCGGCGGAATGGCACCAGGCATACCAGGCCGGGGTGTTCACCGAGTTCATGGAACAACGGGCACCCGGTCACACGGTATTGGGAGATAAGATTTACCAAAAAGGCATGCTGGATATCATCGGCGATATTTTAGCTGCCGTGGCAAATCTCGACTTTTTTAACGATCCGCAGGCATTTGAGAGGCATGAAGAGCTGAAGGCTATGGAAATAGCAGCAAGGGCCATCCTCCTTTTTGCAGAAAGATATGCACGGCAACTTGAAGAGCTTGCCCGGCATGAGACCAACCCCATACGCCGTGATGAGCTGGAACATATGGCTTCCGTATGCCGGCATGTGCCTGCTCATGCTCCCCGGAGCTTTCATGAAGCGCTGCAATATTACTGGTTTGTTCATCTTGGTGTGGTCACAGAGCTGAATCCCTGGGATTCCTTCAACCCGGGCCGGCTCGATCAGCACCTGTATCCATTTTACAAAAAAGGTCTGGAAGAAGGCACGCTTACCGTGGACAAAGCCATTGAACTGCTGCAGGCATTCTGGATCAAGTTCAACAATCATCCGGCACCGCCCAAGGTGGGGGTTACCGCACAGGAAAGCAATACGTATACCGATTTTACACTGATCAATGTAGGGGGGCTTAAACCCGACGGATCCGACGCGGTGAACGAACTCTCGTATATTATACTTGATGTGATTGAGGAAATGAGGCTGCTGCAACCCGGTTCCATGGTTCAGGTAAGTAAAAAGAACCCTGACCGTTTCCTGCACCGGGCATTGCATATCATTAAAACCGGGTTTGGCCAGCCCTCGGTCTTTAATACCGATGCAATAATCCAGGAACTTGTACGCCAGGGCAAAAGCGTTGAGGACGCACGACGGGGTGGTGCAAGCGGGTGTGTTGAAAGCGGGGCCTTCGGGACCGAATGCTACATTCTCACCGGGTATTTCAACATACCAAAGATCCTGGAGCTTGTATTAAACAACGGTATTGATCCGCTTACACGCAGGCAATTGGGCCCGGCAACCGGCAATCCGACAAACTTCGGTACTTTTGATGAACTGCTCCTTGCATTTAACAGGCAACTCAATCATTTTGCGGATATTAAGATAAAGGGAAGCAATATCATTGAAAAGGTTTTTGCGAACTACATGCCGGCCCCGTTCCTGTCGCTGCTGATTGATGATTGCATCGCCAGGGGTAAGGATTACAATGCCGGAGGAGCACGGTACAATACAAGCTATATTCAGGGCGTTGGTCTGGGGACCATTACCGACAGCCTCACAGCCATGCAGTACCATGTATTCGACAGGAAAACGGTTTCCATGGATACGATGCTGTCTGCACTGCGCGTTGATTTTGCGGGATATGAGAAACTGCAGTATTCTCTGGTGTATGAAACCCCGAGGTATGGTAACGACAACGATTACGCCGATCAAAACCTGTCCCGGATCTTTGAAATGTATTATGAAGCCGTGAACGGCAGGCCTACACCACGTGGCGGTACTTACCGTATAAACCTGTTACCGACCACCTGTCATGTTTATTTCGGCAGCATGATCCATGCACTTCCCGATGGCAGGAAGTCAGGAGAACCGGTATCGGAAGGAGTTTCGCCGGTACAGGGAGCAGATTTCCAGGGACCTACCTCGGTGATCAAATCCGTTGCTAAAATTGATCACATCCGCACCGGTGGTACCCTGCTTAATCAGAAGTTCACCCCTTCGTTCTTTAAGGATGAGGGCAGCATTGCCAAACTGGGATATCTGGTGCGAAGCTATTTCAGGCTCGACGGCCACCATATACAATTCAACGTGGTATCCGCTGATACCTTGCGTGATGCCCAGGTGCACCCGGAAAAATACCGTGATCTGATTGTAAGGGTGGCCGGATACAGCGATTATTTCAACGATCTTGGCGAAGATCTGCAGAACGAGATCATCCGCCGGACGGAACACGAATCGGTTTAATATTCCGGGAAATAACCGTGAAGTCATCCGAAGATCCAACGGAAGATAGGATAAACAACGGAAATAACCGGTACATCGTTATAAACACTGTATCCTTCGTGAAATTTTTGCATAACATCGGGATGCTGTGTGGTTACCGGCAAAGCAGCATATTTGCCGAATAAGAATCCCACCAGCTGCATCAGGAAGCTGTCGAATATGATGATGGAGGTTATTACAAAATAAATGGAATCGGTAGTGGCAATATCAAACGGAACAAAGCTGAAGCGTGAAACCAGGGAAATGAAAAGGAGCCACAGGCAAACCCTGAACAGCATGCCATAACTTACCAGGTAAGAGTTATTTGACCGTGTCCGGGTCAGCAGCAATAGTAACCTGCATACAATTCCCCCTGCCAGCATGCCGATAATGATCCGCCATACAATGCTCGAAATATCCAGAAAAAACAGGCATCCCAGGATGGCCGTGAGCTTGGTGAGAATGCTGATGGAATGCAATATAAAGGCCTTTCTGGACCTGGGTACCATGATGGCAACATTTTGATTTACATAATTAACGGTATGCTGACGGAATGCTTTGGAACCATATTTCAGTTCCTTAAGTTTAAGCAGTTCGACCCGGTACGCCTGAGAATTTGCGGATCTTGAGCGGCAATAATAACAGGGTTGTTCCGAATGGTGCGTATCGCTGTAGAGATTCCTGATCCGTTGGGGAGTATAATAAAACTGCCCGGGAATGAAATAGTGTTTCCGGTTGTCATAAATATACCAGGCAATGATCGCGGCAAACGGCCACGTGAGAAATGCCAGGAAGATCATGGCCCATCCCGAATAAAAAGCAGAAATGATTGGTGTGAAAAAAAGAAAAAGCAGCAGCAGGATTCCAACGATGCGGATTAATACCGTAAGCCACAGGCCAATATCATTGAGGCCGCTTTCCTGAAAGGCTTCATGCTGCTTCCTGAATTTTTCATAACGCATCCTGGCCTGTCGTTGCGCTTTTTCCCGGCTCTCTTTACGGAACCTTTCATATTCTTCGGTCCACCGGTAGTCGGTATATCCCTGATCCTGTGAGCTTTTGTCCGATGATCCGGTTATGTGACTGGGCCAGTGGTTAATCAGGAATTCATATGCCTCGGTGATCTCAATGAACCTGTCATGAGCATCCGGCGATTTGTTCACATCGGGATGATACTGTTTTGCAAGCCGGCGATACGCTTTTTTTATTTCAGCAGGGGCGGCATTTTCATCCAGCTGCAACACTGCATAGTAATGTTTCATTGTAACCGGGCACTGAAGTAATTCACTAATTTAAACTATTTCTTTAAATGTGAGTAAGAATATGGGGGTGATTCACCTGTGTGCGTGTATAAAAAATCTCCGTGACCACTGTGGTTAAAATTTTCTGGTATTAACCACAACAATCACGGAGAAGAATACCCGGAGTTCCGGATAAATTCTAGTAATTTAAATCGATCCGAAGATTGCTGATCTCAGCAGGATTATAGGGTACCAGCGATTCAATCCTGGTCTCAAGTTCGTTATATTCTCCATTGGGAGCGACACCTCCTTTGACAAATCCGTTGGCATTAAAGTATCCCGGGGCATCTGCATTCTTCAGCCAGGGCGAAATGTAACCGGCAATTTCATCCGGAAGGAGCGTTATCCCAACTTGAGCATATGCAGCAACAACAAAATTGGTCATTTCACGGGTCAGCACGTTTCTGATCGAATTGTCTCCGAGAATTGCCGTTCTGCCTGTAATATCGGCCGAGCTTAACGGTAAACCCACTTCTGCCACGGCAATGTTTTTGCTTTCATTGCCCGAAGCAACAAAGGCCCAGTTGAAGCCCCTGGTTCCGGTATCATATATGTTGAAACGTGCATTGGGATGATTTGAATTGCCAATAACATCAATCACATCACCCTGTTTGCCCACAAACATTTTCATGGTTTCCACAGCATAGGGATGAATGGTGGCATCGGGCAGTGGCAATCCGGTAATTTCCACGATCATAAACACCTCATAGCTGTCATTCCCTTTTTCCGAATATTCAATACTTCCCATCGCATCAGCAGCGTTTGCATTTTCCCTGCGGTTAAGATTGTAAGGTTTGAAAATGGCAATGCCTTCTATCGGGCTCTTGTTCCAGAATAACTGCATTCCTATACCACCATCCTCATTGTCTTCGGATCCGGCATCCGTTATGGTAAGCTGGTACTCCCACCGGCGGCCTTCAAATTCAACATCCGATATCACATCCAGGTTTTTTACCCGGTCATCATCCTCACTGGTATAACTCAGGCTGATCACATTTTCGATCTTATAAACACGGAGATGCCACATAACTGCTTCAACAATATCCGCTGCTCCTTCACCCACCGCGATAAAGGCATTCAGGTACCAATATATATGGTTACCATTCAAAGTATCTATTTCGGTGCTTTTCAGGGAGGCTGATTTCAATTCATTGCTCAGCGAACCGGGAATGTCAACCTTGAAATTTTCAGGCAGGATACCATAATCTTTATCCTGCTGATCAATTAGTGCATTTTCACACGATGAAAATGAAAATATGGCAACGATTGCCAGGAGTCCGGTAAAAAAATTTCTTGTGTTCATGAGAGTAACTTTTTAGTTTATTAACTGGTTTCATGAGTACCACACAAGAAGTCGGTTTTACCCTGATGCATTATAATAAAAAAAAAGAAGCTATTCGAAAAATGTGGTGTCGGAATCCACGGCACAGGCTGCAAACCACCCGTGAACGCCATGTCTGAAATTGGTGGGTACATTACCCTGTTCCACATCAAAGAATCCTCCCCGCCACTCGGTTTCCAGCAGCAGTGACCGGATAAACCGCTGATGCTGTTCATCCAGGGAATATTTCCGGCGTACCAGGGTGGTACTATGCGGAAATAATATTTTCTGCCTTTCAGGTGCAAATTCTTTGGATGGATCAATATTATCCAGACTGTAAAATACCTCTGCGGCCTGGCATGCCCCATATTGATCACAATACAGGGCATCTGCCGACCAGTCATAGTATATTTCAGTCATCGACGCCCCTGTGCTTTGGTGGTATACGTGCCGGAAATATCCATCGGAACCTGTAATATCAATCGCTTCCAGTGGCGTGACACCCGACATGGAGGCATAGGCCGTATCAGCCACGTCACCGAACGACACTGTAAGCCGGTATGTTTTTCCGGCTGTGGCAATAAAGGGAATAACGGACCGGTATGTTCCCGGGTTTTCCATTGCTTCTGCCAATGCAACCGAATTTATATCATCACTGATCCGGACCGCTGCCCCTGAAATTGCAACAGGTGAGCTGTTAATCCGGTCAGCGGACCAGTATAACCTCAATGCCTGATGCTTTAGTTCATTGGTTAAAATGCAATCAGCAACCGGGAACACCGGTGATTTCTGCAATTCCCAGTCCGTTTGCCGCTCACATGACAGGATCAGCAGCAGAAACCCTGTAAGGACCGTAGTATGGATAGTTTTATTCAGCATCAGAATCTCAGACTATAAGTAAATGAAGGAACAACCGAATAAACATACCTGTATGTGGGAACCAGCTCCCGCATGTTCAGCCTGTCAGCGGGAACATGAAATTTTCCGTCAACATCACCGGTTTTATTAAAATTCAGAAATGCATAGTTTCGGGTAGAGAAAATATTATACAGGCTAAATGTAAAGTAATGCGAAAAGTTTCCCTCTTTTTTGTTCAGACGCCAGGCGGAACTTAAATCTGCCCTTTTATAGGAAGGCAGTCTGTCATTATTCTGTTCTGCATAAACCGGTACCTGGGAACCCCGGTAATAGTAAAAGCCTGTTGGCGTGGAAATGGCCATTCCCGAAGTGTAAACGGTATTCAGGCTGATCGTCCAGCGGGGTCTGAGCCGGTATTCTGCGGATAGTGATATATCCGCAGGCCTGTCGTGGTGCGATGGGTAGCTGTTGTTGCCGTTCAAACCATCAATCTGTAGAAAGCTCCGTGAATAGGCATATCCCATCTGCCAGGAAAGTTTTCCCTGTGTTTTTTTTATAAGGATCTCAAAACCCCATGCGTTTCCCTCGCCCTGTCTCAATTCACCCTCCAGGAAAGGATTCAGGAACATTTCGGCATGATAGGCGTATCCCAACTGGTTGTACAGTTTTTTATAATAAACATCAGTGGTCAGTTCAACGGATTGGTCCGGCCATGCCTTTATGAATCCGAGATTGAACAAGTCTGCATACTGTGGTCTGATATTGGGACCCGAGGGCAGCCAGACTTCCAGGGAATTGAATGGGCTGATGCTGTTGTTGATCTGGTTAATGTGTTGTACGGTACGGTTATAGGAGGCCTTCAGTGATGCAAGCTTACCGGTTTTAAAAGAAAAGGAAACCCGTGGTTCAATGTAATTCCTCGAATAATACCTTACTCCCTTTGCATATTCATTGTATGCCACCGGGTTATAATAGTTATCGTATGCAATGCTGAATGACTCACCAAAATTGCTCCAGTTCGAGAACCGGAATCCATAATTGACCCGGAGCCACCTGGTGAGTTCGTGCCCGTTGCCTGCATAAAATACAAATTCTCCCGAATTTACCTCAGATACCCTCTGGGTACCGGCAACCGCATCGGGTGAACTGTAATTTCCCGGATTAAAGAAGTAACCGCCCAGGCTTAGGCCGAATTTGATCTTATTATGCGGATTTACATACCAGGTGAATTCTGATTTCAGGTTTGATCCCGTTATATCGGAATTCCAAAAAAGCTTTTCGTCGTAATTGGTAAATAGTGAGTAATCATATTTGCTGGCATACAGGGTTGTATTGGAAAAGAGACGGTTGCCATAAACATGCGACCATCGAAGCGTTGCCGCCGTATTGCCCCATTCCAGTCCGTTCCGTATGGTGCCGGCATTGTTGAGTAACGCATCCTTGCCTGAAAACAGGGTTAGGTAAAGCCTGTCGCGACGCCCCAGCTTTATATTAAATTTGGAAGTAAAATCGGCAAAATAAAAATTTTCCACGTCGGGATTGGTTGCCTTAACCAGTAAACCGAAGGTTGACAACCGGAATGACACAAAAAAGGAGCTTGCATCTTTCCGGAACGGGCCTTCGACACTGAACCGGGTGGATACGGGACTGATGCTGGCACTTCCGGAAAAACGCTTCATATTGCCATCCCTGGTGCGGATATCAATTACAGAGGACAGCCGGCCGCCATATTGAACCGGAAAGTCGGCCCGGTAAATCTCAGTGTGCTTGATAGCTTCGGGTATGATGGGGGTGAATAATCCCAACAAATGGGAAGGATTATAAACAGGCGCCTCATCAAGCAATATAAGGTTCTGGTCGCGGTTTCCGCCACGAACCGAAAAATAGCTTGAACCGTCACTCTGGAAACTGATCCCCGGCAGGTTATCAAGCGACTTGAGCATATCGGTTTCACCCAGGGCGGCAGATTGCCGCTGAACAGCGGCCGGATCTATACTGGTTTGCGCTGCCAGTGCGTTAAAAACAAGCCCTTCCTTACTTAGCGGATTTATTATGATCTCCTTCAGGGTGAATGGAACCTGACGTAGATTTATGTTCCATGGCATATCGCTTTTCAAATCCACTGTTTTACTTTCGGGGTTATATCCCAGGTAAGAGGATTGAAGTGTATGGAGGCCTTCGGGCAGGGTGAGTGAGAAAAAACCATAATTATTGCTGATAACTCCCAATCCGGTCTCCTTCACATATACAGCTGCACCGATCATTATTTCGTTGTTTGCCGAATCCACAATTGTACCGCTAATGGTGAATGATTGCTGCTTCACCACAGCGGGCATTTTTTCACCGGATGCGGAGGTAAGAACCAGGTAACCGTTAACTACAGAATAACTAATGCCGGCCTGATTGAAGATTTCTTCCAGCACTTTCTCAAGGTCCCGGTTTTTCACTTCACAGGTTACGGTGCGCTCAACCGGTATTATTTCGGCACTGTACGAAAACCGGATATGCGTCTTTTGCGACAGGTCATCCAGTACGGTTCCGAGCGGTACCCGGGAATACGCTACACTGATCTTTTGCCTCAGGTCAGGTTCCTGTGCCCGGATTTCCGAAAGGAAAATACAATTAAGGAGAGAAATCCATATCCAGGGAAGGACAATTGTACTGTGTAAATGTTTCAGCATCCTTTTCCGGTGATTGCAAAGTGCTTTCCTTTTTTGGTGATGGTGAGGTCAAGGGTGGATTTTAACACATTGAGGATCGAATCAAGTTCCTGGTTTTCAAACCGGACTGTTACGGTGCATTGCTGAAGGGCAGGGTCAATTTCAAGCGGAACGTGATATGTATTCATGAGTACTTCCGTCACCTCAGCCAGCGGGGTATTATAAAACTCCATGACCCGGGTCTTCCAGGAAAGGATGTTCGGGTTTTCTTTCCCGCTTTTATTCATGGTATTGCCGGAGGGATCATATATACCGGTTTCTCCTGCCAGGAGCATGGTTTCCTTAACAGGCTGCCCTTTTACAAAAAACCTTACGGCGCCTTCGGTTACAGTAACCCTGATTACGGCAGCATGCTTATAGGCTTTCATGTTGAATTTAGTACCGGTAACCTGCACCGATGTTTCATCTGTCTCCACAACGAAAGGAAGACCGGCATCCCTGTTCACCTCAAAATAGGCTTCACCCCTGAGATGCAGATCCCGGTTCGAGATGCCAAAACTTTTTTTGTACATTATTTTCGATCCTGCATTCAGGGTCACAACCGATCCATCGGGCAGGGTTACCGCAGCAAGGTTTACCGCGGGTGCTCTGTCGGTCTTTGTTCCGGATATTTTCAAACCGGTGAATGCAAGGGCTGCGATCAATAGTACAGAGGCCGCAATCCGGATGATCGCTGCAACCGTAAAGGTCTTTGCACGAACAGGAGCGATGGCTGATTCCATGATCCGCCATTCACTTTCGAGGTCAATATCTCCTGTGCCGGCAGCCTTGCCGGTGAGGTTCCACAGCCTGGCGAAGCTATCAAACTCTTCCCGGTTGGCCGGATCAGCCGATATCCATTGATCAACAAGCTTGTTTTCTTCGGGTGTGGCTTCACCGGAGAAAACTTTGGGAAGCATGGCTACAGGATCGTTATTTTTGTTTTCAGTTTCCATGGTTATGTATCATCTACACACACAACAGGAGTTTTACCCTTACCCGTGATGCATGTTTAACAACAATATCAGTATCACCGCGGTCAGGTAATCTTTAAGCTCAGCTTTCAGTATACCCAATGCTTTTGACATTTGTGTTTCAACTGTTTTTACCGAGATATTAAGCTGTTCTGCAATTTCGGCATACTTTTTTCCTTCAAAACGGCTTAGTTCAAATACTTCACGGCATCTCTCCGGCAGTTTTTGCAGGACAAGCTTTATCCGGCATTCCAGTTCAGCCGTTTCGAGATTATCTGAAAAAAGCGAGTCATCTACCACCAGCTTATGCCGGGCAGCTTCATCATGACTTATGAATTTTTTATTGTCGCGGATGTAATTCATACTGCGGTTGTAAACCGACGTGAACAGGTAGGACTTTGCCGGCAGGTCCCACTCGAATTCCGCCCGGCTTTCCCAAATTCTCAGGAATACAGTGTGCACGATCTCCTTGCTGCTGTCGGGATCTCCGGTATATTTCCGGGCAAAATAACACAATCCGGTAAAATGCTCCCGGAAAAGCTCTTCAAATTTGGTTCTGAAATAAGTTTCGTTCTTCAAACCTTAAACCTTACAGTACTTCTCAACCATGGCCATCAGTTCCTCCTTGCGTATAGGCTTGGTCAGGTAATCATCACATCCTGCCGCAAATGCCTTTGCTTTATCTTCGTTCATGGCGTAGGCCGATTGCACGATAACGGGCAGATCGGGACGGCTTCTCTTGATTTTCAGGGTAGCATCATAGCCATTCATATAGGGCATCTTTATATCCATCAATACCAGCTTTATATCCGGCGTTTTGTCGCAGAGTTCCTTAGCTTCCAGACCATTGCCTGCCCTGATCAGCCTGAAATTGTACTTTGATAACAAAGTCTGGAGGTATAAATAGTTAACATCGTCATCTTCGGCAATTAGCAGAACCATGCCGGAAGCATTCATGCCTGCATTCGTGTCCGGTATTGCCAGTTCAATATCCGAGACAGGGACCCTGTTATACGGAATTGTAAAACTGAAAACCGAACCATGATCGGGATGTGATTCCATCCAAATCGTGCCCCCCAGCAACTCGACAAGTTTACGGGAAATAGAGAGTCCAAGTCCTGTTCCGCCGTACTGACTGGTCATTTCAAGTTCAACCTGGCGAAAGGGTTCAAATATTTTTTCATGCATTTCTTCCGGAACACCTATGCCGGTATCCTCAACGAAGAATTCCAGCATTTCATCCTTCAACCTGTACCCGAAATGGATATAACCTTCACAGGTGAATTTCAACGCATTGTTCAGCAGGTTGGTAAGTACCTGCCTTAACCTGGTTTTATCGGTAAATATGGTGCATTCCGAATTGTTCAGGTCTTTTGTGGTTTGCAATGTAACGTGTTTGGCAGTGGTTTGGGGTTCGAAAAAAGCATACAGGATGCTGATGAGGTCATTGATAGCTACAGGTTCCTTGTGCAGGGGCACTTTACCGGTCTCTATGCGCGAAATATCCAGGATATCGTTAACAATGGTAAGAAGCTGCCGGCTGCTGTCAACAATTATTTCAGCATAGTTTTTTCTGTTTTCAGCCGACAGATCAGGATTCCTTATCATCTCTGAGAAACCGATTATGCCGTTCATGGGAGTCCGTATTTCATGGCTCATGTTGGCGAGGAAGGCCGATTTGAGCCGGTCACTTTCTTCAGCTTTCTCCCTGGCCTCCCTGAGCTCCTCATTCCGCACGGTAAGCTCAAGTTCCACCTTCTTCAGCCGGCTGATATCAATGTGGGTGCCTGCCATTCGCACCGGACTTCCGGTTTTATTCCTTTCCACTACCATGCCCCTGTCGAGGATCCAAACCCAATGGCCCGCTTTATGTTTCATCCGGATCTCACATTCAAAGATCTCGGTTTTACCATTGTAATGTAATTCCAGTAATTCCTCCGATTTAATGAGATCCTCCGGCTGGGTAAGTCTTTCCCAGGTTTTAATACTCAGGGGTTCAAGTTCCTTCAGTTCATACCCTAACATATTGGCCCATAAATCGTTAAACACCGCCTTACCGGTAGGAATATGCCAATCCCACAATCCGGCCTTCGTCCCGCTCAGTGCCAGGTTAAGCCGTTCCTCGCTATCATGCAGTCTTTGTGCCTGATTATATTTCGCAGTGACATCGCTGAAAACAAGCACTACGCCTATTATTTCACTGGTACCGGTGAAAATGGGGGCAGCACTGTCGGTTATATTGTATTCCTTGTTGTCTTTTGAAACCAGCAGGGTATGATTGCCAAGCCTGATTTTTTCTCCCGTTTCAATAACATAACCAACCGGATTCTTTAGTTTCAGACGCGTGTCGTTGTCTATAATATTAAATACCTCTTCGAGCTTTCTCCCTTTTGCGTCATCAAATTTCCATCCTGTGAGTTCTTCAGCAACCGGATTCATTCGTGTAATCCTTCCCTGTACAGTTGTGGCGATCACCGCATCACCGATAGAATTCAGGGTAATACGCAGATTTTCAGTGCTGTTGTGCAATTCCTTATTTGTCATTTGCTGGATATGGGCATAAAATACAAAGGCCCACATCATGGGCAATAGGGCGCCGGTCATGTCTTCAAATGAATCCAGGGTATGGTTTATCCCCAACCATTCAATACACATGAAACCATTGTAAACTACAACTGACAAAATGAGTCCGATCATCAGCCACCGGACATCACGCCGAATCATGCGTTTCCCGGAGGTAACAAGTATCACAAGCGCAGCTATCCCTGCCATCAGTGATATCACATCGAAGATTGCGATTTTTACCATCACGTGACCTCCTTTGGGCTACGAAAAACAGATCTAAGGCACCAGAAAGCTACAATTATCGAACTACAGGTGTAACAGGCGTGTTCAAGAAAATTAAACAGACTCCCTGCAAAAAATCCCTCCAGTACAGTCAGGAACCAGCCTGCAAGCAAAAAGCAATATCCCGGGACCAGTAATTTCCAGGCATAAATACGTTTGATCCTGTTCAGGTTAAGCAATATGAATATCAGGACCCCAATGCCCAGGATCAGCATAACAACTTCATTTTCTTCAAACATGCACGGTTAGTATTTCAATATTTTGTTGTTTAATATTGTGTCACCAATCGTGATTTCAATAAAATACATACCGCTTTTAAGTTCCGATACATCCAGTTGTTTTTCGTTGAGGCGACTTAATACCAAACTTCCCTGCAAATTAAGCAATTTTATCGAGAAGTCCTTTTCGCAGATTATGTTTAATACATCGGTCACGGGATTTGGGTAAAAAGAAACCTGGGAATCTTCCGTTTTATCAAATCCCGTTGCTGCTGTAACTTCAATATACCCCGACTTGGTGGAGGTATTGCTTCCATAACTGTTATGGCTGACCAGGCTGACCTGATACACCCCGGGTGTATTGTAGGTCACAACCGGGTTCTGCTGGGTGGAAGTTGCCGGTGTACCTCCCTGGAAGGTCCAGTTCCAGCTGGTTGGTCCGTAAAGGGAAAGATCCAGGAACTGCACCACGAGGGGAGCACTTCCTGACGCATAATCGGCTGTGAAACTGGTAACAGGAGCCAGACCCAATGTTCGTTCGCCCATGGCGTAGAACACCGGCCATTTTGCTGCGGGGATCAGGGCAGTTGCATCACCTGAAGGTGATATTTTGTCAGCTGCAAGGCCAATGGTTGCAACCACTTCCTCGTCACCTGTTGTAAGTGCCGAAAAGGCAATTTTGTCATCATTTTTGGAGAATGATGGATATCCCAGGGTTGTGTTGGATGTAATCAATTCAAGATCACCGGTCTCCAGGTTTGCACCATATATGCCGTATTCTTCATTTACTCCGTCGTCATAGAAATAATCGAAGGCAATGATACCAGGTGAATTCTTTGAAAATACAGGGTTCCCAATACTTACATTTTTTGGTAATGAAGTAAACAACTTGGAAATGCTTCCATCTCCCACAACATCTTCGTTGTTATCCCAAACCCTAATAAACCCGACATCCCAATATGCAATATCTTCCGATATCGTTGAATTCAGTTCGTTGTAAGCGTCATAGATAAGGTATTCACCGGTGATATCAAACTCGATGGCATCGGCAAACAATACACCACCGGCGGTGGTTATGGAATCACTGGTGGTTGGGTTGTACAACCTGAATTTATACCATTGCGCCCCAACGAAATCGTACAGATAAATTGCCGTGTCGATCTCAGTGGAAATGGCAGCCAGCCGCTTCCCATCCTTTGAAACAGCCACATTATCAAAAAATGGCTCATCCGAAAGAAAATCCTCCTGGGGATTATCAGGATCAGTGCTGAACAACTTAAGCTTACTGTCCGAAGATACGAATACGGCAAAACTTCCGTCGTCGGTAACACTGGCTTTACCTTTCATTTCGGTATCGCTGAACTGGCGGAAATCATCGCCCTCAACCGATGACCGGTATAACGTTGCCGGATCGGCATCATCCGTATCATAGCTCAGAAGATATTCCTCTCCCGGATTGGGGGTATATTCGGGTATATCATTCACCGGATCTTCCTCCCTGATTCCTACGGCATCAAACACCTCTTCCGCTTTCGCAACTTCCTGGGAGCCGGAGCCATATAGATCTGCTGCGGACTGGATCACGGCAATTCTCAGATCAATGAACAGTGAGGTCTTTGTTAAATACTCGCTCAGCGCACGGTAGTAAACCTGTTCCGCCTTGTCTTTTGTAATAGCGGTGGCGTAAAGGTAATAGGCATAATTTCCGATCCCGCTGTTGATATGCACACCGCCATTGTCCCGGTCCCCGAGGTATATTTCGGAGATGTGTTTGGGTTGCCAGTAATAGTCCGACGATGTTCCGGAATTGTGCGGGTCGGCCATATCCCTAAGCGCTCCGGTGGGAATGTAGGATGTTTTGGTAATATCCTCGCCCATCAGCCAGTCTTCGCGGTCAACCATAGCGCCGAATATATCGGCAAAAGATTCGTTGAGTGCACCCGACTGCCCGTAATACTCCAGGTTGGCTGTATTGGATACGACGCCGTGGCCCAGCTCATGGGCTGCAACATCCAGGGCTCCTGCCAGTGGTTCAAAATGCGGCCCCCCGTTTCCGTAAAATGCTGCCTGCCCGTTCCAGAATGCGTTTTCCATGGAGCTTCCGTCATCTTCGGTAACATTCACGAAGGAGATGATATTGCCACCCAGATCATTCAATGAATTCCTTCCATGGGTGTCTTTTAAATACCTGTAAGTTGTTGTTGCATTAAAATGGGCAGAAACAGCTGAAGGGTTGTTCCATGTGTTGTTGACCGAGGTGACATCGGAGTAATTCAGATCGACGGTAGACGTGTTGTTGGCATCAAGGGTTATGATCATACCATCCTGGGCTTCCGGGTTAAACATGTCTTCACTTGCATTCACCAGGTAGTAGAGGCCTTCCTCCAGGTAAGTATCCACCGTCCTTGTGATCCCGTTCAGATCAACTGCGGATGCTGTTGCCGGTCCATCGGTTGCTGTCATGTTGTATTTCAGGATAATTTTCCCGGTCCGGGCATGAATATAATACTTCCATTGTTCGATGATATTTGGCCTGATCTCGATTTCCCAGGCTAGGACATGCTTCTTGTCCGGGTTCCTGTAAATCACCTGCTCACAGCGGGGAAGACCGTAGTTCAAAAGCTCTTTTTCACCGGATGAAAGGTCCCTGTATACTGTTATCCGCTTCAGGTCCTCCGTTACTTGTTTGAGAGCACCTGCAGCATCGTAAACGGTGGTAAGCGAAATGTCCTCTCCAACAGTATGAAACGACCCGGTGTATCTTTCTGTTTCACTGTCTGCATGCAATATCGATTCAGAACCATAGATCCTGATTCCTTTGTAACGCTGTATGGTCCTGATATGCGTTACACCCAACCGATCGGTATGGGCTGATATAATTTCAAATGTGCCCGCCGGATCTTTTATACCCGTTACTGAACTGGTGAATCTGAGAAAATCATTAAGCCGCTCCTCATTCGAAACCTGTCTGGCAGATTTCAGGACAGAAAGTTTTCTTTCAATATAAATGGGACCATGCCCGCCTGTAATGACCTTTTTTATCCCGTTTCCGCTAACATTGGTAAAAACCGGCGCCAATTGGGGTGTCATCTTGTAGGTGCGGATCGTACTTGATTTCAAGGCGTTGCTTCCATTGACCGGACTATAGTTAAAACCCGGTGCAGTGGTGCCCGGTTGATTTTTATTTTCCTGTTTAAATTTATTGGTTTGACCGCTTGCCAACAAGGCAGTCGTAATAAATACTGCCAGGAGTAATTGTTTTTTCATCTTATTATGTTTATTTATTTATTGTATTCAGGAGTAATTTATACAGGTTCTTTACCTGTTCATAATCAGTAATATCTGACCACTGAACCCGGTTTTCCCACGACTCGTATCTCACATCCACAAAATAGGTCATATTCCCCGGTTCATTCAATTTTAAATTTCTGAAATCCATGGCATCAAAAACCGCCACAATTTCCTTCATTTGTTTCTTAGATATCCGGTTCACTGGTTTTGCGGTATCGGCGACAATTTCAAAAACCCGCCGGTTATCCTGAAGTACATATTCCATGGGGATATTTGTAAATCCTCCGGTTTTACCAAACCTGACGGATTTACCGGTATAGTCGACGGTCATTTTCCTGGGTTGGGCACAGGAAATCAGCAGGGTTAACAGGCTGATAAGAATAACAGATTTATTCATTTCGGTTGGGTTTAGGGTTATAAACCGCCAGCGCGGTGTTTTGTTAAAAAATCAAAAAAATATTTTTCCTTGAACTAAAAATAAAAATAGGAAATTTAGCGCACTATTTCAAGAAGATGCCCCTATGTTTTTCAAAAGAAAGTAATGGATCAGTTTTTCAGGGTTTTCTAACCGAATAGTTTTACTTTTGCCTGTCAGCGAGGTTGAAACTGCTACCATACATGAACTCCACGCCCTTTCTAAAGGATATTGCTGCCCTGTTGCTCACCCCTGGCAATCACGATATGTCCGGGATATGTGTTGTATTTCCAAATAAACGGGCCAGGCTTTACCTCAGCAAATACCTCGGAGAGCTCACCGAAAAACCGGTATGGGCTCCCCGTTACCTTACCATCAATGAGTTAATGGAAAACCTTTCGGGTTATATATATGCCGATCGGTTAACCCTGCTTTTCGAACTTTTCGGGGCATTTAAAAAGGCTACCGGTTCCAACGAGAGCTTTGACAATTTTTATACATACAGTGAAACTTTGTTGGCGGACTTTGATGAAATCGACAAATATCTTGCTGATGCCAGGGACCTGTACGGAAATCTGGCCGGGCTGAAATCCATCGACGGTCGTTTCAATTATCTGTCGGAAGATCAGGTGGCTGCTATCAGAAGGTTCTGGAACACCTTTGACCCGGAGAATGTTTCTGACGGACAAAAAACCTTTCTTTCCCTCTGGGAGGCACTGCCTGAGATCTACTCCGGATTGCGAACCAGCCTGAGTGAAAAGGGCCTGGCTTATGAAGGAATGGCTTACCGCAAGGTTGCAGAGGAACTTTCCGGCAATGGTAAGCTGAAAGGATTGAATTTTCAGCGGTATTTCTTTGTGGGTTTCAATGCACTTAACCGGTGTGAAGAAAGACTTTTCAGGTATCTTAAAAATGCCGGTAAGGCGGAGTTCTTCTGGGATTATGATACATGGTATACCAGCGACGAAATGCATGAAGCCGGATCTTTTATCCGGAAAAATGTGAAAGAATTCCCTGAAAACACCACCCTGGATCATGAAAACCTGATACGGGAAAATAAGAACATCTTTTTTCTGCCGGTTTCGTCGAACAGCGGGCAGGCAGCAGCGTTGCCCTATATTTTCAACCGGCTTGGCCTTACAGATGAAGGACAGGCAGAACACACCGCCCTGGTGCTGGCCGATGAAAACCTTCTGGTACCCGTATTGTACTCGATACCGGCAGAGTTCAGAGAGATCAACATCACCATGGGTTATCCGCTTAGCGGTTCTGCAGTATTTAACCTGATCGATTCATTGTATGAGCTGATCAAAAATCAGAGGCAGTTGGAACATGGTACAGGTTTTTACTTTAAGGATGTTTTGTCGGTGATGGGCAATCCGTTACTGAAAACATTGTACGGAAAAAAGCTGCAGCAGATCCGCCGGGAAATAATTGACAGGAACCTGGTATACCTTACGGTAAAGGATGTTCTGGACGAAAACAGCAAGGATATCCTATTCGGTAAATTTCCGGGAAATACCTGCCAGTACCTCCTGCAGGTAACGGATTACCTCATCGGGCATTTGCCGGGCGATGAGGATAACATGGCAATATCCGGCCCGGTGCAGTCCGAGATCCTTTACCAGGTTCACAAATTTCTAACCAGGTTGCAGGATACACTCACTGTTTACGGTTATTCACCCGGTGATGCGGTACTTTTTACCCTTATCCGTAAAATGTTGCGTTTAATCCATATCCCCTTCAGCGGAGAACCCCTGGCAGGGTTACAGGTGCTGGGAATTTTGGAAACCCGCACACTCGATTTTGACAATGTGATTGTTCTTTCGATGAATGAGGGGATCCTCCCCCGCGCTGCCGCGTCGGGCTCGTTTATTCCCTACAGCCTGCGTTATGGATTTGGTTTGCCGGGTCCTGAACACAGCGATTCAATATATGCTTACTATTTTTACAGGCTCATACAACGGGCAAAAAACGTAGTGCTGGTTTATGATTGCAGCAGCGGTGGATTGCGTACAGGTGAACGAAGCAGGTATATGCATCAGCTTTACTATGAAATGCCTGATGCTGTGAAGGAAATTACCCCTTCCACCGTAATTTCCCAAATCCCTGTTAAGCAAATTGTGATTGAAAAGAAGGGCGATGTTGCGGAAGCCCTTGCCGGATATATTGAAAATGAAGACAGGTATTTATCACCCAGTGCTATTAATGAATTTTTAAACTGTCCGCTGCGTTTCTATTTTCACCATATTGCCGGATTGCCTCAGCCCGATGAGGTGTCGGAAGATATCGATGCCCGGATTTTTGGCAACCTGCTGCATAAGGGCATGAACAAACTCTACAGCGATTTCGGGACAACACCGGTCACCCCCGTTGAACTTGAAGCACTGTTGAAAAACGAAGATGCTATTGATAAGGCATTGGACGAAGCATTCAGTGAAATACTGTTCAGGGAGGAGCCCGGAAAGCGCAGCCGTAAAGCCGAAGGATTTAATCTGATCGTCAGGCAGGTTTTAAAAACCTATATGCAAAACCTGATCCGGGCAGATAGTGAAGCCGGTTCCTTCAGCATCATCAGCCTTGAGAAGCGATATGCAATACCCCTGCCTGTTTCGGTAAATGGCCGTAATATCCGGATATTCGCAGGAGGCAAGATTGACAGGATCGACCGGGTGGAAGGCAAGACCAGGATCATTGACTACAAAACAGGAACAGTGAAAAACTCCTTTGCGTCGGTGGAATCACTTTTTGACCCTGGGGAGAAACAACGCAATGATGCTGCATTCCAGGTCCTGTTGTATTCCATGATTTATGATAAGCATCACCCTGGCCAGCGCATCGTACCCGGACTTTATTATATCCGGGAAAGCCATAAGGATACGTTTTCCAGCCGGTTACTTTATGGAGCAAAAAAGGATGTCCTCGATTCATATGAGGCTGTTGCTGAAAAATTTGAGGAACTGTTGCAGCATTATCTGACCATGCTGTTTGATACCCGGGAACCCTTTGTCCAGACAGACAATCTTGAGATATGCGGATATTGTGCATATGCGGGGATCTGCAGACGGTAACCAAAACGCAATATGATGAGGATTGATATATTGACAATACTGCCGGAACTCATAGAAAGCCCCCTGGCTCATTCCATTATTAAAAGGGCAAAAGAAAAGGGGGTTGTGGAGGTTAACCTGCATAATATCCGCGATTATTCGCAAAACAGACAAAAACAGGTGGATGATTATGCTTTTGGAGGAGGGGCAGGCATGGTCATGTGTATTGAGCCAATTGATCTGTTGATCTCAGCACTCATCAGTGAGCGCCGTTACGATGAAATCATATATCTGTCGCCCGACGGTGAAAAATTTACCCAGAAAACAGCCAATTACCTGGCAACCCGGGAGAATATCATGCTGTTATGCGGTCATTACAAGGGCGTTGACCAACGCGTGCGGGATCACCTGGTAACGCGCGAAATCTCAATCGGCGATTATGTACTTTCGGGAGGCGAGCTTGCTGCTGCGGTAGTAACCGACTGCATCATCAGGTTATTGCCCGGGGGCATGTCTGACGAGACTTCCGCACTTACCGATTCATTCCAGGATAATCTTCTTGCCCCGCCTGTTTATACCCGGCCGGCAACATACAAAGGTTGGAAGGTCCCGGAAATATTACTGTCGGGTCACCAGCAGAAAATTGACGAATGGAAGCACCGGCAATCGGAGGAGCGCACCAGGCGTTTGCGGCCGGATCTTCTGGAGGAGAGTAGGGAGTAGGGAGTGGGGAGTAAGGAGTTGGATTGGGGTAATACGCGTAGGGGCAGGGCTTGCCCCTGCCATGGGAGTGCAGGTATTAAGTAAACAGTAAACAGTAAACAGTAAATTCCGCGAAATCCTCGAGAGAATACTACCCTTAGAATCTGAACCCAACCGTAGCCAGCAGCCTGTACTTAAACAGGTCGAGGCTGGAGGTATTGTCATAATAGAGGATATATTTCTCCTGGTGGAATAATCCGGAGAAACCCAGGTCAAAGAAGAAATTCTTGTCCCGGTATCCCAGCCCGGTTGTCAGTTCGCTGTAACTGGCCTTCGCATTCATTTCCCCGGAACTGTACGGGCTGGGATAGTATCCTCCGCCTGCCCGGAGTGACAGGTTACCAAACCGGATCTCGCCGCCAAGCTTTAAGTTTACAACCGACCTGTACGCATCCGCTATCTCCCGGTTAGAATCTTCGAAATCGGTAAAGCTATCCCTTTCGCGCAAACGCATACCCGAATAATTCACAAATTCAATATCAGCAGCAATGATGCCGGTTGTTCCAAGTTGTAAGCTCGCTCCGGACTGTAACCGCAACGGTGTATTCAGCCTGTAATCGAATGCACCTGCATCGATCCTGTCACCGTTAATATCCGTGGGAACCACGTCATAGGTATCGCCATCGAATTCGGAGTGCATGGTGTTATAATACACTTCACCGAGTTTGTAATAGGTGGGTAACTGCAAGCTGGCACCAACCTTTACGATTTTCATAATGCGTACCATCATGCCCATATTGGCAGTAAAACCGGTACCTTCCACATCCAGTTCCTCGGTAAAACGAAAATTGTTAAAGTCATTCTCGTTTCCATTGTAGAATTCACTATGAACAGTCGTCTGCTTGTATTGCAATTGGTTTATCCCCATACCGAAACCAAGGTAGAAAACATTGCTGAAATTCATACCCAGGGCAAATGTCCATTGACCTGTTCCACCGGTCGTTTCGATTGACTTGCGCTGGTCTACCGGAAGGGGGACCCAGGGTGCATATTCAAAGTTCGATCCGGCAATCGTATCTATTATGTATGAATCAAAGGCCAGCCGCTCATAAAACGCATCAAGATTTTCGGGATCAACGCCATTTGCATTTTCAACAAAATAATCGGTTAGTGAATTGGCGGAATTTGTGCCACGAATATAGGTATTGCCGTTAAAATTGTTCAGCCTGTTGTAACCAACAGCGTAGGAGGCACTTACCAATCCTTTGTCTTTGTTTGAATTATAAGTACCCACATAACCCAGGTTGCCCATAATAAACTGGTACTTGAAATCATCATTCTTTGTCCCGAAGTAATTTGATTTCATGCCGGAATAACCCAGGCCGGGTGAAAACAGGAATTCGGATTTTCGGTAGAGTCCGAGGCCGGCCGGATTGGTATAAGCCGATGAGAAATCACCACCGAGTGAGGTAAAGGCATTTCCCATAGCCAAACTTCGTGCGGTGATTACCGGGAAGTTCAGGGAATATTTCAGGGCGTCGCCAACATATTGGCTTTTTGAAACGGCAACCGAGACCAACATTATACTGATTAAAGTGATTAACCTTTTCATTTTTCAGATTTTTAAAAATATTAATTCCATGCCGAAGGAGAAACCGTTCAGAATATAAATTGTTTTACTTGAATCTCAAGATAATAGTTGTGTTTTCTGATAAACAGGTAGCTGGTTAAATTACCTTCTTCCCGAAGAGCTGCTGCCGCTGCTTCTGCTGCTGCCACTGCTGCTGCTGCCACTGCTGCTGCTGCTGCTGCTGCTGCTGCCACTGCTGCTGCTGCTCGGCCTGCTGTATGAGCCGGAGGAACCGCTGCTGCTTGGCCTGCTATAGGAAGGCGATGAGCTGCTGCTGCTTGGCCTGCTGTAGCTGGGTGAACTGCTGCCGGAACGATTGGAAGGCGAGGCGGCAGGTCTGCTGTAAGTAGGCGATGTTGTGTTGGCAGGCCGGCTGTATGTTGATGTTCTGTTCTGGCTGCCAACAGAACTTCTCTCCTGCTGACTCTGAGGAGTGCTGGAATAGGTTGGCCTGCTTTGCGAAGAGGTTGAACTCGGCCTTGTATATACCGGACGATCCTGGGGTGAAACGGTAGTATTCCTGCCGGAAGTTGAAACATTATTCTGGCTTCTAACCGTGGTACCTGCGCTCCTTACGCTGCTGCTCCCGGTTGTTCCATAAGGCCTGCGTACTGCGGTACCTTGCGTGTTGGGGGAGGTTGACTTGACAGTACCGGTCGACTGGGTAGTTCTGCTTACACCCGTTCCTGTTGAAACAGGCCGGCGACCCGCTGCGGATGTTCCGGAGGCAACCCTCGTGCCCGAAGGAGAAGTTGTGCTAACCCTTCTGCCATTTACGGAAGTGGCAGTCCTGGTGGCAACTGCACGGTTGGATTCTATTGCCCTGCGGGGACCGTAATAAACCGGACGATGATTGTCGTAACCATTGTTATAATAATGATGGGTATAAAACCCATTGTAGTATCCGTAGTTGTACCCTCTCCAGTAAGAGTTGTAGCCGCCGTAATAGGAAGGATAATACCAGGAAGAATAACCCGGATAATAGCCGTAATAATCGGGGTAGCCGTAACCATATCCCGGATAACCGTAACCGTAGCCCGGCAAGCCGTATGAGAAACCGTAACTTGAAAAGGGATAACCGTATGACATTCTGAAGGACCATCCCGGCTGGTACCAGAAAGGATCATAATACCAGGAGCTGTAATAGCCCATGGTCATAAACGGGTCGTAAAATCTCCTGATGCGGCTGGCATAATAATAATCATCGGTATTGTAATAATTGTTGGTAACATAGGTGTTACCATCTTCTTCATAGTATTCGCCGCCAACGAAATCCTGATCTTCAGCATACTCCAGCGAATCGGAATAATACTCCGTTTGCTGCTGGTTTACACGCTGATTTTCGAGGCTGTTGATGTACTTTTCATAATCATCGGGTTCATCAGCCTGTACTTTCGGAGTGGCAGGTTCCTGTTTTTTCTGAACCGGGGCAGATTTCTTTTCCGAAGGTATGTAATACATATCATCGTATTCTGCGCTGTTATTCTGCCCGTAAGCACCGGAAAAAACGAAAGCTCCCAGCACCAGGACCATATATGACCTTATAAAAGTTTTCATGATCGACCTCCGTTTAATTTTGTGTGAATATATAATTTAATTTCTTTATTTTGCAGCCAAATTAACGCGTAAAGTTAAATACAAATACTATACCAAAGTTTAGTTATGGCCAAAGAATTAACGAGCAGGAAAGAAAACTATTCCCAATGGTACAACGACCTGGTGATTAAAGCTGACCTTGCTGAAAACTCTGCCGTGCGGGGTTGCATGGTAATAAAACCTTACGGATATGCCATATGGGAAAACATACAGCAACAGCTTGACAAGATGTTTAAGGAAACCGGTCATGTGAATGCCTATTTTCCCCTGTTCATTCCGAAATCGTTCTTTAGTAAGGAAGCAGAACATGTTGAAGGCTTTGCCAAGGAATGCGCCGTTGTCACCCATTACCGGCTGAAGAATGACGAGCATGGCAAAGGTGTTGTGGTGGATGAAACTGCCAAACTCGAGGAAGAACTGATTATCAGGCCAACTTCTGAAACCATTATATGGAACACGTACAAGAACTGGATACAATCTTACCGTGATCTGCCCATCCTGATCAACCAGTGGGCCAATGTAGTACGCTGGGAAATGCGAACCCGTTTGTTTTTACGTACTACCGAATTTCTATGGCAGGAAGGTCATACGGCCCATGCAACCAAAGAAGAAGCGATTGAGGAGACCATGAAAATGCTGGATGTGTATGCAATCTTTGCTGAAAATTTCATGGCGCTCCCTGTTATCAAGGGCGTAAAAACCGAAAGCGAGAAATTCGCCGGGGCTGTGGACACCTATACGATCGAATCGATGATGCAGGATGGGAAAGCACTTCAGGGAGGTACATCCCATTTCCTGGGACAAAATTTTGCCAGGGCTTTTGATGTGAAATACCTGAGCCGGGAAGGCAAGCTCGATTATGTGTGGGCAACTTCCTGGGGCGTAACAACGCGACTGGTGGGTGCGCTGATCATGGCCCATTCCGACGATAACGGACTTATCCTGCCTCCAAAACTTGCACCCATACACGTGGTGATTATTCCCATTCACAGGAATGAAGAACAACTTGCACTGATCACCGAAAAGGCCGAATCGATCAGGAAGCTGCTCGAAAGCAAAGGTTTGAAAGTGAAATACGACGGCAGGGATACGCATAAACCGGGATGGAAGTTTGCCGAATATGAATTGAAGGGTGTTCCCGTACGACTTGCCATCGGTCCCCGCGACCTGGAAAATAACACCGTGGAGATGGCCCGGAGGGATACCCTCGAAAAACTGGTGGTGTCCGCCGATGGTATTGACAGTACTGTTACACAGCTGCTTGATGCCATCCAGGAAAATATTTATACCAGGGCCCTGAAGTTCCGCGAAGCAAATACCATAAAGGTGAATACTTGGGACGAATTCCGGGAAGTGATAGGGGTGAAAGGCGGATTTGCCTATGCCCACTGGGACGGAACATCCGAAACAGAAGCAAGGATAAAGGAAGAAACCATGGCAACCATACGCTGCATCCCTTTTAACGGCGACACCGAAGAAGGTCAGTGCGTTTACTCGGGAAAACCTTCGAAAAGAAGGGTGTTGTTTGCCATAGCATACTAAAAATTATCATACCAGCTCTTATTCTTATTGTACTTCACATCCCGCAGAATTGCCGACTTGGCATTGATGGTAAATGAAAAGCTGCGGCGATCGCCGAAGGGCACCATGCTGAACCGCATCTCCCAGCAATGGAGATCGCGGTGCAGGTTGAAATTGGTGGTGGTGATCTCCCTGGCCACAAAATCATAACCCGAAGTAAGCCCTATTTTCCATTTGGGGGTTATACTGATATCTCCGTTGAGCCTCAGGGTATGTGTATAACTTGCCTTTAACCCTTGTTTGGAAAAACTCCAGGAATAATCCACATTTATGCTCCAGGGGATGTCGAAATCAACATACTCACCTGCGTAATATCTCGTGGATTCATCCAGCATATCCAGGGTGGGATTTGACTCATCGGTGTATTCATCCGGAGGAGGAGCGGTTTCGGAGGGGGTTTCTTTTTTATCCCCTGCAGCCGACTGCAGCCGGAACCCCAGATCGATATAACCCCTGGTGGCCCGGAAAAGCTTGCCCGTTTCATTGATCAGGTACTTGTCAACCTGGATTCCTGACGTATCCAGGGCATAGGGACTAAAAGTGGCGCCAAACCGTACGTCCAGTTCATCGGAGAATAAACTGGTCGACCCGGTCATGTTAACCGGATTCCAATGGTAGCTCCTGGCAAAAGGACTGTAGGATGTGCTGAAATTAAAATTGTCAAGGATACTGACCTTTTTGAGTTCACCGGTGGTATCGTTTTTAGCACGGACTTTCATTTCAAGATTGTTGTTCAGGCTCAGGGATACTGAACCGCTGCGGCCGTTCACCGTGGGCGTGCCATACAAATACTGTTCATACACCGAATACTCGTTGTACTGGATCTGTTTTGTTACTGTATTCGGATAGGCTGCCGTGCGGTAATAATCGGGCATCAGGCCCGACATATCGGGAGAAAAACTGAACGATGCGCTGGGAGTCATAACATGTCGCACCTGGGCAATGTAGGAATCGGATTTCTTCGATTGGAACATGCCGTATAATTTGGGACTGGCAGAAATTCCCAGCGAGGTGGATAGTGCATGGGCGTAAGTGAGTTTACGGATGGTATCGGTTACCAGAACGCCAGTATATTGCAAAGAATCAGTCCGTGGCCGCTTGTTGAGATAAGAGGTATATAAAACTCCGCTGTAGCTCATCCCGGGTGAAATATTGATGAGCTTGAAGATTTTGATATTGGTAAGCGAAATGGGGATGGAATGCGAAAAACCATTTTTCATGGTTTCCAGTGTACGCCGGGTAAAAAAAGTTGAATCGGGAGCACTTATCTGGTTAGCCAGTTTTGAGGAGTAACTTACCTGTATGTTTTCAAACCAGTTATACTTGCCATCGCTGGTCTTTCCCCGGAACGGATAGATCCTGTTCATGTTAAAGGTCATGGCGGGCAGGGTTAGATTCATGATGTGTGTTTTGCTGCTTTGTGATTGCTGCAGGTTGGCTGTAAAGTTGAACGGTCTGCCCGGCCAGTTCTTACTGTATGAAATACTCGACTGTTTGGTATTGGTGAGATAATCATTTACACTGTAACTGTGGTTTTTTTCATAGGACGTTGTCGAGAAATTAACGTTTGCCGAGAATTTCCGGGTGGGATTGGCTTTTGGATCCTGCGAATGATTCCAGCTGATCCTGAAATCCTTCGACGGGGTATAGGTGGGGTCATCATTTACACGGTTGTTCATGAACTCGGCACTGAATTTCCCGTTGAACCTGTACCTTTTCTTATATACCGATGCGGCGGATAATCCCCAGGTGCCGCGTGAATATACCGATCCCAGCAATGTAAAGTCGAGGTAATCATTGATTGCAAAGTACCATCCTCCGTTGCGGAGATTGAAGCCCCTGAGCTGTTCTTCACCGTAGGTCGGGATCAACAATCCTGATGACCTGTTGACCGTGTTGGGGAAAAACCCGAATGGCAGGGCCAGGGGGAGGGGAATATCCTCGAGGACCATGAAAGCCGGACCGCTTACGATTTTCTCCCCGGGAATGGCAATGGCCTTGGTAAGCCGGATATAAAAATGAGGATGATCGGCATCGCAGGTGGTATATTTTCCTTTACTCACATGGATCTCACCGTTACTTTGCCGCTTGGTCTTATCGCTGTGCAGAAATCCTTCCCCCTGTTTTGTTTTAATGTATTTAATAATCGCTTTACGCGATTCAAAATTATACCGCATGGTGTCGGAGTCAAATTTCTCACTCCCTTGCGTAAATACAGGTTTACCGGCCATCTGCCCGGAGGAGTCAGGCATACCGTTTGCTGCCACCGTGTTTGAGATCATGTCGAACTCAATATAGTGTGCCTTAAGGCTTATACGCTGGTAATCAACGGAACTGTTCTTATAAAGAAATATCTTCTGATCGCCCATGGAAATGGTGATCGAATCATCGGCGGAATACTTTACCTCGGCTTCGAGCGGTGTTTTCTTGCCGGTACCGGCTGACAGGGAATCGGAGATGGTGCTGTCAACGGACTGGACCAATGTATCGGGACGGTTTATAACCTGCAATTCCTGGGCAATGCCAAAAAAGGGGATCACAAGAAAAGCGGCAACGGATAAAAAGTACCTGGTAAGGATGTTCGGTTTTTTGGTAATTGCAATATGCCTTAGGTTAACTGAAAACATATAAACTTTAGTTCCCTGAAAAGAGCTGCTTATTGAAATCAAAACAGAAATACTATTTTTGCATATCTTTTGGATGGTTTCAGGCTGCAAAGCTAATAAAATAACGTGCTGAAATGAATAAAAAATATTCCAACCTGAATTTTCCGCTGGTTTTAACAATTTTTATAATTATACTATTCTTTTCAGAAAATGCTGATGCACAGGAAGCAGAGAACGGATATAAACTCAGAACGGTAGTTATTGATGCAGGTCATGGTGGAAAAGATCCCGGTTCGCTGGGGGAAAAAACTACCGAAAAGGAGGTAGTACTGGCCGTTGCATTAAAGGTTGGAAAATATATTGAAAATAACCTCCCCGACGTCCGCGTAATTTACACCCGCAAAACAGACGAATTCATACCCCTTCACCAGCGGGCCGAAATAGCCAATACCAACAAAGCCGATCTTTTTATATCCATACATGCCAATGGCAACACAAATAGTCATGTTACCGGGACAGAATCGCTGGTGCTGGGACTCCACCGGGCAGGTGAAAACTTTGAAGTGGCCAAAAAAGAAAACTCGGTGATCCTTCTCGAGGAAGATTACAGCACAAAATACGAAGGTTTCGATCCCAATTCTCCTGAATCCTACATCATTTTTTCATTGATGCAAAACCTGTATTTTGAACAAAGCATCAATATGGCAGCACTGGTCCAGGATCAGTTTCGCGATCGTGCCCAGCGTAAAGACCGGGGCGTAAAGCAACAGGGGCTGCTGGTACTGGCAAGGACCTCCATGCCAGGCATCCTGGTTGAAACCGGTTTTATAACCAATCCCGATGAGGAGCAATACCTGAACTCGGAAGAAGGACAGGACCTGATTGCCTCTGCTATATTCAGGGCATTCAGGGACTATAAGAATATCATCGAAACAAAAACATCCTTTACCATGGGTTCCCGGTGGGAAAACCAGTACGCGGACAACGATACCACGAACCGTCATGATACTGTTTCCCAAACGAATACACTTCCTGAGGAGAAGGAAACTACTGCCGCTGTACCACCTGCATCACCCGTGGTGTTTAAAGTACAGATTGCTGCTTCTTTAAAGCCCTTTGCGGAGGGAGCACGTGAATTTAAAGGCATGACCAATGTGAGTGAATACCGGGTGGGTAACTTGTACAAATATGCCGTTGGCAACAGCCCCTCATTCCGGGAAATCCTCCAGTACAGCAAGCAGGTTAAGGAAAAGATTTCCGATGCATTCATCATTGCGGTTAAAGAAGGGAAGATCATTCCGCTTGACCAGGCTTTAAAGGAATCACAGCTACAAACCACTAATAACTGAACCATGAAAATCACACGCGAATTTAAGATCGGAATTGTTGCTGTTATTGCCATTGTTCTTACCATCTGGGGCATCAATTTTCTGAAGGGGATCAATGTACTGAAACCTACCGATAAATACTATGCGGTATACAATAATGTCAAGGGGTTGATTGAATCGGCCGTGGTTTACCTGAATGGCTATAAGGTGGGAAACGTTACCGGTATTGCGTTCGACAGGAACAACATGAACAAAATTGTGGTGCAGATATCGCTCCACCAGAAACTAAAGCTTCCCAGGAACACAGCCCTTGTAATCCGCAGCGCGAGCCTGATATCGGGCACCAAAGACCTCGACCTTGTGCCGGGGAACGAACCGGGATTTCATGAGTCGGGAGATACCCTGGTATCCCTGTTACAGGTGGAACTTACCGATTATATCGACCCCATACGGCATCAGGTTGAATCGCTTGTAACCTCTATGGATACACTGATGGTGTCCCTGAACGGTTTAATGGATGAGAAAACCCGCGCAAACATGCAGGGTGCCATTGCCAACCTCAACGGTGCACTTGGATCACTCCGGCTTTCGCTGCAGTCTACCGGCTCCTTGTCGGAATCCATGGATAACCTGGCCTCATTTACCGGAAATCTTGAGAAAAACAATGAACGGATATCTGCTATCCTTGAGAATTTCGGGGCCATTTCCGATACGCTGAAACAGGCCGATCTGAAAGCACTTATCAATAATGCCGATGTCACCTTTGCCAAAACCGCAGAGCTGTTTGATCAAATCAACAAGGGAAACGGCACAGCCGGTCAATTGATCACCAATGATTCGCTCTACAACAACCTGAACAGTGCGCTGGCAAGCCTCGATTCCCTGCTGACCGACCTGCGTGAACATCCAAAACGGTATGTGCATTTGTCGGTTTTCGGAAAAAAGGATAAGTGAAGTTATTAACAATCAAAAAAAATTGACTTTTTTCTATTTAGATTGTTTCTAAAGAGTGAAATTGGAATAGCCTTCAAATTATTACTTCAATTGCAGGTGAATAAAAATCTAAGTGCCAAACTGTAATACAAAAATAAGTTGAAATACTTGATTTTCAACATAATAATATATTTTAAAAATATTACTTACTTTAATCAACTGATGTAAACATGGATATAGATTTTTGAAGAAAATCAAGTGAAAAATGATTTTTTTTTTATTTTTTTTTTCACAATCTTGCTAGTAGAAATAAACAAACCCTGAAAAATCCTATTCACCTAAACCTAAACCAGATAAAAATTATGCACAAAGAAGTCTGGAATAATTGTTTGAAAATTATAAAAGACAACGTTCCTTCCATTAGTTTTCGCACCTGGTTTGAACCAATTGTACCCCTCAGGCTGGAAAATAAAGTACTGACCATTCAGGTCCCCAGTCCTTTCTTCTATGAATACCTTGAAGAAAAATACATCGATATTATAAGCAAAACGTTACGTAAAGAACTTGGATATGAGGCTAAGCTGGAGTACAGCATCGTTATGGAAAACCCTGGACAGTCGAGTTCAAAGATGTACACCATAAAGCTTCCTGCAAAAAATCAGGCCGAAATCAGGAATAACCCGGTTAGTGTTCCCATTAACCTCGAAGAGAACGCCATTAAGAACCCTTTTATAATCCCCGGGATCAAAAAAATGAATATTGATCCGCGGCTGAATGCAGAGTACTCCTTTGAGAATTTCGTAGAGGGTGAATGCAACCGGCTGGCCCGTTCCGCGGGTTTTGCCGTATCCAATAACCCGGGTGGTACTGCTTTTAACCCGCTGTTGATATATGGCGATTCGGGTCTTGGCAAGACGCACCTCGCCCAGGCCATTGGTATTGAGATCAAGGATAATTACCAGGACAAAACGGTATTGTATGTTCCGGCCAACAGGTTTCAGACACAATTTGTGGAAGCCATACGGAATAACACCAAGAACGATTTCCTGCATTTCTACCAGATGATCGATGTACTCATTATAGATGATGTTCACGAATTTGCAGGGAAGGAAAAAACGCAGGATATTTTCTTCCATATTTTCAACCACTTACACCAGTCGGGTAAGCAGCTGATCCTTACCTGCGATAAACCCCCGGTTGAATTGCAGGGCCTGGAACAAAGACTGCTTTCGCGTTTTAAATGGGGATTATCAGCCGATCTGCAGGTACCCGATTATGAAACACGGGTAGCCATACTGAAGCAGAAAACATACAAGGACGGTATCGTACTTCCCGAAGAGGTGGTTGAATACATTGCCACCAACATCACGGATAATGTAAGGGAACTCGAAGGGGCGCTCATTTCACTGCTTGCCCAGAGCACCCTCAATAAAAAGGAGATCACCCTGCACCTGGCCAAGGAAATGATCGATAAACTCATCAAGAACACAAAGCGCGAGGTATCTATCGATTATATCCAGAAAGTGGTATGCAATTATTTTGATGTACCGGTGGATTCCCTGCAGTCAAAAACCCGTAAAAGAGAAATTGTTCAGGCTCGCCAGGTAGCCATGTATTTTTCGAAGAACCTGACCAAATCCTCTCTGGCCACCATCGGGTCGCTAATTGGCAGCAAGGATCATGCCACCGTCCTCCACGCGTGTAAAACAGTGAATAATCTGGTGGATACCGATAAGCAGTTTAAGACGCAGATAGAAGAAATTGAAAAGAAATTAAAATTTTGACAATCAGGGGGGTGTTTCAAGGTGAAACACCCTTTTTTTTATAATGCTTCCCGGTTATCATGGAAGACACATACCGCACACTCGAAAATCCTGCTGAGGGCAGCTTTCGCGAAAAGGGAAGCCGCTTCCTGGCCTTTGGGTATCCTGTTGATAATCCAGGTGATGTAAAGGGGATCCTGGCAGGGATCAAAAAGAAATACCATGATGCACGGCATCATTGCTATGCTTACCGGATGGGTTATTTCGGGGAGATCTCCAGGGTATGCGACGGCGGAGAACCTTCGGGAACAGCCGGTAAGCCTATTTACGGACAACTGCTTTCCAACAACCTCACCAACACCCTTGTGGTGGTTGTGCGGTATTTTGGCGGGGTGCTGCTGGGAACAGGGGGGCTTATTAATGCCTACCGGTCGGCCACTGCCGATATGCTGTCCCGGGCGCCAATTGTGACCCGCTTTGCAGTTAATGTATTCCGGGTTGTATTTCCCTATGATGCCCTGGATGTTGTCCTGAAGATCATGCGGGATGAAAATGCAACCACCCTGGAGCAGGATTTCAATACGCGGTGCAGCATGCAGGTAGGTGTGCGGAAAAGCTGCTCGGAAAAGGTTTTAAAGCGATTGTCATTAATACCCGGACTGAGCTGCGAATTGTTACAAAACACCCATTAAAGTCATTGCCCTTATAAACAAAAATCAATAACTTGATAGCAGAAAAAAACAGTTCCCTGATGAAAAATAAAAGCCTGGTATCCATTACCGATTACAGTAAGGAGGAGTATCTCCGCATACTGGCACTGGCGCAGGAATTTGAGCTCCGGCCAAATCAGATACTCCTGAAGGATAAAGTAGTTGCCACACTGTTCTTTGAGCCTTCCACGCGTACCAGATTGAGCTTTGAAAGTGCCGTGCTGAAACTTGGAGGAAGGGTTATCGGCTTCAGCGATTCCAATTCCTCAAGTGTGACCAAAGGAGAAACGCTATACGATACCATCCGGATTGTTGCCAATTATTGTGATCTTATCGTGATGAGGCACCCACTGGAAGGAGCAGCCAGGTTTGCCAGCGAACTTACCACGGTTCCGGTGGTGAATGCAGGTGACGGGGCTAACCAGCATCCTACGCAGACACTGCTCGATCTTTATTCAATCTATAAAACACAGGGTAAACTCGATGATCTGACCATATTTATGGTGGGTGACCTTAAATACGGACGAACGGTGCACTCACTCCTGATGGCCATGTCGCAGTTCAGGACAACTTTCTATTTTGTTTCCCCCGATGAGCTTAAAATGCCGGAGGAATACAAGTATTTCCTGAACTGCCTGGGATTGAAATATTACGAACAAAAGGAATTTGGCCGCAATATTGAAACTGCCGATATTATTTACATGACCCGGGTACAGAAGGAAAGATTCTCGGATCCCATTGAATATGAACGGACCAAGAATGCCTATGTTCTGAAAAACAAAATGCTTGAGGACACCAGGGAAACCATGAGAGTGCTGCATCCGCTGCCACGGGTAAATGAGATTGACCAGGATGTGGATGCGAACCCCAAGGCCTACTATTTTACCCAGGCGCTTAACGGGGTTTATGTCCGCCAGGCTATAATTGCTTCCATATTGGGACTGAAATAACTATTTAGCTGTATTACTATGTTGCATATGAAAGATAAAAAACTGGAAGTAAGTGCCATTGAAAACGGCACTGTAATAGATCATATCCCTGCTACCGCACTTTTCAAGGTTATATCAATTCTCAGCCTCGACAAGCTCGACAGGCAGATAACCTTTGGTACCAATCTCATCAGCAAAAAGCTGGGCAAAAAGGCCATCATTAAATTGTCGGATACTTTTTTCATTGATAAGGAAATTAACAAGATCGCACTTGTGGCTCCACAGGCCAAGTTGAATATTATCAGGAATTACCGGGTTGTGGAAAAGAAGATTGTAGAGGTCCCCGAAGAAATCATAGGTATTGTCAAATGTATGAATCCCAAGTGTATAACCAACAATGAAAGGATCATAACCAAATTCAGGGTGGTGTCAAAAAAGGATGTGAAACTCAAATGTCACTACTGTGAGAAAATAACCGACCAGGAACACATAGAAATTATTTGAAATACAACGGTTTACCTGATCCTGTTATAGGAATTTACCAGGAGTTCGTCACGATGGATCGACCGGTAGGCAAGAAAGGTAAGAATAATGCCCAATACCGGTGCGATGGCCGACATCCTGAAAAAATGACCGGTATGTTCAACGGCATTCCATACGGTGTAGTAGTAATAGCACATCAACCCTACTGTCAGAAACAATAAAAATGTATTCACAATACACACCCTGATCTGAACTACCCTCCTGTTAAACAGGAATATATTGAAAAAACTGACAGCACCCGTGATGAGCACAAGTGCCAGAAGCGGAATGGTTCCGCGGAGTTTATCAACGGTTTCGGTATCGGTAACCTGTTTCACAGCAAGCGTGGTAAAAACTATTCGCTGTGAATCTGCCAGATTCAATTGTGCGTAGGGTCTCACAAGCATAAGGCTCATAAGCACCGTGACAAGCAGGAGGTAAACCGATTGAACTCGCTGGATCATAGTGTAAGTTTTACGGAATAAAAATAGTAAAACTTTTAACAACTTCGTTGGCAATTTAAGCTCCCCGATTGTTAACAATTTATTGAATAGCGGATTTGGATTTATTATAATTTTACGGTCGGATTATCTTTCTGTTCCGGCTTTGGGTTTTAACCCCCAACACCAAATATAAAAAACAAGGTAATAAATGGACAAGAGAGAGCTGTTGGCATTGATATCCCTGCTGGACGATACGGACAGGGAAATTATAAGTACCGTGACCGGGAATCTTTTAAATCAGGGATCGGTTGTGATCCCTGAACTGGAAAAGGCATGGGAAGGTACCATGAATGAAACGCTTCAGGTAAGACTTGAAAACCTTATCCAGGAAATCCAGTTCAATGGAGTTAAGGACGATCTCACCCGCTGGATCAGGACCGGTGCGGAATATATACTCGAAGGGGCCTATTATGTGGCTAAATTCCTGTACCCGGAGATCAGCATGGACAAGATGAATGAACAGATCGAAAGCATCCGGAAGGATGTATGGATTGAGATCAACAGCAACCTGACCGCGCTGGAAAAGGTTAAAATTCTGAATTATATTATTTTTGACCTGCACAAGTTTTCACGCAACAACACCGATTTCTATTCCCCCCAGAATTCTTATATCAACCAGGTTTTCGAGACAAAAAAGGGAAATCCGATATCGCTCTCCATTGTCTATCTTTCGGCTGCATGGAAGCTCGGTTTGCCGATATACGGGGTAAACCTTCCCAAGAATTTCATACTGGCGTATAAGGATGAGTTCAGGCAACTGGACGCCACCGATGAATCGGAAGATATCCTGTTCTATATCAATCCGTACAACAAGGGTGCCGTGCTCGGCCGGAGAGAGATTGATTATTTTATTACACAGCAGCAGCTTAAGCCACAACCCTCTTTTTATCTGCCCTGTTCAAACCGGGATATTATTATCCGGTTGATCAACAACCTGGTGCTTTCTTATGAAAAGCTGGGCTATGCACAAAAAATAACCCGGCTGAAAGAACTTCTCCGGGTTATTGAATCGTAGATTATTAGTATGATTTCCAGGGAAATCCGGACTGTATGCCTGTAGTATCCTACTTGGCGTAACTAACCGCCCTGGTTTCACGTATCACGGTGATCTTGATCTGTCCGGGATAAGTCATTTCATCCTGTATCCTCCTGGCAATTTCGTACGACAGGCTGTCGGCCTCCTTATCGCTCACTTTTTCACTTCCGACAATGACCCTTAGCTCACGTCCGGCCTGAATGGCATATGTTTTCAGAACGCCGGGGTAGGAGAGGGCGAGGGATTCAAGGTCTTTCAGTCTCTTGATATAGGATTCCACAACTTCACGCCTGGCTCCGGGCCTTGCACCTGAAATGGCATCACATACCTGAACGATGGGTGCGATAAGCGTGGTCATTTCAACCTCGTCGTGGTGTGAGCCTATTGCATTGCAGATTTCCGGCTTTTCTTTGTATTTTTCAGCCAGTTTCATACCGAAAACAGCATGCGGCAATTCAGGCTCATCGTCAGGTACCTTGCCGATATCATGCAGCAGACCGGCCCGTTTCGCAAGTTTTGCATTCAGACCCAGTTCGCTGGCCATAATGGCGCAAAGGTTGGCTACCTCACGGGAATGCTGAAGCAGATTCTGCCCGTAGGAGGATCTGTATTTCATCTTTCCCACAAGCCTGATCAGCTCGGGATGCAAACCGTGAATACCCAGGTCGATGGTGGTGCGTTTTCCCACCTCAACAATTTCTTCTTCAACCTGTTTTCTGGTTTTTTCAACAACCTCTTCAATACGGGCAGGGTGAATACGGCCGTCGGTTACAAGATGGTGAAGCGACAACCGGGCTATTTCACGCCGTACCGGATCGAAAGCCGAAAGAATTATGGCTTCCGGTGTATCATCCACGATGATCTCAACCCCGGTGGCAGCTTCAAGGGCCCGGATATTTCTACCCTCACGGCCAATGATGCGTCCCTTGATCTCATCACTCTCAATATTGAATACCGTCACCGAGTTTTCAATGGCAGTCTCTGATGCCACACGCTGTATGGATTCAACCACAACCTTCTTGGCTTCACGGGCGGCGGTCATTTTTGCTTCCGCCATAATCTCGTTGACATAGGAAATAGCCTGAGTTTTAGCCTCCTCACGCAGTGAATCAACCAACTGGTTCCTGGCTTCTTCAGCCGACAATCCCGAAATGGTCTCGAGCTGTTCAACCTGTTGTTTGTGGAGCTTATCGAATTCATCAGATCGTTTATCGAGAAGGCTTAACTGAACATTCATGTTTTCACGCATGGCCTCGAGCTCATTGCGGATGCGCTGCTGCTCTTCGATCTTTTGCGACAACAGCATTTCCTTCTGGTTAAGCCTGTTTTCAGTACTGTTGATCTTGATGTTCTTTTCATTGATGTACTTTTCATGTTCTGTTTTCAGCTGAAGGAATTTTTCTTTCGCCTGCAGCATTTTGTCGCGCTTCTGCGCTTCGCCTTCGGTTTCAGCTTCCCTGATTATGGTCTCCCTTTTCTTTTTCAGGGCAAAATTCCACAGAAAATAGGAAAGTCCGAGACCGGTAATAAAGGAAACACTGCCAACCATAAGACATTTGACAAGTGTAAGAGTATCTGCTAATATGATCATTGAATCTGAAAATTATATGGTTATTAATAAAAAAACCCGCATATGTTTCCCCATACGTTGATAAAACCCCAATACAAAATGGGTGGAGATGCCAATATGTTTCGGAGATCCATTGTCATGCATTACTGCACGATTCCCGGCGAACCGGGACTATGGCCTGTCCTAGACATGCTGAGCTTATCTCCAATTTAGTAAATGTTGAGTTTTACAGCATTTGAAAGAAACTATGCGGGCTATGCTATTTCTATGTAAAAGAACGTATATTACTCTCCTTTAATATATTCCTCCAGTTCATCCTGTAAATCCTGCAATTTTTGCTCCAGGGGTGAAACATCAAGCCTGTCTTCCGTTTCAATTACTCTTGTCACAAATTGCAAAGCAGCCATTGCCAAAAAATCCTGCACATCCTTGTCGAGGTACCGCTGTTTGTACTGCAGTACCTTCTCATTGATCAACCTGGCTGCTTTTCTGATTTTTTCCTCATCCCTTCTTTCTATTTTAAGTGGATAATACCGGTCGGCAACATTCACTTTAATCGACAGTTTATCATCCATGGCAACAATCTTCTGCTATCGGTTTAAGAGAGCAATACATTTGTCAATCTCCCGCACGATCCTGTTTACCTGTATTTTTGTTTCATGTACATCTTCACCAGGAACTGAAGATAACACTTTTGCTATTTTTAGGGTTTCGTATCTGTTACCAATTTCTTCCAGTTTACTTTCCAGCAATTCAACCCGCTCACGCAACTCACTGTTCTTTTTGAGCAATACCACCGCACCTGATTTCTGTTCCTCATACAAGGAAATTATGGTCCTGATTCGCTGCCTGAGGCCGGAAAATATTTCATCAGACTTTGTATCCATTCAACACAAAGATAAGGTCAATTTTTGAATTCTTGAAGGCATAACCAGGAATTTGTTAACTATTCCGTTTATTAAAATAAAAATTAAACAATAGCTTTACAATGCTCGTAATTTGCTTTATAAGATATTTAAAGATATGCATTTTATTTCACTTTTTCTGGTTTTTGCCGGTGTGTTTGTGGCGCATGTGGTAAATGCACAACCGGTGCAGAACAACATCAGGAAGTTGCCCGAGCTGTCAGCTCCGCTCAGCATTCCAATGCTCCTTGCAGGAAATTACGGGGAGATCAGAAGCACCCACTTTCATGCCGGCATTGATATAAAAACTGAACAAGTGGAAGGTAAAAATGTTCTGGCAGCCTGGCCGGGATACATTTACCGCATTGTGGTCCAGTCCGGCGGTTATGGCAGGGCTCTGTACATGAAGCACGACAACGGACTGGTAACTGTTTACGCCCACCTGCAGCGGTTTGACCCCGCCCTGGAGATTTTTGTAAGGGAGCAGCAGTACCGTAAAAAATCCTTTGAGGTTGACCTGTATCCCGAAGCTGGTTTGTTTGCTTTCAGCGGGGGAGAGATCATCGGTATTTCAGGCAATTCCGGAAGTTCGGAAGGGCCACACCTGCATTTTGAGATCCGTGATGCGTCGGGCAACGTACCTTTTAACGCCCTTACCTATGGTTTTGCCATCCGGGATGCTGTGAAACCCAGGATCAACTGGCTGGCCGTTTATCCGCTCGACAGCCAGAGCAGGGTGAACGGTGCCAATCGCAAGCTGCTGATCCAGATCCTGGGCAGGAACGGCAATTATTACCCTGCTTCAGGCGACATACGGGTCAGCGGTAATATCGGCTTTGGTATCGAAACTTTTGATTTTCTCGATAATTCGGCGAATTCCTGTAGTCCGTACACCCTTGACATGCGTGTGGATGATCAGCTATACTATCTTTGCAGGTTCGACAGTATTCCCTTTTCCATGTCAGGTTATGTGAACAGTCATATTGATTTTGCAGAAAGCGTATTGTCGGGAAAGAAAATTCAAAAGCTATTCATCGATCCCAATAACCGCCTCCATATTTATAAAACAGCAAAAAACCGCGGTGCGGTAAGATTTGCAGACTCCGCGGTCCACCGGGTTGACATACGGGTGAAGGATGCTTACGGGAATGAGACGGTACTTGGCTTTCATGTCACTTCTACGGGTGAAAGACCGGTTCTTCAGGCTTCCCGACCAGGCGGCCACATCCTGTTCTATTATGACAGCCTGAATGTTTTCGAAAATGCCGATGTCCGGTTAGTTGTCCCGCAACATGCCCTGTTTGACAACATTGCTTTTCAGTATCATGGAAAACTTACCGACAGCACCTGTCCCGGAGAAATGTTCGGCATTCATAATGAATTTACGCCATTGTTTAAATCCTGCATATTGTCCCTGAAAGCTTCCGGCATACCGGAAGATCTTCAGGATAAGGCCTTCCTCGCTGGTCCCGGTAAGAAAGGAAACTGTGTCAGCCATGGAGGAAGTTTTAAGGATGGTTTCGTGACTGCACGGGTAAAGGTTTTCGGCCGGTTTTTTGTGGCTTTGGATACCGTAAGCCCGGTTATAGCGCCAAATGGGTTTTTAAAGGGACAAACCTGCCGGGAGGATCAGGTGCTTTCTTTCCTTATTAAGGATCTTCAGTCGGGGATCCGGAGTTATACCGGGTACATCGATAAAAAGTGGGCATTGTTTGAATATGACGGAAAAAATGACCTGCTGAATTATAAAATCGATGCGAGCCGGCTGGAAAAGGGCAAATCGCATTCCCTTGAAATTGTGGTTACGGACAATAAGGAAAATGTCACGCGCTTTGTTTCTGACTTTCTGTATTAATAGCTTAAATCACGATGGCATCAAAATACAATACAGTGACAGGTATGATGTCGGGAACCAGCCTCGATGGCATGGATCTTGTCCTGTGCCGTTTTTACAAAAACAAAACCCGCTGGCAGTATCAAATCCTGCATGCGGTTACCCTGGAATACCCAGCGGCATGGAAGAAGAAACTTCGGGAGGCTGCAACCCTTCCGGCAAAGGAATTTCTGTTGTTGCATAATGAATACGGGCGATATACCGGTGATGCGGTGAACAGGTTCCTCAACGATACAGGATTGCGTGCCGGGCTGGTTGCATCGCACGGCCATACCATATTTCACCAGCCCGGAAACCAATTAACCTTTCAGTTGGGCGCGGGAGCTGCCATTGCAGCGCAATGCGGCATTACCACGGTGTCGGACTTCCGGACGGCCGATGTGGCTCTTGGCGGACAAGGTGCTCCATTGGTCCCGGTAGGTGATGAGCTTCTTTTCAACAATTATAAATTCTGCCTGAACCTGGGCGGATTTTCAAATATTTCGAATCAGCAGAATGGCCGGAGAATTGCTTGTGATCTCAGTCCGGTTAACCTGGTTGTCAACATCCTTGCCATGCGGGCGGGATATGAGTACGATAACAACGGTGTCATGGGAAGCCGGGGAAGCATCCACACCGCACTGGTTGATCAGTTGAATTCTCTTGATTTTTATGCAATGCCGGCACCTAAATCACTCGGACGCGAATGGGTGGAAACCTGTTTTATGCCTGTACTTGACCAATACGATATCCCCCGGGAGGATCTGATAAGAAGCGTTTATGAACATATTGCCTTTCAGATCAGCAGGTATATCAATTCCTTCGATACCGGGGAAGTACTGGTAACGGGGGGCGGAGCGTTCAACACCTTCCTGGTGGATCTCATCCGGCAGAAATCACGATCGGTATTGGTGATCCCGGGTGAACAACTCGTTAAATTTAAGGAAGCACTGGTTTTTGCCTTTCTGGGATTGCTCAGGTACCGGAAGGAGATCAATTGCCTGGCGTCGGTTACCGGGGCCACACGCAATTCGTCATCCGGAACAATCCATATGGCTTAGGCAAAAAAAAGAGTGGGTGAGAACCCGCAGGAACTCACCCATCTTTAACCCTAACTACAAAAAAACAAACTAATTATTAACTAAAACTACTAATTATGAAAAAATCAAACTCTAGCTATCTTGTTTATATAAAATTTACGCTGTTTTCTATCTCGTTCTAAAATATGCTACAAAAATAAGCACTTTATTTTAAAATAAAGGGGTTCTTATGTTAAAAAAATGCAAAATATGTTAATCTATCCCAAAAATAATGGGGGTATATTAAAAAACGTAAATTTTCAATGAACTTTTTATTTTCCAATTTGCTTTACTGATATAGATCAGGTTTAGATTTTAAATTAAAATACTATTTTTATCAGCAAATCTCAATACTATGACAAACAAAAATCTTGCCACACTTATAGTGTTTTTATTTTTCCTTTCAGAAAACATTTTTCCATGCACAAATTTTCTGATTTCGAAGGGAGCCTCGGCGGACGGTTCAACGATGATCACGTATGCAGCCGATTCACATGTGCTTTTTGGCGAGCTGTATTTCAGGCCTGCCAGGGATTATCCGGCCGGCACAATGGTGGATGTGTACGAATGGGATACGGGTGAATTCCTTGGAAAAATACCCCAGGTAAGGCATACATATTCTGTGGTGGGGAATATAAATGAACACCAGGTTGCCATAGGAGAAACCACATACGGCGGAAGGCCCGAACTGGTGGATACCACCGGCATTATTGATTACGGCAGTCTGATGTACATGACCCTGCAGCGCGCAAAGACAGCACGGGAAGCTATCCGGATTTTTGATGAACTCGTCACCGGTTATGGCTATAACAGCAGTGGTGAATCTTTTTCGATATCCGATCCGAATGATGTATGGATCCTGGAAATGATCGGAAAAGGTGCCGGTAACAAGGGAGCTGTCTGGGTAGCCCGCAGGGTACCTGACGGATATGTGTGCGGTCATGCCAACCAGGCACGGATAACCACTTTTCCGTTAAACGATCCCGAAAACTGCCTGTACTCAAAGGATGTGATATCGTTTGCACGGGAAAAGGGTTACTTTTCAGGGAAAGATGAAGAATTCAGCTTTGCGGATGCTTATGCCCCTATCAATTTCGATGGGGCCAGGTTTTGTGATGCCCGTGTATGGTCGGGTTACAGAAAAGTGGCCGATGGCATGGATGCTTACCTCGACTATGCCAAAGGCGAAAACCTGGAAAACAGGTTGCCTTTGTGGGTGAAAGCCTGCCGCAAGCTTACCGTTCAGGATGTAATGGGCATGATGCGCGATTATTACCAGGGAACCGAGCTGGATATGACCCGGGACTTCGGTGCCGGTTCCAACCTGTGTATTGTACGCTGGAGGCCTATGACCTGGGAGGTGGATGGTAAGACATACCTGAACGAACGGGCGATATCCACCCAGCAGACCGGGTTTTCTTTTGTCACGCAGTCACGTTCCTGGCTGCCCGACCCCGTAGGCGGGATCCTGTGGTTTGGTGTAGATGATACTTACAGCACCGTTTATACGCCCATGTATTGTGGTATAAAATCGGTGCCGGTACCGTTTGCCGTTGGCACCGGGGCTATGATGGATTTTAATGAAAATGCGGCTTTCTGGGTATTCAACCAGGTATCCAATTTCGCCTATACCCGGTATAATTTTATGATCCCGCATATCCAGCAGAAGCAAAAAGAGCTTGAGGACCGTTATGTGGCAGAAGTGAAAGGTATGGACACGGACGCGGCCGAATTATACGGCAAAAATCCGGAAAAGGCGTTGCAATACCTCACCGATTTTTCCGTAAGATCGGGCGAAAATACGGTTTCCGAATGGAAAAAACTCTATGGCTACCTGTTTACCAGGTATATGGACGGCAATGTTAAAACCAGGGTGGAAGGCCGTCAGAATCCGGAACTTGAACAGCCGGGTTACGACGAGGAATGGTACAGGAAAGTTGCCGAAGATGCCGGGGACAAGTTACACTACCCGGGGGAATCGGCTCATTAAAGTAGTGATGAGTAATGAGTGATGAGTGATGAGTGAAGTGAAAAGATAAAAGTGAAAAGTGAAAAGTGGTCAAAACTCTTCACTCTTCACTCATCACTCATTACTATTTTGTAGCTTTCTCCAGCCTTTTCAGTATACTGAATATAAACGCGGCGGACACAAGGCAGCAAATGATAAACACTCCCCAGAGCTGCCATAACGATAGCTTGCTCCAGCCAATGCTTCCCACTACCAGCAATTTGTTCCCGACAGCCGTGGCAAGAAGCCATCCTCCCTGCATAAATCCCTGGAACCGGGCAGGGGCCACCTTTGAAACAAAAGATAATCCCATCGGGCTGAGGAAAAGTTCGGCTATTGTAAGGATCAGGTAGCTGCTGATCAGCCAGTAAGGCACCACCCTTGAGGAATCCGGCACCGGGTTGTAGTTGAGCTTGCCCATCTCATCTGCAAACTGGAGTTCCCTGGGTGAGATCAGGCTGACGGAGGCGAACAGGATCACTACGAATCCCAGTGCGGCAATGATCATACCTATACCGATCTTCCTGGGCGTGGAGGGTTCGGAATTCCTGTTTCTCAGGTAAGCGAACACAGCCATCACCGGAAAAGTAAGCGCTACAATAAAGAGCGGGTTGAAGGATTGAAATACCTCGGGATCGATTAAATTCCTGTCGGGGTATCCGCCTGCAATATAATAGGTAAGGTAACCCAGTCCGAGAAACATAGCAAGCCCGATCAGTTTCTCAGCAATCTTTCTGGGGCTTATCAGAAGGAAAAGTCCGGCCAGTGCGCCAATGAAAGCCAGTATCGAATCGAGGTTGAAGAATATGTTGGTAAACTTCCCGACATCCTTGACGGTATAATCCCTGGCAAAAAGGGTGAGGGTAAGTCCGTTCTGATGGAATGACATCCAGAAGAAGATAACGACAACAAACACCATCAGCAGGGAAATGATCCTGGGACGTTCCTCTTTCGTTGAAATCCTGGATATATACACGGCAAAGGCTACGAACAGTCCGAAGGGGAACGACAGGTCGATGTTCCGGGTAAACAGGTAGAATAAGGCTGTAACGGCGACACCCAGACCCAGCGCAATCATTACGGATACCGGCCTGCTGACAGGTACTGCTTCTGAATCGCTGCCGGTGGCCTGTTTTGGTTTCAGTGATCTTTCCTTCGCGGGAAGATGCCTGTTAAAGATAACATACACCAGCAGGGACAGCAGCATGGCAATGGCTGCAACACCAAAGGCATAATTGTATCCCCTGGAAAAGGCATCGATATAATCCTTTACAAATACCGCAAGATCCGGGACATGCTGACCACTTACCTTATCGGCGAGTGCCTGGAATTCACTTATATTGGTAAGTTCACCCCGTGTATAGGCATGGCATATTTCAGGCAGGCTGCCATCATGCAGGAAACCCTGTGATTTCAGGAACCAGTTCCTCACACTGGTGGCTACAAACGGCGCAAAAAACGCACCGACATTGATTCCCATGTAAAAGATCATGTAGGCTGAATCGCGCACCTTGCCATACTTCTCGTTATCATACATCTGACCGACCACTGCCTGGAGATTCCCTTTAAACAACCCATTCCCGAAGGCGATCACAAAAAGCCCGGTAAGTGTAATTCCCAGCGTCATCCCGGGAATTGCGATGATGGCATAACCGGCGAACATCACAACAATCCCTGCCAGGATTACAAGCTTGTATTTGTTTGTGGCATCGGCAATAATACCCCCCAGCAAGGCCAGCGCGTAAATCCCAAAATAGAACCAGCTGTAATAACTGCCGGCCTGCTCAACAGACAGGCCGAATTTAGCCTGCAGGAAAAGTACCAGTATGGCCATCATGGTATAAAAGCCAAATCGTTCTCCCATATTGGAGAAAAAGGCCACATATAATCCCTTCGGATGTCCTTTGAACATAAATCTTAAGATTGGTTTATAAAAATCATCTGCATGTCACAAATATAAAAATCTTTTTCAACCACGGTTATGATCTTTGTTGTTCAGCATTCCTCGAACTTTGAAAACCGTTCGCTCCTGGAAAAGAAAAAATCGCATTCCAGTTCGGCATTCTTATCACTGTCGGATCCGTGCACGGCATTGCGCTCGATATTCTCGGCGAATAGTTTCCTGATGGTTCCTTCCTCGGCTTTGGCCGGATCGGTGGCACCCATAAGCTTGCGGTACTCGGCCACGGCATCTTCTTTTTCCAGGATCCCTACTACCACTGGTCCGGAGGTCATAAATGTTACCAGACTCTCAAAAAAAGGTTTCTGCCGGTGGACCGAATAAAAATGCTCGGCATGATGGCGGTCAAGGATGATGAGTTTAAGGGCTGCAATGTGAAATCCGTTGGCGTTGATTTTAGCAAGGATGGGCCCGACATATTCGTTACTTACGGCACCAGGCTTGATAATAAAGAAGGTTTTGGTTCCGGTCATATTGTTGTTGAATTTGATGTGCAAGCGAATATAATTAAATAGTTGATTAAATTTACACATCCCAAAAATGAATATGAACGAATCCGGTAACCAGAACATCAGGAACGATACCGCTGCCACCGTGGCACTGCTGAAGGATCCCGGCAGGGAAACTGCAATCATTATCCATGTCAATCCCGACGGTGATGCCCTCGGATCGGGACTCGGCCTGTTGAAACTGTTGAACAACATGGGTCACCCGTGTACCGTGATCTCACCCAACGGATATCCGGATTTTCTGAAATGGCTGCCCGGCAATGACCTTGTGCTGAATTTCCGGGAAAACCCCGACAGGGTTCATGCGGTACTGAAAAAAGCCGACCTTGTTTTTGCACTTGATTTTAATGAGCCCAAACGGATGGGCGATATTTATGAAACATTTGCCGTTTCTTCCGCCCATAAGGTGCTTATGGATCACCATCCCGACCCTCAGGATTTCACGGATTGCATATTGTCCGACACATCTGCAAGTTCAACTGCAGAACTGATTTTTCGATTTATTCGGTCCTCGGGATTCCTGCAATTTGTTGATGCCGATGTGGCAACCTGTTTGTATATGGGTATGATGACCGACACAGGCTGTTTCAGCTACAATTCCTCGAACAGGAATACCTGGGAAACCGTGGCATCACTGCTGGATTATGGAATAGACAAGGATGCCATTTATTACCGCATTTATGATAATTTTTCATTTAGCCGTATGCAGTTGCTGGGCTATAGCCTGAGTGAAAAAATGGAATACCTTCCCGCGTACCGTACGGCTTTTATTGTACTTACCCGCGGGGAGCTTGAAAAGTATGGTTTTCAGGTGGGAGATACCGAAGGTTTTGTGAATTACCCGCTTTCCATAGGTGGCATTCGTTTTTCAGCGTTGTTTATCGAAAAGGAGGATCATATTAAAATATCATTCCGGTCAAAGGGTAGTTTTGCCGTTAATGACTTCTCCCGGAAATATTTTAACGGCGGGGGTCATGCAAATGCCTCCGGTGGTGAATCTTATGAAACACTCGAAGCCACTGTCAAACGTTTCAGGGACCTGCTGCCGGTATACCGCAAAGAATTGCTCGATTATGAAATATAGTTTTTTAATCATCTTCTTTCTGCTTCCGGTCATGCTCTTTGGCTGCCGTGACAAGGGAAAGAATGAATACAACGAAGAAGCCGTTCGTGAGACCGAACGGGCGCTTGTTGGTGCTAACCGCATCCTGGTAAAAAAGGACCAGGAAAAGATAAAGGCCTACATCGGTCGTCATGGGCTCACCCTGTCCGAAACAACATCCGGTCTCTGGTATGGTATTTACCGGCAGGGAACCGGTGACCGGGCAGAACCCGGATTGCTTGCCACGCTCCGGTACAAGGTATTCCTGCTCGACGGCACAAAATGCTATGATTCAGATTCCCTGGGCGTAAAGCAGTTCAGGATAGGACAGGGAGGAGTTGAATCGGGACTCGAAGAAGGGATCCTGATGTTGCGGGAAGGTGACCAGGCAAGGTTTATTATGCCACCCCACCTGGCACACGGGCTGCCGGGCGACAGTAACCAAATACCTGCCCGCGCTATTATTTTATATGATGTGGAACTTCTCAACGTTCAACCCTGACACATGAGATCAAATTTTTTATTCTTTATCGCAGTCATAATCCTGTTTTTAAGCTCCTGTGAGCGTTTTTGCAAATATCCCGGGTACAGGAAAGCAGAACACGGTATCTATTATCAGTTGCATAAGATCGGTGAGGACACCCTTAAGGCCGGGCCCGGTGATTATATCACCGTGAACCTGACCTATGGCACCATGGGTGACTCCACGTTCTTTAAGGCTACCCGAAAGCTCCAGGTACATGAACCCGCATTTAAAGGTGCTGTTGATGAGTGTTTTATGATGCTTTCCGAGGAGGAAAGCGCAACTTTTATCATCAGTGCAGGTGATTTCTTTGGCCGGACGCTGCAAACCCGGTTGCCGGGCTTTCTGGATACCGGGAGTTCCATGAAGATCACGGTTGAAATGCTTGAGATCCAGACGCGGGAAGAATTTGAACGTGAAAAGGAGGCCTTTCTCTCATGGACAGAGGATCTTGGCGATTACGAGAAGGTGATCCTTGAGCAATTCATACGGGAAGAAAAAATGCAGGTTAGTCCGTTGCCTTCCGGGGTATTCTATCTTAATCTCAGGCCGGGCAGCGGTAAGATGGTTGAAACCGGGGATACCGTAACAGTAAATTATGAGGGTCGTTTTTTGAACGGGAGGTTCTTTGATTCAACCGTGAAACGCAACCAACCCTTTCAATTCGTTTACGGTACCGAATGGCAGGTGATAAAAGGTCTGGAAGACGCCATCGGCCTGATGCGCGAAGGTGAAAAATCACTTTTTATAATGCCCTCCGATCAGGGCTTTGGCAACAGGGGTTCCTCCACGGGGGTAATCCCCCCTTTTACCTCGCTTATTTTTGAGGTTGAAATTTTAAAAGTATCTTCGTCACGAAAAATATGACGCAACCTTTTGCGTTTATATACATCTTACAAGCAAATTTCAGTGTGCTAATCAACAAACCTTTACCATGATCCGGATCGTAAATAAATTGAATTTGTGGATACCGGCGGCAATTTTACTGTTGTCCGCGTCGGGATGCCTTCAGAATGACTGGGAAGAAAAAGAAGAAAATGAAAAAAAGCTTATCCAGGATTACCTCAGCGCCAATGGAATATCTGAAGAGCAAAAAACCGAGGGAGGTATCTACTATATTGAGCAGCGGGAAGGTACCGGTTTAACCCCCGAACCGGATAATTACGTAATTATTGATTATGTGGGCAGGTACATCGACGGGAATGTCATCCATGAAACCAGCTACGATTCCCTGAAGGATGATTGGGAAAATGCCGTGTATTATACAAATTATGTATATGGTCCTGTGAAATTTATCCATGGATTCAGCCTGGCCGGGATCAATGAAGGACTTTCACTCATGAAGGAAGGCGGGAAAGCCAGGTTGGTATTGCCCTCCGATAAGGCATTTTATGATTTTCGGCCGATGGTGTATGAAATCGAACTGCACAAGGTAATTACCAATCCGGTTGCCTACGAGGATTCGGTATTGGACGAATACCTGGTCTCATTGGGGTTCGACAGCATCAACAACTATTACAAGGGCATTTACTATAAAGAAACGGTGACACCCGATCCCGGCGACCAGCGGGTAGTTCAGACAAACGATACCATTCTGTTCAGGTTTACCGGCCGGCTGGTGGACGGTTTTGGCAGCGAGATCAAGGACAACAGGGTATTTGATACCAACGTTGGTGATGAAGAACCTGCCAGGATGGTGTATACCGGCACCTCAACGGCACGCCCCGAAGCCATGATAGCCATACCCGACGGACTTAAGATTGCGTTTGATACGCTACGGGAGGGAACGCATGCCACCTTTGTATTGCCCTATAAACAGGCCTTTAAAGATGTGGGCGTTTTCAGCACCATTTACGGTTACACCGTGGTCCCCAAATACCAGACGGTCGTATACGATATCACGGTAGAAGATATTCGTTCCGCTACGGAGAAATGACAAGAATAAAGTGGTATCGTAAATCATCTGTTCACAACATCGTTTTTATAAAGAAATGATTACATTCGCTGTATACACTCTGAATACAGCAACTGTTTCATTTCAGTAATTATGCGATGAATCCACCAGATGAGGAAATGCTTGTCTGTCTTCGATCCGGGGATGAACGCGGATATGGCAGGCTTGTAGTTACGCTGCAGGAAGCAGCCTGTTTGTATGCAAAAAGCATAGTCCTTCATACGGTAACGGCACATGAGATAGTAAACGATGTTTTTCTCAAGTTGTGGACAAACCGGGAACAGATAACCATTAAATCCTCCTTCCGCTCCTATCTTTTCAGGATGATACATAATCAATGCTGTGATTACCTGAGATCGAACAAAAGGTCAGCAGAGCTTAATTTTATCTCAATCGAGGACATGAAACTCAGGCAGGAAGTTTTTGAAATTGCAGATACCGACACCAGTTTCGAGAAGCTTTATTCCGAACAGGCAGAAACCAATCTTGCCAGGGAAATCGGTAAGTTGCCTGATCAGTGCAGGGAAATATTTATACTCAGCCGGTTCGAACAATTATCATATCCCGAAATTGCCACCCGGTTAAACCTGTCACTCAGCACCGTAAAAACCCAGATGGTGCGGGCTATGGTTAAACTGAGGGACGCCATGAAAGATTTTATTTAAATTTCCTGATTCAGGTTAGACCGGAGGTTCATTTTTTACGTCTTTAAAGCAGAGTTTAATACAATTGCTTTTAAAGATGAATGATATTGATGATTTAATCGTTAGGTTCTTAACCGGTGATATCGCCCGGGATGAAAGCCATACCTTAAAAGACTGGCTTAAGATCTCACCGGCAAACCGGGAATATTTTAATTCATTCCGTGATGTGTGGCTGGCCTCTTCCTTGCTGGGCAGGTTTAGCCAACCGGCAAAAAAGAGCCGGTCCCGCAATCTTTTCAGGGAGTGGGCAAAGATTGCGGCTGTATTCGTATTTGCCCTTGTGCTCGGGGCGCTTGGTTACCGTACATTTCTTAACAATACAAGCATAACCCTGGGTAAACTGGATCCGGTTACCATTGAATCCAAAAGGGGAGCCATGTCATCGGTAACCTTACCAGATGGTTCAAAAGCCTGGTTAAACGCAGAAAGTAAAATTTCATACGGAAACGGCTATAACCTATCATTTCGCGAGATCGAGCTCACCGGGGAGGCTTATTTTGATGTTGTAACAAACCCTTCCAAACCTTTTGTGGTTAGGGCCGGCAATCTGGCGATCAAAGCAATGGGGACCTCGTTCAATGTGAAAGCCTATCCCGAAGATGGATCAGTTACTACCACCCTGGTAGACGGCCATGTGATTATCGAGGGTAAGGACAGTAAAAACAAAGATTTTGAAATTGAGCTCCAACCCAATCAGACTATTACCTATTTTAATGATCAGCAGGATTATATTGCCCATATCGAGGAAACCACAGAGCTAAACAGCCAGACACCGGGCAGTGAAAGTCTCCGGATGACCAGGTTGGAAGATCTTTCCATTATTAAACAAGACCAGGTGAAAACCGAGTTGTTCACTTCATGGAAAGATAAAAACTGGGTGATCGAACAGCAAAGTCTGGAAAATTTAACCAGGGATATGGAACGCCGGTATGACGTGATTATTGAATTTAATTCTGAGTCAATCAGGAAGTACCGCTTTAGCGGAACCATTCAAAATGAAACCCTGGAGCAGATCCTGTATATTCTTCACAATACGCTTCCATTGAAATACACCATGGAAAAAGGGAGAATTGTAATAGATGAAGACCGGACGCTGATGAAAGAATTTAATCGTGAATAATTGAAAAATAATTCCTGACTGCATATCCGTATTAACTAAAACTATTTGCCTATGTGCTAGAAACCGAATAAAAAAAGAATTGGGGCTCGTGACCCCAATTCCCGAAACCATTTTCCGAAAACCCTTCCAAGAGGGAAATCGAACAAATTATTGTTTCATTAAATCCAATGTAAAATTATGAAAAAATTTTGTAATGTGTATCTTTTATATTATACAGGATACCTGAAATCTATAAAACTATTTATGAAACTTACTGTTGTCCTTACCCTGATAACTACATTAAGCGCATCAGCCCTGGTGTATCCTCAGAATGGGACCATGAACCTTACTCTTGAAGGACAGACCATCAAAGAGGTAATAAAGGCCATTGAGAAAAAAAGTTCATATCGTTTTTTCTTTTCCGACGATCTGAATTCGCTGGATAATGTTGTTTCCATTGATGCAAAGGAAGAAAACCTGGAAACAATATTATATACTATCCTTAAAAATACTTCCGCCTCCTATAAGGTGATCGAGAACAATATGGTGATCATTTCATCCTTGTCCATGCTTCAACAGGTAAAAATAAGCGGTACGGTTACCGATGCCAATACCGGTGAACCACTCCCCGGTGTTAATATCCTGGTTGAAGGTACCATGCAGGGCGTGGTCACTGATGTCTTCGGAAAGTACAGTATTGATGTTGCCGATCAAAACGTAATGCTGTTGTTTTCCTATATTGGATTTCTTTCCGAAAAAATTCCAATAGCAGGCAGAAGTGTGATTGATGTGGCATTGACTGCCGATATCCAAAAGCTTGATGAGGTAATTGTCGTTGGTTATGGTACTTCAAAACGTCGTGATATTGTCGGTTCCATTGCCAAGGTAAGCAATGAAATGATCACAAAGAATCCGGTAATATCCGTTGCACAATCCTTGCAGGGGCTTGCCAGTGGTGTATATGTGAACAACAGCAGCGGGCATCCCGGTAGCGGTCCGGAAATTCTTATTCGCGGTCGCAGTTCAATTAATCTGTCCAGCGGTCCGTTGTGGATTATCGACGGAGTTCCCGTTTATACAGGTACTTCCCAATTGACCACGCAGGGTGTAAAAGCGGTATCAGCACTTTCGATGATAAATCCAAACGACATAGAATCAATAGAAGTGCTAAAAGATGCCGCTGCAACTTCCATATATGGGAACAGGGCATCAGGAGGCGTGATTCTTGTGACCACAAAATCAAATAAGGGTGGTTTAACCGGTGTAAACATAAATTATGACGGAGGCATATCCCGTTTACCCTTCAATGAAAGTGATTTTTATGTAGACACCAAAACCTGGTGGGATCTGACGGACCAGGCATGGGCCAACAGTGGCAATACCACAGTCTTTCAGCCATCCATGTTAACCGATACCCAGTTTCTGGACGAAAAGCCCAATTTAACCAGGGAGGAAGCACTTGCAACCGATATTGATCATTTAAGCGCCCTAATCCAGAAATCGCGTTATCATCAGTTTGGATTTACAGCCAATAAGGGATTCCAGACCGGAGGGGTAATGTTTTCGTTGAATTACAGGGATGAAAAAGGACTTCTCCGTAACAACAACCTTCAGAAACTTACAACCCGGTTTAATTTCAATTTTGATCCAAAGGAAAATCTTCACCTGGGTATTACATCAAACTTCATGTACCTGAAAAATTCCGGAGTTTCCGCAGCCGAAGGGAAGGGTGGTGCAGGATGGGGAAACCTGATGGTCATGTTGCCCTGGTATCAATTGTATGATCCCAACTCGCAAACAGGATACTGGATGAGCAGTTCGGGTTATAATCCGCTTGCTTCATCGGATAAGGATCTTATGCGGAATGATCTTGATGTTTACCAGGCTATCAGCAGTGCATTTGCCAAATGGGATACGCCGATAAAGGGATTAAGTGTTAAAAGTGAAGCGGGTGTTGATCTCCTGTTAACGAACAGCAGCCATTGGAGATCCGTTTTCCTTGATCCTGATGCCCCCTTTCAGAACCAGGCATCCGAACGTTCCGTAGTTCAACGTATTTTCAACTATAATGCATATCTTAGTTACGAAAAGACCTCAGGCAGCCATAACCTGAACATTACAACAGGCGCGGAAGCCACCAGGTCCTCATCCTATACCCGCCAGGTAGATGCGGTTCAGATCTCAAGCGAATATCCGGAATTGATAAATCCCCTGAAAATTAACTATGCCAATGGTTCTTTCGGGGACGGAGGATATTTAATGGGATTATTTGGCCGGGCGAATTATAAATTTAAAGACAGATACATCCTGAATGCCAGCATCCGGCGCGACGGGCATTCCGCTTTAAGCAAGGAAAACAGGTGGGCAACCTTTACCGCTGTGGGAGCAGGATGGATTATTACCGATGAAAAGTTCTTTAATGTCAAGGGGATAAATCTTCTCAAGCTCAGGGGAAGTTACGGCCAAACAGGTAATACTTCGTTAAGTAAGTCGATGACCCAAATTAACTGGAGTCTTTCAAGTTCCCGATATGGTGGCGGATTTCTGCCTGGAGGAACCAGAATTGGTCCTATCGGCAGCACTAATTTAAAATGGGAGACCACAACCAGCCTGGATTTTGGCCTGGACTTCGGATTTTTTGAGAATCGGATTTCCGGATCCGCAGCCTATTACACAAAAAATATCTCTGATCTGATTCTGCAAGGGAATGTTCAGGAATCTGTCGGATTTAATGTCAACTCTGTGTGGGAGAATATTGGAGATATGAAAAACTGGGGATGGGAGTTTAATGTGTCAACTGTAAATATTAATAAAGGTGGCTTTAATTGGAGGACAGATTTCAATATCAGTTTTAATGATAACAGAATCATCAGGTTAAATGATTTTGAAAAAGGTAAAGGAACTGAGGTTGCATCTGTTGTTGCTGCTAAGGGATACAGCACCATCAGGAAAGAAGGGGAAAAAATCGATACATGGTACCTGGCTAATTTTGTTCATATTGATCCGGACAGGGGAATTGCAATGATCGAACAGCGAGACCAGGATGTCTGGAACAACGAGTTTATAACAGTTCCCACTGACAACCTGATACCGATGAACGAAGCCAATGTCAATGCCAATAAAATGATACAGCATGGGAAATCTGCCCTGCCTACTTATTTTGGAGGTTTAAGCAATAATTTTACTTATAAGAACTTTGACCTGAACATTCAGTTTGTGTTTGCCGGAGGGAATTATATCATGAATTATTTTTATTCCCGCAGCACAAATGCATCCAGCCAGGGACAGATCGCCAAAGCCGTTGTCGGAAACACCTGGGAAAAACCCGGAGATATAGCTGAATTTCCGCAACTAACCATAGGATATCTCTACAAATATGACAATGCCGGAAACCCTTCGGCCTCCGGAACCCGGTTTAATACCGACTATACTACATTCTACCTCGAAAAGGGCGACTATATCAAGTTGAGGAACATACAGCTCGGGTACACAATTCCGGCTACTGTGACAAAAAAAGCACAGCTGCAACAGGTAAGGCTTTATGTTGGTGCTTCCAATCTTTTTACCTTAACAAAATTCAGGGGGTTTGATCCGGAAAGTAATGATGATCTGCCTATTCCCCGTTCGTTCAATTTTGGGTGTTCAGTTAACTTATAATCTTATTCATTATGAAAAAATTATTAGAATATAATATATATGTGATCCTTATTTTGGGATTATGGTCCTGTGATCAGGATGAATTTTTCGAAATTAAGAGGCCTCAGGAGAAGCAATGGGTGACTACAGTGTCCTTCGATCAGGGTGTGAATTCTGCATATTGGTATCTTAATTATAGCAATGGCTATTCCGGAACAGTGCAAATGAGGGAATACATTATTTCCGGTATTTCACAACTATTGCCTCAAACATCAACCGGTGTAGCCTGGAATGAGATGTATAACCGATTATTTGATCAGGATATTAATCATAATAAGGATGCCTGGAAATTTAACTATGCGGCTGTAACACTATGTAATGCTGCCATAGAGATGGACGAGGAAAATGCCGGTAATCCGTTTAATCTTAAGGTTGACGGTTCTGATTATACAGATAACTACACCAGGCAGATCGGCGAATATCATTTTCTCAGGGCATATGCGTACTGGAATCTTTTAAAATTATTCGCACCTCCCTACGATCAAAATGGTAGTAACAATATTGCTTACATTCCATTTAAACTTACAGTGCCTGAATCAAAGGAGGATATTATTGCAGAAAAACTGGGTACTACAGAGGAAATATACAATCAGATCATATCAGATCTTGAAATTGCCAAAGAAAAACTGCCCGGGGCCTATAATTCAGCTACCATGCTCCCGAATTATGAATGTGGCAGGGCGACCAGGTATACGGCTTCAGCAATTTTAGCTAAAGTTCTGTTTATGAAAGGTGAGTATACCCTTGCTGAGCAGGAAACGGATTTTATTATTTCAGCTGCCGAAAACGAGGGACGGTTTACATTAGATGAACCCATTGACGCATTTAATAAAAATATTATTGCGAACATTTCAAATGAATCAATTTGGGAATTTAATAGTGGAGATCCTACGGTTAGCGGTGCAAATAATTATATGTATTATGGGATGCTTATTTCATTAAATTTCAGGGACGCCGATAATGGAGGCAGAGGTGCAGATATGGTAAAAAGCGGATGGAATCAGTTTACTTTGAGTTATTGGGCCCTTGAAAAAATGGATTGGATGGCTGATCCGGTGAATGGTGACTATACTTTGACACCCGAGGCCGTTAATGATCTCCGTTTTCAGCAGCTGTATTATCACCTTCTTCCTTATAATGCAACCGGTGATCCCCTGGTATATGAAACAGTAAGCGCACATGCTGCTGTGGATAAGCCCCAGGTTTATATTGACAAATATTTTCGGGGAGCTCCGGGAGATGGGAGATATACGAAATTTCCACTGATTCGTTTGGCTGATATTTATGTAACGCGTGCGTGGTTAAAATGGACAGCCGGTGATTTATCCGGTGCGGCCGATGATTTGAACAAAGTCTGGAATCGTGCAAATCCGGGAAGCCCGGATAAATATGATACCGGTAATATTAATCATGATGCCATACTTGGCGAGTATATGAAAGAAATGGCCGGTGAAGGGTGGACCCTGGATTTTATCCTGGCTACCCGGAGCGATATACCTGCAGGTGACAGGACAGGTGTATCTCCTGTTGCCCCGCCCTATAGCGAATGGCATTGGATCATACCCGCAGCAGAACGAAGCCTGAATCCCAATTATCAGTAAGGGCTATCCAAATTACCCCCTGCCATGCTGCGCAGGGGGTTTAATTTTCCTTTTCTTATTATTCATCATCCGATGACAGCTAGTTAGTTATACATAGTTGAATCTATTATTTTTATTATTATGAGACCAGTATTCCTATTTTGTCTTATTGGAATTTCCCTGCTGTTGCCAGTAAGTGCGCAGAATTTTTCAACGTATCAGAACCGAAGGTCAGAGGTACTTAAAAGCCTTGAAAATGTTGAATTACAGGAAAGAGGCAAACACGGTTTGCCCAAAGCGATAGCCCGCTTGCATGCCAACCCGCATGACCGGGAAGCACTAAACTATATAACCTCAGTACTGGATAACAAGAATCAGAGCATGTTTGATTTTCCGGGGGTGGCCCTGGCCCTGTGCAGGTATTGGGATAGTTTCAGCCCGGAACAGATAACCGCCATAAAATCGGATCTGGAACGGTTAGCAAAAAGCGATAAAGTCGAAGGCGAGGGATTTCTTGGACACGGCACCGAAAACCATGCAACCATGATGTGGTGCAGTGCTTACCTGTTCGGGCAATTGTTTCCCGATGCCCGGTGGATCAACGGAATGACCAGCCCGGAACTGATGTCGGAAATGAAGGAGCGCCTCCGTAAAACATTCAAAAATGTATTCCTGAAAGGATACACCGAATACCTGTCCACTACGTATGAGGTGGTGATGAATATTCCGGTTGAGATCCTCCTCGAATATGCCGTTGATCCGGAAGTAAAAGCTATGGCTGAGGCATTTTTGCTTTACAAGTGGTCGTTATTATCACTGAACAATTTTGAGGGGAACATCATTGCCCCGTTTGCACGGATGAATACGCAACAGGACCATACACCGGACGAGCAATATATCGCGGCCACCACCTATTATAACTGGCTCATGTGGGGGTGGGGAAAGGCAACCGGAAATGTCCGGCTGAGCGATTTTAAGGATTACCGGGAAACAAGCTATACAATTTATGCAGCCCTTTCGGGTATTGTACCGGACGATGTGTTTTTCCGGTTTGCAGATTCCGGAACCGGGCCGTTCATGTTGAGATCATCGGCATCCACGTTTGGAGAATACGGGTCCGGGGTGCCACACATGATGATGCGCAAGGTATTTCGCAACAAATTATATACAATTGGTACCGGTAACTTCAGGTGGGTTCCGGGAGGCTATTATGCCGATCATGATAATACCGGATTAAGTATTGTTTATCCAAGTCCCGACAGGTTCAATTATATCGGAAGTTACCATCCATACTGGTATAGCGATGGTGATGACAAGGACCGTACCCCGGATACCTGGTACAAAGGCAATATATCTCCTTTCCAGCAGACAGCCCATTATCAGAATACAGTGATCACTATGTTTAACATCCCCGAAAAAGATCCCTGGATCAATACGCCCGTTTTTGAGGAATGGGCATTTAAATGGGCATGGCGCGATGGTCATGCTGACGGGCTGATCAAAAGAGCGATGCTGCGATATCCGAAATCTGTTGATGAAATAGTTGAAGCACAGGGATGGATATTCCTCCGGGAAGGTGGAACCTTTATCGGGATAAAACCGCTTAAAGATTACTACACGCAGCGTAATCTTACCGGCAGGGGACTTGATGGTTTTACTATTGTCAAAAGCGATCACGCGCAAACCGGGTTTATATTCGAGGTGGGAACGGAAAATGAATTTGGCTCCTTCGAAAATTTCCGGAATAAGCTTCCCGAAAACAACCTTTCCGTTGATTGGGAAAATCTTACGATCAACTACAGGAACTCGGAAGGTACAGATCTCAGGATTCGTTATAATGCAGGATTACCGGTAGATCCGGATGGATTGGCCCGTTCTGTACCATCGGTTTGGATCAATGGTATTTTAGATATTTCATATGACAGCTGGCTTATGATTGAAAGTCCGTTTGTCAATATGGATAAAAGCGTGCTGAAAATACAGGAAGGAAATACAAAGATCGTGGCAGACTGGAGCAGTGAATATCCTGTAATAACCAGAACTGATTTATAAAATACGAAATATCAATATGAAAAAATCATATTTATCCCCGCGAATGCTGATCACAGTTTGCCTCAGCATCATGTCCCTGTTATCCGGTTCAGCCATTCGGTTTGAATATCCCATTAAAATCAGCACAAACCAGCGGTATTTTACCGATGCCAGGGGCCTGCCATTTTTCTACCAGGCTTGTACCGGGTGGGAATTATTTTCGATGCTTACCCGGGAAGAAACGGAGGTGTATCTGAAAAACCGAAGCGAAAAAGGA
>DATEVU010000038.1:0-33796 GCA_035258345.1 Bacteroidales bacterium
TATGCAGTATGGCTACCATGCCCGTTTCGGCCTGCAGCTTTGTGTAGGAGAACTGAGCTATCGTTTCCCATGCGCTGGCAAACAGCAGATTGTAAAGAACAACCGGGTGGTGCAGAAACAGGCTATTGAGTTTATCGGGAACCGTAAAAACCACATGGAAGTATGGCACCGGCAGCAGATCCTGTTTACGGCTTTCCACCCATGCTTCCCGATAGGTATTCTGGCACTTTGGGCAATGACGGTTACGGCAGGAGTTGTAACTGATGCGGATATGCCCGCATTGATCGCATTTGTCAACATGTCCGCCCAATGACGATGTCCGGCAACGCAGCAATGCACTCAAAGTACGCTTCACATATCTGCAACCGGCACTTCTTTACCGCTTCGCGCAACGCCCATTGCATGCCGCGCACGCTAAACGGGGAGCCTGGCCCGTTGCCGTTGAACAAATAATCTACCGGCTTGCTTCGCGTGCACGCAATCCCGCAGAATACATCAACGACAGAAGAACACGGTGCTTGAGCAGTTCCGGCGCGTTGAACAATGCCTTGCATTCCTGATATTTCAGTACCACCGGCAGCTTATTATCCCGTTTAATACTGGGCAGTTGAACAATCTTATCGTTTAACCCCAGCAGACGGTAGCAATAACGAAGTCCGTATATAATACTCCCAAAAATTTAGACCACTGGTAAAGATTTCTGAAGCCTCTTACCTGATGAATAGCCTGATCAACAATTGTGAACGACTTTTTTCGTAGCTTTGATTGTGTCTCCATATTAAAATGAATTTTGGTTGAATTCATTTAACATGTCTGACACAAAAAGTGCTATCCCGCCCCTTTTTCAGGGGTGGGATTTAGTGCAACAGCGTGTGCTATGAAAAGCACTTTCCCGCGTAATTGATAATGACTAAGTTACAATATTTCTTTTTTTTGAATGCAAAATAATGCCCATTAAATAATTTTATGTTACTGTCAAGGGTGGCTTTGGTTGTGGGAGGGCTTGTGCGGCCACTTGTTATACCCTTGACTGGATCAGAAAATTATTTTACCTTTTGGATATTCAAAAAAATATAAAACCATACTGCTATTTGTGGTCTTTTTAAGCCACAGAGCTGCCTCAACAAGAGAGCTGCGGAGGTATTTGTTGCTTCTATAAGTAAGTGATCCAGCAGGATCTTTAGCCCCGCTTTGATGAGAACGTGGAATGAATCCAACATAGGAAGCCAGATGTTTATACTATTTAAAGCGAGAGCTATCTCCTATTTCGGCAATAAGGCACATGGCAACAATGGGCCCAATACCAGGAATAGACAGTAAGCATTTATATATATCATTATAATGTGTTTTTACCTGTTTGCGTAATTGTTTGGTAACTTCAAGCAGCTGAGTTCTGGTATATTGATAAGCATTTAAAAGATATTTAAGAGATAATGTTCCGGCCTCAGTAGGAAGAGTAACCTGATTGAGCCAATTAATAAAAGACACAGGCCAGTATTCAGGCTTTAGCTCAGAAGGAGGATTAATGCCATAATAATACAGGAATGAACTAATCCGGTTTTTGACTCTGCGGTTTTCTTTAGAAGCTCTCCATCGCATTCTGTAAAGAGATCTGAACTGTTCATGTTCCCGACTGAAGACATAGATACCTTTAATCTGATTTTTTTGTAAAGCCTGAGCCAATCGCCTGCTGTCGACAGGGTCATTTTTATTTACTTTTTCTTTATTAGTAATAGGTAAATCAGCAGCATTTCCCAAAGGGATGGATACCCAAATAACGATATTCTGAATACCTAATTCCAGAAGTTTACGATGATGATGATAACCGCTAAATCCACATTCATAAGCGCTGAAATAATTTGCACCGGGAAAATGAGAAGAAAGATACCTGTAAAGTGCAACAGGTTCAGGAGGCTGAGTGAATCTGCGGTGTTCAATATCATCCACGATAATGTTAACCGTCCATGACTTACCATGAACATCGAGCCCGGAATAAACATTATGGCCGGAAAAATCTACAGAATTGTTAAATTTGTTAAGCATAGGTCCTGGGTTTTAAGTTAAAAACTAAATCCATTGTTATTAAACAAATTACTTGGGATCTATGCTTTTTACATATATACTATAGCCAATTGCTGGCCGCGGGTTTGCGTAGGTCAGTTCTTTTGTTAACCTTGTGCTACCTAGACCACAAAGCGCTCCGAATACGCAACTAGGCCATACCCGCGGACGTTGTGGTTCATTTTAGAAGACCCTACATTGACAAAATATAGTTATCTTTGGTAAAATATCTGTGTCATGGAACGCATTGTAAATCTGCATATAGAGAAACTTCCTGAAGGGTATTATCTTGCCACTTCAGACAATATTCAAGGTCTTGTAGCACAAGGCCGAACTATTGCTGAGACTATTGAAATAGCTAAAGATGTGGCCAAAAAACTCATTGAAGCTCAAGAGGATCAGATACACAAGTTAAAGATATTCAGCGACAGTTTTGATTATCCATTAGTAATCGGAGTTTAAAATGGGTCGACTTTCTGGATTCAAATACAGGGATATAATCAAGATTTTAAAGTTATTTGGATTTGAGTTTTATAGACAAGCAGCCGGTAGTCATGAAATCTGGCACAATCCTACCACTAAAAGATATACCACAATACCAAATCATACCGGTGATATGCCAGAAGGGACCTTAAGGGCTATATTAAGGCAAGCCGATATCGATGTTGAAGATTTCATTAAAGCAAAATAAAACGAACCACAACAGCGTGTGCTGGGATTAGGTTGCAAATGTTTCGGCTTTTGGCTACCTTGTGGTAAATAGATAAGTTAGCGCTTTGGCCACGCAACGGCTCATACACGCGAACGTCACACTGCGCAAAAATGCTTATAGCTATTAATAACTATTGATAAATCCTTAATAACTTTTGATACTGATTTACAACTTGTTTTGAGCAATTAAGTATCTTAAATACAGCAAAAAACAAGGAAAAAATGCCGCATAAAATAGGAAGAGAAATTGAGCAGCTTCTTATAATGCCCGCCAACCTTGATGATTACGTTAGTGAAGATAATCCGGTACGAGTTATTAAAGAATTTGTAGACTCACTGGATTTTGAGCAGTTGAAGTTCAAAAAGGCAAGGAGCAATGAAAAAAGCTGCAGACCTTATCATCCGGGTGATTTATTGAAGCTCTACATGTATGGATATTCAAACCGTAACCGAACCTCCCGTAAATTGGAAACCGAATGTAATCGTAACATAGAGCTTATGTGGTTACTACGGGATCTTCGTCCCTCGGCAAGGACAATAGCTTATTTTCGCAGTGATAATAAACGGGCATTAAAACTGGCATTCAGGCAGTTTATAATACTGACCAGGCAATGGGGATTAATAGAAGGTAAGTTACTTGCCACAGACGTTAACCACTATTTTAAAAAACCAGATAGTTCTGAAGAAATATCATTTCGCAATAGGTAATGTTGGTAAGATCTTGCTAGTGGTTGGTTTAATGATTGTCTGGATTCCAATCATAAATATTATCATCTTCCATTTTGATAGTATGATTATAAGAGAAAATGGAGGAGATCACCAATTGGAGTTTTCATCACACAAATTAAGAACGACCACGTAACTCCCTATCGATATGTGATTTCCGTCCGGCCTGGGCTCCGGCCCAGGCCGGATTTTGTACTTGCGGGAATCATCACTTTTATGTACCTTTCTTGTATCGGAATAAAAATAACGCTGTGAATGGCACCCCAATATTCACCACATTAAAACGATCATGCTGTGAAAAAAATAGATATGAATAAAAATATAATACCCCCGGATTTCTCAGGCAAGCTTACTTTTGAGCCTTTAACAAAAAAGAACTGGGATAAATTTGTCCGGTTATTCGGCAGCAGGGGAGCCTGTGGAAACTGCTGGTGCATGTATTACAGGCTTAAAAATCCGGAATTCGGGGAGGGAAAGGCAGATGAAGGAAATAAAAAAGCAATGAAGGAAATTGTTTGGGATAATAAACCTGCGGGTCTTCTTGCAGTGTATGAAGAACAAGCCATTGCCTGGTGTGCTTTTGCACCCCGCGAGGATTTCATCAGGCTTGAAAATTCCCGGGTTCACAAACGTATTGATGATAAGATCGTTTGGTCGGTTCCGTGTTTTTTCATTGATAAAAAATTCAGGCGGCATGGGGTTTCCGTATTGCTTTTAAAAGGAGTTATCAATTATGCCAAAGAGCATGTAATAAAGATTATTGAAGCCTACCCGGCAATTCCAACACAGGAAAAACTGCCGGACTCTTTTGCATGGTTTGGCTTATTAAAATCGTTTGAACGCGCAGGATTTGAAATTGCCGATAGAAAATCAAAAAACAGGCCCATGGTAAGATTTTACACTGAGTAAGTTTCCGGACAATCCTTCGTTCCCAGGACATATGACGTAGCCAAAATCCGCGAATTCGCATCCCTGAAAACTTATAACTCATGCATATCAAATTTAAAGAACTTGAAGAGCGGGACCTGCCGGTAGTAAAAAAGATATACGACTGGTATATTGAAAATTCAACTGCCACTTTTCATACAGAGCCTATCCGGATTGATCAATTGAAGGAATTTATATATATCAGCCACCCGTTGTATAACTCGTATCTTATAAGTACAGGCGATGAAATTGCTGGTTACTGTTTCATAACAAATTACAAGAAAAGACAGGCATATGACCGGACAGCAGAGGTTACAATATATCTGAAACCTGAATTCTGCAATAAAGGTATCGGAAAAATTGCACTTGAACATTTGGAGAAAAAAGCCGGAGAGAACGGAATAAGAAATCTGATCGGAATAATAACGGGTGACAATGAAGGCAGTATTGCCCTCTTTGAAAAATCAGGCTACCTGAAATGTGCACATTTTAAAAATGTAGGTGAAAAATTTAATAAAGTGCTTGATGTAGTAGCCTTTCAAAAGGAGATTTAAAAATTCATACGACTTATCAAATGGAAACAAGTACGTGCGAATAAAATGTAAAAAAAGCCGGAAGAAGATTCCGGCTAAATAATAAAACTGAGGAGGGAGGCTAATATTCCAGTCCAAAATAGTCCATCACTTCATAGTAATTGGTAACATCAACACCTGCCTGTTCCATTCGGGACAATATATTTTTGCCGGCTGATGATTTTGTAAGTACAGTGTTATCGGTGATCAGGAGAAATCTATATTCTGATATCGCACTCGGGTTCAAAACTCCGGATGTTTGATAGGCATACAGATTTATAAAATCCAGGGCGTAGGTGTGAAAAACATACTGCCGGTTTGTTCCCCCGGAATTTTCCCAGGTAAAAGGCAAGGCATACCACACAGGATTGATGAAACAGAATCCCAGTACAGTGCCATGATCGACAATATCCTGGGTTACGGCTGTTGTATCAAACGTAAAAATATTCGTAGTCCTGCCAAGATATGATCCTTCAGTCCAGGTAATATCATCTCCTGATAAACTGATGATTGTTACATTGGCATTTCCGTCAGCGCCGTCGGTACCATTGGTACCGTCAACACCATCAACACCGTCGGCACCTGCCGGCCCTGTATCTCCTTTATCACCTTCACAGGAAATGAGTCCTGCAGCAATAAAGAAAAATACTGCAAACATTAGATTGGAAAGGGTAGTTTTCATAAAAAAAAAGTTTAGTAAATAAATAAAAAATCAGATCCTCCTTAATTGTTAAACACAGTTCTGAAAGCCAATGTCAAAACTTCGGCAGGTGGAATTCATTGATCCTGCAAATTGTAAGTTTCTGGCAGAAACAATATTTTTTCTGATTTGTTCAGATCTGCCATTTTTGCCAGCCGTTTGTTTAAATAACAGAATTTAATCCCGGATGATATGGAACTAAAACCAAATAGCGACAATGCCACAAGCTACCGGCGCAAAGTAGTGGTAGTGGGTGCCGGTGCCGTAGGTGCCACATTCTGTTATGCCTTAGCGCAAAGCGGGTTGGCGGATGATATTTTAATTATTGACAGGAACATGGATCTTGCCAGGGGTCAGGTGCTGGACCTTGTGCATGGCCAGTTTTTTTTCCCCACAACATCTATCCGGGTTGGTACCCCTGCGGATTACTCCGATGCCCAGGTTGTTGTCATCACGGCAGGAGCGGCTCAGCGTCCCGGGCAAACCAGGCTTGAGTTATTGCAGCAGAATGCTGTTATTGTGGGTGGTATTGCATCGGAAGTGGCGGCCAGCAATTGCAGAGGAGTGATCCTTGTTGTTACAAACCCGGTGGACGTATTGACCTATGTGGCATTGAAGCGCTCGGGATGGGACAGGAGAAGGGTAATCGGGTCGGGCACCGTACTCGACAGTGCGCGTTTCCGGCATCTCCTCAGCACCAGCTGCCAGGTGGATGTCCATAATGTGCATGCTTACATCCTTGGTGAACATGGCGACAGTGAGTTTGCGGCGTGGTCCATGACCCATATTGCCGGAACCCCCATCAGCCAGTACTGTGAACTTTGTGGCGGTTGTGGTGATTGGGAAGCGCATCAGCAAAGGATCGAACAACAGGTCCGGGATTCTGCCTACCATATCATCGATTACAAAGGATCTACCCAATTTGCGGTGGGCCTGGCAATGGTGCGGATTACGGGGGCTTTACTGAGGGGACAAAACAGCGTATTGACAGTTTCAACCTTGTTGGAAGGGGAGTTTGGAATCAGGGACGTTTGTCTGAGCGTACCCTGTATCGTATCCGAAGGCGGGGTTCGGAAGATCGTGGAAAGCCAGCTGTCCGCTAAGGAGCTATCCTCACTCTCCTCCTCTTCCGTGATATTGAAAGCGGCAGCCAGTAATATCGGACTGTAAACACAGTTTGCGAAACTTCTTTTGTAATTTATCGTAAAACCGGGAGTGATCAGATTCTTATCCACCGTTGTCTTTAAATATGAAACATTTTCTGTCTGTCAGCCTCCTGGTACTTGTTTTTTCCATTGATCCTGTACAGGGAATTGCCCTTGATGATACCGTAAAAAACCGGTATACCGATTTTAGTATTTACTATAACAGGTCGGATGATTATGCATCCTCCGTTTCCGGAGGGCTCCGGATGGTGGTAAACGACAGCGTCCGGGAAGGGATAAGATTCCTCGCCGATGGTTTGAATAGAATGAATATAAAGGAAAAGACGGACAGGATATACAATTATCATATCGCTGAACTTGTGTCATTCATAAAGCTATTGAACAGTAATACGTTAACCCCTGAAGAACAGGAACTGGGTGAGATGCTGGTATCAGCGATGTTCAAGGATCCGGAGCATTCACTTGCAAAAAAAATAGAGCGGTATTCCGGAAAATATCCCGGATCTGTTTTCATTACCCGGGTAAATGTTTTTTATTCATCATTTTTTATGACCGGTGCCGGGCTTGATGAACGCTTGAACAAGCTGCTGGCTCTCGATTCATTACATATAGGAGCCTATACCCTGAAAGCTGAAGCCTTATTCCGTGATCAGCAGTACAGGGAAAGCATCCGCTATTTCACCAGGGTAATAGCCTGGAATCCTGAATACACCCATGCCTTTAACACCCGGGGACTGTGTCATGCTGCACTGGGTGAGCAGGAGGATGCTGTCCATGATTATTCAACAGCCATTGGGTTATCTCCGGGGTATGTGCAACTCTATAACAACAGGGGTAATGCCTTACAGGAACTTAATCAATATGAGGCTTCCATTTCGGATTACCGGAAGGCTATCGGGATCAATCCGGCTTTCGAATGGCCTTATAACAATATCGCAGTGTCGTTTGAAAACCTGAATGAACCGGACAGTGCGATCTATTATTATAATATGGCCATTTTTAAGAATTCAATGAATGCAACCTTTTATGATAACAAGGGGAACCTGTATTATGAGCTGGATGAATATGAAAAGGCTATCGGCGATTACAGCAAGGCCATAATCCTTGAGCCAGACAATATTTACTATTATACACACAGGGCTAACGCCTATTATTTTAATGATGAATTAGATGCCGCTTTACATGATTATGAAAAGGCTGTGGAAATAGCTCCTGATTTTACTTACGCACTTGCCTGCATTGGTGATTGTTACTACCGGAAGGGAGATTACCAACAGGCAGTTATTCAGTGCAATAAGGCTGTTGAAAATGATCCGGATTACAAGTATGCTTATATCCGGTTGGGCTTAAGCTATGGACAGCTGGGCGACCATGATTCGGAAATCGAGTCATTCAGGAAGGCCGTGGCAATTGACTCGACATATGAAGGAGCACTGGGCAACCTGGGATGGGCTTATTATTGTGTGGGAGATTATGACAGCTGTATCTATTATTCCCGCAAGGCGTTGCAATATGATGATAAGGCATTCTATGCCATGTTCAATATAGCCCTTTCGGAACTACGACGGGGAAATTTTGAAGAAGCCAGGGTGCTGTACAGAAATTACCTCGATTTATATAACACGATGGAATCCGGTGATCCGGGGCTCACCGGGGGGCCCGATGGGGCTATTCAGGACCTTAAAGACCTGTTGAACAGTGACATCCTGGTAAATGAGGTGGACTATATTCTTAATGAACTCTTTGTTCGCTGACCGGTCCGGCCCGGATGAGAAACCGGATTCATCTTCGCATTGCCGGAAAACATACTTCATCATCACTTGTTAGGTAAATTGGGCAATTGAATTATCCAATATAACATGCATGCTGGAGACAGGAAAAAGGCAGCCGGAGGCTATTGAACTTTATAAAAAGAGCGGGTATAAACTGACCCCAAATTACGGACAATATGCCGGTGTGGAAAACAGTTTATGCTTCGAAAAAAATTATAATAAAAAGCTTATGAAAAACAGCAGGCAGGAATATAATACAATTGATGAATACATACTTACATTTCCCAAGGCTGTTCAAAAATTGTTGGAGGGGAAAGAACAATAGGAGCAACGCATTTCTCCCCTTGCCTTAAGCTTGATCTGTTGCGTAATGGAATCGCCGTTACTTTCTTTCACGGTCAGGGTAGCATCCTGATATTTCGAACGGTTTTTGGTTCCTATAAATTCCCTGATATCAAAGGAAAGTGTCATTTCAAGCAGTTCTTTCGAAGCAAAGAGATTCATTCCGTACTGATCCGGACTCTTCTCCTGATAAACCTCCAGAATCAGGATATACTTTGATTTCATGGCATTGCTTTTTACGAATTATTATAATGAAACCACCCTTATGCTGTGATTTCTATAATAATGACCGCCAACATCACCTTTCACCCCATTTGGCGAATTTCAGCCAATACCGCACATTGGAGGGACCCTGAAAAGAGGCTTCAGCAACGGGTCGCAATATTACATCCGAAGTCTGGGAAGTACCCTGTTTCAGAAAGGTAAATGCAAGATATGCCTCGGGATTAAAAGTCGTCGGCGGATTTGACAGGCTGGTGGCAATGGCAGCGGGCTTATCCCGGTTAATATAAATGATATTGTCGGCACTAAGTTCGGTCATAAACAAGTTCTGAAAAACATCATCCACCGACAAAAGCCATGGCCCGTATATCATGCAGGCATCCACAGGCGTGGCTGTTAATTCGGAGAGGGGAATTTCTTTCCGGTCAGGTCCGACCAATCTGAGCGCGGGATGCAGGGTAATAATGATCTTATCACCGTTCTTCAGTTTCCGGTTAATCTGTAAATATCCATCCTGATCAATAACATCCGCTTTTTCACCATTGAGGGTAATACCGGTTAAGTTGCTCCAGTATGGATTTCGTATGGCTAATCTTGCAGCATCGCCGGATGCGGAATTAACTACCAGCTGAAATGCCGGCATACTGTCTTTCAGCTTAATCAGGGTGAATGAAATTTCATCATCCTTCCATGCTGCAGGATAAAAGAGGTTAACTTTCCTTATATTACCTTCTTGTGTAACCACAATTTCCCTGGCATCATAAAGAGCATGTAAACCGTGATAGTTACAGCACCACCACGACTGCCCGGGATAATGGGAGGTGACGAAGCCAAAATCCGTTTGAATGACATGATGACCAAAGTCCCCCGAATGAAACTGGTTATAAAGCATATGGTTCATAAAGAGGTATTCTCCCTTATCAAGATATTTGTTATTACCTGTTGCCTTCCAAAGTTGCAGGCAAAGCATAAAAAAGTCAGCCTCACTGCAACCTTCATCGCGAACACCATCGGCGCTGGCATGAAAGCCGAAGAATTCAGGCAATCCGCCGGTTACCAGATAGTTTTCGCTGGCTACTATGCTATCGAAAATCTCCTCGGCATAGTGCAGGTGCACCGGGTTCCCGGTGGCTTCATACAACATGACGACCCCGCGCAGGGTGTTGAGGAAACCATGGCTGTGCTGGTTGCCAAATTCGGGTAGCAGCGGGTAGGTATCCTCAGCCACTTTCCTGTATTTTTCAATTCCGGTAACATTGTACAGCTTAACCATGCCTTCGGTAATCTGTGTAAAGCAGATAAAGCCCATGGCGCCCATGGTTTTAAACCTGCTGATTATTTCAGGACGGGTGCAACTGTAGGCGACCCCGTCCAGAAAGTTACCAAGCTTTTGGGCCGAAGCCAGCGCATCCTTCCGGTCTGGATATTTTACATAGTAATCCATCAGCCCGGTTAGTAACCGGCCATTTCCCCAGAGCAATGCCATTTGGGGACCTTCAATGCTTCCGGCATCAAAAGTCAATGTATCCGCTCCAAATCTGCCATCCGGTTTTTGTGTGGCAATGATCTCCGTGACAAGTTCATGTATATCGATGCTTTGCCTGTCATTATCAATGAGCGACATGGCACTGAGGTAGCGGCCTTCCTGATCCCCGCTGTAATTTGTAAAACGGCGTTCAAATTTCGGATCAAGGGTAAGTCCTGCCAATAAAAAATCTTTCGTTATCCGGGGTAGTTCTCCTTTCGTAATCCGGTCAACAACCCTGTCGAGACGATATGCAAGTTCATCATTGGCATCTACCGGATCTTTGCCCGTTTTTGGCTGACAGGATGATATAATGGCTGCCACTAACAAGGGGGCAACCAGGTTTAGGTTTTTCATGAGTATGGGTTAAAACTTCGTAAAGGTATTTTTTATGCAAAACAACGGCGAAATAATTTCATTTATATTTGGCAACTGTAGAAACAGAACCATGCTGTCATTTAAGATTTTCTTCCAAAGCCGCAAATTCTTTGCCCCGGCATTTTTATATTCCTGCTTTAGCCTTATTTTCAGCACCTGGGTGATCTACATTCCATTTATTGCGGAAAATCTGCAAATCACGGAGGGGAAGATAGGCGGAGCCCTCTTTTTTACTTCCCTGGGATCACTAACCATGTTACCGGTAAGTAACAGGTTGGTAGACAGGTTGGGCGTCGGGCGACAGGCTTTTTTTGGTTTTGTATTGTACTCCCTGGCGGTTTATGGGATGTTCCTGGCTCCGACCTACCCGGCACTTTGCCTGGCCTTGTTTTGTTTTGGCATTTCGAGCTCGGTATTTGCCATCTCTCTCAATTCGCTAACGGCTACCATCGAAAAGCAGGCGGGCAGGAATATCATGACCGGCAGCCATGGGTTCTGGAGCATGGGGGGTATCATTGGAGCTTCCACAGGCAGTTTCATCGCAGGATTGCTGAATATGCCATTCCTGCATATTACCGTGCTGGTTGCTATCCTGATTGGCATTCAGCTTTGGTTAAAGAAGGAATATTTTCACATACGCACGGAGCATTACGAAAAGAAAAAGCAAAGCAGGTTTCCATTCAAACCGCTGCTGGCAATCGCCTCAATCAGCCTTGTCATAATGGTATCGGAAGGCGCCATAGCCGACTGGAGTGCTTTGTATCTTAAGAAAGTTGTTGTGATGAAGGGGCAGTTCCTCGGTCTGGGCTATGCTTTATTTTCCACAGGTATGACCCTGGGACGGTTTGCGGGGGATTCATTGAGTCAAAGGTTTGGCTCGTGGAAACTTCTTCGCATGGCCATAGGCACGGGCCTGATTGGTTTTACATTTGTCTTGTTGAAGATCCCGGCCAGCACCCTGGCCGGATTCTTCATCATCGGGTTGGGCTTCTCCATCGTAGTTCCCGAGGTGTACCGGCTGGCGTCAAGGATTAAGGGTATCAGAACTGCCGACGGGGTTTCCTTCATATCAGCAACGGCCAACGTTGGATTCCTCACAGGCCCGGTGGTGTTGGGTTTTATTGCGGAGCTGCAATCCCTTCATCTGAGCTTCATGGTGTTGATGGGATTAGTAACAACCGCATTTGTTATGTCATTGCTGAGGAGGTAATTGGCTCAGCGCATTACTATTTACTGCCATTCTTCCGGGCAAAGGTGGATTATCAGTTATTCTTCCCAGGTAAAGGCTTTCCTTATCAGTTCCAGACTTTTGGGAACCGCGGTCATGGGGTCTTCATTGCCCTCGAATTCAACGGAAACATATCCCCGGTAATCCACTTTCCGGAATATAGCGGCAACACGGTTGTAATCGATATCAAGGGTGTACCATTTTCCTCCTCCGAAATATGTTTTTGCCTGGATCAGGAAAGTTTTTGGTGCCATCATCTCCAATTGTTCATATTGGTTTTCAAGGAAATTGCCCGTGTCGGAAGTAATTTGCAGCCAGGGAGAGTTGATGGCATCTACTATCCGCAACACGCCGCCGGCAGTGCGCCCCAGGCCCCAGTGATTCTCAAGCCCCAGTACGACACCGCATTTTTCCGCTGTGGGAATGCATTGCCCGATTGCATCAATTACCCATTCAAAACCCTGATCGATGGTATATCCTTCAAGAATTGGCTCGATGCCTTTGTTGGCCATCAGATCATCAAACGATTTTGTAGTGTTCCACCTTCCTGTATTCAACCGCATGGTTGGGATACCCAGCTGATATGCAAGCTTGATTTGCCGGATTGTTTTTGCAATTTCTTCGTCCCTGGCTTTTTTATCAGGGTAAACAAATCCCTGGTGGGTGGAAAATCCCATGATGTCAAGCCCGGCATGGAATGCCTGGCGTTTCAGTTTCTGTAAATAACTATTTTCTTCCGATTGCATCTGCACAAGCAGGAACTCTATTCCGTCGAAACCCATCCTGGCTGATTTTTCAATGCAATCTTCGATGGGTGAGTTTTCCTTTGGCCCGTTAAACTGCCAGAAAGAATAGGTGGATACCCCTATTTTATTCCGCCTGACACTTTTTGAAATGGCCTTTTCGTCTGGCACCGGTACTGTTTTTCCCTGGATGGACGAAAGGCCTAGTCCGGTTGCAGCAGCGGTCATGGCGGCTTTTTGGATAAATGAACGGCGTGAAGATTGCATGGTTGTTTTTTTTCCCAATTTACAAAATAAATTTGTTTGCCGGATTATATAACTTTGATAATCTTTCAGATCACCAAACAGGTTTAAGCGATTAGTCCCAAGAAGTTCCGTTTGATGTAACTATTTTTTCCGGCTGCTCGTCTCAGGTAATATAGCGATAATTTTGAAACATGAATATGATTAAAAATGTTTTTAAACATAGTGTAAGGGCCCTTAATAGTCAGAAAGGCTATGTTTTAATGAACATCATGTGGCTATCAACATGATTTCCAGGTTGACAATGATCAGCCCGCAACCTGAAATCCCCTAAACCATTTAGTGATTATTAACATTCTTTATAAATTTTTGGATATGGGCAGGGCTTTTTATGCTATATTTTTGTGTGTGTTCAAACCCGCAATATATGGAAAAAAGAATTTTTACCCTGGCGGTGATCGTTGCCCTGATTATTCCCTGTTCAAATCATATACTGGCAGAAAAACAGGATAACAGTTACCGTAATGAGGTGTATGACAATGACACCTGCAAACAAATTGACAGTTATCTGCATCAGCTTGAAAAGGAGAAAAACTTTTCGGGAGGACTTCTTATCCTCAAAGATGGGGAAAAGATCTTTTGTAAAGGATATGGCTGGGCTGACAAGGAAAATAAAATTCCTTTCACTTCCGGAACCCTGGCCTCCATGGGCAGCATCACAAAGGCTTTTACTGCTGCTGCTGTAATGAAACTTTGTGAAAAAAACAAAATATTGGTAACGGATGCGCTACGTAAGTTTTTCCCGGCCATCCCTGGCGATAAAGCCAGCATTACCATTCATCAACTGCTTACACATTCGGCTGGGTTTCACGAGTTCCTGGATCAGGACGGGGGAGACTTTGAAAAAATCAACACAGAGGAGTTTTTGAAAAGGGCTTTTTCGGAACCACTGGCTTTCAAACCCGGAGAAAAGGCAATTTATACCAATGTTGGGATGAGCATCCTCGGAATAATTATTGAGCAGGTATCCGGCATGGATTATGAAGCATATTTAAAGAAATATCTGTTTGAACCTGCCGGAATAAATCATATTGGCTACCATTATCCCCCTAATGGCCGGGATACTATAGCAGTTGGATACAAAAACGGTAAACGCTGGGGTACACTGCCACAGCATTTTGAAGAGGCCGGTGGCGGGCCTTATTGGAATTTAAAGGCAAACGGGGGACTTGAAATTTCTTTGAATGAAATGTTTCTCTGGGCCAGTGCCATAAACAACCACAGCGTGTTAAACGAGTCAAGTGTCCGGAAAATGTTTACACCACACATGGTGGAAGAAGGATATAATGGCAGATCCTCGTTTGGATATGGCTGCAATATTTCCCAAAGCAGGAGGAATACAACAATGATCGATAATGGCGGAAGCAACGGCATTTATTATGCACGGCTGATTCGCCTGCCAGAAGAAGGCCTGGTATTTTACATGGTGACCAATGAAAGCTCCATCAACACCAATATGGTTTTACCCAATGTAACCCAACTATATTTCCAGGGTGAGATTGTACAGGATGCAATTTCAAGTGAACAGGAATTTGACAATGAACTTTCAGGAAAGATATATGACCTGTTGGAGCAACCTGGTGTTAAAAATCTGCAATCAGAAATAGATAAAGCGAATCTGAATATTGATGATGATATGGTATTGCTGGAAGCAGGACAAAGGTTGATCAACGAAAATAAACTCGACAAGGCACTGTTGTTATACACCTATTACACAAAAACTTTTCCTGAAATTGTTGTAGCCTGGAACGACCTGGGCGACATTTACCAGGCTCAGAATAAAAAAGAAGAAGCCATTCATTGTTACAGGCAAGCCTTAAAACTCCGGCCAGGGAATCCGCGTGCACTGAAGAACCTGGAAAAGTTAGAGCCTGGAAAACCTTAGGTTATGATCGCATTTACAGTTTTTTCACACCGGATGTTAGCCCGCTTTATGGATTTTGATGCAACGTTTTCACAATGGACATCTGTATCCGGTTTACCAGTTCATCAACGGATTGATCCGCGGGCTCTACCGGATCAAGAACGGTATATGAAATTCTTTGTCCGAATTTAAGCGGAAAATATCCTTTGGTCATCAGTTCACTGTGCCCGTCAATTACAAATGGAACGATCACTGCCGAAGGAGCTGCACGCAGCAACGTACTGATACCGGCCGGCATGAATTTTCTGACCTCACCTGTTTTACTGCGGGTACCTTCGGGAAAAATACAGGCTGCATGATTATTTTCCTGAATAAGAAGTCCAAGCCTGAAAATTTCCTTTACAGACTGGGGTCCTTTCCTGCGATCGATCAGCGCTGATTTACCCTGTCTCAGGTTGTATGAGATGCTGGGCAGATTTCTGGACAGCTCTATTTTGGAAATAAACCTGGGGTATTGTTTTCTAAATCCATGCACTACCGCCGGTATATCGTACATGCTCTGGTGGTTGGAAACAATAATCAAAGGCCTGTTTCCGGGAACTTTTTCAAACCCCGAGAAACTTACCTTGCAGCCCATCAGGCACAGTCCCTTTACCAGCAAAAAATTCAGAAAATCAACCACTTTTTTCCGCGCAGGGTCGCCAAACAAATGAAATGCCAGAACCTGCACCGGATGGAATGCCACCAGCATCAGGCCGTAATAAAAATGGAATACCGGAGTAAGGATATAGCCTAATATTTTCCTCATGGGCTAAAATAGCCGGTTAATGTAGCCTAAAGTAATAAATATTAATTCATATTTTGAAAAATTTTAACTTTGATACCTGCGGTTCCGACTAATACATGGTTACGGCAAAGAATATAAAAATCAGGAATTGAAATGAATACTTATGTTGTTTTTTTGAGAGGTGTTAATGTTGGAGGAAATATGATCCTGAAAATGGATCTTTTAAAAAAAGCATTACTTGCAAATCAGTACGAAGATATACAAACATACATAAACAGTGGGAACATCTTATTGAGATCAATGGATGATAAGCATCAGTTGCAAAACAATATGAATCACATTATTGAAACCCGGTTTGGGTTTTCAGTCGGGATGATCATCAAGACCCGTTCTGAGCTGGATGAAATTGTGGTTAAGGACCCGTTTGATCCGGTAAAGGAAGCGGACAATGCCAAAAGAGCCGTGTTGATGCTATCGGAAAAAATAAATGACGCAAGGGCATCAGCATTTGTGTGTGAAGTAAAGCCGGAGGAGAATTATTATCTGAAGGGAGATTTACTTTACATTTATTATCACCACGGAGGTGGCAAGTCAAAATTTACCAATAATTACATAGAGAAGAAATTAAAGGTAATATCCACGGCCAGAAACTGGAATACCATCCTTAAAATGACGGACATGATCCGCTTAAGTACTGTAAATTAATGGATCGGGAGTAACAAAGTTCAACCATAAATCTCCTAATGAAATATGACATTATCCGACATAGCATATTCCCGGCTGGCCAGTCAGCAAATTGCCGGAACAGGATTTGAAACTGTAAAGGATCTTGTTGGCTGGATGTGTGCCATGCAGGCACAGGATTTTGCATGGTGGTCAGGATTGTCCGCGGCAGATTCAGGGAACGCCCTCGAAATGGTAAAGCCAGAGCTCGTTACTGAGATGGCAGGTAACAAAGCTTACTGGCTGAATGGTTCCAATCACGGGAAAGTCGAAAACAATTCCTCTGTATTTTTATTGCCTGCGTATGACGAATTTTTAATCAGCTACCGCGACAGGGGAGCTTCTCTTTCCCCGGAAATTGGTAAAAAAACAGTTTCTGATAACGGGATTTTCCGGCCCGTTGTTGTGATCAACGGACAGGTAAAAGGATTATGGAAAAAGACAACAACGAACGCGAAGGTACTTGTTGAAGTTAACTTATTTCAACAACCAGGTAAGAAAGTTAAAAACATTATTGAGGAAAAAGCTTTAATTTTCGGAAGCTTTCTGAAAAAAACAACTGAGGTTGTTATAACTACACTTAATAATATTAGTAAACAATGAATGATATTATTGCCGGATTGCGTCAGGAACTTAAAGATAACATTGATGAAATGACACGGCAAAGCGCCCGGAAATTCTTTCGGGAAGAAGTTACGGTATACGGCATAAAATCAGCTACCGTAGGAAAAATAGGCATGGAATATTTTAAAAAGATCAAGGGCAGGCCAAAATCCGGAATCTATGATCTGTGCGATCAGCTCTGGCAATCGGGTTACCTGGAGGAATCATTTATTGCCTGCAATTGGTCCTATTATATTCATAAAACCTATGAATCAGCAGATTTCAGCATATTTGAGAACTGGGTTGATACCTATGTAAGCAACTGGGCTTCATGCGATACTTTCTGCAATCATACGGTGGGGACTTTCATAGAAATGTTTCCAGGATATATTTCACGTCTTAAAGAATGGGCAATATCGCCAAACCGTTGGATGAGGCGTGGTTCAGCCGTGTCACTGATCGTACCTGCCAGAAAAGGGATTTTCCTGAATGAAATTCGTGAAATTGCAACCATTTTGCTCATGGATGAAGAGGATATGGTTCAGAAGGGATATGGCTGGATGCTTAAGGCTGCCAGTCAGGCTCACCAAAAGGAAGTTTTTGACTTTGTTATCCGGAATAAGGCAAAAATGCCCCGGACAGCCTTAAGGTATGCCATTGAAAAAATGCCTGCCAACTTAAAGGCCATGGCCATGGAAAAATAATTTATTCACCCATGAACAACCAGGTTAATTTCAAAAACATATGGCTTAGGTACGGCGAAGGGAAAGTATCCTTTACCCTGCCTTCATTTGCAGAAATTCTGGAACCGGGGGAACCGGAATATGATATCACACAGGAGGACTTTGTCCGCAGCCTGCATCATTTCCTGCCCGGAGACAGGACCAGATATCTTGATGTGGCCATTGTGGTATCCGATAAAACCCGTTTATGCGGATATCCGGAGTTTCTCCCCTGGCTGACCGGGATATTGCTGGAACAGGGTGCTAAAAAGGAAAACATTTGCTTTTATATTGCCTATGGAACACATCCCCGGCAGACCGAAGAAGAAAGCATCCGCACCTACGGGGATGTTTATAAAGAATTCCGTTTTGTACACCACGATTGCAAGGATGATACCTCGTTTGATAATTTGGGGGTTACCCAACGGGGCACACCCATTACCGTGCGGAAGGATTTGCTCAGTGCTACCCTCCTGATCACGTTTGGTTCAATTTCGCATCACTATTTTGCCGCTTACGGAGGAGGCAGAAAGCTTCTGTTTCCGGGACTGGCCTCACGGAAGGCCATTTACCATAATCATGGGCTTTTCCTGGACAGAATCACCAGGTCACTGGCAACAGCATGCCAGCCCGGGAACCTGGACGGCAATCCGCTGGCGGAAGACCTTAAGGAAATTGATGCCTTGCTGCCGTCAAGGATTTCCATCCATGGCATTATGAATGCATCAGGCAGGGTTTGCCGTTTGCTGGCAGGGAATAGCTACGATGATTTTTTGGCCGCCTGCAGGATACACGACAGTTATTACCGGAATACTTCGCCGGAAAAATATGATCTGGTAATCGCCTCGGGCGGTGGCTACCCCAGGGATATCAATTTTATACAGGCTCACAAGTCGGTTCATCATGCGGCCGCTTTTGTAAAGGACGGAGGTACCCTGGTCGTATTAGCCGAATGTGCCGATAAAATAGGTTCCGCCTATTTTATGAAGTATCTTCAGGCAGGCAGTTTTGAAGCTGCTTTTGCGCTGCTTGAGGATAATTACGAGGGAAATGGCGGCACAGCACTTTCGCTGATGATCAAAACAAAGCGCATCCGTATCCACCTGGTTACCTCGCTGGATGAGAAGGCCTGCAAGGTGTTGGGAGTAACAAAGGTTACGAAGGAAGATGTTCAGCGGATAATTGATGCCGGGAAGGGAAGTATGGCTGTGATCAGAAATGCGGGTATTTTGGTTAAGTAGTTCGGGAAGTAAATTTGTAAACATAATTTTAATCAAATGAAAAAAACCATTTATTGTGCATCGTATGCGGTAATACTGCTGGTATTCTTATTGGGTGCGTGCCAAAATGAACCGGCACTTCCGGTTACAACATCACTTCCGCGAAGTGTGCCGGAAGCTGAAGGGGTGTCATCGGAAGGGATTCTTGCCTTCCTGGAAGCTGCAGCTAACAGCAGGCACGAATTTCACAGTATAATGTTCCTGCGTCACGGCAAGGTCATTGCCGAAGGCTGGTGGGATCCTTACAAACCCGAACTAAGGCATACGCTATATTCCACAAGCAAAAGCTTCACATCCACGGCAGTAGGTTTGGCAGTGAGTGAAAAACTTCTGACCGTTAACGATAAGGTCATTCCCTTCTTTCCGGAGGATTTGCCTGACAGTGTAAGTGATTTCCTTGCCGATATGACCGTTCGGGATCTGCTTAGCATGTCGGCAGGTGAGGATCCTGATCCTACTTCTTCCGTAACGGCAATGGACAGCAACTGGGTAAAGGCCTTTCTGGCCGTTCCTGTTTTGAATGATCCGGGCACAAAATTTTTATATAATTCGCTGGCTACCTATATGCTATCCGCTATTGTGCAAAAAGTTACCGGTGAAAAGATAATAGATTATCTCGGGCCAAGGTTGTTTGAACCCCTGGGGATTGAGGGCATGGACTGGGAGGTGGATCCCCGGGGCATCAACACCGGTGGCTGGGGTTTGCGTGTTAAAACGGAGGATATGGCCAAGTTCGGGCAACTTTACCTGCAGAACGGGGAGTGGAATGGAAAGCAGCTATTGCCGGCATCCTGGATTGAAGAAGCCACCACCTCCAAGATCGACCAGGCTCCGGATGCTTCACAGGCTACAAGGGATTCGAGCGACTGGCTGCAAGGTTACTGCTATCAGTTCTGGCGGTGCAGGAACAATGCTTTCCGCGCAGATGGTGCTTACGGGCAATATATTATTGTAATGCCCGAACAGGATGCCGTGATAGCCATTACTTCCGAATCTTCTCCCGACATGCAGGATCAAATTGATCTCGTATGGAAATATTTGCTGCCTGCGATGCAAAAGGACATTCTTCCCGAAAACAGCAGTATGGCTGCAGCGCTGAAACAAAAACTGGACTCGCTTACGCTTCCGCCTCCCCCGGCAGGCAATATTTCACCATTGGTTTCACAGATCTCGGGAAAAACCTATGTATTCGAATCAAACGACAGATTTATGGAATCGATAAACTTTCATTTCATGGAGGATATGTGTCATATAACACTGAAGATCGATAAAACCGATTATAGCCTTGCTTTTGGCGCGGGTAAATGGATCACCGGGGAGACAACCAAACGCGGCCCCAATTTGTTACGGCTTGTAAGGGCGCATTACGAAGGATTACCACCTTCCATTGTGGCCGCCGGGTACGGCTGGAAGGATGAAAATACCCTGGACCTGGTGTTGCGCTATACCGAAAGTCCACATACCGAGACAATTTCCTGCAAGTTTGATAAGGACAAGGTAACAGCTACCTTGAGCTACAGCAATGACTTCGGGGGTGTTCAGGAGGCGATTGTGGGGAGGAGTAGTAACCAGTAAATGGTAAACGGTAAACAGTACCATTAACCGTTAACCGTTAACCGTTTACTGGTTACTGGTTACTGATAACATCCTTATAACTTACCAGCTGAATTCCCTTCTCCTTTATGAGGGCTTTCACCTTTTCATGGGTAAGGACATCGGTGACACCCTGCCGGTCAACTGACACCTGTTCATAGCCGATATGGTAAACAGCCTTCAGCTCTTCATTGTCCAGTCCCGGGTGGTCAATAAAAATATAGGTTTTGCCCTGTTCAAGTTTGTTCAGCATGCTGAGAAAACCCTGCACTTTTTCCGATGATGTTTTGCTGGGACCGTCATATCCGGCATAATCCACCTGCAGGCCGTTCAATTCATTGCCGATTTTATATTCTTCAGCGAGACGGGCTGTCAGTGCCGACACCTCCGGGGAGAAACCTCCGCATCCCATGTGTGATGACAAATGGCTGATTCGCGGAATATTGCTGAGTGCCAGCTCGATCTGTGCACGAAATTCCTTTTCTATATCCGCGGTTTTCCAGTTGTTCTCAAGGATTGCCTGGCCAGGGTAATTTTTATTGGGATAGATCATCGGGAAAAAAAAGCCGTTTTTGTCAACCAGGCTTGGACATTCCGTCAGCGGACGCCATTTGATATTTTCCCATTCACTGGTAAGGGTGAGGTGCAGTCCTACGTCAATACCGGGATTTTCATTAAGCATTTTTACGGCTTCGGGGAACCAGGGTGTAGTCACCATTATTTCCACCGAGGTTACAATACCCTCTTTGCAGGTCTTTATGATGGCTTCGTTGGCTGCATGGGAACTACCCATGTCGTCGGCACGCACAACCAGGCGGGTTGGTTGCGTCTGCGCCCTGAAAGCAACCAGGAAACAGACGATCAGCAGGAACATTGTTTTTCTCATAGGGGTATTTCTTTTCCGGTAAATGTATTAAACTTTTCATACACGGGTGAAGAGCAACCCGCAACATTCTTCTGCTTTCATTTATTATCTTTGCTGGTTCAATAAAATAGAAAAATTAGAAAACCAATTCTATCCATGAATCTCATTAAATTTCTGGTCATCCTCGTTATCTTTATTACACTGAACGGCTACCTGTATATTCGCGGATGGCAGGCTTTGCCCGACAGGGTTTTGGTTCATATGATCTATACGGTTATTTTCCTTGTAGCATCCCTGTCGATTTTCATAGGCATTTTTCTTGGAGAAAAATTACCGCTCTGGCTTTCCTTTGTTTTCGAACAGGTTGGCGGTTACTGGATGATCCTGTTTGTATTCCTGCTTTCGGCAGTACTCTTGGGTGATGTGTTGCGGCTTTTGAATCATCTTTTCAATTTTTATCCTTCCTGGGTTATCCTGCATTATCCACAGGTCAAGCTCTGGTACTTTGGCTTGATAATATTGTTGCTTGGAGTTATGTCTGTAATAGGCTTCCAGCGGTTCTCCCATCCGCAGGTCGTTGAACTGGATGTATCGGCCGGCAACCCTTCCGTTGAAAGCAGTGAAATAACCATTCTGGCAGCCAGTGATATGCATTTGGGAAATGTAATCCGGAGAGGCAGGCTGACCGAATGGGTTGAACTGATCAACAGCCAGCAGCCCGATATCATATTGCTGGCCGGGGACATTTTCGACCACAGCTACCGTGCCGTAGAAACGCAGCAAATGGGCAGCGAACTGGCCAGGCTCAAAGCCACGTACGGCGTATTTGCCATACCAGGGAACCACGATTATTATGCAGGGATTGACCAGGCATTGGATTATCTGGAACGTTACGGGATCACCATATTGCGGGATGAGGTTGTTGTTGTTGGCAACCGGATAAGGGTAATCGGCCGTGACGATAACACGAACAGGAACCGGAAGCCACTGGCATCACTCATTGACCCGTCGAATAGCCATCTGCCGGCTATTGTGCTCGATCACCAGCCCCATAGCCTGAATGAATCGGTTGAAAACCAGATAGCCCTGCATATTTCGGGACATACACACAACGGACAGATCTTTCCCTTCAACAGGATCGTTTCCCGGATCTATGAACTGGGATATGGGTACAGGAAAACCGGGAGCACCCATTTTTATGTTTCTTCCGGGCTGGGTTTGTGGGGCGCCCCTATCCGCATTGGTACGCAATCTGAAATCGTAAAGATCCGGTTCATCCCCTGACAGCAAAACTTGAATTTCCATGCATGAAATGCTGAATTACCCTCCGGATGGTACTTCATAGGTGCAATTTGAAAATATATTTAAATAATTATCTTTGAAACCGGTTAAGACGGAGAGGTCATCATTTCATTAAAATATTTCACAGCATGTCCGAAAGTAAAAAATTCATTCCGTATGTTTCGCCCGATACCAGCATGGCCGAGTTTACGGTAAAGGCGCTCCTGATAGGGTTGATTATGGCAGTGGTACTTGGAGCGGCCAATGCTTACCTGGGCCTTAAAGCCGGTATGACCATTGCCGCCACCTACCCGGCAGCGGTAATAGGTATGGCCATTTTAAAAGCCCTGAAGGGATCTGTGCTTGAGGAGAACTTTGCAAGAACAGTAGGATCTATCGGAGAATCGGTTGCTGCCGGGGCCATTTTTACGCTTCCGGCATTTTTTGTTGCCGGATTGTGGAATCCGTTTTTTACCCCGGGACACTATATTACTTCCACCCTGATCCTGATCGCAGGTGGTATATTGGGGATCATGTTTGTTGCTTTGCTACGGAGGGTGATGGTGGAAGATGCAGAACTGCCATTCCCCGAATCGGTTGCTGCTGCCGAAATTCATAAGGCAGGCCAGGCCACGGGGGGGAATTCAATGTTTCTATTCGGGGCCATGATCTTCGGCGGAATGGTTAAACTCCTTGGTGAAATAAAGCTTTTTGCCGTATACTGGGAAAAATTTACAGTTTTTGCCAAACAAACGATTACGGGAACGTCTTTTATCGGCCAGGGCGGCATGATGATGGGAACACCCGGCATCAGTCCGGCTTACATGGGCGTAGGATATATTATCGGCCCCAGGCTGGCCTCCCTGAACTTTAGCGGCGGTGTGATTGCCTGGGGATTGCTGACTCCCATGATCCTGTATTTTATGGCCCCTTCATTTGATCTGAGTGCTATGGCTTCGGCACTGATGGCCGGCGATCCTTCTCTTACTGCTGATGCAGCAGCCACCAAGGTGTGGACAACCACATTCTATTCAATCTGGAGGTATATTGTACGTCCCATTGCCATCGGAGGCATGCTGGTGAGTGCCGTATTTACACTCTGGAAAATGCGCAAAAGCCTTACAGCAGGTATTGCACGGTCGGTAAGCGACGTTAAGAAGGCGGCTGCCGGTCAGCAGGTGGATACGCCACGTAATGAAAAAGATATAAGCTTTACCTGGATACTGATCGGCATTGTTTTGGTTGCCGTACTTACTTTCGGTATAACCTTTTTTATATTTAAAACCTCTGCCCTTGTTGCCCTTATTGCCGCCACGGTAATGATTATCCTGGCTTTTTTCTTTGCTGCAGTCTCGGGTTACCTGGTAGGAATTATGGGATCGAGCAATAACCCGATATCGGGATTGACCCTGACAGCCCTGGTTGTTACCGCACTGCTTATGGTTGCACTTGGAGTTACAGGCAATGAAGGAGTAGCCGCAGTGTTGGGTGTGGCAGCCATTGTTTGCGTTTCGGCAGCGGTTGCAGGTGAAATGCTGCAGGACCTGAAGGCCGGACATATCCTTGGCGGAACTCCATGGCGCATGCAGGTTGGTGATATTATCGGCGTTGTACTTGCAGGTCTCGTTATGTTTGGTGTCCTGGTTTTTCTGAACGACGGTGATATCGCAAAAGGCATCCGTGAAGGATACGAAGGCGGCTTTGGCAGCAAAAACCTCTCGGCGCCCCAGGCAAGTCTGATGGCAATCCTGTCGAAGGGTATCGTGAGCGGACAAATGGCATGGCCGTTGATCATTGCCGGTATGCTGATGGGAGTTGCCTTCATCATGATGCAGGTTAAAAGTCCCATGCTGGTTTGTGTGGGTATGTACCTGCCTTTGGAGACCACCTTTGCTATTTTCCTGGGCGGAATCATGAAAGGAGTTGTTGACAACCTGGCTGAAAAGCGTAAATTCTCCGTTGCCCAGCGGACCAATACTGAAAATATCGGGGTATTGCTTGCTTCGGGACTTATTGCGGGTGAAGCGCTGATGGGATTGATCATAGCCATCTTTGCCGTTGGCGATATATTCCTGTATGATATATTCAGGTTCTTTCAGCATCCTCCTTTCTGGATCAGCCTGATTGTTCTTGCCCTGATTGCCTGGGTACTGATACAGATCCCTGTAAGAAATGCCGGCAGGCCCGATGCTCCGGTACCACCCGGTGCAGTGTAGCAGTATGATGTTTCAACACAGGAAACAAATCAATTACCTCGACATGATCCCTGTTCGGAATGTCAAGGATTATTCCGTTGACAGTGGAAAGATCACATTGCTCATTCCCAAGTTTAAGATTGAATGGATGAATAAATGGTTCATTCCGGGCAACCGGTCGAAGCAGTTCAGGATACACCTCGATGATATGGGAAGCCGTGTATGGTTATTGATCGACGGGAAAAAAAGTACTGGTGAAATATGCGATCTGCTCACCGGGACTGATACCACAGGAAAGGATCAACCGCTTGAAATTGAGGAGCGGGTAACCCGCTTTCTGAGCCAGCTTTATAAGAACCGGTTTATATTGTTTTCACAGCCTGGTTGAGAATTTTCCGTAAGCCGGATTTTTAATGGTGTGTTGTTCCAAACTATTTTTCTAACTTTAAACAGGTTAATGTCCGGTTAAATCTGACCTAATACTTGTGCTATGGAAAAATTGATAATCAACAGTTATTCAGAATTTGAGAAACTGATCGGAAAGGAATTGGGTGTATCCGAATATCATAAAATTACACAGGAACAAATCAATCTGTTCGCTGATGCAACGTTGGATCACCAATGGATACACGTTAATGCTGAAAGGGCAAAAATTGAAAGTCCCTATGGTTCAACCATCGCACATGGCTATTTAAGTCTTTCCATTTTACCCTATCTATGGGAGCAGATAACCGAAGTGAACAACATCAGGCTGCTGGTAAACTATGGCATTGAAAATCTCAGGTTTAATCAGCCTGTTCTGGTTAATAATGATGTAAGGCTCAGGGCAAAGCTTAGCACATTGATCAATCTGAAAGGGATAACTAAAGCTGAAATAAAGGTGACCCTGGAGATAAAGGATAATAAAAAGCCAGCCCTGGAAGGAATGCTGGTGTTCTTGTATCATTTTATCTGAAATGTACCCGGAAGTCATTACATCAGCTGAACAAGCTAATGGAACCACTACCCGATTTATAGGATGAAGCCGATATTACCGGAAACGATGCAGGCGGTGTGCCTTGGTGAAGAGGAAGGACAATTCATGACCCGGAGCGTGCCCGTCCCCCGGCCGGGGAAGGGGGAGGTGCTGGTGAAAATGGCTGCTGCACCCATAAACCCTTCCGATCTGGCAAGGATAAGAAATCTTGCCGGTCCCACGGAGCGGGCATCCTTCATCCCTGGTGTTGAAGGCAGCGGAACAGTAGTAGCAGGCGGAGACGGTCTCTTACCGAAGTTGTGGCTGGGAAAACGGGTAGCATGTACTTCAACACGCAACACAAGCGGTACATGGGCAGAATATATGGTAACCTCAGCAATGGTATGTGTGCCGCTTCCGGCAAGTATTTCCGATGAACAGGGCGCCATGCTGCTCGTTAATCCACTAACGGCTGTGGCTTTTTTTGATATTGCCAGGCAGGGCGGACATAAGGCAATTGTAAACACGGCCGGAGCAAGTTCATTGGGAAGGATTATTGAACGGCTTGGAAAAAAGAATCATGTTGCAGTGATTCATGTTGTAAGAAATGAGAAACAAAGGAATGTCCTCCTGGATCAGGGAGCCGATTACGTGCTTGACAGCTCAGAAAAAGATTTTGCAATTGATTTGCATACACTCACCCATAAACTCACTGCAACCCTTGTTTTCGATGCGGTAGGCGGCCAGCTTACCCGGGTGCTTATGCACGCCGTCCCCTCCGGCAGTTCCGTTGTTGTTTACGGAAACCTTTCGGGCGAACATCCTGAAACCGATCACCACTCACTGGTAATGGGCAGTAAGAAAATATCAGGATTTTATCTCGGTAACTGGTTAAAGGAAAAAGGTCTTATCACCAGTGTAAGAAGCCTACTTCAGGTAAGACATTTGCTTAAGACCGGGATGACCATACCCGTAAGGGATAGATTCCCGCTTGGTAAAGCAGGGCAGGCAGTGGAAATGTACCTTGGCAGTATGACTGCCGGAAAGGTACTGCTGATGCCGGATTAGTGCTGGTAATTATTCAGATTATATACAATATATCACACAGGATACTGGTTACGTATGCAAGCCGCACCGCCACCACTGCGGGAGTAGCAGAAGCTATCGGAAGAAAACTTTCCGATAATGGAGCCCTGGTGGAGGTACTTCCCATGGAGGAAGTAACTGACCTGGCTCCCTACAGCACAGTTGTTGCCGGAAGTGCAATCCGGACCGGCCAATGGCTTCCCGAAGCAATGGCATTTGTCCATGCTCACCAGGATATATTGAAAACCAAGACGTTTGCCATCTTCACGGTGTGTATGACACTGGCCATGACGAGAGCAAAACAATACAAAGCCGGGGTGGAAGAATGGGTATTACCGGTTCGCATGCTGGTAAAACCGGTAAGTGAAGGATATTTTGCAGGCAGGCTGGATATCAGCCAGATCCGATCATTAGCCGACCGGGTAAAATTCAGGCTGAGTGTTTGGACAGGAGTGTGGAAAGAAGGGGATCACCGCGACTGGAAATCGATTGAGGCCTGGGCAGGAGAATTGATGACCTTGCTAAAACTTTAATACCCGCACCGTGTAAAGGATTTTGTAACCATCGTAAACATCCGGGAAACAACCTGCACAGGGATGTTGTAATGCAGTAATTTGTCCGGTCAGAAGCCATTACGGATAAATAAAAAGCGGCGAAATATTTAATTCCGCCGCTTTGCAGTTATAATAAAACCCTGAGGGGATTGATTTATTCCGAAACCGGGTTTACATTGAATTTAATCAGCTGTTCGGTCTTGATGATCATTTGTTCGAGTCTTTCAACTGCAAGATACAGATCATAATCTTCAATACCTTCATTTACTTCCGGAGATACATATTTTGTTGCCTGTTCGATCGAAACGTACAAGTCGTTCAGTCTGGCTTCGGCAGCTTCCATCTCAAATAAATCGGATACATTTTCGTCCAGCTCCGGGGCACTGAATTTTAATTCGTTTTCAATATTAAAAGTGAATGCCTCAAGCCGGTCCGTTGCAGCCTGTATTTCAGTGAGGTCCAGTGAGCTGCTGTTGTCCGATGCTGCGTGCACTGGGATCAGATAAGTTGCCCACAGCAGGGCTATTGAAGCGATTCCTATTTTTGCTATCCGGTTCATATTCGTTGTTGCTTTCATGATTCGATTTTTTTTGGTGTGTTTGTTGAATAGGTATTTACATTAACCGTGCCAAAGTAATTAAATAATTGAAAATAAGATTAATATATAAAATTACTTCCTATTGGGGATGTAATGATCCTGTATTATATTGATACAGGTTGTGTTCGGAAGCGAACAGCGACAGGAGAACAATCTTGATCATTTGATTGTTACTCCTGCACTTAGTATTTATCATAAAATGACTGTTTATGAGGACAAATATATTTGCCATTGATAATAACACAGTTGCACAGGATGTTGCGCTGCTTTTATTCCGTGTGGTATCCGGATCCGCATTTGCATTTTACGGGTGGGGTAAAATTCAGCATCCCCTTAACTGGATGGGGGATGAGGCTATTTTCACGGGATTTTTTCAGGCATTGGCTGCCATCGCGGAATTTTGCGGAGGTATTGCATGGATATTGGGTTTTCTTACCCGCCTGGGGGCATTTGGTATTGGTTGCACCATGGGTGTTGCAGTATATATGCATCTCATTGTCATAGGAGATCCGTTTGTGAGTTTCACGGGAGGAGGTTCCTATGATCATGCCCTGATATTCCTGGTGATTGCGCTGTTACTTCTGGTAATGGGCCCGGGCAGGTTTTCACTTGATCGCCTGGTTTTCGGGAAGAACTGATCCGAATGTTCAATAATGAACATACCTGTACAAATATTGTATACTCGCACCTGACAGGCCAATTTGAAGTTAAAGTCTTGGTTTAGGGGGGCGTGTTGTTTTGTGTTTTGGTCCGTATTTGGGATTTCTCTTTTTTGGGCCACCCAGGTTTATTTTCCTGTTTTTTCCTTTTTTTTCATGATAGGCCGAATTTCTTACCGACCCGGGTGTATTTGATTTTAAATAATCGATATCGAACAGGTTGGTTGGTCTTTCTTCTTCGAGAAACACGGGTGATGTTTTAACCTCATCGGGAATGGGCAGTACGGTAATGCTTTTATTCATAAGCTTTTCAATAGCCATTTGGTATTCTTGTTCCGTTTCGTTTACAAAGGTTATGGAGACCCCTTCTTTTTCGGCACGTCCGGTACGGCCGATGCGGTGAATATAATCTGCGGGCAATCCGGGTGTATCGAAATTGATTACGTGTGAAACATCGGTGATGTCGAGACCGCGGGCAATAATGTCGGTTGCAATAAGTACGCGGATTTCGCCGCCGGTAAATTGTTTCAAAATGTTTATCCTGAAGTTTTGCGATTTGTTGGAGTGGATAACCCCGGTTTGGTCCGGAAATTTCAGGAGCATTTGTTCGTACAAACGATCAGCCAGTTTTTTGGTAGCTACAAAGACCAGCACTTTATTTAAATCGCTGTTATTCAATAATAAATATTCCAGCAGGTTTACCTTGGTATTGAAATTGGGTACATGATAGGCCTGTTGAACTATTTTTTCCAGGGGGGTTCCGTGCGGCGCAATTTCAATTTTTATGGGATTCTTGAAATAATTTTCAATAAGATAGTGAACATCATTTGTTAAAGTGGCTGAAAACAACAGGTTTTGCCGTTTTGCCGGAATTATTTCAAGCAACCTGGTAATCTGATCCTGAAAGCCAAGGCTCAGCATTTCATCAACTTCGTCGATAACCAGTTTCTGAACCGATTTAAAACGCAGAATTCCGCTAAGGTAAAGGTCAAGCAGGCGACCCGGGGTTGCTACAAGAATATCGAGGCCATCGTAAATTAATTGTTTTTGTGAATTTACATTGGTACCGCCATATACACCTCCGGTTCTGAAATTACAATACCCGGTAAGTCTGGTTATTTCACCAACTACCTGTATAACAAGTTCACGGGTAGGCACAAGTATTAAAACCCTGGCTTCACGTTGCTTTGAGAAAGTCAATTGCCGGAGAATGGGCAGCAGATATGCCAGGGTTTTACCGGTTCCGGTTTGGGCAATCCCCACAACATCAGATCCCGACATGATGGTCGAAAATGCTTTTCTCTGAATAGGGGTAGGGTATTCGAACTCTAAATCGGCTAAGGCCTGTAATAAAGGCCTGTTTATATTTAAATCGTTAAAGGTCACTTTGCTGTTTTAATTCGGTACGAAGGTAATGTGAATAGTTGTGATGCACAATTAACTTGTAAAAGGGGCGCAAACTATTACGTATACCGCTGTTTTTCATCTACCTTTGAAACCGGATTTATTTGTAAACCCATTGATCATGAAGTTTGAACAATATAATTTTGTTCCGGAATTAAAGCGCAATCTCGAAATGGCGGGTTTCAAAAAGCCCACTGACATTCAGTATAGATCTATTCCGCCTATTTTAAAGGGCGAAGATGTTTTGGCAATCGCCCAGACCGGTACCGGGAAAACGGCGGCCTATGCCATACCGGTAATTCAAATCTTAAGTACCAGTCATGCCTATATTGATGAATATGAGGTCCGTTGTGTAATTATGGTACCCACCCATGAGCTGGCTATTCAGGTGGCAGGGGTATTTGAGAAATTAGTTGCAGGATTGCGGCTTACCATACTGGGATTGTTTGGAGGAGTGGAACAGAACCCTCAGATTGAAAAACTCACAAAGGGTGTGGATATACTGGTAGCTACCCCGGGAAGAATGTTCGATCTGGCAAGTCAGGGATATTTATTGTTCAGACGTGTTGAAATATTAATACTGGATGAGGCAGATCATATGCTCGAACTTGGGTTTATTTACGATATGCAGCAACTGGTGCGGCGAATTCCCAAAGCCCGGCAGACATTGTTTTTTTCAGCAACCATTAACGAACATATTAAAGACCTTGCATATGGGTTGGTTCATCATGCCGTTCGGATTCATCTTTCACCCAATGATCCCGTGTCGAAAAATATTGATCATGCCGTTGCATTTATTGAAATGGATGATAAGCGTTTTTTTCTTGAGAAAATTATAAAAGAGCACCCTGAAAGTAAAATGCTGATTTTTGTACGCACCAGGGTAAGAGCGGAACGGGTTGCCAGGGCACTCGAACGGGTGGGATTTGCTTGTCAGACAATTCATGGAAACAAGGATCAGAAAGACCGCTCGCAGGTTATGAAACATTTTAAGGAAGGGACAAACAGGGTACTCATTGCTACCGATGTGAGTTCCAGAGGAATTGACATACCAAATGTAGAATTTGTTGTGAATTATGACCTGCCCGAGGTTGCCGAAAATTATGTTCATCGCGTGGGCCGTACCGGGAGGGGTATACAAAGAGGAATGGCCATTTCGTTTTGCAGTTCTGGTGAAAAGGAAATCCTTGCTGAAATTGAAAGCTTTTTGAACAGGCCCGTCGCTGTCATGTTAATTAACAAAGCCGAATATGAAGCAACAATTGATGTTTCCGCAGCCGGAACGCATGATTGGCAGGCATTGATCAACGAAAGCAACGCATTTAAAGCGTCATCCGGCAGGAAGGGAAAGAAGAATAAGTAGGTTTCCGGCATTCCGGGCATTTGAACATATAAAACCCATGTCTGTTTTTAGCTTCGGGCTTACCAGTAACACTAAAGAAACTCGATAATGGCAGAACAAAGAGATCTGGATTTTACCTATACCACCATTGACAGGATATTCAGGCTAAGTATTGGTGAAACAGGCGATTACAGCGGAGCCAAATACGATGGTGATTTTTCAATGACGGTTGAAGAAGCCCAGCAGGCAAAGCACAAATTCATAGCGGACAGCCTTAATATAAAGGAAGGCAGTAAAGTACTCGATATGGCCTGTGGCTGGGGACCTTTTTCCAAATATATCCGGGGAAGGGGGGCGACGAGTATTGGTTTAACCTTGTCGCTGGGACAGGCAGAAGCCTGTAAAAAGAATGGATTGAATGTACTGGTGAAAGATTGCCGTTATGTAAAGCCGGAAGATTTTGGGATATTTGATGCCATTACCTGCATCGGCGGATTGGAACATTTCTGTTCCATTGAAGAATGGAAAGCAGAAAAGCAGGAGAAAATATACCGTGATTTTTTCCGGTTTCTTTATAACCTGCTGCCGGCCGGCGGGAGATTTTATATGCAAACCATGGTTTTTAGCAAAAACATGATTGCTTATGAAGATTTTGACATCCATGCAAAAAAAGGATCTGCCCCACATGTTCTGGCCCTGATGGCCAAGGAATTTCCGGGTTCGTGGTTGCCCTATGGCCCTGAAATGGTAATCCGTAATGCGGAACCCGGGTTTAAATTAATCTCCCAAAGCAGCGGACGATTAGATTATATTGAGACAATTAAACAGTGGAGAAAGAAGTTCAGAAAGTTTAACCTGAAGAAGTACTGGTTGTACCTGTCTCTTGTACCTAAATTTTTAACGGATAAAGAATTCAGGCATCAGGTGGAAATTTTCAGGATAAGCCCCAACAAGGTATGCTTTGAACAGGAGATCATGGACCACTACAGGCTTGTATTTGAAAGGGTTTAATATACAATCGCACGATGGCCGGGATCTAAAAGCAATTACGGAGGCAGGGGGTAGATTGGAAGATGTTATCCGGACCAGGAACTGAAAACCATTTTATAACCCACTCCGTGCACCGTGAGAATAATTTTTGGATTATTCGGATCAGCTTCTATTTTTTGTCGCAGTTTTAAGATAAAATTATCCACCGTTCGGATTGTTCTAAAAAGTGAATTCAAATTTGTTTTTTCGAAATATTTTCAATCCTCAAAAAATTTGTCAAAAACATAATCCCAGAAGGACTGGCCGGAGTAATGTTTATTCCTGTATTTCCGGTAATTTTCAGCCGACATGAACCCAACCGGTCCTTCATAAATACCCCCGACTCCCTGACCATCGTATACCCTTACGGCAATGGTATTTATACCATCAGGATTTAATAAACCACCCGGAATTTTATAAATTCTCCGGGCATTGAATTCCCATCCGGACCTTTTGTATTCGGAATCTTTTCTCAGATCATATACATTGCCGATGAATTTACCATTCACATAAACATCATCAATATCATCTATCTTGCCCAGTGAGAGGTACAGATCTCCGTAAATGAAATTCTTCGGCCACCTGAATTTAATTCTATACCATGCATAGCCGTCATAGTTATTGTATCCTTCATTCTCCCAGGAAGAGGGTACCGATATTGTCTTCCATCCGGCATCATTATAATCAGGCGATTTCCAGGCATTGTTGTCACCGGTGTGAAACTTCCACTTACGGTTTAGTTTTATATGAGTATCCGGAATCATGCATAATCATTTGAAATCATCATTCAATAATCAATTGGAAACTTGAATAACTGCATATTACCCTGAAAGGGTATAATTTCAATAACCGTGGGTATAACCCACGGAGGTGAAGGCAT
>DATEVU010000039.1:0-3507 GCA_035258345.1 Bacteroidales bacterium
CGACTTATCCTTTTGCGATTTTTAAAAAGTAGATAAACTCCTTATTTGATTGTCGTTCAAATCCCTCTGAGACATTGTTCATGACAGACAGCGATGCCCGCTGAATCTGATCAACAATACAATAGTATTTTCGAATTAATCAGGTTCGTTTTTAGCCGCGCGTGGTTGAACATACGTGAATCGAATAACACATCTTACAATAATTCAACCACTAACGTGGTTGACTGAACAACACTCCATGTTACCACCGGGTTGCACCCGGCGCTATTCACGTTCAAGCACTCCGTGCTTTACACATTCAGTCTTGCAAGTCATATCGTCATGCAGTCGTTTGATGAATGGAAAACACATTTAAATGAATTGTGGAAAAACAACTCCTTCGAAGTCGTTGAATTTCTTACTGATTATAAGGCAATTCGTTATTCCTAAAGTGTCTGCAAGTTTTTTCAGTTTTACCATGTCATTCTGATCAGCCCTCAGCTTTACTTCCAGTGCTGTTTCCTGATCCAATATAAAATCTATTTCAGCCGTATTTCTTTTGTTATAGAAAGCCAGGCGACCGTAATGCTCCAACTGATTACAAACAGCGGTCTCAAAAAGTTGTCCTTCAGTTACCTTAGCAACAGTATTTAAAATTCCGGTATCGGAAAAATATATTTTTTTCCCGGAAGCTACCCTTTTATCAACGCTTTTTGAATATTTAGGAATAAGTTTAAGAAAAAATATTCCCTGAAGGAACTCCAGGTAACTGTATATTTTTACCCTGTTGATTCCCAATTCTGAGGCTATCTTTGATACATCTACCATATTTCCGTTACGTGGTGCCAGCAACAGAATTAAGTCGCGCAATTCCCTAACGTCTTTTAATTCGGTAAATACTTTGATATCCTTTTCAAAAAACGAAGCGAAAATATTTTTCAATACCAGTTTTTTTGTGTTGGTATCTTTTGTCAGTGCAACTTCAGGGAATCCACCATATTCGATATAGTCATCGTAATAACGACTTCTTTTTTCATAGTCAGAACGGGAATGTTTTTCAAAAATGTCTGCCGTATTCTGATTTAGAATACCATTTTCAGGGATTACTCCGCTGAAGAAAAGGAATTCATTGAAAGACAATGGATGCAGCTGGTATAAAAACTTCCGGCCGCTTAGCGATTCGGGGAACAAATTGCGCAAATAATAATTGGATGAGCCTGTAACAATAAATTTCACCTGATAGTGATCAATCAGGTATTTAATAATTTTCGTGATTACAGGAAAATTCTGAATCTCATCAATAAATACAAATAATCTTTCTCCTTCCTTTAATGAAGCTTGCTTTTTCAGATCGTGGTAAATCTGATTATAATCTGTCGCTTCAAAAATCATTTGATCCAGGGGATTATCTAAATCAAACCATAGCTTGTTGCCTTTTGCCATATCATACAGCATTTGCATCAGGGTAGTTTTACCAACCTGTCGCATCCCGCAGATAACAATAGCATTCTTATGTTCAAGCTGCGGAAGAATTTCGTAAAACAGCGTTCTTTTCATATAATTGTAAAGAAATAATTACAAATATACGCAAATATGTAAAAATATTTTTACATTATTCTCCAACAGATTAATTCATTCAGTACATTTCGCCTCCTGCTTACTTCCCTGAATGAAAGGCAATACACCATTCAGGCCTTTCCGCAATTCCTGTAGCCCGGATGAGATTTCTGCAGAAAAATTCTGAGAAGCGTTGTGGGAAATATTTCTAAATTTAGATTGTGTGCAATGCTTTCGTTTTTTCATGGGGCTTTGCCCCATACCCCACTTCATTCTTTGCCTTGATGCAACCACACCGGCTCCGCGTTTTGTCGGGGCCAGCCCACGATGCTTTGAAGTAGGAAGTTCGTTAATCATAGCCGTTTGCGACTGCTTTCGCCCTTTCAGGGCACTTTTGCATTTTTCCAGATAATAGATGCAGGAGTATATGAGGGAAGGATGTGAAATTTTTGATCAGCATCGTGTGGAAAACCCCGTTGGGGGGTATTGGATCACAATAAAATTTAATGTTTTGTTTGAGTAAGTTGGCTTCCCTGAACCGGTGAACCCCCCCGATGGGGTAGTGGGTTGGCCAGGTCGAAATTTCTGCAGAAAAATTCTGATAATAATTCCTATTCTAAGCACCGGTTTTCAGAATCTTCCATCAGCATCAGAATTAGAATTCTCCTAAAACCCGTAATTGAGCCCAATGGAAATGGTATTTGTTTTCCCACGGAAAAAAGGAGCCTCATATTTTTCGATCTCACCTGTGTTGTGCCTGTACGTGTAACTTCCGAAAACAAAAATGTCGTTGAACAGCTGGTAGTTCACATCGATACCGAATGATTTGGTTGTGTACGTAATTGAATCCAGGAAAAGGTGAACCACTTCTATCCTACCCGTGCCAAGTTCCTCGTGATCGCGGCCGTGTTTTGCGGTATGGTAAGACACCTTGATACCCAGTCCCCGCAATGGCTTAACGGCAAGCTCGGTATAAACGCCACGCGAATTGTCCTGCAGGTAATGTCCCAGGTTATACAAATTCGATTCGTAGGTGGTGGTAGGCAAATTGTGTTTGTATGCCAGCGGGTAACTCTGGAAATACTCGAGGGTGAAAAATGCATTGGGGATAAGGTTCGATACCCGGAAGCCCGCATTAAGGCTGTAATAATCGAGGTGCCCGTTTTCCTTCAGCCGTTTGGTGGAAACATCATCGAAGAACAGCGTGGCATACAGGTGGAGGTGGTTGATCTGGCGGGAGCTGATGTCGATGAAGAACTGCGAATTCTGTCCTCCGTCGTTATCCAATGCGTTGTTGTTGGCATGGTCTATCGATTTGTACAGCAGGAAAGGGATAAGATAAGCCGGATGGGCTTCGGTATCGCTGTAAATAATCGAATTCCCCACTGAAGCGTGCAATCCCTTCCAGGGTTTGAAGGTAAATACATTGGCAGCAATGAATTTTTTGCGGTATACACGGCGCGTGCTGCTTCCGTAAGGGTTTGTATAGGGATAGCTGCGGAGGCTGTCCACCACGCCCGAAACAAGCCAGCCATGCATGTAGTTGAACTCGAACCACCTTGCCGGGGTGAGCGACAGCCGGATCTGGGCAAACGAAGGTGCTTTGGACGACAACACCGAAGGATAATGGTAATTGTTCCCCCATTCCGCGTGGTCCTTAACCAATCCCAGCATTCCCCACTTCCAGGTCCAGGTTATCCCGCCCCGCATTTCACTGTAGTCCTGCCCGCTTTTGTACACCGCACCGGGGCGCGTATTCAGGAAATCATAGCCCGACAAAAGGTTGTCTTCGTGGTTGTCGCGCAGGCTGGCATAAATGCCCAGGTGATCCCCCACGTAGGCAAACACCTCCGCCCCGTTCCAGCGGTGGTAGTTCGAACCGTTTTCGTTCGACCAGTATTGGAGGCCCAGGATGGGATTCAGCGAAAAGGTAAAGAGAGAATCCTTGTGGTAAAAAATATCAAAACGTTT
>DATEVU010000040.1:0-31604 GCA_035258345.1 Bacteroidales bacterium
TTTTCTATTACAAGAATTATTACCTGGATTTCTTTAATACCCTTGATAACGAGGTAAAGAAGAAATTCATCTGGACATTAAAACTAATAGCAACTGTTAATAGAGTTCCAATCAAATTTTTCAAACATTTAGAAAATTCAACAGGTCTTTATGAAGTTCGGGTTGAATTTGGTGGTAATATTTATATGGTATTCAGTTTCTTTGATAAAGGACAGTTGGTGATATTGATAAATGGATTCCAGAAAAAGACACAACAGACTCCACAAAAAGAGATTGAAAGAGCCGAAAAACTTAAAAAGGAATACTTCGATGAAAAAGACAACAAATAAAAATCTGACTTCCTTAGCAGATCATATTGAACAGCAATATGGTAAAAGAGGAACGCCTGAAAGGGAAAAGTTTGAAGAAGGCTTTGAGGCTTTCAAACTGGGTGTAATGATTCAAGAACTCCGTAAAGAAAACGGATTGACTCAAGAGCAGTTAGCAGTAAAATGTGGAACAACAAAAACCTATATTTCACGAATTGAGAATAATGCCTCAGATATTAGACTCTCAACATTGATGCGGATTATAAAGGAGGGATTTGGACGGCAATTGCGATTAAGTGTTGATATATAATAGGCACTACACACAAGGCGTGTATAAGCCATTGCTGGCAGCGGGTTTGCATAGGTTAGTTCACTTGGTTACCTTGTGGTAACTCGATAACAAAGCACCCTGACAACGCAACAGCTCATATACGCGGACGTTGTGCATCATGCAAAAATGACTTAAAGGGAAAGAATATTCTTGATTAATATACAAAAAAGATATACCTTTGTGGTATATATATAAGATATCATGAAAACTGTATCATTAAAGATAGACGATTCCATTTTCGGAGAAACTGAAAAGATCCTTAATAGGATTAAGATGCCAAGAAACCGCTATATTAATGAAGCACTTGACTATTACAATCGAGTAAAGCGGCGTCAGTTATTAGAGAATAAACTTAAGATGGAATCAGAATTGGTGAAGAAGGATTCATTGAATACACTAAAAGACTTCGAAAGGATTGATTATGTTGATTAAGCAATTCGAAATCTGGGTAGCAGATTTAAATCCACAAATAGGTACAGAACCTGGTAAAACAAGGCCTGTATTAGTGATACAATCCAACCTATTAAATAAGATTCCACATCCATCAACGATAATTTGTCCAATAACAACTAATGTTGAGAAAGAGACCGACATTTTAAGAGTACATCTAAAAAAAGGCATGGCCAATCTTCATGAAAACTGCGATATAATGATTGATCAGCTTCGTGCCATAGATAACAAGAGGTTGGTAAAAAAAGTCGGAGAATTACCACATGAGTTTATTGACAAGGTTAAAGAAAACATTTCAATAGTCCTTGATTTGGAATAATTGCACGAATGCACAACACGTGTAAAGAGATCTGAACTGTTCATGTTCCCGACTGAAGACATAGATACCTTTAATCTGATTTTTTTGTAAAGCCTGAGCCAAAACGGATAGCAGATGACAAGATAATGCGACTGCTTAACCAAATGCTGAAGGCTGTATATGCTATGTACAACATATATAGCTACTTTACAGTATCCCCCAGGAAATTTGTTCCGGCATGATAGGCTATAAACCTGATCTGAAATCATTAGGAAAGCGCAGTGCGTTAAATGCGCACGCTGCGTTTGACGAGGCGGGTGCTGGAAACACGATCGGATGTATTGGTGCGCCAGTGCTCGACCCTACCTGTGAGAGGCTTGGGCTGAAATGCCCTTGCCTACTCGATCACGCGAACGTTGGCGTCAAGCAAAAATAAACACGTGTAAATGGAATTATTTTTGCACGGCCGGATAAAATATCGTAAATTTGTACGTGTAATTGTTTATACAATTTGAGAGATATGAATACTAAGCTGACATTAACAATAGAACAGACTGTCATTGATAAAGCTAAGAAATATGCAAAACGAAAAGGGCATAGCTTATCAGATATAGTTGAAAATTACTTAAAAGTGATAACTAAAGATGGAACCAAATCTGAGATAGAAATGACTCCCATAGTAAGATCATTAAAGGGTTCTTTTAAAGCCCCTACTGATTTCGATTATAAGAAAGAGTTATCAAAAAGCTTATCAAAAAAATACTTGTAAATGAATAAAGTACTTATTGACACAGATGTCATATTGGACTTTTTCTTTGATAGGAAACCTTTTTCAGAACATGCAGCTAAGATATTCTCGCTCTGCGAATTGAAAATGATACAAGGATATGTTACTCCGGTTATCTATAGTAATGTGTATTACTTGTTAAGACAGACTGCGAAACACGAAAAAGTGATTGAGAAACTAAATCAATTGCTTACGATTACAGATGTTTTAATTATTGATAAAGAAGTGCTTGTGCAAGCTTTGAATTCAAAGTTCAAGGATTTTGAGGATGCATTGCAGAACTTTGCAGCAATAAAAGTGAAAACAATAGATACAATCCTTACAAGAAACATCAAAGATTATAGGAATAGTGAATTAGGAGTGATGACTCCAGAAGATTATTTGAAAACTAAAATTGCCAGCCGCTAACAGCCTATATGAAAGTTTGGGTTTGAATAAACTTAAAATTATTATAATAACAGTTCTTTGTCTTCAAGCAACTGATTTGATTTCTCAGGTCAGGCTTCCAAGGTTGATTAGTGATGGGGTTGTACTCCAACGAGGTACCGAAGTAAAAATTTGGGGATGGGCTGCAACAAACGAAACCATCGAACTCATATTCAAGAACAAAAAATATCAAACCCAGGCAGACGAAAAAGGGAATTGGGTTATTCTCTTACCATCCCAGGACGCCGGCGGCCCTTATGAAATGGCCTTTAATGCCAGCAACAATATAACAATCCAAAATGTGCTGTTTGGGGATGTATGGGTTTGTTCCGGCCAATCCAATATGGAATTGCCGATAGAAAGGGTAAAAGAAAAGTACAGCAATATAATTGCCAATTCCGGAAATCAATATATCAGGCAATTCAATGTCCCTGATAAATATGACTTCAAGACTGAACACAGAGACTTTGATTCAGGAAGCTGGAAAAGTGCAGATCCCAATAGTATACTTGATTTTTCAGCTGTTGCTTATTTTTTCGCAAAAGAATTGTACGAACGGTATCAGGTTCCTTTAGGCATAATAAATGCTTCTTTTGGTGGTTCCCCTGTAGAGGCATGGATGAGCGAAGACGCTCTAATAAAATTTCCACCGGCATACATTGAACTTCAGCAGTTTAAAAATGACAGCCTGATTATAAGTATCGAGGCACGTGACAAAAAGAGAATTGAGAACTGGTATAATGAACTCAATCAAAAGGATCAAGGTATTGCAAATAAGCCTCACTGGAGTGAAATCACATTTGATGACAATGATTGGGCATATATGGAAATTCCGGGCTATTGGGCCAGCCATACATCGGATAATGTAAATGGTGTGGTATGGTTCAGAAAGCAAATAAACCTTCCAAAATCAATGGCAGGTAAACCTGCAAAATTATGGCTTGGCCGGATAATCGACCAGGATTTTGCTTATATAAATGGGGAACTTGTGGGTACAACCGGCTATCAGTATCCGCCAAGGAGATATACCGTTAATTCAGACATTTTAAAAGAAGGCGAAAACACCCTTGCCATCAGGGTAATAAACAGTTCCGGTAAATGCGGATTTGTATTGGACAAACCCTATTACCTGGCTATTGACAAGGATACTATTGACCTGAAAGGAACATGGAAATATAAACCGGGTGCAACAATGGAGCCATTGGAAAGTCAGACATTTATTGGTTGGAAACCTGCAGGTTTGTATAATCGAATGATTTCACCCCTGTTAAATTATTCAATCAAAGGTGTCATTTGGTATCAGGGTGAGTCCAATATTAATGAACCTCTTCAATATTTCGAAACATTTTCGGCTATGATCAGTAACTGGAGACAAAAATGGAATCAAGGTAACTTCCCTTTTATTTTTGTGCAATTGGCCAATTTTATGGAAGAAACTGTCATTCCTGCCGAAAGCAATTGGGCAGAACTTAGACAAGCCCAGCTAAAGACCCTGAATGTACCTAATACAGGAATGGCCGTTACCATAGACATTGGTGAATGGAATGATATCCACCCTTTAAACAAAGAAGATGTTGGCAAGCGATTGGCGCTGCAGGCCAGAACATTGGCTTATAATGAAAAGGAAATTTTTGCAAGTCCTGTTCCAGCCAGTTATGATTTCAAAAGGAAAAAAGTCATGATAACTTTTAATAATGTTGGAAAAGGATTAGTGGCTAACGATAATGACACATTGAAGTACTTTGCAATATCCTGCGATGATAAGAACTTTGTTTGGGCAAAAGCTAAAATAAAAGGAAATGTAATTACAGTATGGAACGAAATAATCAAAAATCCTACCGTGATAAGGTATGCCTGGGCAGACAACCCACATGCTGCGAATTTATATACGAAAGATGGTTTGCCGGCAAGTCCTTTTGAAATTAAAAAGAATGAATAACCTACCACATGTAAATGGAATGACTATGTTAACAAAATGCATGATTCTATTAGTTGTTATTTTTAATAATAACATCTGCAATTGTCAGGATCAAATTCCTTTTCTCAAGAAAAAAGGTAATACAACACAATTAATTGTTGCGGGTAAGCCGTATATCATTCTTGGAGGAGAATTAGGAAATTCTTCAGCAACATCCATGCAGTATATGCAACCGATCTGGCCAAAATTAAAAGCCTTGAATCTTAATACTGTTTTGGTTCCGGTATATTGGGAAATTATAGAAAGCGAAGAAGGTAAATTTGATTTTTCCCTTATTAAACAATTAATAACTGAAGCCAGAAATAACAAATTAAAAATTGTTTTTCTTTGGTTCGCATCCTGGAAAAACAGCATGTCGTGTTATGCTCCCACCTGGGTTAAGCTAAACCAGGAAAAATTTCCAAGAGTAAAAGATGACAAGTACCGAAGCCATGAAATATTGACCCCTTTTAGCGATAATAATTTACAGGCAGATTTAAATGCTTTTGAAAAATTAATGAGTTTCATTAAAGATTTTGACGGTAAAAGCCATACTGTAATAATGGTTCAAGTAGAAAATGAAATTGGTATGTTACCATCTGCAAGAGATTATTATCCGGTAGCAAATGTGCTATTTAAAAAAGATGTGCCAACAGATTTAATTGCATATATGCAGCATAATAAAACCAAACTGGTACTGGAGTTTCTGGATATATGGGGAAAAAATGGTTTTAAAACTGCTGGGAATTGGGAAGAAATCTTTGGTAAAGGAGTTTATACTGATGAAATTTTCATGGCATGGTACTATTCAAAATACACAAATGAAATTATTGAAGCAGGAAAAAAGATCTATCCTTTACCTATGTATGTTAATGCGGCATTGAACCGACCAAATAGAGACCCGGGAAGTGGATATCCAAGTGCAGGTCCATTACCACATGTAATGGATATTTGGAAGGCGGCTGGTCCATCAATAAATTTTCTTGCGCCGGATATTTATTTTACTGAATTTAAGCATTGGTCCGATTTATATACCCGACAGGGAGATCCCTTATTTATTCCTGAGCACCGTTTTGACAATACCGCAGCGTCCAAATCATTATATGCAATCGGACATTATAATGCTTTAGGTTTCTCACCTTTCTCAATTGAATCAATTGATAAGCCAGATGAGGAACCGCTTGGGAAAATGTATAATTTAATTTCACAACTCACGCCAATTATCACATCAAATCAGGGGCAAGGTAAAATTGAAGGAGTTTTGCTTGATAATAAAAACATGGAAACGATAATTCAAACAGGAGAATATGAATTGACCTTTCGCCATGAATATTCGCTAGGTTGGTCGCCAGGAGCTAACGCAGATGAATGGCCTTTGGCCAGTGCAATCATTATTCAAACAGACGAAGAAGAATTTTATATTGCTGGTACGGGTATAGTAGTAACTTTTAAGCCTTTAAATACCGATTCGTTACATGTCGGAATATTACAAGTTGAAGAAGGTAAATTTGAAAGCAATAATTGGAAAATATTGCGACATTTAAATGGTGACCAAACCCATCAGGGAAGACATGTACGTATTCCTTTTGGAGAATATATTACCCAATGACTTGAATTATATACATATAAATAAGAAGGAGGACTGGCACGCAACCGATCGGACAATTAGCACATCATACTATTTTATTGACTTTTAATAACCCTACATATGAAAACCTTCCGATCCTTTTTTATCCTGATATTGTTCATCTCGATAGTCAGTTGTGAAAAAGATAATCCCGTGGAAATTTACAACATGGATGTTGAGAATTATATTGAACTTTTGAAATCAAATCAATACGATTCATTAAATCTACCGGAATTTACATTTGAAGATATTCCTGCATTATTAAAATACAGGAACGAAAAGCAGATAATTACGAATTTTCCTCATAATCCGATATCATCATTATGGGGCCCTGAATGTAAATTAGGAATGTATGTTTTGTGGACAATCGAATCTATCAGAGCCGTGGCCATAAATAGTGAGTATTTGATAATGAGATTCCCCTCCCAAAATCCAATTTTAGCATTAAAGGACGCAGAAGAATTAACCCTGGTTAATGATGTTAAATCACACGAAATAGCTGCCCATGCCTATATTGTTTGGTGGTATAATTTTATGCACATGAGTACGGAGGCATTTATGTATTCTGATCCATTGGAGAACACAAATTACAGGTGGCATTAACGGCAATAAAAAAGGGAGTAACCGGATGTACAATTATTAGTTGTCAATCACACCTTAATTATTTGATTCACAAATGGATAAATTTGATAATTCGGTAAGAAGTTTTAACGAATATGCATTGGAGTTTGCCGAAAAATTCAAGAATATTGACCCCTACGTTGCATCGCTGGATAGATTCTGTAATTTGATAAAGACAAACAACCCAAAAATACTGGAACTTGGATGTGGTCCCGGAAATATTACCCGGTATGTAAAAAACAGATTCCCTGAAAGCGAATACATAGCTGTTGATTTGGCCCCAAGGATGATTGAAATTGCCGGACAACAGGTTAAAGGAGTTGATTTCCGGGTAATGGATGCGAGAGAAATTTCCAGATTTGATATAACGTTTGATGCAATTATGTGTTCCTTTTGTTTGCCATTTTTATCAAAAAAGGCTACTTACAAATTAATTACCGATTGTGCTGACGGGTTAAACGAAAACGGTGTGATCTACATCAGCACGATGGAGGGCGATGAATCCATGGCCGGATATGAAACAACAAGTTTTTCAGGTGATTCCGAAATTTATTTTAACTACCATAGTCAGGAGGATCTGGAAAATTCCTTTCGGGAAAATGGATTTACAATTGATGAATTCAAGCGTCAGGAATATTATGAATCCAATGGCTGTAGTCTGATTGATATGATAATTGTAGGGATAAGGAATATGTGAAGTCATATGGAGTTGTGATGGATCCGGTAGTACATACCGGATTCCAGTATTGAAGTTTATAATATAGCCCCGTTTGGGGCACTTTTTATTAATATCATAGTTAAAGAGCACTAAAAAACAAAACTGAAATTATTGTTATTCTTACCTTTGCAGGAGAATCCGGCTGGTTGCGCATTATTAATAACAAGGGCAGCAGTTCAGGTATTACAGTAATTATATATAATTCATGAATTTAACAACTGAAAACATATTGCTTGTTGGTTCAATACTCCTTTTTATTTCTCTTTTTGCCGGTAAAACTTCTTACAAATTTGGAGTTCCGGTATTGATATTGTTTTTGGTGATAGGTATGATGGCTGGTTCGGAAGGCATTGGCGGTATATATTTTGATAATCCGAATACCGCCCAGTTTGTTGGAATAATTGCTTTAAATTTTATTCTCTTTTCCGGAGGTCTCGATACGAATTGGCAGTCGATTAAACCGATAATCTGGCAGGGTGTTGCACTCTCATCGCTGGGAGTCTTACTTACAGCAGTCTCTGTAGGTATTTTTGTGTGGGCAATTACTGATTTCACTATCTATGAGGGTTTGTTGCTTGGTTCAATTGTTTCTTCCACAGACTCGGCTGCCGTTTTCTCAATTCTTCGATCAAAAAGTCTGGCCCTTAAAGGAAATATTCGCCCAACGCTGGAGTTGGAGAGCGGCAGCAATGACCCCATGGCTTATGTACTTACCATTACCTTTACCGGACTTGTTATTAATCAGAATGCCAGCCTATTAAGTACTGTTCCTGTATTTATCACGCAAATCCTGTTGGGCGGACTTGTTGGAATTGTTTTTGGTAAAATAAGCAAAGTAATCATCAATGGAATAAAGCTTGACTATGAAGGATTGTATATTGTTCTGGTTATTGCCATCATGTTTTTTAGCTTTTCAGCTACCAATTTCATCGGAGGCAATGGTTTTCTCGCCGTTTATGTATGCGCTATAATATTGGGTAATCAGGAACTGATCCACAAGAAAAAAATACTGAAATCTTTTGACAGCTTTGCCTGGCTTATGCAGATTGTTTTGTTTCTTACACTGGGGCTTCTCGTTTTTCCGAGCCATGTAATCCCTGTAATTGGAGTTGGCCTGATCATTTCAATGTTTCTAATTCTGGTGGCCCGACCGGTAAGTGTTTTCTTAAGTATGCTGCCATTCAGGATCCATAACAGGAACAAGTGGTTCATTTCATGGGTGGGACTGCGGGGAGCTGTCCCGATAGTTTTTGCAACTTATCCGCTTCTGGCCGGAGCAGAAAACGCTCCGATGATCTTTAATATCGTATTTTTTATATCACTTACCTCGGTAATGATTCAGGGGACTACGCTACCTCTTGTTGCCAGGTTGCTGCACCTGACCTTGCCCGAAAAAGCCAAACTACGAACCCTAACTGACCTGGAGCTTACTGACAGCATTAAATCAATATTGACTGAAATCATTATTCCAAACAACTGCAATGCAGTTGGAAAGCAAATTGTTCAACTGGGATTACCAAAAACGACTGAAATTTCAATCATTTATCGCAATGACAAATACTTTACCCCGAACGGTGCTACAGTATTGGAATCCAATGATAAGCTTTTCGTGCTTTCTGAAAATACCGAAGCGCTGAATAAGGTTTTCGAATGTCTTGAAATACCCGGTGAAACTATTAAAACGTAAAATCTGTGATAGGAGGAAAGTAGAGCCTGTCCACGTGTGTCACAAAAAATACGGAAATGAAAATTACACAATTGTTTAAGGAGTTTTACGAAAGTGAAAAGGCAGGAGGGCTGATCCTGGTTTTTTGTACCGTAGTATCTTTGGTTCTTGCCAACACGGCCCTGCAAGAAAACTATCTTGGCTTCTGGCATACCCGGGTTGGCGGTCTCACAATTGAGCATTGGATCAATGATGGTTTGATGGCATTGTTTTTCCTGCTTATCGGACTTGAGTTGGAACGGGAATTGTATTTGGGGGAGTTGAATAGTCTGAAAAACGCATTATTGCCGATAATCGCCGCAATTGGAGGTATGGTATTTCCGGCCGGATTTTACCTGCTGTTTAACCTGGGAACGCCTACCCAGTCGGGTACCGGAATTCCTACGGCCACTGACATTGCTTTTGCATTGGGTATCTTGTCGCTCCTGGGCAGGAAAGTCCCGACATCCTTAAAAGTATTCCTTACAGCTTTGGCTGTAATTGATGATTTGGGGGCTATTTTAATTATTGCTGTTTTCTATACCAAAACATTGACAATTTCAAACCTGATCATTGCACTTTTGATATTTTCCGCGTTGATTGTTCTTAATCGAATGAAAATAAGGAATCTGTTACCTTATCTACTGGGTGGGATAGCCATGTGGTTTTTTATGTCAAAATCAGGAATTCATGCTACCATAACCGGAGTATTGCTGGCATTTGTCGTTCCTTTCGGCAAGGGGGGGAAGCATTCGCCTTCGTATATATTGCAGCATTACTTACACAAACCGGTAGCTTTCATAATATTACCTGTTTTTGCATTGGCAAACACGGCAATAATCATAGGAGCTAACTGGGTGGATAATTTTAGAGAACCTTACAGTTTGGGAATTCTTACGGGATTGATCATTGGTAAACCATTGGGAATAAGTTTGTTTAGTTTTATTGCGGTTGTATTGGGACTGGGCATTTTGCCGGATGATATGAACTGGAAACATTTACTGGGAGCAGGGTTTTTAGCAGGAATAGGATTTACCATGTCGATATTTATTACGCTGCTTGCATTTGATCAGGCAGATGTTATCAATAATTCAAAATTTATAATATTGACATCATCGCTTGTTGCAGGATCGGTTGGCTATTTTATACTTAAGCTGACACTCAAACAGGATGTGGCGGAAGAATCCTCGGAATAATACATTCGGAGTATCATATTTGATTCCAATGTACAACTTTGGCATTATAATTTCCCGGTTTGCCCTGACAAAAGCAATTTTCGGGTTGCCGGCTTTTTATCATATGCTTAAGTTTGCACATAAATACTATGAACTATGAACAGTCAGCAAATGAATCAATTTGACAGCATAGCAAGAGCCATTGCATATATCGGCAACCATTTTAAGGAACAGCCCGGTTTGGATAAAATTGCCGAAGAAGTGAATATGAGCCCGTTTCATTTTCAACGGTTGTTTACAGAGTGGGCGGGGGTAAGTCCAAAGAAGTTTCTTCAATATGTCAGTATTGACCATGCCAGGAAACTCCTTTCGGATGACGGGGCTACGTTGTTTGATGCGGCATTTGAAACCGGGTTGTCGGGTACCGGGCGATTGCATGATCTGTTCGTACAGATTGAAGGGATGACACCGGGTGAATATAAAAACGGAGGGATAAACCTGGCTATTAATTATAGTTTTGCAGGGAGTCCGTTCGGGAACATCCTGGTTGCGTCCACTGCCAGGGGAATCTGTCGCCTTGCGTTTGCCGATGATGAATCATCGGCCGTGGAACGATTACGAAAAATTTTTCCCAAGGCTAGTTACCGGCAAAAAACGGATTCGATACAGCAAAATGCACTTTCGATTTTTAACAGGGATTGGAACAATCTGAATCAGATAAAACTGCATTTGAAAGGAACTGCATTTCAGCTGAAAGTTTGGGAAGCGTTGTTAAAGATCCCCATGGGTAAATTATCAGCCTACGGAACGGTAGCAAATTACATCCGGCATCCGGCCGCGTCAAGGGCAGTAGGTACAGCTATCGGAGACAATCCGGTGGCATACCTCATACCCTGTCACAGGGTCATTCAATCCACGGGTGCTTTTGGACAGTATCACTGGGGCAGTTTCCGGAAAACTGCCATTATTGGATGGGAAGCAGCTCAATTAAGCCGTGTGGAAGCTTATTGAAAATTCCTTTGCCGGACCAGCTCATAAAACATTATTGCCGCGGCTACACTTACGTTTAATGACTGGATTTTTCCGTATAACGGGATCTTTACAAAATGATCTGCTATACGCAGCAATCCGGGGTCAATACCGGTATCTTCGGCTCCCATGACAAGGGCAACCGGCTGCGTGAGATCGGATGCATATATAAAATCACTTCCTTTCTCTGAGGCAGCAATCAGCTGAAATCCGCTTTCACGTAAATACCTGGCTGCATCAACCAGGTTTGTGACACGACAAACAGGTATATTATGCAGAGCACCTGCCGAGGTTTTTATGGCATCAGCGTTGATCTGGGCCGATCCCCTGGCCGGAAGAATAAGTGCATCAAGGCCGGCACATTCGGCGCTGCGTGCTATTGCTCCCAGGTTTCGGACATCGGTGATGCCATCGAGCAATGCAACTGCAGGCAGTTTGCCCTGTTCAAACAACATGGGTACCAGTTTTTCCAGATCGGTATACTCCAGTTCCGACACCATGGCAATGATCCCCTGGTGATTTCCGCCGCAAATACGGTTAAGTTTTTCAACCGGAACATACTGAAAAGGAATGTGCTGTTCGCGGAGAATGGCAAGCAGGCGGGGGATTCCATCGCTTTTGAAACCTTGTTTAAGAAGAATTTTATCTATTGGTTTACCCGAGCGGAGGGCTTCATTTACCGGATGAACGCCGAAGATTGAACTTGTTTTGGATTTCACGTGTATTTTTTAGATTCAGCAGTTACCTATTCTATCATGAATATATTACCCTGCCTCCATGTCTGAACAGCCTGTCTCCAGTATGTATCGTAGTTTTCGGCACGTTGGAGCGTATAATGATCCAGTGCAAAGGGCGATGGGGTAAAGTTGAAATTGAAGGTAACTGTTGTGGTGAAGTTGTTTTTATAATAGATCCATTTTTCCTGATCGGGAAGTACTTTTACAGATTGCGGAGGACCATAAATAATAAATATCATACCCCGGTCGGTTTTCCAACCCGGCTTAAAGGAGGTGAAGTAAAAATTGGCAAAAAATACACGGTTATAATACACCCTGATCAGTTCACGCGCTCTTTCAATGTTACCGGTCCTTTCGATCCAGAAATTATCCACTGCCAGCTTCCGGTTGGTTGCTTTTTTAATTTCCTCGTATTCAACACTGGTTGAAAGGTAAGCCAGCGGTTCTATCAATTGATCCACTTCCTGGACTTTCGGATAGCTTCCGCCAAAATTAAAAAGTGTTAGTCCTTCCAAATGGTTCGTGTCCACCTGGAAATGGTAAATCCCGTGATAATTCAGCTGCAGGTTGATACCTTTTTTGAACGGAAATACCCAAAGGCTATCCGGATTTTCAAGAAAATCCTTTTCTCTTGTAAGGGAAAAGGAAGGCCGGGGAAGAGGTATCTCCTGTCCGTAATATCGTACGAATATTGAATCATGCTGGACATTGGCATAGTCGAGCTTGAAAGGCGAATTCCCTACTACGTACGGCTGGAAGAGAGGCACATTGTCCTCCACATCGGTTAACAGAAAGTTCTGTTCGGAGAAGGGTGAAGATTTATCAACAAACAGGCAGGTAAGGTTCTCTTCGTTGCGGACCATGTCACGTGCGGTAATCATAAGCTGATAAAGCTTTCCCTGTTCCGTATTCAGGGTTATCTGTGTAATAAATCGTTTATCGGCATTTTCACGGGCAAATGTGTACACTACCTGGCCGGAATCGGCAACCACCGGTTTTTCCAAGTCGGAAATATCGCTGAGCACATAGTTCAGGCTCACCTGTCCCAGCAATTTGTTTGGTTCAATGGTTCCCGAATACAGCAACTCTACCGGGAAGATTTTAACAAGCAGGAGCGATGTTGCCGGTGAATTATGGTATACCGTGAACGACGGGTGTAACCGGGTGCCACCCGGATTATACATCCTCGAAAGGTTAACAACACTGGGTGCAACTGTTGATTTTGGGGAGAAACAGGCAATCGGCAGCAGCAGCAGCCATATTAAATATACTAATGCTCGTTTCATGAAAAAACGGTTATCATCGTTTTGTAAAAGTACTCAATTTCTTTTATTTTTCAGCAGTTCCAGATCACTGTGCAACTGCTCCCATTGTTCCATTTGCAGGGCATACTCGGTTTTCAGGTTATCATATGACGCATAGAAATCCGGTTTATTAATGATATCCAATGCAATTGACGGATCGGTTATTTTATGTTCGAATTCAGCCAGTTCGGTTTCGAGGGCTGCAATCTTTTGTTCGGTTTTCCCGATCTTGTTTTCCAGTTTACGAATCTCACGGTCCTGTTCTTTTTTCTCCGTAAAGGCTTGTTTGTTTGTGGTTTCATCTTTCACAGACCTGTTGATCCGGGAGATTTCTTTTCTTTCGAGTTCAGCCAGCGAATCAAGCTTCTTTCCGGAAAGAAATTCATAGATCCCTCCGAGATGCTCCCGTATTTTCCGGCTTCCGAATTCATAAACTTTTGTCACCAGTCCGTCAAGGAACTCACGGTCATGTGAAACCGCAATAAGTGTGCCATCATAGTTCAGCAGTGCTTTTTTAAGAATATCCTTCGAACGCATATCCAAATGATTGGTGGGCTCATCGAGGATCAACAGGTTACAGGGTTCCAGGAGCAACTTTGCCATAGCCAGCCTGGATCTTTCACCTCCCGATAAGACCTTTACCTTTTTATCCACATCCTCGCCGCTAAACAAAAATGCCCCCAGGATGTCCCTGATTTTGGTGCGGATATCTCCCACGGCTACTTCCTCGAGGGTTTCAAGCACCGTTTTATTCCCGTCGAGCAACTCATCCTGGTTTTGGGCAAAATATCCTATTCTTACATTGTGTCCGGGTTTCATGCTTCCCTCGAAGTGCAGTTCACCGGTTATCACTTTTGAAAGGGTAGTTTTTCCTTCTCCGTTACGGCCTACAAAAGCCACGTGCTCACCACGGTGAATAGTAAGATCGATCTGGTCCAGCACCTTATGCGATCCATAGCTCACCGACAAATCACGGGCATCAAGAACCACGGCACCCGAACGTGGAGCCGGAGGAAATTTTATATTGATGGAAGAAGTATCTTCCTCATCAATTTCAATTATTTCCAGCTTTTCCAGCATTTTTATCCGCGATTGTACCTGCACCGATTTGGTGGGTTTATACCTGAACCTGTCAATAAAATCACGGGTATCATCGATCAGTTTCTGCTGGTTCTTATATGCGGCGGCTTGTTGCTCCCGCCTTTCTTTCCTAAGCGTAACATATTTTGAATAGGGAACCCGGTAGTCGTAAATATTACCCATGGAAATTTCCACGGTCCGGTCCGTTACCTTATCAAGAAACACCCTGTCGTGAGAAATAAGCACCACGGCACCGTGATAATTGTGAAGGAAATCCTCAAGCCATTGGATCGAGTCAATATCCAGATGGTTCGTTGGTTCATCGAGCAGGATTACATCAGGTGATTTCAGCAGTATTTTAGCCAACTCAATGCGCATGCGCCAGCCACCGCTAAATTCCCTCGTATGGCGTTTAAAATCGTTGCGGGTGAATCCAAGACCCATGAGTACCTGCTCAATTTTCTGATCGCGGTTGCTGCCCTCAAGCATGTGGAACCTTTCGGTTTTTTCCGAAAGCTGTTCAATGAAGTCAAAGTACTCCGCTGATTCATAATCGGTGCGTGTACTGATCTGGTGGTTAAGATCCTGGATTTCCGACTCAAGCAGCATGATCTCATCAAAGGCGCTTCCGGCCTCGTCAAAAAGAATTTTGCCATCGGTAATAACCATTTGCTGGGGGAGGTATCCGAGCCTGATCCCCGGTGGAACCATCACCCTGCCCGAATCGGTTTGCTGCATGCCGGTAAAGATCTTTAACAGGGTGGTTTTCCCTGCACCATTCCGGCCAACGAGACCTATCTTGTCGCGGCTGTTTACCAGGAATGATATTTCCTTAAAAAGAAAGTAGCCTCCGAATGAGACGCTGAGCTGGTCTACAGAGATCATGGCGATATCAGTTTCAATCCGCGGAAGTAAAACATCAGGATGTCGACATAGGTATAACCCACCCTGGACATCTCAATGGCACCTTCCTGACAAAGGCCCAACCCGTGACCGTAGCCATGTCCCGTTATCACAACCTGGCCGTTTTCCTGTACAAGCGTAAAAAATGAAGATTTCAGTTTAAGGTCTTCCCGTATATCGGTGAGTGGTAACCGTAGTTTATCACTATCCAGAAATTTTTGCCGGTTCACTGCTGTCCCCTTGTAGGTTGGCCGGATAGCTGACGAAAGTCCTTTACGTTCTAGGTACGTGTTCCATTCGGTCAGGGGTATGCTTTTACTCCAGGTTCGGTGTACTGATCCATCGCAGAAAGGATCCTTAACGGGAATGAGATACGGGAGGTCCTTGTTCCATATCATGGCGGCACCGGCAGTAATGCCACCGCAACTGGCATGATAGGCTGTTATTACCGGCTCACCCGTATTATCAGCCAGGATCTGGTTTTGCGTTGCCAGGGTTGCATCGTATATTGTTTTGTTCATACGGCTCTTACCTTTATAAGCCTGGCAATGTTCATTGTCGCACAGGTTAAAACCTTCGTGTGCATGCCTGTAAAAGTTTTTACGTGCATAGGTTCTTACCAGCACGGCCTGGGCTTTATAATACTCGATTGTTGCATTCGGCCCGCTTTCGGATTCAACGGTGCCGGCAACATATTTCGCCGTATCCAGCCGGTTGATCAGCCTTAGCTCATCACTAAATACACTCACAGAGAGGTTATCATCCGATTCTTCTGATGCATAGGAAGGAAGAACAGGCTTGACCAGGAAAACATTTATTGAAGATATCCCATTAAAATCCAGACTGTTAAATACGCCATAAGATTTCCGGGTATCCGAAACAGTTAAACCGGAACCAGTCCGTTCGATATGAAATATGGATCCTTTGCGGGCGACAGCCACCTGGCTGTTGTTTCCGTACAGGATATATTCTCCCTCAACTACTGTAAAAACAATAGATTGTAAGCCTTTCTTATAAAAAAGGCCGATCCTGATGTCGGCTGCCAATAATAAACTGCCGGCCAACAGAAAAAACGTCATGCTGATAATCGTTTTCCGGTAAACCATAACTGATTATTTTTCGGTGTTAACAATAGCGTGAATGCGTCCGGCAACCCGGTCAGCTACTCCGGGTTCCCCCAGTTTTTCACGCAGTAATTTGTAATTTTGTAACATAACAGCACGGTATTCCTCGTCGAATAACAGTTTATCCAATTCTGATTTTATATCCCCGGCCAGGTCATCCTGAAGCAGTTCCTTCACAGCTTCCTTATCGAGGATCAGATTTACCAGGGAAAAGAATTTTATCTTAACAAAAAAGTTACCGACAAAAAAGGTAACCGGACTGGTTTTATACACCACTACTTCGGGTATGTTGAGGAGGGCGGTTTCCAGGGTAGCTGTCCCCGATGTTACAATGGCTGCCCTGGCATTCTTCAGGAGCTGGTAGGTTTGGTCATATACGATGCCAACCCCCGTGCCATCAATGTACTTACTGTAATAATCAGGAGTGATCGACGGCGCACCGGCAACAACAAACTGATGCCCGGGATAGTGTTTTACCACGGCCAGCATTTCGGGCAATAACAGTTCAATTTCCTGTTTCCTGCTCCCGGAAAGCAAAGCAACTATTGGTTTTTCATTCAGTTTGTTCTTCTTCCTGAAATCCTGGCCGGCATCATACCTGTCCTCAAAATAAACGATGCTGTCGAGAACAGGATTTCCATAGTATTCAGCCTGCACCTGGTGGTTGCGGTAAAATTCCACCTCAAAGGGAAGGATCACAAACATCTTTTCGGTGTATAACCTCACGGATTTCACACGCCATTTGGCCCATGCCCAAAGCTTGGGAGAAATGTAATAAATCACCCTCAGGTTATGCTTTGCTGCATACCTGGCCATGGGCAGGTTGAAACCGGAATAATCTACCAGGATTAGCGCATCGGGATTGAAATCAAGTATGTCGTGTCTGCACTGGTCCCTGTTTTTCCTGATGACCGGATATTTTTTCAGTACTTCAATGCCTCCCATCAACGCCATATCGCGGTAATGAATCGCAAGTGACGCCCCTGCTTCTTTCATCCTGTCTCCTCCAAAACAACGGAATTCAGCTCCGGGATCTTCTCTCCTGATGGCTTTGATGAGATTGGCGGCATGCATGTCACCGGAGGCCTCTCCTGCTATAAGGTAGTATCTCATATAAGCGTGAATATTAGTTTAATGGCAAAAATAACCAGGGTCAGCACCACGGTTGTGCCCAATACGCCCTTGGCCGCCCGCATCCAGTTCAACCCGTTAAAGGCAAAGAAAAGAAGCAGGTTGGGAAGAACACAGTGGCTGATAATAACCGGGATTATATTGCCGATTACCAAATGGTGTGAAAAAAGTGTAAACCGGATGTCCTGGACTTTTGCAAAATACAATATGAAATATGCGGCCACGGGTATCAGAATTCCTCCGGCTATCCCTGTGACCAGGGTGTCATACCTGCGGAATTTTCCGGTTTCTGGATTGTTCATGGGAAAGGTTATTTAACAGGTCTTCAAACAAGGGTATTCACGATTTAAAATCCCAATTGTTCAGGGTCTTCAAAGTATTGTGGCAGGTAAGATCGGTGTGCAGCGGCACAATGGAAACATATTGCTGGCTGAGTGCCCATTCATCCGTATCGGTTGCTTCGGGCTCGCTGTTGTGAAAGTTGCCGGTAAGCCAGAAATAGTGTTTCCCAAGCGGATCGATCCTTTTATCATATTCCTCACGCCAATAGCCCTTGTTTTGCCTGCAGACCTTAATACCAAAGATCTGTTCCCTTACTCCATCTGGAATATTCACATTAAGGCATACCGTTGCGGGTAAACCATTTTCCAGCACTTTTCTGATGATTAAATCGGCATAATACTTTGCCCCGGTGAAATTGGCGTCGTGATCGAGGTTAAGCAATGAAAAGCCTATGGACGGTACTTCGTTGATGCAACCTTCCAGGGCGGCTCCCATGGTTCCGGAATAAAAAACGCTGGTGGCAGCATTGGATCCGTGATTAATTCCCGATACCAGCAGGTCGGGTTTTCCTGTCAACAGGTGATTGAAGGCCATTTTTACGCAATCCACCGGAGTGCCAAAACATTTGTAAACGGTGAGATCTTCTTCATCCTGCAGTTTGGTGATGCGAAGCGGTACTTTGACTGTTATAGCGTGTGACATTCCCGATTGGGGGTCGGCAGGGGCAACAACCAGAACTTTGCCCAGCGGCCTCACCACCTCAATAAGTTCCTTTAGTCCCTTGGCATCAATTCCGTCATCATTGGTAACAAGCAATAGTGGTTTCTTATGATTTTCTGACATGATATTGTTATGAAATGCAAAGATATTATTTTAAGTGATGAAGTGATGAAGTGATGATGGGATGAAGTACACACATAAAAATTACTATTTTTGTTATTTATAATTACTTATTCATGAACATTTCTTACAGTTGGTTAAGACAATACATTGACATAAATCTCAGTGCCGCAGAGGTAGCCAGGGTTCTTACCAGTATCGGGCTCGAAGTGGAAACAGTTGAATCGGTGGAGAAAATAAAGGGCGGTTTGGAAGGATTTGTAATCGGTGAGGTGAAAACCTGCCATAAACATCCGGATGCGGATAAGCTGTCGGTTACCACCGTGGATATCGGACAGGAGGAGTTGCTAAACATTGTTTGCGGGGCACCCAACGTAGCCCCTGGTCAACGGGTAGTTGTAGCAACTATTGGAACCACGCTTTATAAAGGAGATGAAAGTTTTCAGATAAAGAAGGCTAAAATCCGCGGGGTCCCTTCTGAGGGAATGATCTGTGCCGAGGATGAGATTGGGATGGGGGAGAATCACGAAGGCATACTGGTCCTGCCACCTGATGCACCTGTAGGCATGGCTGCCCGAACCTACTTCAAGGCTGAACCGGAGATCATGTTTGTTATCGGTCTTACTCCAAACCGTATTGACAGTGCATCGCACTTTGGTGTAGCCAGGGATCTGGCGGCCTATCTGGGTAAGGACAGGGATATTTCGCTTATCAGGCCCGATGTTTCAAGGTTTACCGTGGACAATGAAACCTATCCGGTAGCAGTAAGTATTGAAAATTCCAGGTCGTGCCGCAGGTATGCAGGAGTTACCATTACCGGAGTTACAGTAGGTCCGTCACCGCAATGGTTACAGGACAGGTTGAGATCTATCGGAATGAACCCGATCAATAATGTGGTTGATGTTACGAATTTTGTTCTATATGAACTCGGCCAACCCCTTCATGCTTTTGATGCGGATGAGCTCAGGGGTGGAAAGATCATCGTGAAAAACCTGCCCGAAGGATCTTCATTTATTACACTGGATAAACTGGAACGCAAGCTTTCGGCAACCGACCTGATGATTTGCGACGGAGAACGTCCTGTTGCCATCGGCGGAGTTTTTGGCGGGTTGCATTCTGGGGTGACGGAAACCACCCGCAACATTTTCATTGAAAGTGCATATTTCGACCCGGTTTCAGTTCGTCGTACCTCCAAGCGTCTTGGCATCTATACCGATGCTTCGTTCAGGTTTGAACGCGGTGTCGATCCCAATATGATCATTCCGGCTCTAAAACGCTGTGCCCTGCTGTTAAAGGAGCTGGCCGGCGGAACCATTTCTTCCGGAATTGTTGATGTGTATCCCGAAACTATTGAACCTGCCAGGGTATCTGCTTCTTTTGCCCATATCGACAGGCTGATCGGCAAGAAGATCGACCGGAATATTTTGCGGTCGATCCTGCAGTCACTTGAATTTGAATTTATTTCTGAGGACAATACGGGTTACAAGCTGATCGTGCCCACCTACCGTGTGGATGTCACGCGTGAGGCTGATGTCATTGAAGAAATACTGAGGATTTATGGCTACAATAACATTGAAATCTCGGAGACCCTTCATACAAGCCTGTCATACAGTCCCAAACCCGACAGGGAAAAGCTTGTGGATATGATATCGGAATACCTTTCCGGGAGTGGATTTAATGAGATCATGTGCAATTCGCTCACGCGTTCTGCCTATTATGATAACCTGCTCACTTTTAAGCCCGGGAACCTGGTACGAATTATCAACCCGCTGAGCAACGAACTGAATGTTATGCGGCAATCTTTACTATTCGGAGGTCTTGAAACCATACTTCACAATACGAACCGCCAGCGCGCTGATCTCAGGTTATTTGAATTCGGGAATTGCTATTTTTTCAATCCGGAACGGGGTACGGTTAATCCCCTCGAGAAATACCATGAGGAGTTTCATTTAGCCATGCTGGTTACCGGCAAAAAGTATGAACCCAACTGGACATCCGCGGAACAGGATTCCAGCTATTACCAGCTAAAGGCATTTCTTGAAAACGTACTTACCCGCCTGGGTATCGACCTGGAAATAATAACCACAGAACCGCTCAACGGCACAAAAGACCTGTTCACCGACGGACTGGTTTACCGTAAAAACGGAACCATGATCGCCGAACTAACCCTCATCGCACAGCCTCTTCTTAAGGGTTTCGATATTAGAAATGATGTTTTTTATGCAGGGATCTGTTGGGACAATATAATGAAAATACGGGGTGATCATAAGATCCGTCATGTTGAACCACCGAGATTTCCGGAGGTTCGCAGGGACCTTGCCCTGTTGCTTGATAAATCGGTGACTTATGCCATGATCAGGGAAATTGCTCTCCGTACGGAACGAAGGTTGCTAACCCGGATAAACCTGTTTGATGTTTATGAAGGAGAGCGCATTGAAAAAGGCAGGAAGTCCTATGCGGTAAGTTTTACACTACAGGATTCGGAAACTACCCTAACCGATGAGCGTATCGACCGTACCATGAAAAAACTTATGGATGCTTTTGTTAAGGAACTTGGTGCTGAAATCAGAAAATAGTGGACCGGATCAAAATTATCAGGGGTGATATCACCCGGGTGCAGGTGGATGCCATAGTGAATGCCGCAAATTCAACACTTCTTGGAGGAGGAGGGGTGGATGGTGCTATTCACAGGGCAGCAGGACCCCAATTGCTTGAGGAATGCCGCAAGTTGAAAGGTTGCCCTCCCGGAGAAGCCAAAATTACCATGGGATATGACCTGCCGGCCAATTATATTATTCATACGGTTGGTCCGTTATGGCAGGGTGGGAATGCAGGGGAACCCGGGTTACTTGCTTCATGTTATTACAACAGCCTTCAATTGGCAGAGTCAAAGAACATTAAATCTATAGCATTTCCGAATATCAGCACAGGAGTATATGGCTATCCGAAGCTAAAAGCAGCACAGGTAGCCATCACAGCCGTGAAGAAATATCTCGGGAAAAGCACGGTGATCGAAAAAGTACTGTTTGTGGTTTTCGATGAGGAGAATTATGAACTTTATAAGAAACTGTTGCTTTAATCGGATGCCTAACTGACAAAAGATGAAGCTGATAAACCTGATCTTTTTGTTTGTGGCTCATGGTACTGGTATTCTTTTTGCACAGCCTGGAGAACCGGATGTGAAGATCCTCAAAAAGCATGACGCTCCTGTTAAGGCTGTGGCTTTTTCTGCCGATGGCAGCATTTTGGCTACCGGCGGTGATGATAAGATGATATTTTTATGGGATACGCGTACGGGGGAACTTACCGGTAGCATCACGAATCCATTTGCTGTCAAAGCGCTGCAATTTGCCGGTGAGGATATGATCATTGCCGCTCGCGGAACCGATATAAAACTGATGGATCTTCAGGGGAGACACATGCGTACTTTCGGCGGATACACAACCGAAATCTGGTCAATACACTATCATCAGCCATCACAGCGCCTTGTGGCAGGATCATATGCGAAATCCATCCGGATCTGGGATTTTAATACCGGTAAGAATATTACAACGCTTCATGGACACGAAAAAAGCTGTCTTCCTGTACGTTTTAGTCCCCTGGGAGATAATATTGCCAGCGGATCACTCGACAGGTCGGTCCGGATATGGAATGCGTTAACGGGCAATAAGTTGTATTCCTTTTCTGATCACACCGGTATTGTGAATTCCGTTCGCTTTGCACCCGGTGGACGATTTTTTGCTTCGGTTTCCGATGATCAAACGGTAAGATTGTGGCAACTGGAGAAACGGTATTATGTTGAAAAAAGTACAAAAATGAAATAGAACATGCCATTTCAGGTTCACCGCTATTCGCACCCCGTGGAAGTGATGAAACTAAACAGGCATATTCGGAACGTGAAAAGGAAGCGGATAGATTTCTGCAAAACCTGTATGAGGATTTATACTCCCGCTATATACAGGATATCAGCCGGCTTTCACCGGAAGACTTAACCCTGCAAAAGCAAGCCCAATGAGAAAAACAAAACGGATCGGACTGGTAGCACATGATAACCTGAAAAAGGATCTCCTGGAATGGGTGGATTGGAACTGGGAAATACTGTCGAAACACGAATTGATCTGTACGGGTACAACCGGTTCTTTGATCGAAAAGCTGCTTGCCAAAAAACTTGACAATGAGAAAAGAAAAGCAATAAAGCTGAAGAAATTGAAGTCAGGTCCTTTGGGTGGAGATCAGCAGATGGGTGCAATTATTGCGGAGGGTAAGATCGACCTGCTTATCTTCCTGTGGGATCCGATGATGCCGCAACCGCACGAAGTAGATGTCAAGGCATTGCTCCGGATGACCGTATTGTATAATTTACCTACAGCATGTAACAGGGCATCAGCCGATTATATGATATCTTCCATCCTGCTGCAATCGGATTACAAACCGGCAGTGAGCGATTTTTCAGCATATACGCTCAGGAAGATAAAAATTTAGCGCACTTTTTTATTTCAGTGCAGTTAAAGCGTTATTCATGCGTTTCATGGCCTCCACCAGTTTTTCATCGGAGGTGGCAAAGGAGATCCTGATACAGGAATCATCACCAAAGGCATCACCCGGTACGGTTGCTATATGTGCCTGATCTAACAGGTAAAGGCACAGGTCGGTTGAATTCTTTATGGGAGTGCCGTTAAAAGTTTTACCAAAGTATTTGTCAACTTTCGGAAAAACATAAAAGGCACCGTCGGGATCATATACTTCAAGGTCAGGTATCTCACGCACCAACTTCACCACCAGTTCTTTCCTCCTTTTGAAGGCCGTGTTCATTTCGACGACACAGGCCTGATCACCGGTAAGCGCTGCTGTGGCTGCCTTTTGTGAAATGGTTGTTGCTCCCGTAGTAGTTTGTCCCTGAAGCTTGTCGCATGCCTTCACCAGCCACAATGGTGCGGCCATATAACCAATCCGCCAGCCTGTCATGGCATATGCCTTTGAAACACCGTTGATCAATACGGTACGTTCTTTCATATCGGCAAACTGCGCAATGGTTTCATGTCCCCCGATAAAGTTAATGTGCTCGTATATCTCATCGGAAATTATCATGATCTGGCTGTGTTTTGCAAGTACATCGGCCAATGCGCGCAACTCCGAACGGGAATAAACAGCACCTGTAGGATTTGATGGTGAGCACAAAAGCAAGGCCTTGGTTTTTAAAGAAATAGCAGATTCAAGTTGTTTGGGTGTAATTTTGAAATTGTTGTCGAATCCGGCATTGATCACCACGGGAACACCCTCGCAGAGCTTCACCTGTTCGAGGTAGCTAACCCAGTAAGGGGCGGGGATGATCACTTCATCGCCTTTGTTGATCAGTGACATCATGGCATTGGCAAGTGAATGCTTCGCTCCGCATGATACTATGACCTGTTCGGTTGTATATTCCAGGTTGTTCTCGCGTTTGAATTTTTCAACAACTGCCTTCTTCAGATCGGGATATCCGGCAACCGGGGGATAAAACGAAAAATTATCCTCAATAGCTTTTTTGGCAGCAGCTTTAATATGATCGGGGGTGAAAAAGTCGGGTTCGCCCACGCTGAGGTTGATCACGTTAATACCATTTGCCTGTAAATCGCGGCTCTTCTGGTTCATCGCTATGGTAGCGGAAGCTGACAGGCTGTTGACGCGGCTAGATATACTCTCCATTATTATAAGGTTTATTAGTATTTACAATTTCCAATATGATTAAATCTTTATTATTCTTTATTCTTTAATCTTTGTTCTTTGTTCTTTGTTCTTTGTTCTATGTTTTAGCTTCTTTCCGTGCGTAAAAATAAACTTTTCAGTACAAAATTCATTAATATTACCTCAAGTTAATTTTTCAACATAAGCATTTATGGATCACGCACTGGAAATTCTCAAATATTTGCTGCCTGCACTGGTGGTTTTTGCCACCACTTTTTATATGGTGAAAAAGTATTTTGACGGGGAGGAAAAAAAGCGGAAACACCAGCTGCTTGTCAATAATCAGAGCATGATCATGCCGCTGAGGCTGCAAGCCTATGAAAGGATGATCCTGTTCCTCGAGCGCATATCACCTGAGAGCATGATCATGCGGGTTAACAGGCAGGGGTATACCTGCCAGCAATTGCAAACGGAGCTTATGAATTCCATCCGGTCGGAGTTCGAGCACAACCTGTCACAGCAGATATATGTTTCTGCCGGTGCCTGGGAGATGCTTAAGATTGCCCGGGGAAGGACCATCCAGCTGATCAACATGGTGGCTGAGAAGGTCCCGAATGATTCACCCTCGATAAACCTCAGCAAGGGCATCCTCGAATCGATAGTGGACCAGGAAAAAGCTCCTGTTGCGGATGCTATTGCGTTTATTAAGAAGGAGATTGGGCAATTGTTTTAGAGAAGCTCGATGCTCCGCTTCACAAACCTGTTCAGGTCCTCTCCTTTTAGCATGTTGTTGGAGAGCAGGGCAATATCAACAAGCTGACGGACAATCTTATTATCCTTGCCGAATTTGCCCAGGACATCTTCGCGCTTTTCGCGGAATTCTGTGATTTTCTTATCCAGTTCTGCTATCCTGTCCTTATCAGCCTGGACAATTTCTTCTTCCTTTTTGTCCTTATTTGCCTTTTCAAGTTCTGCCTTTGTTTCCTCAAGCGGCTTCAGCTTTTCGTTGAATTTATCAAGCTCTTTGCGGCATTTCTTTTCCTTTTCTTCATGGATGCGCGATACCAGCGGATGGTTGGTGTTTACCACAACATTATACTGGTTGGGCAGATCGCCATAAAAGCTCATCGGACCTCCGCCAAGCTGTGACATATCTTTCATGCGGCGCATGAACTCCATCTGGGTTATCAGAACAGGATTATCGGTTTCAGCCAGGCTTTCAAACGTCACAGCATAATTGGCTTTCGAATCGGGCAGATGGCTCTGAAATACTGGTTTTAGCTCATTTTGCTGTTCAGCCGTAAGCTTTGAATCGCGGGCCTCATCTTTCTGTATCAATTTGTCAACAACATCTGCATCAACACGTACGAAATGACTTTCCTTAAATTTGGTTTCGAGCTGGTTAATGAAATGCATGTCGAGGTATCCGTCCATTACCAGCACATCATAGCCCTTGCTCCTGGCTGTTTCAATAAAACTGAACTGGCTTTCGGTATCGGTGGTATACAGGTATACCAGGGTTTTATTCTTGTCAACCTGGTTTTCCCTGATCAGTTTTTCGTATTCCTCAAAGGTGAAATACTTGCCTTCGGTATTTTTGAGGAGGGCAAATTTGGATGCCTGGTCATAGAACTTTTCTTCGGATATCATGCCATATACCATGAAAAGCTTCAGGTCATCCCATTTCTTTTCAAACTGTGCCCTGTCATTTTTAAAAATATCCTGCAACCTGTCGGCTACCTTTTTGGTGATGTGTGAGGATATTTTTTTGACATTGGAATCACTCTGGAGGTAACTCCGCGAAACATTCAGCGGAATGTCCGGTGAATCAAGCACGCCGTGCAACAGCGTGAGAAACTCGGGAACAATGCCTTCCACGGAATCGGTCACGAACACCTGGTTTGAATATAGCTGTATCTTATTTTTCTGAACTTCAAAATTGCTTTTGATCTTGGGGAAATACAGGATACCCGTAAGATTAAAGGGGTAATCCACATTGAGGTGTATATTGAACAACGGATCTTCGACAACCGGGTACAACTCATGATAAAAAGCCATGTAATCCTCTTCTTTAACATCAGCAGGCTTTTTGGTCCACAATGGGATGGTATTGTTAATTATTTTATCTTCAACCAGTTCAACCGATTTTCCATCCTTCCATTCTGTTTTTTTGCCGAAGGCAATGGGGACAGGCAGGAACCGGCAATATTTCCGGAGTATTCCATCTATCCTCCCATCTTCCAGGAATTCTTCCGAATCCGTGTCGATATGCAGAACAATATCAGTGCCTCTTTCTATCCTGTCGGTTTCCTCGAGTGAGTAATCGGGCGTTCCGTCGCACGACCATGTCATGGCAGGGATTCCTTCCTGGTATGATTTGGTGATGATATCCACTTTTTCGGATACCATAAACGAGGAATAAAAACCCAGCCCAAAGTGACCAATGAGGTTGTTTGCCTGGTTCTTGTATTTGGTCAGAAAATCTTCCGCACTTGAAAAGGCAATCTGGTTGATGTATTTGTCCAGTTCTTCAGCAGTCATGCCAATACCCTGGTCGGAAATGGTGAGGGTTTTTTTCTTTTTATCGAGATTGATCCGGATCGTGAGATCGCCCAGTTCACCCTTAAAATCACCCATGTTCGACAGGGTTTTCAGCTTTTGTGTGGCATCTACAGCATTCGAAACCAGCTCTCTCAGGAATATTTCATGATCGGAATACAGGAATTTTTTGATAATGGGAAAGATGTTTTCGGTGGTAACCCCAATTTTACCTTTTTGCATGGCCAACTAATTTTTAAGGTTCAACAAATATTTTGCAACGAACCTGCAGATTCAAAGATTATGCCGTGATATGAAATCTGCCATTTAGTCAGGGGGGTGATTGCAGAAATGACATTTCTCGCAGATTTTGAGGAAGAAGAATTTCTCGCAGATCTCGCAGATTTCGCAGATTTCGCAGAAGAAGAAGTTCTCGCAGATCTCGCAGATCTCGCGTATTTTGCAGATTTTGCAGAAGAATAATTTCTCGCAGATCTCGCAGATCGCACGGATTTTGCAGATTTTTTCAACATACCCGAATACCCACACCCACACTCACACCCACACTCCCTCGTCCCTCGTCCCTCGTCCCTCGTCCCTCGTCCCTTGTCTCTTTTCACTTATCACTATTCACTATTCCTAGCATTGACATCCTCAACCAGCTCCCATATCCCATTTTCAAATTTAAAGCCATCGTAAGAGAAATCAGGCCCATAATACTGGTAGTTGCCTTTATACAAAGGATTAGATGGGGAGAGGTGGTCGAAAACGATCATTTTTAAATTTTCATTCCATCGCATGCTCATCTGGACCTTGGCGGAATACTCGAATACGATCCTGCACTGCTTCCGGTTCTGGTAATGAAAAACCGGACTGCCGAACAAGGGTTCATTATTTTCGGTAAAGTACAGTACATCTGTTATTTTTCTGGATATAAACAAGTTGTGTGGATCATAACCCAGCAGGGTGTAGTATTTCGTTCCGGCGTCTTTTTTTTCAATGATCTCATATATCAGTGCCCCGTACCATTGATCGGCGGAAAGAGAACATTGGGCCGGGTCGGGGAGGTCCTCGCTTTTGTCGGTAAGCTGGAAAACCAGGATATTGTCCGGGGACTTGTACTGCAAAAAGCCGTAATACCTGTTGGTTCCATTGGTATGGGGCAGGTTCCAGGTAAATATCCGCAGATTGGCATCGCCAGAGGTAATTTTGCCCATTGTCCTGATCGAATCAAAGGGATAATCGAATGCACCGGGTAACTTAAGGGTGAGATTAATCAGGCATGCAATACTGTCGGCTAACCTGGTTCTTTCCGCATCATTCCGGCTCAGGGTCATTGCGCTGAACAGTACTTTCAGGTCTTTTTCAGCCTGTTCCAGGGTAGCCGGCTTTGTATCTTTTCCATGAAGGATAATGGAAATGCAACAAATCCAGCACAAAACCAATATCTTTTTTGCTGATGGCATGATCAGAATTGAATTGGAACGGGAGAAAAGACTTGTAAATGAAACCTATTTAATAATCAGGTTGATATCCTTCAGCAGTTTATCCTTATAGGATTTGCCGATAGGAATTGACTTTGACCCTTCCTGAGTCTTGATTATTACTGCGTTATCCTCAATAATATTGATACGGCTGGTATTTACAATAAACGAACGGTGAACCCGGGTGAATTTGTTACCGGGTAATTTTTGTTCAACAGCTTTCATGGTAAAATGTATGGTGAATTTTTCATGAAAGGTGTTGAAAATAACGTAGTTTTCCAATGCTTCAATCCATAGGATATCTTCATATTTGAGCCGTACGAGGGCGGAGTTCTTTTTAATGAATATCTCATTGTCCTTGGTATCCACCTTGGTCTTGAAACGTACATTTGCCTTGTTGATAGCCTTGAAGAACCTGCTGTAGGAGATTGGTTTCAGCAGGTAATCGGTGACATCATAATTGAAAGCATCGAGGGCATACTTATCTTTGGATGAAATAATTATGATCTGTGGGGGATTGGTGAGTGTTTCCAGGAAGTCAATCCCGCTCATTTCCGGCATTTCAATATCCAGGAAGATGAGGTCGATATCTTCATCGCCGGTAAATACGTTGATAGCGTCCACTGCATTTTCATAGGAAGCCAGAAGTCTGAGCTGATCGGTACGTGAAATAAATTCTTCAATGATCCTTCTTGACATCAGGTCGTCGTCAATAATTATGCAATTCATAGTGGGTTTATTTCGTCAATAGATCAGATAAGATCGTCAATATTTTCATCAAATATATAAAAAAAATGATTCTAATCATTAGTCATGTCTGAATTAAACCGGGGGGCATTTTTTATTAAGCTGTTGATCCTCAAAAAACTTATTTTCAATCTGATCCGATTTCTTAATTGTATTTTTCAGCCAGGCAAGTTTAACAATTTGTTTTTCCTCGCGGGTCAGGTGCCAGTCGATTCCGGAATCGTGTAGTTTGTTAACCAGGTGATGGATGATGATGGCAGCGGTAACGGAAATGTTCAGGCTCTCGGTGAAACCTGTCATGGGGATTCTGAGGAATTCATCGGCCATCTCTAGTGCAGCCGGGGAAAGACCTTCCAGTTCGGTACCGAACAGCAGGGCAATTTTCCCCTTATGCAGGTCAAAATCATTCAGGCTGCAGTCGTTCTTGTGCGGTGTGGTGGCAACAATCCTGTACCCGGCTTTTTTAAGCGATTCGATTGCAGTGGTTGTATTATCGGGTTGCGAGTTGTATCTGTAGAGACTCAGCCATTTGTAGGAGCCGAGGGCAACATGGGGATTGATGTTGTATTGGTTCCGGTTTTCGATGATATGTACATCCTGGACCCCGAAACATTCGCAGGAGCGAAGCACGGCACTGGCATTATGGGGCTGGAAAATATCCTCAAGTGCAACAGTGATGAATCGGGTTCGGTTATTGAGGACAGAATCAAAGAGCTTAACACGGCGGCCGGTTACAAATTGCTCCAGGTATTTGATAAGCTTGGTTTTCATGGCATATCAAAAAAAAAGGGAGCAAGAAACTGCTCCCTTTAAGCCATTTAGGCAAAATTATTTCACGACATCGGCTAAATCGCTACCAGCTTTGAATTTAACGACTTTCTTGGCAGGGATCTTAATTTCCTTACCAGTCTGTGGATTTCTGCCAGTTCTTGCACTTCTCTTGGAAACGGAGAATGAGCCAAAGCCAACGAGAGCTACACGGTCACCTTTTTTCAGAGCCTGTGTGGTGGCTTTAATGAAGGAATCCAGTGCTTTTTTTGCATCTGCCTTGGTTAAACCTGCATTAGCGGCAATGGCGTCGATTAATTGTGCTTTGTTCATAACCAAAATTTTTAGGGTTAGTAAATTTTCAAATTTCTTATACAAATATAGGCTATTATTCAAGTCCAGCAAATTATGGCCCAAAAAAATAGCCAACTATTTCTGAAAAATTGTTAATAACTATGCCTGTGTTTAAAGAATTTTCAGAAGAAAATATAAACAATTAGTTTAATTGCATATATTTAAATATCTATATATAAATAAATTAAAGATTAAATTAATTTCTTATCACCTGTACCCTAACAGTGGTGCGGAAAATATTAAAATTGTTGAAATTTTTTTCAGTGTTAGCGGGCAAAGGCACAATTTTACACTCGGAAACACCAATGAGGGAAAAAAATTTATACTTTTGCGGCCTGAGGAGGAATGGCAGAGCGGTCGAATGCGGCGGTCTTGAAAACCGTTGTCCTGCATACGCGGGACCGGGGGTTCGAATCCCTCTTCCTCCGCAAAGTTAAGATGCAACAAGATGAAATACCCCGTAAAGCCCTGATTTTACGGGGTTTTTTGTTTTTAGCATAGGCAATGAAAAGCAATAAAAAGCATCATTTTTGTGGCTTAAACGGTGGACTTTTCTAAAAAATCTACCTCCACCGGATAAGACGAAATTCCCTCTATTACAGCTTATTGCACCTTGTGAAATGACCCGGTACCGGTACCTTTACCGGTGGATTATTAACTAAAAACTGTGTCACTAATGATGAAACGTACAAGTTTTGCAATTTTGTTTTACATCAGGAGGTCAAAACCTACAGCACAAGGTGAGTGCCCCGTGTATGTAAGAATCTCTGTGAACAAGCAACGGATTGAATTTTCATTGAAAGAAACCATCCCTCCGGATATATGGGATAGTAAGGCTAATAGAGCTTACGATACGGAACAAAAAGGATGTGAACTCAATGAGACCATTCAAAATACCATTGATAAGTTGAGAAACTGCAAAAGACAGCTTGAAGCCGACTTAAAACCAGTAACACCTAGAAACCTTAGAAATCTTTTTTTTGATATAGATGAAACAACTGTTTTCCTCCTGGAACAATTTATGGAGCATAATAAGCGGTGTGAAAGATTGGTTGATATCGATATCCGTCATAGTATGGAAAAATCGGTCATATTGACCACCCTGTGCCGTTTTTAAAAGACCACCCTTCGCCGGATGGAAAGACCACCCCCTAAGTTAACATCCTTTTTTGTCTCATTTTTATCATAATCTGTAGGGTGATTTTACAAAGTTATT
>DATEVU010000041.1:0-21265 GCA_035258345.1 Bacteroidales bacterium
GAATTTGAGAAAAATCCTTATCCCCTCGGGAATCTCGATTTTAAACCGGAGATGATCCTTCAGGCTGAGCGATCATCTTCAGCCCAGCTGGTTAACGAATACGGCTGGATCTGGCTTTGGCGGAACGGAACACCCAGCAAATTGACTGTTGATGTGTACGAATATTATCTGGGGTCAAACTCCACCCCGGAACAGAACAGGGAATTGCAGGCCTACTGGCTTCAGCTCGAGACCGAATGGCTGCGAAGTAACACGAGCATTGCCGGGGTGCTGGCATTCTGTTACCTGGCCAACAATTACGGATACACAGGTGACTGGTTCATCGATGATATCAAAGATCTGAAACCTGGATTGACTATGCATTGGTTCCGGCATTGCTTTGCGCCTGCGGCTGTTTTCATCAACCTAACCGATGAGCGGTATACCAAACATATTGCGCCCCATGAACCTGGCTCAGCCCTGCTTTTTAATCTTGTGGGAATAAATAATATTGCCCTTCCGAAGAAAGGCTCTGTTGGTGTTCAAATTATTGATCATGCAGGCAAAACGGTACTGGAAAAAAATATCCCTGTGGAACTTGTCCCTTTCATCCGGTCGGGTTACCCGGTGTATATTAACCTCCCTGTTGTCCCCGGCGGATATTTGCTGGTGGCGGAATTTAGACCGGAAGATGGTTCGGATCCCGTAATTTCCCGCAGATATATCAAAGTAGGGATCGCAAGTTCCTATCTTTTTTACGAGATGCAACCCTCGTTCAATTAACCCGAACCAGCCCCTTGCTGTTCCCGGTGATGCAAAGTCCGCCCTGTGGAGTAACAATGAAAGTATTTTCGATCCCCACCATTCCCACCTTATCAATTCCTTTTTTGGGTTCAAGGGCAAGTACCATGTTCTCTTCCAGCGGGTCATCGAATCCTTTTGCAATTACCGGTATTTCATCTATTACAAGGCCAATGCCATGCCCCAGGAATTTTGCCTGCCGGTTGCCATAACCCATGAAATTGCTGAGAAATGAAGGCGGCAGACTGTTGATAATTTCCTCATAAAGCATCGAAGGAACAGTACCTGGTTTAAGCCGTTCAGCGAGGCGGTCCTGAATTTCCAGACAAACAGCATGTTCCTGGACGGTGTTTTTTTCCGGTTCTTTACCAAAGATATAGGTAAGTGTTTTGTCAGTATGGTACCCTTCCACGCCGAAGCCAATATCAATGAAGATGAGATCACCCTTTGCCAGTTTTCTTTTGCGGTTCCCGAGAAGAGGAACTGCCGGTCCCATTCCGTAATTGCCTCCCGGCCCGTTAAAACTGGTCGGGTAGAGGCTGCTCTCACCAAAGGCAATATGACCGATAGCCATTTCGGTATCAAACATTCCAAAACGTGCAACCCCGTGGTGTCCTTCAAGCAGCATCTGGGCATACAATGCCCCGGCCAGGTCAACCTCACTCATGCCTTCACACAACAGCAGGGGTACTCGTTCTTCCAGCACAATGCGGTGCAATTCTCCGGATCGTTTCATCAGGCCGAGCTCGTAATTGCTTTTAACCGATCTTACGCCGGCAATCTGGGCATCAAGAGACATTACCTTCCGAAATGGAAAATGTTTTTGAAAACGCCGCAGAAACGCAACAGGTATAAATTCTGTCTCCAAATACACGGCAGACGGAACTGTTCCAAAACCTGCTGCCGCATCACGGAAACTGTCCATGGGCTTTATTTCCGGGAAATGAGATTCGCTGACGGCACGTTCGTAACTTCGCCTAACCCACAGCACGGCGCCGCTGTTCCGGGGGATTAGCAGCATCCCTTCCTGCATGGTGCCGGTGAAGTAAAAAAGGTTAATTTTATTGAATACGGCTGCCAGTTCCCAGGTCGGGTTCGCGGCATCCATAACTGACCTGAAGCGCATTAAACGGTTGTCGAGTTCACTGAATGGTACTTTGTTAAACATCACCGGTACTATTTTGTCATAAAAGTAAAGAAAGTTACCCTAATTCAGGAATTATAATTAAGTCGTTTAAAATTGTAATTTTGTCGGATTATTTTTGTTTACGAAAGGCTTTTTTATTTTGAATATTTTTAATAAACCATATCCGTTTAATGATGATTTAAAGTTTAATACCATCATTATTTTCTTTATCAGCATAGGTGTTTTTGCTTTTTTGTGGCTGTTTCAACCCTTTGAAATAAGCTCGCTGGCTGTCCGGGATAAATACTACCTCATGGCGGGTTTCGCTGTAATTACCTTTCTTGCACTCAGCCTGAACCTGTTGTTTATACCAAGCCTGCTACCTAAAAGGTTCTCATCTGCTGTGTGGAACATCAAAAAGGAGATACTCTGGAACTCGTGGATATTATTTTCAATCCTGGTGGGTTATTTTTTTTATACCAATGCCCTGGGAGTTATGAAATTTAATTTCTACACCGTGATCAAGTTGGTTCTTACTGCTACAATGCCTATCTCGGTGCTTATCATTATTAACCACAACAGGATGTTACGGATGCATGTACAGCTGGCTGACGAGCTAAACAAAAAACTGAAAGAACACAAGCAGGTGCTGGAAAAAATTATCCATTTCACATCCGATTATCAAAAGGACAGCCTGGCCTTAAAAGTTAGCATGTTGCTGTTTATCCGATCGGCCAACAATTATATCGAGGTTTTCTGGAAGGACGGAGATCTCGTCAAAAACCAGATGGTGCGGTGTAGCATGACCAATGCCGAAGAAATAGTGAAAGAGCATAAATTCATTTTCAAATGCCACCGTTCATACATGATAAATATTAACTACATAGAACGGTTCGAAGGGAATTCACAAGGCTACAGGCTCTTTTTTGAAAATGTTAATTATCCGATTCCTGTATCCAAAGGGTCAGCCAGCAAACTGAAAGAATTGATCTGAAGCAAGAAAATCTGCCGTTCACCGGCACCTAAATCAAATCATTTCGCCCCTAAAAAACATTTTGAAACCTATTTATTCCAGGTTCGCCCCTATTATTTTAATGATGCATTTCATTCAGGTAATTTTACCCGGAATATCATTATTAAAAATCTATGAACGCATTGAAGATTGGTGATCTTGAGGTGAAACTACCTATTGTTCAGGGTGGTATGGGGGTAGCTATATCCTTATCGGGATTGGCTTCGGCAGTTGCCAATGAAGGAGGTATCGGCATTATTTCCGCCGCCGCTATCGGGATGCGGGAACCCGATTACATGAAAAATTACCGTGAAGCCAATAAAAGGGCCTTGCAGAAGGAAATAAGACTGGCCAAGAGTAAGACAAAAGGTGTCATTGGTGTAAATATCATGATGGCCCTGACCGATCATGAAGCACTTATAAAAGTTTCACTTGAGGAAGGAGCCGATATTATTATTCTGGGTGCCGGATTACCTTTGAAAGTACCGGCAATGATAGCTGAGGCAGGCTTTACAAACCACCATACCAAACTTGCGGTAAAGGTTTCATCGGCCAAGGCAGCTAAACTAATTTTTCAATACTGGTCCGGCAAATACAATTTGATTCCTGATGCCGTGGTAGTTGAAGGACCGCTTGCCGGCGGGCACCTGGGATTCAAAAAAGCCGAACTTACCGGAACACCTGTTCCGTTATACAGGCTCATCGAAGAAACGGTAAACACCCTGCGTCCGTTTGAAGAAATGTATGGCAGGGAGGTTCCGGTAATTGCTGCGGGTGGGATATATACCGGAAAAGACATCTATGACATTATGCGATCAGGAGCAAAGGCCGTTAAGCTGGGAACCAGGTTCGTAACCACCCATGAATGCGACGCATCCCTGGCATTCAAAGAAACTTACCTCGCCTGTAAAAAGGAGGATATTATCCTGATCGATAGTCCGGTGGGTTTACCGGGCAGGGTGATAAATAATGAATTTGTAGAGCAGATCCGGCTTGGAAATACCAAACCATTCAAATGTGTTTGGCATTGCTTAAGTTCATGCAATTTCAGGGAAGCTCCATATTGCATTGCCCAGGCTTTATTTAATTCAGCCCGGGGGAAAATGTCGGAAGGATTTGCTTTTTCAGGCACCAACGCATACCTGGCCACCAAAATACAATACGTTTCGGAAGTCATGAGAGAACTTGTTGCAGAATATAATTTCGAATCAGCGAGAATAAAACTGATGGAATCAAAATTAGTAACGCCCTCATTGCTTTATAGTAAAGCAGTGTAATGCATCCTTATTTTTTTTGTAATTTTTTTGGAAATGAATCAGACAATTGATAACAGCATACAAGCCGACAGGTCGTGGGAAAAGATAATCATGCGATACAATCGCCCCGATTTGCGAAAAGGCATCTGGCAAATGCTTAATACCTTCGTTCCTTATGCCGTGATCTGGTACCTGATGGTCCAAAGCCTGCAATATCCTTACTGGGTCACCCTTTTGCTCTCCCTGCCTGCAGCCGGACTGCTTATCCGTGCTTTCATCATTTTCCATGATTGCGGACACGGGTCATATTTCCAATCTATAAGTACCAACAATATTGTCGGTAAGTTTATCGGTATTATGGTATTTACACCTTTTTCTCCCTGGAACAATACGCACCGCGTTCATCATGCCACTTCCGGGAATCTCGACAAACGTGGTGTGGGCGATGTATGGACACTCACCCTGGAGGAATACATCGCACGGTCCCCACGGGACCGTTTTATGTACCGGATGTACCGTCATCCGTTTGTTATGTTCATCCTGGGTCCGGTTTATATGGTGATTTTCAGGAACCGGTTGACTACAAAAAAAATGAGCAGGCAGGAACGGCTTAATGTATATATCACCAACATCGGACTGCTTGTAACCGGCACTGTGCTGAGTTTATTGATAGGTGTGAAAGGTTATCTTCTGATCCAGCTCCCCATTGTTTTGATCGCACATGCCCTGGGGATTTGGCTGTTTTATGTACAGCACCAGTATGATGATGTTTTTTGGGAAAGGAGCCCGCAATGGGACTATAAATCAGCCGCCATTGAAGGAAGCTCATTCCTGAAACTGCCTGCCATCATGCAATGGTTTACAGGCAGTATCGGTTTTCATCATGTTCATCACCTGAGCTCAAAAATACCCAATTATAATCTGGCACGCTGCCATTATGAGAATGATATTTTCCGGAATGTTAAGCCCATTACCATTCTTTCAAGTTTCAGAACGTTGAATCTCAGATTGTGGGATGAAGCAACCCGCCAGATGATCAGTTTCAGGAAAATGGCTGTTATGATGAAATAGGGGAATGCCCTAAGCAACAATGAGGTCGATACCTTTCCGGCTAAATCCCGTACGAAAAGATTCATGAAGGTCAATATCAGTTGCAATATGTTGTATATCATCCGGGTAACAGATATTTGTAAGTCCGGTTTTTCCGAATTTACTGGAATCTGAAACGACAAACACCTCGCCCGATCGTTTGATGATATGGCTTGATATTTCAGCCCTGAACAGATCCCGCTGGGTAAATCCGGTTTCCTCCGTATAACCGTCGATACCAATAAAAGCTTTGTCGAAATTGATCTGATCAATACAGACTTTTGTTATTTTTCCAACCATGCTTTCACTTTCGTGCTGGTAAATGCCTCCAAGAATAATAATATTGGCCTGTTCATTTTTCCTGAACTGCCGGGCAATATAAACATTGGTAGTGATAATTGTAACCTTCTTCAATCCGACGAGTTCCCTGGCCAGCAAGGCATTTACCGATCCCGATTCAATCAGGATGGTTTCTCCTTCATTTACATAGGTGGACACTTTCCTGGCAATCCTTAGTTTTTTCTCATAGTTGATACCCAGCCTGTTAGACAGATCATCAGCGTCTTTCAGCACGGCTCCGCCATGAACACGTTTCAGCAGGCCTTCTGTTTCCAGGTAATTCAGGTCCTGCCTGATGGTAACTGACGACACGTTAAGCCGTGCAGATAGATCATTCACTGTGGTCTGGTCATCATGACCCAGAAACTTCAGGATCTTATTCTGTCTTTCATTCAACATAATTCAAGCGCTAAGGATGCTGCACCGATAATGCCGGCATCGGCTCCGATAGAAGAAACCTTGATTTCCACCGGATCAAAGATCATATCCCGTGCCAGCTCATAAAATGTCTTATTGATCTGGTTGAGATAAAAATCGCCCCAGCTCATAAGGCCGCCGCCCAATACAATAAGTGGCGGATTTAATGCCTGGAATATATTATAGAGTCCGATACCAACATAATAACCGCTGTCAAGTATGATCTCTTTCGAAACCGCGTCATCCATGTCCAGTCCCTGTTTTAACAATTTGCCATTGATCTTTGTATAATCAACGGGCTCAGGCAAATTCAGGAGAGATATCCGGCCGGCCCTGGTTTTTTGTTCAAAGAGATGGGGGAGGGCCATACCGCATGCGCAGGCCATTAAGCATCCCCGGTTACCGCAGGTGCAGGTCAGATCACTGCCCGGTTCGACAATGGTATGCCCAAATTCTCCTGCTGTACCGGTTGTTCCCCTGTACAACCTGTTGTTGATAATAATACCCGCACCAATACCTGTACTGATGGTTAGGAATACCATGTCGTTGTAGCCTTTGCCGGCACCAAATTTAAATTCACCATATGCCTGGGCATTGGCATCATTATCCAGAATAACCGGTACGGAAAAATAGGACTGAAGGGTATCCCGAAGGGGATAATTCTTAAAACCTTTCAGGTTGGAGGTGGTGATGACAATACCGTCACGGAAACGCATGTGACCTGCACATCCGATACCGATCCCCAGCAGGTCGGATTCATTCAGGTTGTTATTCCGGACCAGTTTCTTTATATTGCCGGCCACCTGTTCTACCAGTTGGGCTTCGGGTTTGTCAACATGGTCGCAGTCGAAGATCTTGTCAAGGATAATCCCGTCCTGTGTGACCAATGCTGTGGAAAGCTTTGTTCCGCCGATGTCAACACCACAAAGTACTTTTTTCATAAATGTGTTATAATGAATGCTCTGTTCGGGCAATAATATCATCCTGCGTGTCAGGTGACAAGGTAGTGAAAAAGGCAGAATAACCGGCCACCCTGACGATCAGGTCACGGTAATTTTCAGGATTTTTCTTTGCAGCAAGCAGGGTTTCACGGGAAACAATATTGTATTGAACATGCCAGCCTTTCAGGTCAGCAAAAAAAGTATGCAATATTGAAATAAGTTTCTTTTTATCGGCATCATTCTTAATGGCCGCAGGAGACAGTTTCTGATTGAGCAGCACACCACCCATAATTTTATCCGTGGGTAGTTTTGATACCGATTTAAAAACGGCGGTAGGCCCAAGCATATCGGTTCCCGATGACGGCGAGCTGCCTTCCGCTACCGGGGTAAATGCTTTTCTGCCATCGGGAGTGGCGGGCACAACAGCCCCGTTAGGCACATTGGCGGAAATACTGGATGTACCTGCATAGTACCTGCACCCTATGGGGCCCCTTTTATATCGGGTGGTATGGTATTTTTCGAGTTCACGGATAAATTCCAGATAGGCATCTTTCAGCAATAGATCCACATAATCATCATCATTCCCGAATTTCGGGGCAAAATTGAGCAGCAGGTACCTGATCTTTTCACCTTCCATTCCGGCAAAATCAGATTCAATGGCATGGATAAGCTGATGATTTTTTATCCTGCCTTCCTCGAAAACAAGTTTTTTGATGGCGGCCAGTGAATTGCCGAGATTAGCAATGCCAACCTGAAGTCCCGAAATAAAATCATATTTGGATCCTCCTTCCTTGATGGTTTTACCGCGACTGATGCAACTGTCAACAAAAGCAGAACACAGGATATCCGGTACATGTTCTTCGATAGCGGTGTCAACTGCAGAATCAATTTCAACCGTCTTTTGGGTATAGTACCTGATCTGATGTTGCCAGGCCCTGAAAACTTCATCAAAAGAGTTAAAATCAATAAAATTACCCGATCCTTTGCAGAATGTTTTTCCGGATTGTTTATCCAGCCCGTCATACAGTGATGCAAGAAAGACCCTCATCATGTTCAGAAAGCTCATGCCCGTGCAGCGGTAACCCCATTTGCCCGGAACGGCGATCTCAATACACCCTATGGCCGAATAGTTGTATGCATCTTCCTTCTCAACACCAAGCTTAATGAGCTCAGGAATAACTATTTCATCGTTGTTAAAGGCCGGCATTCCAAATCCTTTTTCAATGATCCGCATGCACTCCATCATAAAAGGCTCACTGATATTTTTGTGGAACCTGACAGACAGGTTTGGTTGTGTAAGTTTCATCCTGCCAACAGAATCCAGGATTATTAAACTCAGCTCATTAACTGCATCCTGACCCCCGGCCGTCTGTCCACCTATGGTCACGTTCTGGTAAAGCGGTCCTCCTGCGGAGAACCGGGTATGTGCCCACGGCCGGATCTTGTTTATAGAAAGAAGTTTTATCCAGGTGTTCTCAAGCAGTTCCGAAACAAATTCATCGGTGATATTACCTGTTATGATATCCTTCTTATAGAAGGGATACAGGTACTGGTCCATTCTCCCCAGGGAAACCGAATGTCCGTTGCTTTCGATCTGGAGAATCAGCTGAACAAAGTAAACCAGTTGCAGGGCCTGATGAAAATTTTGAGGTGCCTGTTCTGCAATGGTTTCACAATTACGGCTGATGGTAATAAGCTCCTGTTCCCTTTCGCTGCCGGTTTCGTTTTTACCTTGTGCGGCGGCCAATCGGGCAAACCTGAGGATAAAGGTCTGGAATGCCCTTATGCTGATGGTAAGTGCACTATAAAAGTGATCCTTCCGGATACCGTCCTGCTCGTACCTTTTTATCTGCCGGTGATACCGTTCGATTTCCTGAAGGTATCCGCCCAATCCTGCTTCTAAAATCTTATAAAAATCAACGGCTATATGGGCATCACCTGATGTAAGATTTCCGGTGGCCTTTATGATGGAAGCATCCTGCAGGTCAAGCAATTCCTGTGACATTAACGCCCTGCCTTTATCGTAAAGTACTTTGCCTTTCCACCAGGAGGAGATTTCCAGGAGTTCCTTCTTATGCTCTTCCGTAATGTAAAAAGCATCTCCGGGCCTTTTGTCAAGCTCGTCCATTTCCCTGGGCAGCCAATCCACTGCATACTCGGGAAATATCGGGGCCGCCCGGTGCTGTGAAGACTGGTTACCGACAATAAGCTCACCGGCATCAATGAAAATGGTCATTTCCCTGAGCGTTTTTTCAAGTGCCAGGGCACGCCTGATAATTACCGGCTTGTCTTCGGATTCACGGTAAACATCCGTATAAAACTTTGCTCTTTCGGTGCACACAGTGGGTTTTGTACGTAATACATTCTCTCTCAGTATGGTTATACGTTCTGAAACCTGGTCTGATTTTCTGGTGAGTAACATTTTATCCCCCGGTTTTTGTTTGGAGTCCCTTTGATATTGCATAATCTATATAATCCTGGAGTTCGGAAATTTGAACCGGCTGCTTGTTGCCAAACAGGTATTCCATGCCGAGCATGTTGTATTTTTCCACACCCAGCGTATGAAAGGGAAGAAAGTGAATTTCCCGGACATGGTCAAGCGAAGCGGCGAAGTCAATAATCTGTTTCATTTCATCCTTCGAATGGTTGAAATCAGGGATCACCGGAACACGAATAATGATATTTACTTTTTGTTCCGCAAGCTTTTTAATGTTTTTCATGATAAGTCCTGCATCACCCTGTGTGTAAGCTTTGAATTTTTCATGATCGGTATGTTTCAGATCCACCAGGAATGTGCTAACCAGTCCAAGGCATCTTTCCACATTTTCCCAGCTGACATGAAGCGATGTTTCAACAGATAAGCCAATATTTTTCCTTTTTAGCTCCTTTAACAGGGATACCAGTTCCGGGCCCTGGGAAAGTGGTTCGCCGCCGGATAAGGTAACTCCTCCGTCGTGCCTGTAAAAAGGAAGGTCTTTTTCTATTTCAATCAGAAGTTCATCAACACTTTTTTCCTCTCCTGAAACTGTCAATGCTTTGGATAGGCAAATATTCCTGAATTTTTCCGGGTGATGTAACTTGAGCCGGTCAATATGAATCCCCGGGTTATTAACCGTAATTGAAATATCATCCGTTTTCAGGCAATCCCCAAAATTCCTGCAGATCCTTCTGTCGTAAAGCAGGTTGTATGCAAAAGACTGGCTTTCGGGATTGCAGCACCACTGACACCGGAGGGGACAACCCTTATAGAAAATGATCGTCCTGATTCCGTTGCCATCGTGGGTGGAGAACCGCTGAAGGTTGAAGATCATAGTTATTCTGTTAGGAGGTCAAAGGTAAAAGCACGACAATAATTCGTTTCAAAGGTAAAAAACTTCAAAACAAAACCAAATATATTTTAAATGAAAGTAAATATAATTTCAAATGAAACTATTTTATTTCCGTCGTGAGGATTGGCGGATAATCAGTGAATGCGTAAGAACTACGCTGTTCAGCATGGGGTTTTGATTATTTTTCAGGGTATTGATCAGTATTGATGCAGCTATTTCACCCATTTCCCGGCCGGGGTAATTCACAGTGGTCAGGTTGGGCTCCACTACCCTGGAAACAGGATCATTATTAAATCCTACGATACACATATCCTCAGGAATTCGTATACCGGCCTGTTTAAATTCACAGATCAGGGCAATGGCAGTGTGATCATTGGCACAAAAAATGCCATCAGGCAGTATTTTCTGTTTCAGTATTGCCTGGGCGGCATCTTCTCCGGCTTTAGAGCTTAAATCGGAAACAATCAATGAATTATCATCAAATGGCAGGCCATTGTCATTCAACGCCTGTTTGTAACCGTTGAAACGGTCGGCATATACATTCCGGTTCAGACTGCCAGCCAAATGCATGATGTTTTTGCAGCCCTGGTCAATCAGATGAAGGGTTGCTTCATATCCGGCCTTGTAATTGTTGATGATCACGCTTTTGCATTTCGGATGATCACCTACACGGTCAAAGAAAACCACGGGTATCCCCTTTCTAAAAAAAACATTGAAATGGTCGAGGTTTTGTGTTTCATAAGAAAGCGAAACCAGTAATCCGTCAACCCGGCTGTTAAACATGGTGGTTATATTATCCGACTCCTTTTTGAGGGATTCCTGGGACTGGCTGATGATCAGGTTATAACCTTGACTATTGGCAGAATTTTCCATGCCTGATATTACGGTCGACATGAAGTAACTGTCGAGACGTGGAATCACCACCCCTATGGTAGAAGTGAATTTCTGCCTCAGGTTGCTGGCGAAGATATTTTGCTGGTAGCCCATTTTCCTGGCTGTCAGCAGAATCTTGTTTTTTACTTCCTTTCTGACGTGCGGGTGATCTCTCAAACCTCTGCTGACGGTAGATGCAGATATATTCAAAGCCCGTGCAATGTCATAAATGGTTACGTCGTGAATTGATTTCATATGGGATATAGAGGCTGCAAATTACGGATAAAAACCAAAAATATGAAAATAATTCAACAATATTTTGCAATCGGTTGCAGGGAAAGGATATTATTTTTACTTTTAGTTCAATGAAATATTTCTTGCCATTTACAGTGGGACACTTGAAGTGCAAATTATTCTGCCTGGTAATCCTATCCCTGTGCCTGCAGTTGACAAATATCAAGGCAGCTGACAGTACTCCGCTTGTTTCCGAAAAAAAGACGGACGGGTGGTTTTGTCTTGCTGCTGTTGGAAGAACAGCGCCACTCTGCCTCAGTTCTCATGATTTTGCCGGTGTGTTGAAGGTGGCTGAAATATTACAGGCGGATATTGAAAAGGTCACTACGGTAAAGCCGGACCTCTATATTGACACGTACCCCAAAGCCGGTGAGATCATGATCATCGGAACACTTGGAAGCAGTAGGATTATTGACAGCCTTGCAAGTGAAAATAAAATTGACGGATCCCAGCTGGCCGGAAAATGGGAAAAGTTCCTGATACAGGTGGTAAGGAAACCATTGCCCGGGGTCGACCATGCATTGGTAATTGCCGGCAGCGACAAGCGGGGCACTTTGTACGGCATGTTCGAACTGTCGGCACAGATTGGTGTATCGCCGTGGTATTGGTGGGCCGATGTTCCGGTAGCTTCAAACCGGGATCTTTATATAGCCCCCGGGCCTTTTACGCTGGGTGAGCCTTCGGTAAAATACCGGGGTATCTTTCTGAACGATGAAGCACCGGATCTGACCAACTGGGTGGCAGCGAAATTCGGATGGATAGAGCCCCGGAATGACCCTCCCGTGCCGCAGGGCGTTGCCAACTATAACAGTGCATTCTATGAGAAAATTTTTGAGCTGATCCTGCGACTCAGGGGAAATTATCTTTGGCCGGCCATGTGGAACAATGCGTTTAACGAGGATGATCCTGAGAATCCCAGGCTTGCAGATGAATATGGTATCGTAATGGGCACTTCGCACCAGGAGCCAATGCTAAGGGCGCAGAAGGAATGGGACCGGCGTTTTAAGCAAAGGCTGGGAAGCTGGAATTATGCCGGATACCCGGATACACTGGAAAATTTCTGGAGAGAAGGGATCCGGCGAAACAGAAATTATGAGAGTATCATCACCATTGGCCTTCGTGGGGCGGATGACACCGAAATGGCACCGGGTGGTCCGGAGGCAAATATGACCCTGCTGGAAAGGATCGTGGCTGTACAGCGCAACATTATCGCAGAAGAAATGAACCCCGATGTGGAGAAGGTTCCTCAGATGTGGTGCCTGTACAAGGAGGTGCAGGAATATCATAGTGCGGGGATGAGGATTCCTGAGGATGTCACACTGCTCTGGGCCGAAGATAACTGGGGAAACCTGCGCCGGGTGCCAACAGCCGAAGAACGCAAACGGAGCGGAGGTGCCGGAATATATTATCATTTTGATTACCATGGAGGTCCACGGAGTTATCAATGGATCAATACAAGCCCGGTTTCAAAAATATGGGATCAGCTTACCTTTGCACGGCAGTACGGGGCTGATCGCATATGGATTGTAAATGTGGGTCACTTCAAAGGCTATGAGTTTCCGCTTCATTATTTCATGGACCTGGCCTGGTACAGTGATAGCCTTAGGCATGACAATATCCGGGAGTATACCCGGTTATGGGCCGCACAGCAGTTTGGACCTGAGTTTGCCAGGGAAATTGCGGAGATTATTTCAAATTATACGCGATTCAATGGCCGCCGCAAACCCGAATTGCTTGACCCCTCAACCTATAGCCTTATCCATTACCGCGAAGCCGAAACCGTTGTAAATGACTATAACAACATTGCCGTGCAGGCTGAAAGCATATATTACAAATTGCCAGTTGATCAGCGGGACGCATTCTATCAGCTGGTTTTGTTTCCTGCCAAAGCCTGTGCCATGGTGAATGATTTATATGTTACGGCCGGGAAGAATCAGTTGTACGCGAAGCAACTAAGGGCAAGCACCAATGACATGGCTGATCATGTGCTGGCACTATTCCAGGCTGATACAAGCTTAATGGGCTATTACAACAGATCCTTTGCCGGAGGTAAGTGGAGCCATTTTATGGATCAGGCACACCTGGGTTATACCGGCTGGAGAGATCCTCCGGTTAACAGTCTGCAGGCAATTGAGCTCCGGCGAATCGTTGTACCGGAAAATCCGGCAATGGGTGTTTCACCCGAAGGTACGGAGGATGTGTGGCCTGGAAATCCGGAGGTGGCTATCCTGCCTGAATTCGATGTCTTTAACAGGCAATCCCGGTACCTTGAAATATTCAACCGGGGAACAACACCGTTCCGGTTTGAAATCAGTAAATCGGCACCATGGATGATAATAAGTGAAGCAGGAGGGCTGGTGGAGAAGAACAAACGGATATGGATCAGCATAGACTGGGAAAGTGTCCCTGCCGGGAAGAATCACGGCGCATTGAAAGTATCCGGTACAGGACAGGAAGTGGACGTGGTTGTTACTGCCGTTAAGCCACTGCAATTTACATCCGGTACTTGGGTTGGTTTTGTGGAAGGCAACTGTTGTGTTTCCATCGAGGCCGAGCATTACACGCATAAAACGGATATTGGGGGCAACCGATGGATCAGGGTTGAAGATTACGGGCACACCTTATCCGCCATGCGGGCAACCGCTGAAATAGATGCTCCTGTGCTCACCCCCGGAAAAGACTCACCCTTTTTGGAATATCAGATGTATTTATTCAACGGAGGAAAGGTTATTGTTGAACCCATATTTGCACCAACCCTGAACTTTCTGCCCGGGAGGGGTATCCGATATGGCATTTCTTTTGATAACGAAGAGCCACAGGTTGTCACACTGGTTCCCGAAGATTATTATGATGCACGGAACGGGAATGCCGACTGGGAGAAGTCAGTAAGCGACAATTCGCGCAGGGGATCCAGCATCCATATGCTTTCGGAGCCGGGATACCATACACTCAAAATTTGGATGGTAGATCCGGGTGTTATTCTGCAAAAGATTGTGGTGGATACCGGAGGTGTTAAACCAAGCTACCTGGGGCCTCCGGAAAGCTACCGGGATAGTGACAGGTAATGGGTATTTACCAAATTACATTGCTGTGAATGTGGGTTCCTCAGTAAGTATTAATGGAACTTCCAATGTGGTACTGGCTAATGTGCAAGGTTCCAACGGTGTAGTTCATGTAATTGATGAAGTATTACTTCCGCCGGCAAAATAAGTCACATCCAAGTTATTAACAAATGTTGATATCTCTTGTGCAAACCCGGTTGATATATGTGAGGGTAAAACTTAGGCAGGTTTTCAGGTTTATTGTACATTTGATCTACCAGATGAGAGATAAAGGGCTGCTGAAAAGCCGAAGTTCTTTTAACCTGTTCATCTGCCAGTCTTCGGACAGGAGGGTAAACAAAAGTGAAAGTCACTTTGTCCGGGAAGGTTTTCCTCAGGGAAGGCCGAATGGACGGCACGAAAGCGATGCCATAAAAAGTTTCGCCGGAATGTCACGGGTTGCAACCACCGGTCTCTGACCGGTAAGTACAGCCGGCCGCAATAACAGTAATCTGGCATGAACGGTAACTACGGTTACCCGGAGTGAATGGGAACTATTTGTAATGAATAGTTCTCATTGTTGTTTATATGGATTTCTCAACCTCCCAGACAAAAGCCCGGATACCTACTTCGTGATTAACTTCATCGAGTTTTTTAACCCTTTCAAGCACCGCATCCACAAGGTCATCATTTACCATGGTGAGCGTTGCCGAGTTCATTTCGGGCCAGGTATGCGTTCCCATGCGGGGTTCCCCTTCAGCCGAACCCCTTCCCATTACCGATGGGAACAGGGTAAAACCTTTAATCCCCGATTTATTTAACAGCGACTCTACCTTTTCGGTAAGAGCCTGATTGTATACAATTAAAATAGCTTTCATGTTGAATTGATATTACGCGTGCTAAAAATCAACCTCTTCGATCTCGTCTTTGTATCTTTTTTCACCTCTTTTAACAACCATCCTGTAAATAACAGGGACAATGATCACTACAAAAATAAATGCAAACAAGAACGTTTTCTTTACTTAATTTTCTTGCTTTTATGACAATATGTTGGTAAATTAGGTAACAATAACAGGGCTCTGGTTAATTCATCCGATCTTTTCATCATCCGGTCATCCAATCATCAAATCTCAAATAATATGAATACATTTATTTATCTGAGTGTTTTGCCGGAAGCGCTGATTGCTTCTATGTTGCCACCCAGGGACTTTGGCGAATACATGGCAACAGGTACCCGCAAAAAGACCCGCGGTCAGGCCATTTTTTTTGAGGTGGATCCTGAAGCTGCAAAGGCCCTTCTCCCCATGGATTATATCAACAAACGCTGTGTGAGAAAGGAGGACGGCTCTCCCAAAAGTTCCGTATACCTTTCTGTTTACCGGGTTTTGGAACAAGTCCCCATGAAAGCGTTGAAAAACCTGTACCTCGTTACCGACGACGGCCGTATGCTGGAGCTAGCCCGGGGACCCTATGACAGAAAGTCCGAACAAGCGGGTATGCTCCACCTGTACCAGGAACTTTGTCCGGTCACCCCGGTAATTGCCAGTACACTGGCCCCTTCTGCCTTTGCGAAAGAACTTACTTCGGAATGTGAACAGGTACATATTCCAAGGCTCCTGTTTGTAGAGCTTGTCCTCGATCAGCTTGCAAGCGATCCGATGCGTGGTTCGGCACAGAACCTGCCTTACCCGAATATCGGGCACCTGCGCGATTGTTTGATTATTCTGAAGAATGAACCCGACAAAACAAGGAAGACCGTATTGCGTACCTTTAATGGGGAATTGCTGTATCGAACCTGCACAAATGGATTTTTCGTGGCAGACAAGGATGAACTTATCTGCTATCATTATCCCAGTATGCAAAGGCTTGAAGAAAACCATTACGATTTCTGGAGGTCGCTGTAAAGCATAATTGGAGGTGAAACTCCAATATTGATTTGGACATCCAGGCCGTATTGCAATGTATAATATTAACAGTTATTGATATATATGCTTATTACTATGTAAATATAGTTCAATACATAGCAAATCAATTGCTACATTCTTAGATTATTACGAATTACTTTAGTCATGGATTTACAGGGGTCTGATATTCGGTTGAAGACCCCTGTCTTATAGCAACCTGCAAATCGGTAACCTATGACTAATGCAAGAATCAATGTTGGACAGATCTTAGCCACTGCCCGGAAAAACGGGATTGTTGTTCCCGGTTTTAACATACCCTACCTGCCCATGATGGAACCGGTAATCAGAGCCTTGTCAGACACTGGTACTTTCGGACTTGTGATGGTCGCAAGGTTAGAATGGATTAAATTCAAATCAGGCAGTATCAAAGAAGTCCGTGATGAATATGAAAAATTAAAAGATGTACGTTATACACGATTGCACCTTGATCATGTACCGGTGATTGATGAGGATAATCAACTGACTGAATTCGAAAAGATTATTACAGAAGCAATCAACCTTGGGTATGACTCGGTAATGATCGACGGTTCAAGGCTTTCGCTTGATGAGAATATTGAGAATACATTGAGCATTGTTGAGATAGCCCATCGGGCTGGAATTCCGGTGGAATCTGAGCTTGGAGCGGTTTTGGGACATGAATCAGTACCTTTGCCACCGTATGAAGAGCTTTTTACTTCTGGAAAAGGTTTCACCTCGGAAATAGAAGCCAAAAGGTTTGTAAATGAGACAAATACCGATTGGTTGTCCGTTGCTATTGGCAATATTCACGGTGCGATTTCCGCTGCAACGCGCTCTGAGAAAAAGGTCGAAGCACGGTTGGATATCGAACATCTGAAGGTTATCAATGAGTCGGTTGGTGTGCCCCTGGTGTTACATGGCGGAACCGGTATACGTAAAGACTACCTCATGAAGTCATTTCAACAGGGTATTGCAAAAGTTAACATTGCCACAGCAATCAGGCAACCTTATGAGAGACTGATGAATGATTCCGTAAAAGCTGCCCAGGAGGCAGTTTATAACGAAATGCTCGACATTATTAACAACCAGCTTGAAATAGCAGGGTCGGCAAACAAGATACTCATTGATTCAAAACAGTAACAACTAAATTACCACTACAATGAATATACATAAATCAACTTTCGCACTTTATTATGGCAACCGGGGATTCTTCCCGGAATCATTAATCGCCATCGCCCGCAAAGAAGTAAGCGAAATCCTGACAAAGCTCGGGTACGGATGCATAATGATGGATAGCAATCTGACCCGCTTTGGGGCTGTAGAGAGTCCTGAAGAGGGCCGGAAATATGCAAAATTCCTGGATGATAACCGGGGCAAATTCGATGGAGTTATTCTGGTATTGCCGAACTTTGGAGATGAAACCGGCGCTGTTTCAGCCTTACAGGATGCAGGAGTGCCAATTTTTATCCTGGCCTACCCCGATGAGCTTGATAAAATGGGATTTGATGTACGTCGTGATGCATTTTGCGGAAAATTTTCCATCATGGATGTTTTTTATCAGTATCAGTTGCCTTACACTGTTTTTCCGCCTCACACCGTGCATCCTTTCTCAAAAGCTTTCGAACAGCAAATTGACAATTTCGACAAGGTTTGCAAAATTGTAAACGGAATGAAAAGAATGACCGTGGGAGCAATAGGAGCAAGAACAACGGCATTTAAAACAGTGCGTTACGACGAACTGACCCTTCAGAAGTATGGGATTACAACCGAAGTGCTTGATCTGTCAGAAGTTTTCAGCCGGGTACGCAAGCTTGACATCACATCCGCTGCAGCTAAAGAAAAAGCAGAACGGCTTAAAAACTATACAAACTTTAAGAAAGTTCCTGAAAAAGCATTTGAAAACCTGGTCCGTTTTGGTGTAGTAATCGATGAAATTATCATTGAATATGGACTAAATACGCTTGCATTGCGCTGCTGGATAGAAATGGAGAAAGAATTTGGCGTGGCCCCATGTGTATTGCTGAGTGAAATTAACGACCGTGGATTCCCGGCAGCATGTGAACTGGATATCTGCAATGCCATAACCATGTACGGCCTTAACCTTGCATCGGGAAAGCCGGCAACATGTCTTGACTGGAATAACAACTATGGTGAAGATCCCGACAAGTGCATCCTTTTCCATTGCGGTCCGGTACCACAAAGTCTCATGACTGGCAAGGGAGAGGTCATTGAACACCCTATGTTTGCCAAGGCGCTGGGTGCCGGATGTGGTTTCGGGTGCAATGTGGGTCGCATTGCTCCGAATAAAATCACTTTTGCCAGTTCCAAAACACAGGATGGTAAACTTCATGTATATATGGGAGAAGGTGAGATCACGAAGGATCCCATTCAGGAAGGCTTTTTCGGTTGCGGAGGCGTAGCAAAAATTGAGAAATTACAGGAGAAGCTCTATAAAATCGGTTACAGTGGTTACCGCCACCATGTGAGTGTAACTCCCGGTCTTGTTGGTAGCGCTTTTCGTGAAGCAGTTACCCGCTATCTTGGTTATGAAATTACGGAAATTTAATAACTTTCGATTTGAGTTACCTGGGGTTGGACATAGGTACCGGGGGATGTAAGGCAGTAATATTTGACAGCGAGGGAAAGGAACTTGCTTTCGCTTTCAGGGAATACCCTGTTTTACATCCTCACCCTGACTGGGCTGAGCTCAATCCGGAGGAAGTAATAGATAAGTGTTTTGAAGTGATTGCGGAGGTAAATGCAAAAACTTCCGATCCGGTAATATCCATGAGCATCTCCAGCCAGGGTGAAGCATTTACACCGGTTGGCCGGGATGGAAAGGTTTTGGGAAATGCTATGGTTTCTTCTGATGCCAGGGCCAGGGATATTGCCAATGAATGGAGTAAAAGTTTTGGAATTGAAAAAATCTACCACCTAACAGGCCATACGCCTCATCCGCTGTTCACCCTTTATAAAATACTCTGGGTTAAGGAGAACCAGCCAACGGTATGGAAGGAAACAAGGTATTTTCTATGCTTTGAAGATCTGTTTCACTTCAGGGTGGGTATTACACCAAAAATTAGCTGGTCAATGGCGGGCCGTACCATGTTGTTTGATGTTATCAGGCACCAATGGAGCGAAGAAATTCTTGAGGCAGCAGGGCTGGCAGCCAATAAACTCGCAATACCTGCTGCCCCCGGGGAAATAACAGGGACCATCAGTTTAGAGACAGGAAGAAGGATTGGGTTTAAAAACCCGGTTGTGCTTGTAGCAGGTGGACATGATCAGATTTGCGCAGCGCTCGGAGCAGGTGTTATTGAACCGGGCATGTGCATGTATGCTACAGGTACAGTTGAATGCTTCTGTCCGATACTCGACAAGCCAAGTTTCTCTTCCGAACTGCAGCAGAATAACCTTTGCTGTTATGATTATGCCATAAAAGGAAAATATACAAGCGTTGCCTATAGTTTAACAGGAGGCAACATCCTGCGCTGGATGCGTGATGAACTCGGTCAATCAGAAATTGTGCAGGCAGCAAAATCGGGCGCAAATCCTTATACGCTGCTTCTTGATGCCATGCCTCATGCGCCCACTGACCTGCTTGTGCTTCCCTATTTCTCAGCCACCGGGACTCCCTATTTTGATACCAGGGCCAAAGGAGCCATTATCGGGCTTCAGCATACAACAACAAAGGGCGATATTACGAAAGCGCTGCTTGAAGGAGTTGCCCTGGAAATGAAACTGAACCTCCAGCTGATGGAGAAATCAGGAATGAAGATCAATACTTTCATTGCCACAGGAGGAGGCACCCGCCATAGCGCCTGGACCCAATTGAAAGCGGATGTGCTGAACAAAAGGATCATTGTACGCGACATTAAGGAAGCAGGTTGTTATGGAGGAGCCATGATTGCCTGTAGCGCAATGGAGGAAATTTCAGTTGAACAGCTGCTAAAGCATAACAGGACCGAAAATGAAGTTTCACCAAATCCGGAAAATGCAACATTATACGACAAAAAATTCGAATCCTATAAGGAACTATATCCTGTTTTAAAGCATTTCTGGAAGGCATAATCAGGGTATGCAAAAGGTATATCAATCAGTGATTTGTGTACAATATAAAAACAGTCCTATGAACAAAGCTGAAAACGTGATCCGTTTGTCAGATAAGATATCCAATTTCGGGAACAAACCAAGACCCTATACCATTCTTTACCACATGAACTTTGGCTATCCGTTTTTATCTGAAGATGCCGAATTTATGATCGAACCGTTGGAAACTGTTCCCCGTGATGCGGATTCTGTTCCCGGAATGAAGGAATACCGGAAATTTATTAAGCCTCAACCAACTTACAATGAACAGGTATTCTTTCATACCATAAAAGGAAACAACAGCGGAGAAACCAGCGTTACCTTGAAAAATGAAATAGCTGGGGTCGCTGTAAGCATTAGTTTCAATGTACATCAGCTTCCCTATATCACCCAATGGAAAATGATGGGTTACGGGGAATATGTACTGGGAATAGAACCCTGTAACGTTCTTTGTAAAGCGCGCCACGTACTTCGCGAAGAAAATGCATTGCCTGTATTACAGCCCGGAGAAAGTACAACCAATATTATAACGGTTACTGCCATGTCAATTATAACACAGTAGCAGGTTGTGAGGTACACTTTCTACTCATGTTTCAGCAATCCCCTGAAGGCCGTGGGTGAAGTCTGGCAACAAATTTTGAACTGACGGTTAAAATAGGAGGTGTTTTCGTACCCGCATTCAAAAGCTACCTCAATAACGGTTTTATCTGTTTCGGCGAGCAGTTTTTGAGCGTGCATAATGCGGGTTTCATTTACA
>DATEVU010000042.1:0-2586 GCA_035258345.1 Bacteroidales bacterium
CTCAACAGTCTCGTTCAGGCGGCCAAGGCAAAGGCGAGAGGCTACAGAACCTTTAAGAACCTCAAAACCATGATCTATATGCTTACAGGAAAATTGGACTACAGTAAGGTTGGGCTACCCACTTAAAATGAGAAAGAACCAAAGAAATCAATCAGGTCGCCGTGAATATCGATATGGCCTTTCGTGTAATGAAGGAGCAGGTTTTCGTATGTCGGTCTCCTCAGGAGCGACCCGATAACGCCGGGTTCATTTATGGAAATAAAAAAATCCGTATCGACATTGCTGCCCAAGGGGATTATTGATCCATCCCAAAGGCGGATCGAAAAACGGGCATCAATTAACTTACCAATGTGCTCGATCAGTTTTTGTGCGGCATGTAGTCTGCGTTGTTCCGAAAAAAAATGCATACAGAATTTCCGTTTTTGACTTAGACATTGCTTTTTGGCACGAATAATATAGGAAAGTTCCGCTTGTATGTCAATTAAATTTATTTACTAACATTGGAAATTATTATAAGCATTGAACCGCTGAAGAGAATAACTCTAAATAAGTATGCTATTTGAAGGCATCCGTCAGCGTTGAAAGGGCTGCTGCTGATCTCGCGCCTGTTAGGGGAAAAGGGGGGTACTATGGATAGTAATCATCAGGTTCATCATGAACACATGAGTCTTTCAAGGCGAATGTTTCTGAAGATTGTGGGATGGTTAACCATGGTGGGAGGTATGGTAAAAATACCGGGAATTGCTCACGCAGAAGGAAAGTCGGATGTTATTTCCGAGAATGTTCGGTTCGAGGGCAAAGGTGTAACACTGGGCGGGTATCTTTCCAAACCTGCCGGGAAAGGACCATACCCGGGGGTCATCGTGATTCACGAAAACAGGGGTATCACGGATTATATTAAAGATGTTGCCAAGAATCTCGCAAAAGAGGGATATGTCAGCCTTTCCGTTAACCTTGTATCCCGCAGTCTCGGAGCGGATTACCCCGGCGGTTCCGATGAAGCGATGAATGCTCTCGGTAAACTATCGGATGCCGATGCGATGGCGGATTTGGATGCCGGAGTTGAGTATCTGAAACAACAGCCCGTCGTATTCACCAATTCCCTGGGCTGCATGGGATTTTGCATGGGAGGAAGATATTCTCTCCTCTTTGCCACGCACAGAAAAGACTTGAAGGCTTCTGTAGTGTTTTATGGCCGTCCCATAAACAAAATAACCCCGTTGCAGCCAAAATCACCTATTGACTTTGCGCCGGAACTTACCAACCCGCTGCTCGGAAATTACGGAGCAGAAGACGCAGGTATCCCCGTTGAGGATGTCAAAAAATTTGAAGAAGCGCTGAAGAAAAACAACAAGACATTTGATATCAAGATATACCCGGGTGCAAAACACGCATTTCATAGAGAAGGTCCAAGTTATCATGCTGGGTCATCAAAGGATGCATGGCAGCGAACGATTGACTGGTTTGCAAAATACCTGAAATCATAAGTGATTGATTTCTACGGATGTGTCCATACATGGACGGCGAAATAAGCCTGTTAATAAAACCGGTATCGGCGGATTGCAATATGCGATGTACCTATTGCTTTTACCGGCGACCTGGCGATCCCTATCGTTTCCAAGAGCATCATATCATGGACGATATGACGCTCAGAACCATGATATCCGGGTATATGAAATCAGCCGGGAAGTGCGCTTCATTCGGCTGGCAGGGCGGAGAACCTCTTTTGGCCGGTATCGATTTTTTTAAACGGGTAGTGGGGTATCAGCAACGTTATGGTCTGCCGGCACAACTGGTAAGCAACAATCTGCAGACAAATGGCATACTGCTTGACGACGAGTGGGCAAAATTCTTCAAACAGTATAACTTCTTTCTTGGTATCAGCCTCGATGGTCCTGAAGTATATCATAATCACTACCGTCATTCCGCAAACGGGGATAACAGCTTCCACAGGACAATGAAAGGAATCCAGACCATCAGAAATCAGCAGGTGGATTTCAGTATTCTTGCCGTTGTGAATGATGTGACGGTTAAGAAACCCGTGGAGCTCTATAATTTCTTCGTCAGAAACGGACTTAACTTCTTACAGTTCATCCCTTGTGTCGAGATTGATGGAGATACAGGGAAAGTGAAAGAATACTCTGTCGGCGTCGAGCAGTACCGGGATTTCCTCTGTGCCCTTTTTGATCTCTGGTATAATAACGGAAAACCGGCTGCCTCAATAAGACTTTTTGAGAATATCCTGGCAATATATATGGGTATGGAACCGGAAATATGTGCATTCAAAAATCAGTGCGGCAGTTATGCGGTGATTGAATATAATGGCGACGTATATCCCTGCGATTTTTTTGTGGAAGGGGAATGGTTGTCAGGAAATCTGCGTGAAACGACGATTCATGAGATTCGTAAAACCCGGAAGGTGCAGACATTTAACGGCCGTAAAAAGCAGCAGTCTCCCGGTTGTAACGACTGTGAATGGAATTTTATCTGTCACTTTGGATGTCAGCATTATCGCGCAGCTCACGGGGGAAATTATCTCTGTGATGCATACAAGGGATTCTTCAGCCATACGCACAACCGTTTTAC
>DATEVU010000043.1:0-30678 GCA_035258345.1 Bacteroidales bacterium
TCTAAATAGCTTTGTATAGGTAAATAATCACAATTATATTCGTACTTACACCAATAATAAATCTGTTATGTCAAGCTACCGTCAAATCCTTTACCATGTTATTCTGCGAACAAAAGATTGTAAGAAAACACTAACACAAACTCATATTAAAATCGATGAGCGTTTCTTCCCATAATAAATTCAACCCTTTCAGGGTTGAGATATTTGCATGCCTTCACCTCCGTGGGTTATACCCACGGTTATTGATATTATACCCTTTCAGGGTAATATGCAATTATTCACATTTCCAATTGATTATTGAATGATGCTTTCAAATGATTATGCATGATTCCCGATACTCATTTTATATAATTAACCAACAGAAACATCATGAAAGAGAGGCATTCGCTGAGGAATACAAACGGCTCTTAGAAGAGCATGGAATAAAAATTGATGAGCGTTTCTTCCCATAACAAATTCAACCCTTCAGGGTTGAGATATTTGCATGCCTTCACCTCCGTGGGTTATACCCACGGTTATTGAAATTATACCCTTTCAGGGTAATATGCAGTTATTCAAGTTTCCAATTGATTATTGAATGATGATTTCAAATGATTATGCATGATTCCGGATACTCATAATTTATTAAATAATACACAGCTGAAAAACTAACCTAATTTAGTATGTAAATGGCATTTAAGTTTGGGCAGGCAAAATTTCTTACTTTAGCATAAAATCTTATTATCTCCAATATATAGCTATGAAAAGGAGCGAAATAAACCAGATCCTGAGGGATGCCAGGGCATTTATGGCCGAAAAGCAATTTATATTACCTCCGTGGGCGCAGTGGTCAGTATCAGATTGGAAAAAGAACAAACATGATGCGTTGGAAATCATTGATAACATGCTGGGATGGGACATCACTGATTTTGGATCAGGGAATTTCTATTCCAGGGGACTGTTCTTATTCACCATCCGAAATGGCAAATACAATGTGGATAAAAAACCCTATGCGGAAAAGATCATGATCGTGGAGGAGAACCAGGAAACCCCCATGCATTATCACTGGGCCAAAATGGAAGATATTATTAACCGGGGGGGCGGCAACCTGGTTATCGAATTATTTAATGCCACTTCAGACGATAAACTGGATACCACATCGGTTCATTTTAAGACCGACGGTGTAAAACGTACTGTTGTAGCCGGTGGTACGGTGATCCTGACACCCGGTGAGAGCATTTGCCTTGAACAGGGCATGTACCACCGGTTTTATGGTGAACCAGGTAAAGGAAAAGTGCTTGTGGGTGAGGTGAGCGCCGTGAATGATGATACGGCGGACAATTGCTTTTTTGAACCGGTCGGTAGATTCCCGGTAATTGATGAAGATGAACCACCTTTGCATCTGCTTGTTTCAGATTATAAAAAATATCTGTAAGCGATGCCGGCAAGCCATACATTTATCATTTCGGGTACAGGCTGTGCCCTGGTAGACTACCTGTATAAGCCGATAGATTTCAATGATCCGGAATTCATGCGGTACCTTTCAAAAATTCCGGGAGACGGTGGATTGTCTCCGGGGAAACTTGTTTTCACGGAGGAATTTGAGAAGTTCTCCGGTGAACCCTATGCAAGAGTTCGTGATAAAATCACCAGGGGAATGAAGCCGATTACCCCAAATATTGGCGGGCCTTCCATAGTTTCGCTCATTCACGCGGCGCAGATCCTGCATGGGCTGTCCGCCGGAGTGAGGTTTTATGGATGCAGGGGAGCTGATGAAGGCGGGAAATTTATCGAAAGCAAACTGACACTTACTCCTTTGAATATTGGTCTTTTTAAAACCGGGAGTCATTATACACCTTTTACCGATGTGCTCTCCGATCCGGATTTTGACCAGGGACATGGAGAAAGGATCTTTGTGAATAATATAGGGGCGGCCTGGGATTTTAAACCAGGGGACCTGGATGATTCATTCTTCAGGAGCGATATGGTTGTTTTTGGCGGGACAGCATTGGTTCCGCATATTCATTTCAGCCTGGGCCAATTGCTGAAAACTGCCAGGGAACACAGGGCATTAACCGTGGTGAACACCGTTTACGATTTTCTGAGTGAAAAACACGATCCCTCAAAACCCTGGAAGTTGGGAGACACTGTTGAAACATACCGGTATATCGATCTGCTGGTAACCGATATGGAGGAAGCACTTCGATTAAGCGGTACCGGATCGGTTGAAGCCGCAGTACAGTTTTTTAAATCGTCCGGTACAGGGGCATTGATCATTACACATGGTTCAAATGAGGTGCATTTTTTCTCTGACAATTCACTTTTTGGAAAGGTGCCCTATTCGAGATTGCCTGTTTCGGAAAAGGTAAAAACCGAACTTAAACAATCAGTTGAGAAGCCAGGCGATACAACAGGTTGTGGTGATAATTTCACCGGGGGGGTGATAGCTTCCGTAGCAAAACAGCTGATGGAAATGCCTGGTAAACAGGTGAGCATATTTGACGCCGTAGCCCTGGGTGTTGCGTCGGGAGGATTTGCCTGTTTTTACAACGGGGGAACCTTTTTTGAAGAATTCCCCGGCCGCAAAGCGCAGCTGGTTGAGCCTTATTACAGGGATTATTTAAGTCAGGTTGGATTATCTAAGACGGATCAGGTATGACAGGCAAGAAACTGGTGCTTTTTGGCGGGGGGAAAATCGGCCGGTCATTTATTGGCCAGGTGTTTGGTCGTTCGGGATATGAGGTTGTATTTGTTGACATTAACAGTCGGTTGATTGATGATCTTAACAGGCAAAAGCAGTATAAGGTAATCATCAAAAGTCAGGGAGAGGATAAGATCTTACCGGTAACCCGTGTCCGTGGAATTCATCTCTTCGAAGATGATTTGGTAGCGGCTGAACTGGCCGATGCTTCCATTGCTGCTTTGTCAGTTGGGCAGCAGGGACTGCCGGCAACATTGCCGCTGATAGCCCGGGCGCTAATCCTTCGAAGGCAGATACATGGTGAATGGCCGCTTGATATCATTATCGCTGAAAATATGCGAAATGCCGACCAATATATCCTGGATGAATTGAAACGCCTGTTACCCGATGATTATCCCGTAATTACACTGGTGGGACTGGTTGAAACAAGCATTGGGAAAATGGTTCCCATCATGTCACAGAAAGATCTGGAAACTGATCCCCTCCAGGTTTTTGCCGAGCCCTATAATTCACTGATTGTGGCCAGACATGGTTTCAGGAATCCGGTTCCGGATATACCGGATCTGGCACCCAAAGAAAATATCAAGGCCTGGGTTGACCGCAAGCTTTTTATTCATAACCTGGGCCATGCGACTGCCGCCTACCTGGGTTTCAAAAAAAATCCAGCCTGGATCTACCTGTTTGAAGCCTTACAGGATACTGAAATTTACCAGGCCACCCGGCAAACCATGGTGCAGTCAGCTGATATTCTGATGGAACTTTATCCGGGTGAATTTACACAGACCCAGCTCGAAGAACATATCGATGATCTGCTGGCGCGATTTCAGAACAAAGCACTGGGCGATACCCTGTTCAGGGTTGGTTGCGATCTATACAGAAAATTAAGTCCCGAAGACCGGCTGGTTGCACCCATTCAGGCAGCAAAAAAGCTCAATAAACCTTATGACAGGATATTAAAAGCCCTGGATGCTGCCATTTCTTTCAGGGCCAGGGATGAAAACGGAAAATATTTCCCGGCGGATGTGGAATTCTTTAAAGAATCCGAAAACGGGACCAGGCATGTCCTGGAGCATATTTGTAAACTTCATGAAAATTCCTGAAACCAGCTAAAAAGACTGATTTATTTCAATATGTATCAGGGTAATATCAGGTGAAGGTCACCAAACTGGTGCCAGTAGTATTTTCCTGAAATAGCCTCCCTGTAAGCCTGTTCAATATGATTGCATCCGGCAAGAGATTGAATGATGTGGAGATGGGAGGGTTGAAAGGTTAAGAAAAGAGGGTATTTTAATAATTAGAATTTTGATTTACGGAAAACGTCTTTCCTGTAAATAATTATTGAGATACCCTCTCAGAATGAAATAATGAATTAGGGATTAATTGTAGAAATAGGGATCCAGAACACGAACCTCGATGATGTTATCCACCGGGAGCCCATTCGCTTTTGCCGATTTTCGGATTGCTTCCTCCGATGGTGCATCGTAGATACAGTAAGTTTTTTTCTTATCCTTTGTCACATAGGAATGTATCCATGTAACATTGTCTTCTGCATTGTTTGAGACCACCGTAAGGCACATTTTACTTCCCTCTTCATTAACAGGAATATTAAGTCCGTTCGGAAAACTACGTTCTACAAGGAATCGCTTAAGGACGACCTTATCTCTGGTTGCCATATCCTGTGAAAACGCACCCATGCTGCATACCATCATTATGGTCACTCCCATAAAAATCTGAATTGCCACTTTTTTCATGATATTTAGTTTTAAGGTTAAATACAGCATAAAATTAGCTCATCAATCAAATGACGGCACATATAAATAAATCAAAGACAAATACGATCTGGTAATTTTCGGTATGTAAAAAATAAGTGTTCAAAGCCCCGCTGATAGGCTTTTCATAGGATGAACAGCTTTTCAATTATGCATCTGTCCATACAATTCGTTCAAAAACAATCACAATTCAATCATTTTCTGCTTCAAACCGCAATGAGATGCATGTTCTTTATGAATTCAGCAGGGAGAACATTATACCTTTTCTTGAAGCATTTAGTGAAATAGGAAGGATTTGCAAATCCTAATTCGTAGGATGTCTCGGATATATTTTTATTTTGTTTCTTCATCAATTCCAAAGCAGTAACGAGCCTTATTTCTTTTAATAAATCATTAGGAGAAAGCCCGGTAAGAAGAACAGTATTCCTGTAAAGCTTGGAGGTTGAAACACCTAACTGATGACAGAATTTTTCCATTTTGATATCCGGTTCAAAAAGGGAATTCTGGAATGTATCCATTAATTGATCGAGAAAAAGTTCTTCATCCGTATTTACGGTCCTTATTGTCCTGGAATTTTTATAAACCTGGGGCGCATTTCCCTTGTACTGTTCTTTTATATTGGAAGTTAAATAAATCCTATTTGCTTCCGAAATGAAACTTAATCGTTTGGCTTTCTTAACAGCATCGCCAAATAAAATTTTATTTCCTGAAACCGGAAATCCTGCACTTAATCCAATTTTTATCTCAATTTTGGGCAAATCGTAGCAGGTATTTTGGAATTGTATGGAATTACGTATATGAATTGCACAATCAATAGCATTGGTAACAGATACAAAGGATGCTAAAAATTCTTCCTGACTTTCGACGATGCGTCCAATGTAATGTTGAACAGATTGTTGTACCAGTGAATTAAAACTCATGATCAATTTACCGCCAACTGATTTTTCATATAAACATTCAAATAGTACCCGGTCTTTCAGATCAACAACCAACAGGTATCTGTATGCAGGATCATTAATAATTGATGGAAGTCCTGTTCCATCCATAGTGGAAGGATCCGGATCCTGAATTCGTCCTATAAAGGCCTTGACTAAATTACTATCCACTTCTATAATATCATGAGGAATAAGCCCGTGAGCCCTTTTATGCATTTCACTGACAATTTGCTTACTTGGGGATTCTATAAGGCAAAAAACATTGCCTCGTTCTTCATCCACCCAATACGTAATACACATACAACCGTAATCCTCCTGGATTTCAAGATCTTTCAGGTGTGCCTCTGCTGCATCTCTCGAAGTAAGTCCTGGAACATTATGTCGGTCCATATATAACGGCATGGCGAAGATTCTTAAAATTGAAATATTACAAGGCGATAATCTGTTTATACTTTGAAGTTGATATGTACACGTTGTAATATGAATGGACTAACAATTGAACGAGCAAATGGTTTTTGAATAATTGGTTAAAAGATTATGAATGATTCTCCAATAATAGGGTATATTTATATGCTTACCAATTGGTAACTGGTATGCTCAGGTACCTGTTCAGATTAAACCCTAAAAAGTGATTGTAGCAGCCCTGCTTGTTTCAGGATCCCCTGAAATTCCATGGGCATAGTTGATTACATGTATTGTTCCGGGAGTAATTTTTATGAGTACAAAATTATCCTGCCAGTTGGTGATGCCATCCCAATAGGGCCGTCTCATCTTAACCAGTAAATCTTTGTCATCAATGATTTCTGCCGTACCTGTTATAGTCACATAACCTTTGGCACTGCTGTGATCAGCATAATAAACGCAAACTTTGGGGTTATTTTTAATCTCTTTAACCTTACGGCTTTTTCGTCCGGTGGCAAACCAGATTTCGATTTCATCTCCTAACGGGAATGGATTCATTGTCCGTACCTGCGGCTGTCCGGTGGTATCAATTGAAACGAGGGCGCAGAACGGAGTCGCTTTGATAATTTCGCGTGCCGCCACCATGAGCGTATCCCGTGGGATTGAGGATGGGGGATTTTGGGCGCTTCCGTTCAGGGAAAACAATGCAAAGAAAGCCATGATAATACCGGGGCAGGGATTTTTAATGAAATTATTCATATTTATGGAATTAGAAATTGAAATTTCAGGGGAATGAATAATGGTATTTACAGAAATTCACACAATCTAAGACCTTTTGACAGGTTATTTACCCTACAGGTGTTTTTACAAAGGTAACCGGATTAGCCTATTTGGTTAATTTACATGAGTTATCCTTTTTATGCGTCTTTGCTCGTTCCTGTATTTTGCCAGATTTATCAGGAACACACTGCCAAGTATAACGACAAATCCGCTTGTTTGTGAAATACTCAGGTGTTCACCCGCAAAAAGTACGCCAAGCAAAACGGCTACTACCGGGTTCACATAGGCATACGTACTCACCTGTGTAACAGGTCGCACTTTCAGCAACCATACATAAGCGCTGTATCCTGCAAGCGATCCCATAAGTATCAGATACAAAAGTGATAACCATGAACTTGTTGTAACGGACTGCCACTCAAATTCCCTCCATTCATGTGACAATAAACTTACCGAAATAAATGCAAACCCTGCTGCCAGCATCTGCCATGCCGAACTAACTGTGGTAGATCCGGATGCATGATATTTTGAATAGATTGATCCTCCTGCCCAACTTATTGTGCCTATGAATAGAATGAAAAAGCCAATTATATCATAATTTTTGCCGGATGAATAAAACGCCTCCATTGCTTCTCCGCTGAATAATATAAGTACACCAATAAAACCGGATATTAAGCCAAGGACAGTGGAACGATTGGTAAGATTTTCCCTCCACCTGGGTTTGTCCAATACTACAAACCAGATTGGCGCAGAAGAAACCAGTATGGCTGCCAATGAACTGGGAATTGATTGTTCTGCCCAAATCACTGCACCATTCCCAACCAATAGCAACAGTAATCCGCTAAAAATGGCAGTTTTTATTTGCTGCCATGTGCCAATTCCTTCCCCTCTTAACAGGCACCATCCCATCAATATTCCGCCGGCTATTAAAAAGCGAATAGCACCCAGCATCATTGGCGGAATATGCAGAACAGCTTTCTGTATAAATAAATAGGTAGAGCCCCAAACAAGGTATACAATAGCAAAGGCAACAATGACCATTAATGATGAGGTGCTTTTTTTTTCAGTATGCGACATAGGTTCTCCGGGTAATCATTCATTGACTATAAAAGCACCGCTCGAATGATTTTGTTCAATTCTTTATAAGCAAAGTATTTCCACTTAATTCAATTTCAACCTGTACAACCGATCCGTCAACGGCGGATTTTGTACCGGGCTGGTATCCGCCTGCTGAAATAATAAAATTGCCCGGCTCAACAACCCGGTTATAATTATTATCGATCAGGGAGAACTGTTCCGGTTTCAAACTAATTTCGATCTTCTTTGTCTCTCCGGCTTTAAGGAAAATCCGTTCGAATGCTGCCAGTGAACGCAGGGGGACAGGTGCGCCAGCCTCCTTATCGGCAACATAAACCTGTACTACTTCTTCTCCGTCCATCGTTCCCGTGTTGGTAACTTCAACAGCGATTGTAACATCCTCACCAACCGTAACAGAAGCTGGTACCTGCAGGTTTTTATAGGTGAAAATGCTGTAACTCAAACCAAATCCAAATCCCCACAGGGGTTCACCCTTGAAATAGCGGTATGTTCTTCCCTCCATGGTGTAATCCCTGAAATCGGGCAGTTCGTCAACCGTTTTATAGAAGGTAACCGGAAGTCTGCCTGAGGGATTGAAATCACCGAATAAAAGTCTTGTCAGCGCTGTACCGGTAGCCTCCCCCGGATAAAAAGCCTGGACAATGGCCGGTAGGTTATCAGATTCCCAGTTAAGGGCTATGGCACTTCCGCTGAAGTTAACATATATCACCGGCTTACCGGTATTGTGCAGGTCCTTCAGCAAATCTTCCTGAATGTTGGGAAGGTTGATGTGGGTCCGGTCGCCGTGTGAAAATCCGTCGATTTCCAGCGGCATTTCCTCTCCTTCGAGATTTGCCGTAATCCCCCCACAAAAAATCACAACATCGGCTTTCTGAGCTGCTGCAAGTGCTTCTTTCCGGTAATCACGAGTGGTTTCTGCCCAGGTAAGGGTAGCTGCGGGTTCAATGGCATTGGACCACCAGTAAGGGGCAACGGAGAATTCGGCTTTGATGCTGTACTGCTTACCTTTTTCAAGTGCTACACCCTTTTCACCGGTTGTTTTTCCATCCACCTGTAACGTTACACTTCCGCCGAAGACATAGGTTCCGGATTTTTCAGGCACAAGGACACCTGACCAGCGTACAGCATATTGATCCTCAACAAGATTGTTCACAGGTGATTTGTACCAGTAGAAATCAATGTTGTTGTCCACCCTGGTTATTTTTGGACTGCCTTTGAATGCATTGTTGTCATAATATTCTGCCTTCAATCCTTTTACACGCTTGCCGTTTTCAATATGGAAAAAATTGTCCACACCAATAACCTCCAGGTTGGTATACACATCGGGAACTATAGGGCAACCGGGTGTATACAAAACATTGGCAGCGCCCAGCCTGTTGCGCAAGGCCCTGAGCGGGGTGACCGGGTAGACGGGCACACCGTTGTAATTTCCAATGAGGATAGCGAAATTATCTGCATTGGGCCCGATCAATGCTACTTTTTTAATATTTCTCAAGGGAAGGATACCGTTGTTCTTTAGCAAAACCAGTGATTTTTCTGCTGCTTTCTGTGTCAGATCGAGGTGTTCCTTGGATCCGACAACAGAAAACGGGATTTTTGAATAGGATACCAGTTCATCAGGATCGAACATGCCCAGCATGAACCTGGCCCTGAACAATCGTTCCAATGAAGTATTCATATCTTTTTCATTGATAATGCCGGTATAGATGGCAGAATCCAGGTTTTTTACCAGAAAACCTTGTGCCATCTCGCAATTCAGATCGGTACCGGAGGCTAAGGACCATCCCCAGGCATGGGCGGAGGTTTCAACAAGGTTATGTGCGGTTTTGGTATAAAAATCCGAAATGGCTCCGCAGTCGGATACCACATAACCTGTAAATCCGAACTCTTTCCGCAATATATTGCTTAACAGCAGGTCGGAACCACAGCATGGTTTGTCGCGGAAACGGTTATAGGCACACATAACCGATTGAACATTGGCTTCTTTTACCGTTGCCTTGAATGCAGGAAGATAGGTTTCATGCAGGTCGCGGTCGTTTATGAAAATATTGTCCACATGACGGGTAAATTCAGGACCACTGTGAACGGCATAATGCTTTGCCGTAGCAACCGTTTTGAGGTATTTGGGATCATCACCCTGAAGTCCTTTAATGAAGTTCACCGCCATGCGACCGGTGAGGTAGGGGTCTTCGCCGTAGGTTTCCTGGCCCCTTCCCCAGCGCGGATCACGGAATATGTTTATGTTGGGTGACCAGAATGTCAACCCGGTATAAATGCTTCGAACGTTGTTTTTTACAAAATTGTGATGTTTGGCCCTGGCTTCATCGGAAATAACGGTAGCAATCCTGAACATCAGATCCTCATCAAAGGTTGCAGCAAGGCCTATTGCCTGAGGGAAAACAGTTGCTTTGCCTGCGCGGGCAACGCCGTGAAGACATTCGTTCCACCAGTCGTAAGCCGGAACATCCAGTCGGGGTATAGCCTCAGCATGGTTGAAAAACTGGGTCACCTTTTCCTCAAGGGTCATCCGCGAGACCAGGTCGTGGACCCTTTCCTCAATCGGTAACCGGGGATCCTGGAAGGGGAACCGGTAGTTGGTCTGGGAAAGGAGGCTGATGTTACAAAGCACCGTCAGCAACAAAACAAATAAGCATGTTTTTTTCATTATGATTGTATTTACTGGTTCAAACAAAGACTAACAATGCGAATTTCTCTTCACTAACCCCAGCCTTCAGGCTGCCACCTCTATCTTCCTCTTTTCCTTAAAGAAAAACAGGAAACAGATCAGCACGGCGATTGCAATATAGGCGGGTACAAACCAAATGCTTCTCCAGTTATAGGTCTCATTTACGGTATAGTAGGTGGTTACAAACCCGGAAAACCAGGTGCCGATGAACATGCCCAATCCATAGGTGACAAAGGTGAAGAGCCCCTGGGCCGCGCTTTTGATCTTGTCATTTGATTTCTTTTCGGTATACATGTATCCGGTAACAAAAAAGAAATCGTAACAAACCCCATGGAGGATTATCCCGGTATACAACATCCACAGATTTGCATCTATATTCCCAAATGCGAAACACACATACCGAAGAATCCATGCAGTCATGCCTATCAGCAGCATTTTCTTTACACCAATGCTGTTAAACAGGAAGGGTATGGCCAGGATGAAAACAGCCTCCGAGATCTGTCCGAGCACCATTTTACCTGCGGCATTTTCCATGCCGGCCTGATTTAAAAACAGATTGGCAAATCCGAAATAAAATGACAAAGGAATGCAAACGAAGATGGCCGCGATGAAGAAAATCAGGTATGGCCTGTCCCTGAAAAGTATAAAGGCATCAATGCCAAGAATTGATTTTGCGGAGGACTCGGCTTTTCCCTGCGGGGGTGTATCGGGAAGACTGAAGCTGTAAAGTCCAAGTGCAACAGAGACCAGCGCAGCCATATAAAATGTGCCAGGTGTTTTTTCAACACCCAGTATCGCGATCATAAAACCTGCAATTACCCACCCGATGGTCCCGAATACCCTTACAACCGGAAACTGTTTCCCGGGATCCGACATCTGCCGGAATGCCACACTGTTTGAAAGTGCAATGGTGGGCATATAAACCAGTGAATAGAGCAGGATAACCCAGTAGAAGCCTGTGTTGCTCCCGATCTTTGAGGCCATGAAAAGTAAAAAGCCGCCGATCAGATGCAAAACACCCATTAACCGCTGGGCGGCAAAGAACCGGTCAGCAATCATTCCGACAAAAAAGGGCGAGATCATGGTTGCAATGGCAAGGGCACTATAAACAGCACCGATTTGAATCCCGGTGGCCTTGAGATAAACAGTCATGTAGGTTCCCATGGTGACATACCATGAACCCCAGATATAATACTGCAAGAACATCATGAAGGAAAGGATAATGGTGATTCTTGTTTTCATAGCATGAGATTTAACATGAATTGATCCATTTGTTCGGCCTGTAATTGTGACTTATCTTATAAATCAAATCTAATAAAATTTATTATGAAAAATAACTTCATTACTTCTGAAATTAGATGAGGAACACACCTTCTTTCATTATATTTGAAAGCAACAGTTTTGTTAACTTTCTCATTTAATAAGGAATGAAAAACCCAATGCTGATTTTCCCCATTTTATTGATTTTACTGATGCCTGCTGCAACATCAGGTCAGCCGGTGAATCAACCGTTGCTTCCCCTGACCTGGGAATTGGGGTATGCTACAGGCCAGTCTTCACAGACGATGAAATGGATACCTGCAACAGTTCCGGGTGCTGTACAGCTTGATGTTGCGAAAGCTGAAAACTATAATACATGGTATTACGGTGAAAACTGGAAGGACTATTTATGGATGGAGGATTCCTATTTCATCTATCGCACATCATTCAGCATGCCTGCAATTAAATCCGGAGAAAGGGTGTTTTTTTATTCGGGTGGAATTGATTATGTTTTCGACATCCTGTTGAACGATGAAAAGCTATTCCAACAGGAAGGGATGTTCACCCCCGTAAAAATAGAACTTACCAGCAAACTCAAAAGCCAGAATGTAATCAATGTGGTGATCCATCCGGTTCCAAAATCGAGGACGGCACCTGCTGACCGGTCACAGGCTGACCATTCCGTTAAACCGGCAGTAAGCTATGGATGGGACTGGCATCCGCGACTGGTCCCTTCAGGCATTTGGGATGAAACAGGCCTGGTGATTGAGCCGGAAAGTTCAATTTGCGAAACAAGAACCGGTTATCAGCTAAACGACAAACTAGACAAGGCAGATATCTCGATTGTTACTGCCGGAAGGAATCTTAAAGGGTTGACCTATTCGTGGACCTTAACAGATGGGAATAACAATAAAGTTTTGCAAAAGGAGGGAATATGCAGCGGTGATTCGATCCGGTTTACTGCGCTCCTGAACAATCCCGAATTGTGGTGGCCGCATGACCAGGGGAAGCCAACCCTGTACACATCCCGGATCACGATACGGGACCATGATGGTAAACCGCTTCAATCCCTGGAAAACAACGTGGGTTTCCGGCGTGTGAGGCTTGTAATGAATACCCTGTCGGATCCCGAAGGATTTCCGAAATCGCGGAGACTCCCTCCAGTTCAGGTTGAAGTCAATGGCCGGAGGGTATTCTGCAAAGGAACCAATTGGGTGAATCCCGAAGTATTTCCCGGAATTATCAAGGCAAATCGTTACGAAGAGCTTATCGACCGGGCACTTGAGGCCAACTTCAATATGTTCCGGGTGTGGGGCGGTGGAATTGTCAACAAAGAGTCTTTTTATGATTTGTGCGACAGGAAAGGGATCCTGGTTTGGCAGGAATTTCCGCTGGCCTGCAACAACTACCCCGATGACCCTCATTACCTGGAGATACTGAAGCAGGAATCCGCATCAATTATCCTCCGGCTTAAACAGCATCCCTCCCTGGCGATCTGGTGCGGCGGAAATGAATTGTTCAACAGCTGGAGCGGCATGAATGACCAGTCACTTGCCCTGCGATTGCTCAACAGCCTGTGTCTGGAACTTGATCCGCAAACACCCTTTATGCCTACCTCTCCACTTGAAGGCATGGGACACGGACACTACATATTCCGCGATTTCGACTCGGGTGAGGAGGTATTTGCCCGGATGAACCGTTCCCGTTTTACGGCATACACGGAATTTGGCATGCCTGCACCGGCTTCCGTTGAGGTACTTAATTCCATTATTCCTCCCGGTGAATTGTGGCCGCCTGCTCCCGGAGGCTCCTGGGAAAGCCATCATGCCTATAAAGCCTGGGTGGGTAATACCTGGCTGATGCAGGAAATGATCGAGGACTACTTTGGCAAGTCTGCCTCCCTCGAGGAACTGGTAAGGCATGGACAGCTATTACAGGGAGAAGGTTACAAATACATTTTTGAAGAAGCCCGCCGCCAGAAGCCATTTTGCTCCATGGCCCTCAACTGGTGCTACAATGAACCCTGGCCAACGGCTGCCAACAACAGCCTGCTCAGCTGGCCCAACATTCCCAAACCGGGATTTTACCAGGTCAGGAATGCCTGCCGGCCGGTACTGGCCAGTGCAGCATTACAGAAATTTGTGTGGGCACCCGGTGAATCTTTTGTCACAAGCATTTGGATGCTGAACGACAGTCCGCAACTGGTGAGCCGTGGCAAAGTGAAGATAAGCCTCGCCGGGGAAAATGAAAATCTTGACCTGGGAATCTGGGAATTTAATGATCTTAAACCGAATGAAAATCTCAAAGGGCAGGAATTTACCATAAGTATACCGGACTGGAACAACGGACAGTTTAAACTTTTGCTGGAAGTGGAGGGCAGGCCGGAGTTGAATTCGGAATATATCATGCTGATAAACAATGAACAGTGAAAAATGTTGTGGGTTTCTGTTTACCGGTTACCGATTACAAAAAAAAACATAACCATGAAATTACATTGGATCCTGTTCGGCCTGGTACTTTCAACCTGCCTTGATGCCCAGCAAACCGTCCGGCAATACATTTCGGGTACCGGAAGCGACAAAACCGTGGAATGGGACTTCTTTTGCACAGGGGGAAGAAAAAGCGGTGAGTGGACAAGGATCCCGGTTCCTTCAAACTGGGAGCAACAGGGTTTTGGTAGTTACAACTATGGTCATGATAAGCAAAAGGCTGATGAAAAAGGGCTTTACAAAACAACTTTTGTTGTACCGGAGCACTACAAAAACCAGGTTGTTTACCTTGTGTTTGAAGGATCTATGACCGACACCCGGGTGAAAATCAACGGCCAGCCGGCCGGACCGGTTCACCAGGGAGCTTTTAACCGCTTTACCTATGATATAACGCGATTTGTAAAGGCCGGAAAATCAAATCTGATGGAGGTGGAAGTCAGCAAGATGTCAGCCAATTCCTCCGTAAATGATGCGGAGCGATCGGGTGATTACTGGATATTTGGAGGAATTTACAGACCTGTTTATCTTGAAATTGTACCTTACCGGCATATTGATCATGTGGCTATTGATGCACGGGCAGATGGCACGCTTTCGGCAAATATGTCCTGTGTCCGCCTCAATAAAGGCGATATACTGGAGGCTGAGGTTTTTTCTTTAAACGGGGAACCTGCAGGTAAGCCTGTTTCTTCCGCAGTGGATATAGCCGGCTCATTCAGCCGTATTTCCGGGAAATTCGATAACATCAGAACCTGGTCGGCGGAGTTTCCCAACCTGTATACACTCAGGATTTCCCTGAAAGACAACAACCAGGTAATTCACCAAACCGAAACCCGGTTTGGTTTCAGGACTGTTGAGGTCCGGGAGGGAGTTGGCATCTTTGTGAATGGTACCCGGGTAATTCTGAAGGGTGTAAACAGGCATTCGACGAATGTTGAAACCGGGAAAACGCTGAATAAAGCCATCAGCATCCGGGATGTTAACCTCATCAAAGAAATGAACATGAACGCTGTCCGCATGTCACATTATTCTCCTGACGACCATTTCCTGGATGTTTGCGACTCGCTGGGACTTTATGTCCTGGATGAGCTGGCAGGCTGGCAGAAAAAATATGACGATATTGCCGGTCCGATCCTGGTAAAGGAACTGGTTGAAGACGACGTGAATCATCCCTCCATCCTGTTTTGGGACAATGGGAACGAGGGAGGCTGGAACAGGAACCTCGATGATGATTTCGCGCTTTATGATCCGCAAAAAAGAACCGTGATCCATCCCTGGGAGAATATTTACGGTATAAATACAAAGCATTATCCCGATTATAACATGGCGCAGAACACTATACTTTATAGTGGTGATATTTATATGCCCACCGAGTTCATGCACGGATTGTATGACGGTGGCCATGGTGCAGGACTGGAAGATTTCTGGAACCTGATGATGCAGCATCAGTGTCTGGGTGGGGGATTTCTTTGGGTGTTCCAGGACGAGGGAATCAGGCGTACGGATAAGGACGGGATGATCGATACCGACAAAAACCATGCTCCGGATGGAATTGTTGGTCCAAATTATGAGAAAGAGGCAAGTTTTTATACGATCAGGGAACTCTGGGCGCCTGTATACATTGACCGGCGGACCTTAACGGCCGGTTTTAACGGGAGGATCGGATTTGAGAACCGGTATTCTTTTACTAATACCAATGCATGCACCTTCAACTGGAAATTAACTTCCTTTTCTTCCCCTGGTTTATGGGATACTGTAAAACCCGTTGCGCTGGAAGGCAAAATCACCTCTCCGGATGTACCTCCCGGTGAATCAGGATTCGTGGAACCGGAGCTGCCGGCTGACTGGCAGACATATGATGTGCTTTACATTACAGCAAAAGATCCGGACAACAATGAAATATTCACGTGGAGCTTACCGGTTCCTAAATCCGACCGGCTTTCTGAAATAACTGCCAGCCGTGATGATGTCAGTTCTTCTGTCTCAGAATCCGATAGTATGGTAATAGTTACCTGCTCTACCACAACCTATATTTTCAGCAGGACAACCGGTTATCTCGAGCGGATTGAACATGCGGGTAAATCGATACCCTTTTCAGGAGGTCCCCGGCTTGCTGCTTCGGAGGTTATGCTCAGCAATTTCGGAGTTACAGCACAAAACGGGAAGGTTGAAATACAGGCCGACTATGCGGGGATAGGTAACAATGAATGGATGCATGTCAAATGGTCGTTTGGTACCAGTCGCACGGCAAAACTTGCGTATCAGTACCGTTATTCCGGAGATAATCCGTTTATGGGGCTGACCTTTGACCTTCCGCAGCAGGAACTGGTCAGGATCAGTTACCTTGGATATGGACCGTACCGGGTTTGGAAGAACCGGCTCCGTGGACAGCGATTCGGATTGTGGGAAAAGCTTCCCAACAATACAGTAACCGGCGAGTCCTATGATTATCCCGAGTTTCCGGGATACTATGCCGGTGTACGCCAGGCTGTTATTCAAACCCGTTCCGGAAGAATCACCGTATCTGCGGAAAATGAGGATGTTTTCCTTCAGCTTTACAGACCTGCTGATCCGGCAGGTGCTTTTAACACCAATACCAGTCCGGCTTCCCCTCAGGGAGACATTGGTTTCCTGACTGCTATTCCAGCCATCGGCACAAAGTTCCAAACAGCAGCATCCATGGGGCCGCAGAGCCAGCTGAATGCGATGTATACAACCACGCCAATTAAAGGTGTATTGTATTTCACGGTTGAATAGATTATCAATAGTTTGTCACGTGTTATAAATTTAGTGATAACAATGAAGCCATGAGGCAGTTCCTGGATTCATTCCGGATTGTCAGACAGGCTTTAACCCAAAATCTGCTATTTGGCCTGACTAAATATTGCCCTGATTTTTTCAATATCTACTGTAGTGGAAGGATTAAACCTGTCCCCCTCCATATATTTTTTCAAACTGTAAAGCAATTGACGGGCTTCCGGTCTTTTTTCCCGGTTGGACAGCAGATCCACCCCGCAAACCATGATTTTCCCCTTGCCGGTACTGGCTTCAAAAATAAGCGCCAGCGGACGGTTTGTAAACCAGTCGTCGATTATACGCACAATGGGCTGAAGTTCATCTGGAAGATCGGATAATACGATGGCGTTGGAATGACTCATGGCATCCCACCATTGCCAGTTGCTGTGGTATTCGGTGGGGAACACTGCCAGGGCAGGGTGAGAGGGATTGCACATTATTCCCAGGGTATGCGGGGCCTGTTTCCCGGTCCATGCCGTATTCCAGAATATGCTGGAAAAACCCACTGCAATGTCGCCTCCTTTTTCAGGTTTTACCGAACCCTTTATCGGTGTGAGCAGCACCTTACCGCCCCGGTTAAGCACTTCCAGGGCCCGGGCATCGAGTTTCCCGGTCACCAGGATAGAGGCATCTGTTTCAGGCAATTGGACAGGATACACCCAGATGTCCCAGCTGTTTTCAAAACCGGAGACATGCAGGGTAAGGGTAAGTTTTTCCGGATCTTTGATGCTGTTCAACGGCTGGACGATCTCACCCAGTTGTTTTCCATTACCGATGGGTATTTCAGTCGCTGTTAATTCGCCTTTAAAACGGATCTGGCCTTTCACATCGGTGATTTTCCAGGATGGTTCCGCCTCTGTCAGTGTAGCGGATCCAAAATGTGCAATTTCAGCCATGGCTTTCAGGGTCTCATCCGAACGGTATATCATTTTGGGAAGGCGCACGAGTGGTATGGTTGGACCGCAAAACCTGCTGTATTCCTGCGGTGTAATATAGCCTTTGCTGTCCCAGAAAGGATTTAATACGCCCACCAGGGCAGTTCCCTGTCCCGGAAAATCATGCAGGTCGAGAAGCTGGAAACCGGCAAAACCCGGAGTTCGCAAAGCGGCCTCAATATCGGCTTTGTAGCAAAGCGTCTGCAGTTTTCCCGATGCCAGTAGAAAGCTGTCTGCCAGGTGTTCCATGTGGTGCCCACGGAGCGACTCCTGAAAGATCTCAAAATTCCTGGCCTTCAGAACACCGGTATATTTTTCGATCTCTTTGAAATCGGGGTACACGCACCACTGGCCGATCTCGTGACTGACCGTGGGTTTGACTGAGCCGGCCAACCTTTCGGTCCAGTCAAAGTCAGTTTTTGGCGTCTGTGCATTGATAATGCTGTTAAGGCCTTCTCCCCAACCCTGGATGCGGGGGTAGGGTGTACTGTTAAAATCGGTCACCGGAAGGTCAGGCCAACCGGCGCCGCTTGAATACAACCTGCGTGGATCCTTGTTTTTCCAATGGGAAACAAAACCGGTGAGCCATTCATTTTGATTTTCACCGGCTGGTTCATTGCCATACAGAAGGATACAGAAGGAAGGATGATTACCGTATTCTTTTACCATTCGCTCCGCTTCATTATAAATATATTGATCCACCGGTTTTCCGTCGCCTATGGCTGAACCCTGGTTAGCCCAGGAAGAGCATTCCACGTGCAGGTAGAAACCAGCATGGTCGGCCGCTGCAAAGGCGGCCTCTGGCGGGCACCAAGAGTGGAATCGCAAGTGATTGAGACCATGTGCACGGGCTATCCTGAAAATTCGCATCCAGGCCGCAGTATCCGTGGGTGGGTAGCCAGTTTTCGGGAAAATAGCACATTCAAGGGTACCCCGCAAAAAAAGCAGACGACCATTTATGGTGAACTGCGTTCCACGGGTACCCAATTCACGCATACCAAAGACTATTTCCCGGGCATCGGTGTGACCATCCGGACCGGAAATCTCAATTTTCATCCGGTACAGGTTGGGTTCAAATTCATCCCACAGCACTGGATCTTCGCCCATGGGGCATTCTATCACGATTTCGTTTGATCCCGCAGTAACCATTTGATCAAACATCAATCCACCAATGTTTTTACCCCCGGTGTTTAAGGATTCTCCGGTTACTGCAATTTTTACAGGGCCATCGGAACCGTTTGTATTCTGCAAATCCAGTTTTATGTTCACCTGCTTGTTCTTTACATCGGGAAAGAGCGAAGCATTTGAAATATAGATAAGGGAACGTGACTGAAGTTCTAACCGGCCGGTGATCCCGTTCCAGTTCGATTGGGTATGATCACTGATGCTGTGGGAATTCATCCCCACATCCACATCTTTCACCCGGTTATCAACGCAAAGCGTTAGTGTATGGGCTCCCGGGGTCAACCAGGCAGACAGATCATAGACATGCGGTGTGCCCAGGGAATTTTGCATTCCGGCTTCCTGATCATCCACCCAGACACGGGTTTCCCAATGACAACGTTCCAGGAAAAGTTGAATATTTTTTTCTTTCCAGGATGCGGGAATTTTAACCTTTTTCTGATACCAGGCCATGCCGGCGTAATATTTCCCGGGTTGCAGCCAGAAGGGTACCTTGACGTTACCGGACAGACGGTATTTTTCCATTTCCGGACTTTGGAACCAGGAGCTGTCAACAATGCCTCCGGTCCAGGAAGTATTCACACTGATTTCATCCCCCTTTCCGTTTTCTGTCATGGATCCGGGAAGATTTATTTTTTCCGGCATTGTGGAAGCAAACCATTTTTCAGCGATGCCCTTACTTTCCGGATCCATGCGGAAGGACCATTCACCGGAGAGGTCGATTGTGTTTTTTTGGTTGTCGGTTGAACAGGAAATTGACATTACCATCAATAATAGATACATGAATGTTTTCATATTCAAAAGATTGGGTGCAAAATATTTATTAGAAATCAATTCATCCTGACTTTAGTTACTATCAATTATAGATAATTCAACCTCCACGAGGCTGAGAAGTATTGATGAAATGCAATCCTGCCGGCGATCAGGTATCCTCCCATGCCGGTGACCAGAGAGGTGATGATCAGGAAGCGCCAGTTGTATTTTCCGTGCATAATGAACTTGTTCAATGGGGTTTCTCCAGCTGGACCGATATGAATTGATGAAAATTAACTAATTTAATCCGAAATTCCGGTTCCATGAGAAAAATATCTATTCTTATTTGCAGCATCATGCTCAGTAGCGGCCTGTTCGCCCAGCGCAACCTGTTCTCCTCGTTGTGGAATGAAGCGGCACTGGATAAAGTTCTGGTACAGCACTGGCAGCCCTTCCCTGAGTATAGCAACCGTGCTGCCTGGGATTCCCTGGATCGGGAAGCCAGGGACCAGGTCATCCCTGATGCAGAGGTGTTACTGGGTAAGCCATATGAATTCCTGCCCCTCATTGAATACCTGGGTTTTGTGCGTGACGGGAACCGGAACCGGTTTGAAAAGATCTATTTTGGCCGTCGTTCACAATTTCTTCAGTTGCTTATGGCAGAATGCATGGAGGGCGAGGGTAGGTTTACGGATGATATTCTGAACGGCATATGGACGATCTGTGAGGAATCTTCCTGGTGCATACCGGCACATATTGGTCAGTCAACCGGGGTGCCGGATATTGGTGTGCCGGTGGTGGATCTTTTTGCGGCCGAAACAGCTGCATTGCTGGCCTGGACTAACTACCTGTATGGCAGTGAGCTCGAACGGATTTCGCCTTTGCTGCGTCAAAGGGTAAAGGAGGAGATCAATACCCGCGTGCTGATTCCTTTTTTTCAGCGGAACGATTTTTGGTGGATGGGGTTTAATGGCCGCACGGTAAATAACTGGAATCCCTGGATACTTTCCAATATACTACCCGCTGCATTGCTTGTTGAGGAAAACCGGGCCACACAGGTGGCGGTGGTTGCCAAGGCGATTCGCTGCCTGGATAATTTCACCAATGCCTATCCGTCAGACGGCGGGTGTGATGAAGGTCCATCTTACTGGGGCAGGGCCGGGGCATCGTTGTTCGACTGCCTGGAGACCCTGTATTCAGCAAGTGAAGGTAAAATCAATTATTACAACGATCCCCTGATCAGGAATATCGGGCAGTATATTTACAAAGCATACATCCATGCTCCCTGGTATATCAATTTTGCAGATGCTCCGGCACAGATTGAACCGGATGCCTTTTTGATTTACAGCTATGGCAAGCGTATCGGGGACAATATGTTGACTGCTTTTGGTGCACAGCTCGATTCCGGTAAGGCATTTACGGTTTCCCGCAGGTTGCAGAGCGTCGGCCGGAGTCTGCCCCACTTGTTCGGTTTAAAGGAGATCATTACCGCACCCAAAGCCTGGCCTTACCGGCGAGATGTCTGGCTGCCTGATCTTCAGGTGGTTGCGTCCCGAAGTCTGGCAGGTTCTCCGGAAGGACTCTTCTTTGCTGCCAAAGGCGGTCACAACGCGGAAAGCCATAACCACAACGATGTGGGCAGTTTCATTGTTTATTTTAACGGTCAGCCTGTTCTGATCGATGCCGGAGTGGGCGCTTACACTGCCAAAACCTTCAGTAACGACCGGTATTCCATCTGGTCGATGCAATCGCAGTACCACAACCTGCCCACAATCAACGGCTTTATGCAGGAGCCGGGCAGGGATTATGCCGCGCTTGATCCGTTTTATTCATCCAATGAACAAAGGGTAAGATTCTCACTCGGATTGGCATCCTGTTATCCACGGGACGCAGCTGTTGAAAAATGGAACCGCAGTTTTGAATTCAGGCGTGGAAAGGAACTGACCGTGACCGACAGTTTTATACTCAGCGAAATTAAGGGAGCTACAAGTTGGAACTTTGTAACCTGTCTGACGCCGGAGATCAGGGATGGTGTTGTCCTCCTCAGGTCAAATGCAATGTATAAATCGGAACGGGACTTGGCGATCCGGTATGCTGCGAAGGAAATGGATGCCTTGATAGAGGAGATTGAGCTGGCGCCTGCCGATGGCTATCAATGGAAAGCAAATTTGTACAGAATCGTGCTGGTACCCAAGTCGATGAAAAGCAGCGGTGTTTATCATTTTACCATTAATTATTATTGAATTACTTCTAACATAGCGTGGATCTTCAGTTCAGGGATGAGGATGGTTAATTTTCCATTGACATAGTGAACCTGTAATTCTTTGCCCTCGGGTTGTAACATTATTTTAGAGGGTTTTACCGGGGTACGGAGTGAAACCGTGATGTCCTGTAAAGGAGGAACTTCATCATATCCAAGGGCACTCTGATTGGTATGCTCCCCGGCAACATTGATCAGGTTCACTATCATTTTTCCGTTTAGTTCGTTTACAGCAACATGCACCAGGTGAGATCCGGTTATTTCGACCAGCTTATCCGGAAACAGCGCTGCAATTGTCTCGCTCAAAAAATCACGGATGACAGGTGTTTTGTATTCAGTATAGGCAGTACCGGCGTTAAAATAGATGCCGGCCACTTTCCCTTTCCCGCAGGAATTGATTGAGGAGGCGAGGTTCTCATCGGGATAGAGGAAATCGCTGCCCTTATATAATTTGGAAAGGGGTTTACTGCCTTCCGCCAGTTCAACAAGAAGGAGATCAGACCGGATTGATCCGATTGTGCCGGAAGTCGCAACAAATGCCACTGATCCGGAAGACATTACTGATGACCTGATGCCAAGCTCTGTCTTGAACAGGTCCGCCGTTTCGGCACCAATAATTAGTAAATTCCCCCCATTTTTAGCGTAGTTCCTAAGCTCTTCGATTAAGGAAGGTTCAAGATAGTCGCATTCCGGGACAATGATCAACGGATACTGATCCATCCTGCCCGTGAGGTTGTGTTCCATAATGATCTCAACAGCCTGTTGCCCGTCCAGTAAAGCATTCAGTGTTCCCTGCAGCATTCCCAATGAACGGGAAAAAGGGACAGGCGCACTTCTTTGATAAGCCTGCGATGGATACAACAAGGCTATTTGCGGAACAGGGGTTGCTTTGTGACAGTATTGCTGGCGTTCACGGCAAAAGGAAGCTATATCGGCGAGTATAGTTGCCAACCAGGGTTTGAGCGACAAATCACGGTTCTGCTGATAATAAAATTGTACACCGCCTCCCATGGAAATAATTTCTGCGGCTTCCTGTTTCAGCTGTACTGCTGATTTAATGCTCATGGGCATTTCACCGCCATTCCAAGAGAATCCCCAGGCCATCAGGTCCCATGGTTTTCTCTGCGACGCAAGGCAACGGGCTTCGAATGAAGAACGGAAAACACCATTCTGAGGAGTTACATCTCCCGATAAGAAATCAACACCAATGCTTACCTTTTCCGGCATCATGGAGGAATAGGCCCAATTGCTTGTAATCTGAAAATCAGGGTTATATTGATGAATGGCATCGACATATTTTTTCATATGTTCGCGGAAGAGGCTGCGGGTGTATTCCAAAAATTCGGGGTAATACTTATCTGTCGGTACTTTTGGGATGTCGGTTATGCCGGTTTCTGCTGTAAAACGTTGTAATGATGCCTTGCCATAATCGGGTTCAACGGCCCAACATTCGCCATCAACCCAGGCTCCGTCCACGTGATAATCGTTGCTTAGCTCCTTCAGTTGGGGGATCATATAGGTATCCAGGTAGGGACTAAAAAAAGACAATTTTTGGGTACTTCGTTCTCCGTTGGCTTTTATGACAGCCCAATCCGGATGTTGTTGCACCACTTTTCCATCCCAAACCCCTGAAAAATGCATATATAACCCGACATTATTTTTTTCCGTGACTTCACGCCAAATTTTCAGGGGATCCTTTTCAAATCCTTTCACGTGAAATCCCACCTTTGTTGGGTAACTTGAAATTCCGGGATGCCCCTTGCAGTCGATTTGTATAAAATCAGGACGTACCCGGGTTAAAAAGGTATCAATCATTTCATACGTAAGGGTTTTTCCGGCATCGGTAATGTTCTCACTGGCGTGCAGATCAAAATGAACACCAAAATAACAGTCGGATCTTTTGAGCTTTTGGGGAGAATTTCCGGTTTGGGCCAACAGGGATACATTGGTTATTACCGAGATTATCAATAAGCTTATTCTCAAGTTATTCATGCTGTCAATTTTATCTGTTTTGCACCAACCTTCCACCACTCTTGTCAATTTGATCCTGGGGGATCGGATACGTCACATCTTCGGGTCCAACTGTAACGCCAGACCAGTACATTGTTGGACCCCATGGGGTTGTTCTCTCATAATCAAGCACCCTGTTGAGTTCGGTCACGGTAATTCCCCAGCGATTCAGGTCGAACCACCGGTGGCCTTCCATTCCCAGCTCCAGTTTTCTTTCCATCCGAAGTGCCTGTCTGGCGTATTCAACGTTTGGAAATGAAGGGTATTCCGAGATCTGATAATTGGCTGCGGGGGTAATACCATCGTATTCCTTCACAAATCCATCGGGATTGGCTGCCCTGGCACGGACTGCGTTAATATTTGCAAGTGCACCGGGCAGGTCACCGGTCTCGATCTGGCATTCTGCCAGTAACAACAGGATATCGGCATAACGGATCATACGGTATCCGTTTGCAGTAAATCCTGTAGTCCAGTTACCAACCTCGGTATACTGCCCTTCCTGCGATTTTTTATACACTTGTTTTTTAGGGCTGTAAGGTCCGGCATAATCCTGGTCGCGGATCCAGTCCGACCCGGTATGCACTCCCCAATCCCAATAGGGTATGCCTCTCCTTCCTATGGTCCAGTCCAGACGGGGGTCGGTGGGTTTTGAATTGTCCTCTGTCCATCTCAGTTCCCAGGCATCCGGACTTGTAAGCGGATCATTCGCTGTATTATTTTCAATGAGTGACACATAGCCCAACTCCGTAAAAGGATTTGAAGGATCATAAACTGTACAACTGCCGTTCCCGGGTGAGTAATATTTCTGATATTGGTTATAAGTTTTGGCGGAATCCCACACATCACCCCCCGGAACATCCTGGTCCCGATAATCAGCATTCGGAGGTAAATTATAGCTAAAATCACGTAAAGGAAGACCGGAAGCATCTGTCCTGAACGAATTTACAAACTCCTGGGCGGGTTGATAAAATCCACAGCAACCTGCGGGTGAGCCTCCGTTGCCTTTGTACGGGAAATTCAGCACTTCCCCCCATCCTGCGTTCCATCCTCCGGAGCCATCATTAACAGAATACTGAACCGTATAAACCGCTTCAATACCATTCCGGTTTACTATATCAAAGACCTCGCCGAAGGTCGGTGCGAGTCCAATGGGTTCACCATTGGGTTTTGTTCCGTTGTTCTTTACATCCTGGAGCAGGGCTAATGCGCCGGCCCAGTCGTGGTTCATCTGCATCAATGCTTTTGCGAGGAGGACCTTTGATACGGTGCCGTTGAACCTTCCCACCTGTCCCATATTGTTTGGTAATGCGGATCCTTCCTGCAGGTCGGCAATAATTTTTTCACGTATATCAACCGTATTGGTCAGCCTGTCCTGAACCGTGTTCTCATCCACGTAAGGGATCATTTCCCACATTCTCCAGGCCTCAAAATGGTACCAGCCGCGCAGTACTCTGGCCTGTTTAAGGAAAGATCCGGCCTGGGCCTCTGTGATATTGCCTTCCGTAAATGCCAGGTTGGTCACCATTATGGCACTGTTGCACCTGGATATGGCATCATAAACCTCTCTCCATTTAATATTCATGTACGGATTTGAGGCCGTTTCGGAATAGGTCATGATCGGGTTTCCATCCCAGGAATCACCGGCATCCGTTCCCTTGTTCGCTTCCAAACCACGAATAGAGCCATACAACCAGTTGGAAGAAGCTGCCTCCCACCCAAATTGGGCGGATATGCCATCCAGCATGGAATAGGCTCCCACCAACAGGGTGTTGATACCCTCTTCGGTGGCCAATACATGTTGACTTAAGCCCCCTTTCGGTTTGATATCAATAAAATTCTCACTGCAGGCGCACAGGATTATCGACAGGCCGAGGATTTTAAACATCAAAGCAGCAGGATTCCTTTTCATGGGAAAATGATTTATGATGAACCAATATACAAAATTTTTTCATATCTTATTTTGTTATATTTTTGACCTGGGTTTGAAAAAAACGATCATGAGACATTTCTTTCTCCTTTTTATTTTTGCAGGTTTCCTGGCATCATGTAGTCAGTCTTCCGGAACTGATCATGTCAATAATTCCCCGGAAGCCAATATTAAAAACCAGGCCATTGCCCTTGCTGAATCCTATGCAAAGGATCAGCAAAAGAAGGTAGTGATTAATCCGGACCTGGTATTTACAGGACTTATTGATGAAGATGAGCATCAGGATGCAATTGTCTCGGCTTCCACCATCCAGGGCCCCTTCTCTGACCTGCAGCTGATACTGATTCAAAAGGATGGAAAGCTCATGCTCAGCAGGGCCATTGAAGCTGATATGAATATCCTGAGCCTGAAGAACAGGGTAATAACCGCCGAAGTTCCCACCCGTCCGCGCAGCTCTCCCCTGTATGATTGTCTTTCGTGTAAGGAACTGGCCGATTATCAGTTATCAGGTGGCGAACTGGTAAGAATAAAATAATTCTAAATCCTAACTAAGAAGCCCAAAATAAAAAGTTACTGATGAATAACCCCGAAGGGGTTTAATCTCAATAACCGTGGGTGCAACCCACGGAGATAATGACTGACGCTTATCGCAACCCTGAAAGGGTTGAATTTATTAAGTAAAAGTCCACATTATATTCAACCCTTTCAGGGTTGAGGTTACTTGTATACTGCTTTCCGTGGGTTTTACCCACGGTTATTAAGATTTAGCCACTTCGTGGCTTTATAGTATGTTCGATTATTTGCATATTCATAGTAACATTTCAATCCTTAATTCATATAATTTACAATACCGTATCCGTTTTGCGGTTAAATTTAGAATTATCAGGATGATTTATAAATAGCCCGGAGGGCTATTTATGTATCTGCTTAAACGCAGCTACCTTTTTCCTGTTGATTCCGGCCACAATAATCAGGGTATCTCCTTCAATATAATGCAATGATTCCACCATGCCCTGCAGCAATATTCCGCTAAGGGCGGGAGAAAGAATATCAAAAGATGGCTCATTTGCTCTGTTCATCAGCACAAAGCCCTTATTGGCGTCATAATATCCGGTTGATACATCGTACGTGTGATCATTTCCGGCCACCAGTACATCCGGATGATTGTCGTTGTTAAAATCCCTTACTATCATCTTCCTGATAGGCGAAACCTGCAACGGTGCTGGTAACTTTTCCCAGCGGAATTTACCCCCATCGTTCCACAGGATATAACTTGACGTTGTATTCACCTGCAGCTTAAATTCCAATCTTTTCAAAATGCTTTCATCCAACATTTCATCAATACTGGCATGGCTAAAAGAGGCATAGCTGTTAAATTTCTTTTGAAAAAATGTGGATTGGGCGTGGAGTTCATCGAGGTAATTCACCGGATATTCTTTCATGGTACCATTCTGGTCTTTCCAGTATGCCGTTGTAAGCGGATCGATATTACCATCAAGGTCTAAATCAACAACATAAAGATTCATGGGATATTGTTCACTTACGGTGAACCGGTGGTTTTCGCCAAGATTTCCAATAATATAATCATCATCACCGTCCCCGTCAAAATCACCCGCAACCAGTGAATACCATATTCCATGCTTTTCTTCCAACTCCGGAATGATTTGCGGAAACAGTTCCTTTCCGTTCATATTCTTAAAGATCACCAGGGAATTCCATTCCCTGGCAACCAACAGGTCTTCCCAGCCATCATTGTCATAGTCGGTCCAGATGGCATCGGTTACCATTCCCAGGTTTAACTTTGATGAGGAATTAACCGAAAGTTTTCCATTATCATTCATGATCATCCATGAATGGTTGGCATAGGGGTACATTCCTTTTTTTACCCTTGCACCTATAAAAAAATCCATATCACCATCATGATCAAAGTCAAATGGTCTCACTACAGAAGCCGGAAATGGCGGTACAGGAAGTGGTACCCTTGAAAATGAACCATCATTATTTTCGTACAGGTAATGCTGATATTCATTTTCTTTTGAATTTTCATATCCGCCTGCAAGAGCTATTACATCCATATCGCCATCTCCATCTATATCCAGAATAGCAAGATCCGATTCAGAAAACTCCTTCAGGTAGGTCAATCCTTCAAATTCCGATGAAACAAATTCTTCTCCCCTTCTTAACAGCACTGTAGTTGGTAATATATTTGTTGAACCAATGATCAGATCTTCAAGACCATCGTTATCAAGATCCCCCTTCGCCATTATTGGTCCGATCTGTGAAAATTTATGTGGAATTATATTCTGGTTCAGGAAAAAATCAATAAAATCGGTTTGATCGTGCACATAGCTGATTATGTTATCACAAGATCTAAATAACAGATCATTTTGTTCTGAAGTCTTAACTTTCAAACCGGGGGGAATAGCATTCATTTCATTTATTTCAATCGTCTGGTTGGCACTTAAATCCTTCAGCAAGGAAATATATTTGCCCGCCGGCCAGGTTACTTTAACGGAATCAATTGCAGAATCGTCTCCGCCAAGGCCAAAGTGGATCACCGGATCAACGGAAGAAGCATATCCCCGTGTTAAAAAGTGTTCAATAAACTGGTATTTACCCTTATTCCACAGTTCGACCTTTGCACCCAGGGCCATTGTATTCCCATCCTTTCCTAAAAGCTTGATCTTAATATAATTGGTATTTTTCTTTGATCTTTCAACTGTATTATTCCTGAGTATAAAAGCTTCGTCATTTAAATTATTTACCACATAATCCAGATCACCATCGTTATCCAGATCAACAAAAGCAGCCCCGTATGAATAGGTGGGAATATCCGGCAGCCAATCGGTTGTTTTTTTGAAGTGCAGGTCTCCGGTATTTTCAAAGGCAATATTAGGCACTTTTACGGCCGGGGCCATGTTGATGACATGTTTTTCATCGGCGACAAATCCGTAAACCTCTGCTTTATATCGCGTCCAGTCTTTGTCGGTCATATCTCTGGGATACCCGTTGACAATGATCAGATCTTTATCTCCGTCGTTGTCATAATCGGCAAACAAGGGCGACCAGCTCCATTCCGACTTAAAGATACCCATTATCTGACCGGTTTCACTGTAAGGAAGCATTTCGCCGTTCATAAACCCGTTGTGCAGGTGGAGCATGTTCCTCAGGTACTGGTGTTCAAAATCATATTTTACATCATTTTCATAGAATCTATAACTAAAACCATTGATCGTTTGTCTGATTTTATAATAGTATTCGGGCATCATATCGAGTGTGAACATATCGGGATTCCCGTCATTATTCACATCAGCCATATCATTACCCATGGAGGATTTGGTCTGGTATGACATGTATTTTCTGATCTCATTGCGGAAGGTTCCATCACCCTGGTTGATGTATAATAAGTCATTGGAAATATAGTCATTGGACACATAGATATCCGGGTACCCGTCCTTGTTCACGTCACCTATTGCCAGACCCAATCCAAAACCTTCATACACGATCCCTGCTTCGAGGGTTACATTGGTGTAACTGCCATCCCCGTTGTTCCGGTAAAGCCTGTCGTTGTTGATTGCACTTCCGTCGATGATCTTATGACGGTAGGAGGTGTTCATCCTTTGGTTAACGGTATTGTTCATTATATATAGATCCAGGTCACCGTCAAGGTCGTAATCAAAAAATGCAGCATGAACCGACTGCCTGTCATCGGCAATGCCATACTTTTCTGCCATCTCGATAAAAACCGGAGTGCTATTATCCCCGATTCCCTGATTGACCCATAACCTGTTTTTACATTTCTCAGGATTCTCGTTAGCCGTTGAAGTGAGATAAAAGTCCAGCCATCCGTCGCTGTTGATGTCCACGAGTGTTACACTGCTGTACCACTGATCATTGGTCAACCCTTGAGCCATTGGAGTTATATCCCTGAACCTGAAATCGCCCAAATTCAAATAGATCCTTGGAGAAACCTGATTACCGGCAAAAATAATGTCCTGCAAACCATCATTGTTCAGGTCGCCGATCCCAACACCGGCACCGTTGTAAATGTATTCATAGCTCATTACATGAAAACTGTCCGTTTCAACAATAGTATTTGTAAAATCAACGCCCGTATGCTTTGAATTTAATAGCTGGAACCGCGGTGATTTGGAACAGGAGATGAATACCCCTGTAATTAAAAGCAATAATAATTTACTCATGCTGAACAATAATTATAATCGGTTTCATTTATTGATCCTGCATATATATAAAAAAAAAGTGAACTACCCATCGTGTAGTTCACTTTTTAATACAATTAACAATTAAATACCGGAAATATTACCTGTTCTGAACCAGGTTTCCATTACTCAGGTCAATTTGGCGCTGAGGTACCGGGAAGGTTACATCCTCAGGTCCAACCGTGGCAGCGCCATACATGAGGTTACCCCATGGCATGGTTTTCTCATAGGCTAGTGCCCTGTTGAGTTCGGTCTGGGTAATTCCCCAGCGGTTAAGGTCAAACCACCTGTGGCCTTCCATGCCGAGTTCCAGTTTTCTTTCCATACGGAGAGCAGTTCTTGCGATGTCAGCAGTTGTAAAAAATCCGTCGGGGTATTCTGCAATCACATAATTGGCTGCAGGTGCAGAGCCATCATCTTCCATCACAAAACCGGCTGGATTTGCAGCCCTTGCCCGGAGGAGGTTAATATTGTCAAGTGCACCGTCAAGGTCACCGGTTTC
>DATEVU010000044.1:0-23903 GCA_035258345.1 Bacteroidales bacterium
CCCTCTTCGGATTTGAAATATACAGAGTAGGGATTTTTCCGGCCGGTAAGGTTATACATGCTGAAAACAAAAGAACTGTGCACCATTTTGTTTTTTCTAAGGTTACCTTCAATGGTGACCGAAAGATCCATCCGGAAATAATCGGGTATGTTGTATTTGTTTCTTTTTGAATAATCCGTGACGGGAACCCCGTCGATGTAATACACCGAAAGCGGATAGGTAATGGGCCTGCCCGACTGGTACGTAAACACGGTAGACATGCTCAATCGCCTGTTAAGGCTATAATTAATCAAGGTATTGAACGCATGGGGTATGTCGTAATTAGACGGATAACTTTCGCCTCCGTTTGTGCTGTTCCAGGCCTGTCCTCCGTTTATTTCAGACAGCGAGCGCGACCATGTATAGGCAAGCCAGCCACCGAGTTTATGGCCATTTCTCTTGACTGATAATTCAACACCGTATGCCCTTTGTTTACCCTGCAATACCTGAGATTCAACCTGTGTATCGTCGAGGAAATCAGCCCCGTCCCTGAATTCCGGAAAATGGTCGGTTGATTTGTAAAATATTTCCGCAGAAGTTTCCCAACCTCCCCGGGGATAATTCCTGAAGATGCCCAGGGAGACCTGGTTGCTCCGGGCAGGCCTGAGATAGTAATCCGCCAGTTTCCACTGGGTATTCGGGGCAATTGTTATGGTATTGTTGAGCATGAATATATTCTGATGCATCTGGTTAAAAGCCAGCTTTACTGCCCCGTCCTGATCCGTGGCAATGTTTATGGCTGCTCTCAGCTCCGGAGATGAGTACCAGCGAATGGGTTTATTGTTGCCAAAAGTCAGTGAATCGTCGATATATCTTTCATCCAGGGGTGTGCCCGGTAAGTATGTATACACAGTTTTGGGACCAAACGGAACATACAGCGAATACCTCACACCAAGCGCTATATTCAGCCAGGGCAGTATATCAACCCTATCCGAAACGTATAATGAGCCTTCCGTACCCCTTTCCTTTCCCAACTCTACCCTAGAAGTCAGGGATTCCTCACCGAAAGGCAATACAGTGCCCCGGTCCAGTTTATTCAACAAAAAACCGGCACCATATTCCAAAGCGTGTTTGCCCAGGGTATGGTGATTGAAATCAAGTCGGGCCTCATAATGATCAATTTCGTACCCATGCTGATAGGCTACCGGGGGTTCCTGCTTATCCACGGTCTCAAAACCGTATCGGGCAGCAATCAGGGAAAGCTCACCCTGGAGATCTGCACTGAACGTATGCCTGAGGTTCAGGGAGGCTCCTCTGTTGCTGTATTGATAAAGGTTTATATCGGAAAGCCTGAAAAAGTCGTAACTGTTAAAAGCGAATACAGCCAATTGTGATTTTTTAAAATCATAATTCAATGAAACCGCCACATCGTTGAAACGTGCACTGCTTTCACTTATCACCGGATCTTTAATTTGCCGGAGTATCCAATCGGAATAGGATGATCGCGCACTGATCAGAAATGAACTTTGGTCCTTTATTAGCGGGCCTTCGACGGTTAGGTTGCCTGTAACGGGATTGATACCGCCGTGCAGGTTATACCTTTTTCTGTTTCCCTGGCGGGTAATGATGTTAAAAACCGATGACAGGCGACCGCCAAACTTCGCCGGAACATGACCTTTGTACACCGAGAAATCCTTGACAATATCGGAATTAAAAGCCGGAAAAAAGCCGAACAAATGGGAGGTATTGTATACCGGGATCTTATTGATATAAAATACATTCTGGTCTGAACTGCCACCCCTGACATTCAATCCCGATGATCCTTCACCGACACTTACAATTCCCGGAAGCATTTCCGAGACTTTCAGAATATCCCGCTCTCCCATCATGGTGGGGATTTCCCGTACTGTTTTTATGGATATCTTTTCAAGTCCCGGATCCTTTGAGGTAATATTGTTCTGTCTGTCACCATAGATCACCACTTCCTGGATGGAGATCACCACTTTTTTCATTTCAACCTTGAATTCACCCGAAGAAAATACTTCAAGTAAACATGGCTTTTTCTCAAAACCCATGAATTCAAACCTCACATTGTATTTGCCCGGCTTCATTGCAATGGACAGAAAACCATTCTGATCCGTTACTGCTCCCGATGCAAGTTCTTCGACATACATGGTAGCACCAATCATGGGTTCACCGGTTTCCACTTCCGTTACTTTTCCGAGTACTTTTACCCTGACATCGCCTATGCCGAATGCACTTTTTCCAACTGTTATTACCTCAGCATCGCCGGGTTTTCTACCCCTGATATACCTTTCCTCACTTTCAGTCAGTATGCTGGTTTTACCATCCGCAATATTCTCAGCAACTTCTGATTCGAAGGATGGCAACGCGGAAATAAGTTTCCCGCCCTTCAGGATTAACAAACTGTTATGCCAGACTGACACCGAAAGTCCCGTGCCCCTGATCGCGTTTTCCACTGCTGAAAATACACTTATGCTGTCGGCATGCAGGGTAACCTTCACCTGGTCAACCCAAGATTCATCGCAAAAGATCCTGACACCGGAATGCCTGGTCAGATCGTCACAAAATACGGTAAATGCAACATCGGTATAATGGCAGGCTATTTTCTTACCGGGATCGGTATCCTGAAAACTCAGTATCCGGAGTAATACGTGTGTGATGATCAGGAGTGTTTTCACTTTGTCAGCAGGGAATTACCAAATTGTACCAATTCTTTCATCAGGATATCCGGTGCTTTCCGGACATTTATTCTTTTCATTCTCATATAATTGCCCAGTTGTTTCCGGTAAGATTCCGGGAAAGCCTTCACAAACTCCCTGTTGTTGCGATAACTTCCGGTTACCCCGTTTACCATCACAGTGCATGTTCGGATAGGTCTTGAAAACGTAAAAGACGAATTTCCGTGAAAACTGTCAAGCTTCAGGTCCTTTTTCCAATAATACAGGATTTTAACGGAATCACTTTTAATAACCTGGTAGATACGACTCTCTCCGTCAGGTATAAATTCAAAATCCAACCGGTCCAGTCTGAACGTTTCAAGCCATGATTTGGATATCTCAAGTATCATTGTTGCTCCTTCCATGTTGATATATTTCAGCAACAACTGCTGGTTGAAAATATCATAATTAAGTTGGAGGCTGTCATACGATTTTCCCCTGACCCTGACACCGCCTGTTATAAAGTCCTTTCCGGTAAAATAAGGATCTCCGTTGGTATTACTGGGAGATACCCAGGAATATATCCTTCCGTTATACAACAAGGGATCAAAACCATAAACCGTATCGGAATTATTACTATATACCTGGGCTTCAATCGCCTCACAATAGGCTAATAACAGCAGAACGGATATCAGCTTTGCAGCAATTCTCATGGTTTGATCAAAAGGCAATTTTCAGAGCCTGCTAATTTACCAATAAAACCCGTAGATTCTAATCTTTTACAATATTTTGTCAGCCGTGTGCGGTGTGCAAACACTGGCATGGTATTTGAGTTCTTTGTACCTAAACGCTAAATCATGAAAATACAAACCATATTGCTTGCCGCATTTCTCCTCCTGCTAAATTCCTGTGCCTCAAATGCCCAGTTGCTAAAAGATGCAAAGAAATTGTTGGGAAAGCAAAGCGTTCCGCTCACTGAAAACGATGCTGCCGAAGGAATCCGTGAAGCCCTGATTAAAGGCACAGGCGAAGGAGTTGCATTGGTATCGGTCATGGATGGCTATTTTGGCAATCCCGAGATCAGGATCCCCTTCCCGCCTGAAGCCAGAAACGTAGAATCCAGGCTCCGGGCCATCGGACTGGGCAGTCAGGTTGATGAGGCTGTACTTTCAATAAACAGGGCTGCCGAAGCAGCAGCCAACGAGGCAAAACCCATTTTCATCGCCGCGATCCGGGGCATGACAATCCGCGATGCCATTGGAATAGTAAAAGGGGCTGACAATGCAGCAACGGAATACCTGCAAAGAACCACAACCGGAGAATTGCATACCAAATTTGAACCTGTCATTAAAAATTCACTGGATAAGGTGAATGCAACTAAGTACTGGACCGACCTGATAACAGCATACAACAAGATCCCCCTTGTGGAAAAAATGAATCCCGACCTCACCGATTATGTCACCGGTATGGCCATTGACGGACTATTTGTCATGGTTGCCAGGGAAGAACTTAAGATCCGGAAAGACCCCATGGCCCGTACAACCGAATTGCTGAAAAAGGTTTTCGGGAATTGATTTCTTTTAGTGCTCTAATATTAATGACATTACCCGTAACTTCTTTACCCGTATTGTTGTATACTTGGGTAAAAATCACCCGATGAAATGCATTGCCAGTATTCTCCTCAGTATTTTAATGCCCGGTTGTTACGCACAGTACGTGTTGAATGTTATTGACCTGGAGCAAATTCCCCAGGAAAAAGTACGGGTAATGGTGGCTTCCCTGCAACAGGAAAAAATCACCAGGTTAAGTGAACTGGAGTCGACTTTTACCTGGGGACAGGATATGAAGGGTTATTGCTGGCTGGAATCGGCATACCGTATTAAGGAGACCCCTTCAACAGTTTGGGAAATTTATAACAACACCAGTCCGGCCGAATCATGGAACGGCAGAATGGTTTCGTTCGGGTTGCTTATCTCGAAATACCAAAACAAGGTCATGTACCGGGAAGATAATTATTTCACAGGTATTGATACCGGTCAGGTGTTTTATGTAAATCTCAGGATCATGAAAGGATTGTACAACCTGGCAGTGGGATTGGAAATCATCGATATCGATCCGGTTAACCGTTCAATTACCTTCAGCTATCTGAAGGGGGGAAAGTCACGCGGCGAGCAAACAATCTATTTCATACCCTCCAGGAAGGGATTTACCGAAATCATCCATCAGACAGCCTTTAAGAGTAATTCTTACCTGCGCGACCGTTATTTATACCCTTATTTTCACAGGATAGCCATCAATGAATTTCACCGGAACATGAGAAACGCCATAAACCAAGGGGAAAAACAACTGGCAGATAAATAAATAAGTCAATATCCTCCCCTGCCCGTGTAAAATAGCTTTTTTGTATAATTCCGGCTTTGGTCATGTATTACAGCAATATACAGTGAGCCCGGATTGAGATTTCCTGCTGCAATATCGGTTAACCTGATATCAAGCTTACCGTTCGTTGTGAGACAGGTGCCCAGCAATTCACCCTGTACTGAATACAGGCTGAGCCGGAAACCACCTCTTAAAGCCCGTGTTGCTGATGCGATGTGGATATAATCACCCGCAAAATAGATCTGAATATCTTCCTTGTTTTGTTTAATGGCACCCGATCCGGAAAAAATACCCGGAATTGATCCGGTAAAACTGAATGGTGATTTTCCGGCTGCCGCAAAATAAAGCCAGGATGTAGCATCGAGACTTGGCCAGTCAACTGCCCATATCCCCGCCACACTTCCCAGGTTGTCATTGTAAGCCGGAACCGTACCATCGGGATTTATAAATGGAATAATGCCGTTGAAAAGCATGTTGCTGCCCGGCCCGGAAGCTGCAATATAGGATAAGGTGCCTTCATACCAGGTAGCAACAGGTCCTATACCATCAAATCCGGAAGGTTCACCGGGTCCTTTCGTGTATAATAGTCTGCCTGCCAGGGAAAGAGCATCGGTGGCTTCGCTGCTGTATCCGGCTGCTGAAGCCAGGGAAGCAAGCCAAGTATTGACGAGAAGAACCGGCCTGGGAGAATCAGGTCCCTCTTTCCAATATTTCAATTCAGTATCCCACCCGCTTTCCATAACATAATTCAGCACATTTCGGGCCTGTATGCTGTCCCCTGTTTCAATCAGGGCATACAGTACAGCCGCATAGCCTTCATAATTGGTAACTTCGGATATCTGGCCTGTTACCATATTCATGGTATTTACCTTCCCCGGAGGTACAACCAGACTATAGAGGAACGATCCGGCCTTCAATATGGCTGGAAATACCATTTCATCACCGCTCTTTCTGTAATAGCAGGCCAGACTGCCCAGTATCCACGGAAAATCACCCATCCACACCGTATTATCACCTTCCAGAAGCACGATTACATTTCCCGACGCGGCATTCCAGGCACGTGGCCAATAACCCTCCTCTTCCTGATGAGCTGCCAGGAAACGGGCAAGTTTCTCCGCAGCTTCCGCATATTCATTTACCGGACCCTGAAAATCCCATGTGCCTTCTTCGGTAAGTGCTTTTAGTGCAAGTCCCTGACCGTACAGCCACGATGATCCATCCTGCAGCCATGTGGTAAGCAAACCCGTGCCTTCCAGCCTGCTTTTTATCGCCCTGATCGCATTTTCCCTGATATCCTGCAACACTTCCACGGCGATTTCCGAAAGTGGTTCAGGAGCAACAGCACGGTCCAGACTGTCAACCGACTGTGCAACCAGCGTTCTGAATGAAACGATTCCTTCATCGGACTGAATATCTGTATTATCAGATGAATTCATGGTTACAGCAAAGGAAATAACAGTAACAGCACCCCAGTTCATGGACTGGTAATTGGAAAACTGCTTTTTCAGGACAACCAGTTTTTCGCACCAGCGGTCTAAATGCGCAAGATTTTCCCACGTATATACAGCCTGGGCACCTCCTGATTCAAACTTTAATTCAACATTTCTGACCCATGCCTTTCCGGCAAGACCCCGGACATCGATACCAATAATATCCCGGCCGGAGAGATCCGCAGGACTGGATAATATCTGATAGCACTGTGCAAATTTTGGTCTGATCCCGCTACCGAATCTCCAGTGCAGATGAAGGACCGAGTCAGCGGTAACAAAGCAGGAATCTCCCTGCATAAGGTCCGATTGGTTGCGGATCCAGGCGCTGGTATTTAGGAACACACCATCCGGAACGATCGCTTCTCCCTCCCAACCTGGTGTGAATTCCTGTGGATACAACCAACCATATGACGTCAGAAATAAAACGGCCAGGAGTATTTTTTTCATGGCATTGATTTTTAGGTTGTAGCATTTCGTAAAATTATCATTTATCGCGAGGATTTCAGGTAATTGCCGGCGTATTATCTTTTATTGTTATCTTTAAGCAGTCCGAAAACCTTACTGTCAGGATGGTTAAACATAACTTGTTCCGCACCAAGTCGCTTCAGGATATCCTGAACCATTCCAAAGAAAACCAGGAAAAGGGCCTGACCTTAAATAAATCGCTGGGGGTGCGTGACCTCACGGCCTTTGGTATAGCTGCCCTGGTTGGTGCAGGAATTTTTTCCACCATTGGCAATGCAGCAACCACAGGCGGACCAGCAATATCCCTTCTTTTTATTTTCACGGCTGTTGCCTGCGGGTTTTCCGCTTTGTGCTATGCCGAGTTTGCCTCCATGGTTCCGGTTTCCGGCAGCGCCTACACCTATGCATATTATTCTCTGGGAGAGCTCGTGGCCTGGATCATCGGATGGGACCTGCTGCTGGAGTATGCTATTGGCAACATTGCCGTGGCCATCTCGTGGTCCGATTATTTTACTGAATTTATACGCGGATTTGGCCAAACCATACCCGAGTATCTCACCATCGACTATTTTAGCGCCCTGAATGCGCATAAGACGGTTTCTGAGGCACTGTCAGGCGGAATGGATACATCAGCACTGCCCCGGGGTATTCTTGCCGCAAATCAGGCCTGGATAGATGCACCGGCACTGGGAAATATAAGGCTGATCGCTGATATTCCTGCACTCGCGATCGTCTTTGTCATCACCTATATCGTTTTTATCGGCATCAGGGAATCCAGGACGGCCAACAACATTATGGTCGGCATCAAGCTGCTGGTTATATTTTTCGTGATCGTTGCCGGCTCTTTTTATGTGAAGCCTGATAACTGGAGTCCCTTTGCCCCGGAGGGCGTTGCCGGGGTACTTAAAGGTGTTTCGGCCGTTTTTTTCGCGTTCATTGGGTTTGACGCCATTTCCACAACTGCGGAAGAATGTAAAAATCCTTCACGCGATCTGCCCAGGGCTATCTTTTATTCGCTGATGATCTGTACGGTACTGTATGTACTGATCGCGCTCGTGCTTACCGGAATGGTCAGTTATAACGAACTCGGTGTGGGCGATCCGCTGGCCTATGTTTTCAAGAAAGTTGGCCTTGACTGGATCAGCGGAGTGATTGCATTTACAGCATTGATTGCCATGGCCAGCGTATTATTGATCTTCCAGCTTGGTCAGCCCAGGATCTGGATGAGCATGAGCCGCGATGGTCTGTTACCGAAGGTTTTTTCCAGGATCCATCCCCGGTACAAAACACCGTCGTTTGCTACTATCATTACGGGCATTGTGGTGGCTGTTCCTGCCTTGTTCATGAACCTTACCGAGGTAACGGATCTTACCAGTATTGGCACGCTTTTCGCATTTGTCGTGGTATGCGGAGGGATCCTGTTTCTCCAGAACAACAAGACAAAACCGGAAAGCCGGTTTAAGGTGCCCTATGTCAGCAGCCGGTATATCATACCCCTGCTGCTTGCTGCATTGGCAGTGCTCAGCATAAAATTCAACGCCGGTTTCTGGAAATCGTTTTTTACCCTGAACCACCAAAACCTGCTGACATCCTGTTTCGAAAAATTACCGATGCTGCTGTTCCTGATGACATGCATGGTCATCGGTTGGCTCAGCATCACCAAAAGACTGTCACTTATTCCGGTACTGGGACTGTTAAGTTGCCTGTTTTTAATGACCAAACTTGGTCATTCAAACTGGATGAGGTTTCTGATCTGGTTGGGGGCAGGACTGCTGATTTACTTCACTTTCAGCCGAAAGAACAGCAGGTTGAACAAGGGTCAGTAATATTTCTAAAATTCACGCGATTCAGGAGCAGTAAAAACAAGATAGACAAGCACAAACAACGAAATTGCGGGAACAAGGAAGAGTAAGATTGTTGCCATGACGCTACGTATTAATCCGTTGGTATTTAATAAAACTTCGTCACTAATATACGTATTTTCGTCACAAAAGATACAATATTCGTCAATATTTTTTTATTCCCGGTGCATGCTGTGGATCAAAGTAAACAGTTTTTCAAAATTATTTCTTGTTTCCTCATCAAAGTCGGCAAACTGAATATTATCCGTCTGCAGGCTTGTACAAAACTCTGTTGCCAGCATTATTCTTGACAGGTTATTGGCGGAGATATAATCAGAATTTCTGACAGTAATGCCAATTCTTTGATGCAGAATATACCTTTTGAAGTCAATGGTTGAAAACAGGTCCTCAATAGCCCTGTATCCCTGGAAAAACCTTATCTTTCTGGAAGAATCCTCCTCCCGGTGCATGAAGATAGTTTTTTTCAGCAGGTCAATCACGCCAACACTTTCGGGATTATCCATGGTAAGCAATCCAAAATCGATTTTCCAGCCAAAGAGCAGATTGGCCATCACCGGAATATTCTCAACACCCGAAGCGGGCAAAAAATGAACCTGGTCCTGATTCTTAAAGAAACCTGAAATAGCTTCCAGGTAATAATAGCTTACCGTATCATCAATAATAATATTGTTCTTCGGGTAAATAAACTGCTTTTCATTGAGCCGTGTGCCCATGAGCGAATAAACCGGCAACAGGGTGTCGGCTGATGCTTCATGGAGTGAGCGTGCATCAAGAACTACTGTCTCACTTCTTTCATCCTCGTCATTGGACCGCTGCACGGCCAGGATACGGTAAAGCTTATGCAAATCGATCAGGTGCGGCGAATGGGTACAATAGATGATCTGAAGATTGTCGCTCAGGTCTTCAAACACTTTAAGCACATCCTCCTGTGCCCTTGCATGAAGGCTCAGCCCTGGCTCATCGATGAGCATTACCCGGCTGCTGTGGTTTTGTTTTGAAGTGGCTTTCAGCTCAAGATAAAAGGAAAGGAACCACCTCACTCCCCTGCTCCGTTGTTTCGGATAAAGCCTGTCGAGCTTATCCTTGATCCAGAATTCGAGATAAGGCTTTCCGCTTTTTTCAGGAACCGTGTAATCGTAATGCTCGAGTTCAAAATTCAACCTGATCTTATCATTTTTACCTACCTGTTGTCTCCAGTAATCCTGGAAATCAATGGTTATTTCACTGTTCAGGTTTTCGATTTTCTGTTTCAGGATCCGGTGCACTTTTTCCCTGAAGAAATCAGCATTGAGCCCGGCAATGCTCAGGAAATTCCTGGCTGCCTTATAGCCTTCGGCATGCGAATTTTCGTTCAGAAGGTCCTCGAGATCTATTTTATTGGGAAGCAGGCTGCTGAAATCCTCAAAAAATTCAAACAGCGGAACATGGTTGAATATCTGCCTGCCAATCTCTTCCGGTGTATAGTACTGCCTCTCCTGTTCTGTTTCATGCATAGCCTCGTTTTCAGCCTCCCTGAAATTCATATCATGGAGGATCTTATCGGCTATCTTCCTCAGTTTTGCCTGGAGTTCTTTATTTTCTTTCAACTCCGACGAAAGCTGATTAATGGACAGTTTATACTGTTCCAGCCGTTTATAAAGATTCCTGCTTTCTTTTTCGGAAGTACATATTTCAATCAGGTGTTCGGTTTCCAGAATCTTCCTGGTTAGTTCAAGGAATTCCTTTTCGAGCGAATTCACCCTTTCAACATTTTCAATAAATGTTCTGCAACTTTCCAGCTTTTCCAACACCTTAACCCTGCGGGCTTTTTGCTGATCTGCCATCATCAGGTGTTCCTTGAGGTTTTTCTCGGCCTCCAGAAGCTGTTGCTGCAAATTCTCCAGGTCGTTTTGCGCGGTAATCTGAATATCCGGCCTTTTTGCCTTGTTTAAAATGCGCTTTACCTCTTCAAGCCGGGAATACAACATGTTTAATCCGTCGCGGGCAATGCTTACCGCCTTTTCCGCTGCTTCAACGTCGCTGTAGGTCAGGTCATTGTACGATTCTTGTTCGGTCAATGAACCGGCAATGCGGTTATCTTTTTCCCGGGTTGCCGCCGCTACTGTTTCATAGTATGACAGGATCTCCGGTTCGGCAATGCTTATAATATTCTTCCGGGCATTCAGCCATTTTCTTGACAGGGCGACCTCTGATTTCGCTTTCAGGATGTCATGAAGTTCCGGCGGCATGAAACTCAGGTTGATCAGCTGGTCAATTCTGGCTTCTTCCATTTCAAATACACAGGAAATTTCAGGAAATGTCAGATCACTGCGTAAAACATCATCGCTGATATGTCCTTCATAAAAACTTCTGAGGGCTTCGAGCACCGATGTCTTGCCCGATTCATTCTGCCCGATAATGGCTGTAATATTGTCCCGTGAAAGATGGCATTTACCAGAATCAACAATGGAGCGATAGTTCTTAATCTGAAATGCTCTGATTTTCATTTTATTACGAAATTAGTGAGAAATTGCAGCGGATCATACCCGGGTATGATAACGGCAGCCGAATACTAATACGTCATCCAGCTGTCTGAGGTTTCCTTTCCAGCCTGTAAATACATGCATCAGCCTGCTTTTTTGTTCCTCCATGGATAAATCGGAGATGCTCAAAATAAGATTCCGGAATGGTTTGTATTTGAATTTCTTCCCGTCGGCTCCTCCGAACTGGTCAATATATCCATCGGAGAACAGGTACAGCATGTCGTTGTCTTGCAGCTGGAAGCTATGGCCCGTAAAGGATCTTTCCTCCTCTGCCCCGATGCCGACAGGCATTTTGTCACCCTGTATTTCTGTCAGCTGGTAATCCCGTATAATATACAACGGGCTGAAAGCACCCGCAAAATCAAGTGCATTGTTCCGGGTATCCAGGATGCAGCACGTCAGATCGATGCCGTCTTTTTGTTCATTGTCATCACCTGTCTGCTGTAATGCTCTCATAACATGCTCACGCATCTGGTTCAGAACCGATGAGGCCCCGGTATAACTTTGCTGTGCCAGGATCTGATTCAGAAAAGTAATTCCCAGTATGCTCATAAAGGCCCCTGGAACGCCATGACCAGTGCAGTCACCCACCGCCAGAAAGATCTTGTCATCCTGACCGGAAACATAATAGAAATCCCCGCTGACAAGATCCCGCGGCTGATAAAAAATGAAATGATCGGGTAAATACTTACTTATCAATGATCCTACCGGCAGCATCGCCTGTTGAATATAACTGGCGTACTTTAAGCTTTCCGCGATCTCGCGCTGCTGTCGGTGATAATCTTCATCAGGCTTTGTTGGTATTTTGTTTCCGGGTATAATCTCATTTTTCATGGGTTTTATTTTTTGTTAAAATAACATGGTGATGAAATAAAATTATATTTGGTAAGTTTTTGACTAAAGTCAGTAAACGTTAACAGACGAAATTGTATTGTTGATAAAATGAAAAACTTGGGGATGTGGCAAGGGTTTTTTTGTTGGCTTTTTTGATTTTTTTAATAGGCTATATAATTGTTCTGCTGATATTAATTTTTAACGCTCCTGAATATATAGAACAGGAAGATGGAACATTTTTGCCCAGTCCTAAAAAAAAATGTTCTAAAAAGTAATGCCCCCGTTTTTAATTACCAGTAATTCTCCTGTAAATCCTACCAGCAGCAGGTTGTTCCTCATATCGGTGCATATTCCCGAAAACATAATTTCCGGGGGAAGGAGGACAGATTTCTGTATGGTTCCGTTTAGCGTATTTACCCAGTTAATTGCTTGATTATTAAAATATTTACATAAAGCAATAAGCTGGTTCTGGCTGCCGGGCAGCAGGCTTTGAACCGACTGAAGCACGTCTGTACCAATAATCTCTTTTTCCAACAGGATTTTATTGTCGGGTCCGGTTTTTATAATCACCTGGTTGGTGCCGTTCCTCAACCCGGTATATAAGATCTCGCCGCCACGAAGGACAGTAGCGGCCAGAATGCTGTCGGTTTCATTGAAGGAGGATTCCCAGACAATATAACCCCTAGTATCAATTTTTGCACGCCAGTGGTTACCGGCAATTAGTACCCGTTTATCAGGCAATTCCGAAAGGCCGATAATTTCACCTTTCCCGGTATACGTTCTGCTCCATAATTTCTTTCCGTTCTCATTCAGGGCCATAATGGAATATTTCCGTCCCGAGGTATCATTTTCCTGGTATCCTCCGAGGAAAACAGATCCTGCACCGGTAAGCAATATGGAACGGATGTGAAGTTTCCCAAGCTTCTTGCTCCAAAGTTTCTGACCATCTGGTCCAAGCTTGAACAGCCAGGATTCCCGGGAGGATGAATCCGTTCCAAGCCATGTATATCCGGCGCCGAGTATTTCCTGGTGCCTCCCGGGTACAAGGATCTGCAGCTCGTCATTATACCCTTCCCCGATATATTTGTTCCAGATCATTTTACCATCGTCGCCGAGTTTAATGATCCAGACATCTGTTGAGCCGGTATCATTCCGAAATACTGTACCACCTAATATATAGGCATTCAATGAGTCAACTGCCAGGGCTGCTGAGCGCTCTCCGGTCTCCTCATTTTCAAAACTCCGTGCCCATTGAATATTGTTGGAGGCTACAGGATGTGCTCCGATAAACCGCATGCCGTTATCCAGTGATTTCAGGTTGAATATATCAATATACTGCTGTCCTTCAGGATATTTCCTTATGAACACATTATAGGCCTCCAGGGTCTGGATCTTTTTGGCATATTCGTACAATAAACCCATCTGCAATTTTTTAGCCTCACCAATTTCAAGTGCATCGGGGTATTCTGCAATAAAATCATCAAACGCATTAATGCTGTTGATTTGCTTTGCACGGATAAAAGCAACAGCGTTCAGGTTTTTAACAGCCTGATTGTATTCAATGGCTTTTGGATACTGTCTGATATATTCTTTATACGCTTCAACGGTATTTAGCTGGCTGGCCTTATCAAATGCAAGTCTGTTACGGTATTTTATTGCTCTGTCGACCTGCGCTGCATCCGGAAATTTCCCAATGAATTCAACATACCCCTCCAGGGTATTACTTTTTTCATATTGTCTGAATTCCAATTGGTTACGTATATGCATGACATTTGCCTTGTGCCTGAAATCGGGGAATTTCTCAAGTACATTGTAAACAATTTCAAGGTTGTTTTCTTCCCTAACGTATTTGATCAGTTTGGCCTCGATGGTTTCAACAGCATATTCAATTTTCTTTTTTACAGGTCTGCTGATAGAACGGGTCTCAGTGTTACGGAAATATTCGCCGATAAACTCGATCTCCTCCGTGGATAGTTTTTCAATGTTTGGTTTCAGGGTGCTTGCGTATTCCCAAGCACCGATCAGGTCAAAAAGTGGGGATCTGTCATCCGCCAGAATGAGGGCACATCCAAGCAAGGCTGCAGGATTCTGCCTGTCATCTTCCAGTACGTTCACAAAATCATCGTATGATTTTTCGTATTCGGCTTTTTCAAGCTGTTTGAATCCTTTTTTTGAATTTTGTGCCGACAATCCGTAACACAAAAATAGCAGATGCAGCAATAAGATCCTGTACATCATTTCTTAATTAATGTAAATTCAACACGCCGGTTCTGAGCTCTACCCGCATCGGACTGATTGGACTCTACCGGCCGGCTTTCACCATATCCAACAGCAACCATCCTTTCGGATGATATACCTTTTGATGCGAGATAACCGACAACGGCAGACGCCCTGCCCTCTGAAAGTTTCTGGTTATACGTGTCCGATCCTTCATTGTCGGTATGCCCCGATATCTCGATCATTTTTATATCTTCCTCCAGCATGAACTGCACCACCTTGTCGAGTTCGGAATACGAAGCAGGCAGCAGGTCGGTCTTATTGAATTCAAAAAATATATTTTCAAGTACAACTGCCGACCCTTCGTCAATAGCCCTCAGCCCATCCAGGAATTCATCCCGGATAATCTCAGGTTCGGTGAATATCACCGTATCTGTCGAAAGGCAATTGTAAGAGTCTCTTGCCTGGTAAATATACTTTCCGGCAGGCAGATTTTTGAGTTCCGGTCCGTATAGGTTGTTGCTCCAGGCTACATTGTACGGCGGGGTTCCGCCAATAAGTCCGATCCGTATCCGGCCGTCGTTGATAATCTTGTCAACTTTTCCGGTAACAGCATCCAAACCACCGGTATATTTCGTTTCAATAATCCTGCTTTCGAAGTCATGCTGAACACAGGGACAATCCCTGCAATTTTCAAGAACGGAAATGATCACATCATCAAAATAATAATAGGCATAGGCTTTGTTTCTCAGATTCACGACATTTTTATCGGTTACCACATAGTTGGTATTATCGTAGTTCTTAAAATTCCCGATCAGGAAAAACCGTTCATTCCCTGAAGCTTTATATACTGTGCAGAATTCTTCCCATTCATCAATATTATCGAGAAACAACCCGATCTTGTTGGTTAACTGGGGTGTATAGCTGAGGTTTACATTGATATCATTTTTGATCTCTATATCACTGAAATACAGACTCATCTGATCTACGGCAAAACGAGAGTAGGACGCCAGCTTGTAATAGAATCTCACGCAATACTGCTGGTCCTTTACCATCGGTACCATCAATCTTCCCTGAATGTATTCACGATAGCTTTCTTCGGTACCGCTAAGAATGGCTCCTACATAACCATTGCCGCTGTGGGGCTCACTTTCACCGGCGAAGTTTTTTGGAACGCCGACATTCCGCGGACTGCAGCGGTTAAAATAATCCGGTGTTGCCCTTGTAGGATATGACCATCCCGGAATAAGCCTGTGCGACAAATTCTCGGGGGTATAATCATCCGGACAACTTTCATATTCCTCGAAACTGAAATTTCCTGCCAGATTCTTCGACTGGGCAGAGAGATTATGCCATGAAGGCAGTGCAAGTAACAATAAAAATACAACCAACCATGTCTTTTTGTTCATAAACGCTTTTATCAGGCGCATAAAAGTACAAAACTTTGGATTGATTCACAAACCGGGCAACCAGGTTTGCAGCCGGTCATTCCTGCCGGAAGCCGGCAGCAATTGCTTTGTTTATTTTTTTTACAAGGAAGGGGCCCTCATAAATGAATCCTGAATACACCTGTACCAGGGAGGCTCCGGCTTTGATCATGTTAATCGCGTCCTCCGCGGTCATGATACCTCCTACACCTATGACTGGTATAGCATTATCGGATTGTTTACATATGTAACTCACCATTTCCAGTGACTTTGCCGTGAGTGGCTTTCCGCTCAAACCTCCCGATCCGAGCTGTGAGACCACGGTGGGATCGGTCAGCAGTGGATCCCGGGTCGTTGATGTGTTGGTTGCAATGATACCGTCGAGGCCTGTTTCATGATACAGCGCAATAACCTCGTCGATATGGTGAAAGGACAGGTCCGGAGATATTTTTAGGAATACAGGTTTCCGGGTGCTCTTTGCGGATCTTATTTTCATGACTTTATTAAGAATTTCCCGCAGCGAATCGGTGTCCTGAAGCTTTTCCATGCCTGCAATATTCGGACAGCTGATATTTACCGCAAAATAATCAACTGCATCATACAGCTTTTCAAAGCTGGTTGCATAATCATCGGCGGCCTTATCATTGGGTGTCAGTGTGTTTTTACCAATATTTCCGCCAATTATCAGGCAATGGTCGCGTTTCTGTAACATGTTTACCGCGTGATCCACGCCTTTGTTGTTAAAACCCATGCGGTTTATCAATGCCTGGTCCTTAACCAGCCTGAAAAGCCGGGGTTTGGGATTCCCCTTCTGTGGAAGCGGGGTTACAGTACCAATTTCGATAAAGGAAAATCCAAATACTGAAAATTCCCGGTAAAAATCGGCGTTTTTGTCAAAACCGGCCGCCAGTCCGACCTTGTTCCTGAATTCAAGTCCGGCGACCCGTGTGACAAGTGAAGGATCATCTGCTGAAAACCAGCCTGAAAGTAATCTTTTAATACCGGGAATCCGTGTGACAACCTTAAGTATGAAAACGATAAGGTGATGGATTTTCTCCGGATCCATCATGAACAGAACAGGGCGGAATAATGTTTTGTACATTGGATTTTCCGCAAAGATAGTGATAAATTATTAATCCTTTTTGTCCGGGGTGTACTGTTTACAGGTACCGTTGGTATAAAGCACAATGATCTGATCTATTTTGTTTACATTTGTAATCTTAGCTACGGATTGCTTTGGAATATCCCGGAAAGTGTGTTTAATCATTTCTCCCTTGCCCAGTAAAAGCCATTCGGTGTCGATATCCGGAAACCTGTCCAGTATTTTTATAATGAAATCGTAGCTCGGCTGGTTGCGTCCGCTCAAAATATGGGATATACCCGAGCGTTGAACCCCTATTTCATCAGCCAGCCGTGCTGCTGTGTATCCCTTATGATTAAGGAGTTTCAGAAGCTGTTCTTTCATGTTACATTTGTAACTTTATGAATTTACTTATGTAATTTGTTAATGCTACATGTGTAAATTTAGTAAATATTTTGTTAGGCATTTATGTTTAAGCTGCATTTCTTATCGGATTTGCAACAATTCAAAGGTGCCTCGGTTGTTCAGTATATTGAAGTAATAGTTTATATTATAAAATTAAAATACTGGTTTATAATTAAATAAATCCTAATATTCGTCCTTTGTGTGAGTTTTCTTCCATAATATTTCTCAAAATTTGAAGTGTAAGTTTAATGATTTAGTGTTATTATACTGATTATGTGATATTAAAACGTGGAAATAATGGTGGTTAATAAATATGCAAAACCCCTGAATAGCAGTTTTGACGGGAATTGCAGGCCATCCCGGCAGGAAATTGTACATTAAAAGTTGTGCGGGATTATTCGGGATACTGACTGTAGATGATGTTGATGCTCCTGGGAATAATATTGAATTCAATGGGTGAATGTCCCAGGGACTCTCCGTCCGCTTCCAGGTGGATCAGCGGATCCGAATCGATTAATATGTCCTTCCCTGTATATCCCGAAATTTTGGGATGATCGAGAATGGAACCGTCATATAATTTTTTCAGGCTCATAATAATATCCCCTTTGCGGATCTTTTTGATGATGGTGATATCAAAGAGTCCGTCATCAGGAATTGCATTGGGAGTCTGCCTCATTCCCCCGCCGGAATATCTGCCGATCCCGATGCTGATGGTGAAAACATCATGCTGTATTTTATTACCGTCGATTTCAACCTCGGTGGCAGTATGCCTGTACAGAATAAGACTCTTGAGCAGGTTTATCAGGTAAATAGCCTTACCGCTGTGCCCTTTATCTTTTTGTAAATTTGTCCTCCGGACAACCACCGCATCAAATCCCAACCCGGCAATATTTAGAAAATAGCGCTTTTCACGCCGGATACCATGGTAATAATAAACTACTCCCGTATCCTGTAACCTGATTTTACCCTCTTTAATGACCCGGATAGCCCTCTCATAATCCAGCGGGATGCTGAACATCTTGCCCCAGTCGTTTCCGGTTCCAACCGTGATCATAGACAATACGATATCAGTTGTGGGACATGCTGTCTGGGTAAATATCCCGTTAACCACCTCATTCATGGTACCGTCGCCGCCAACAACAATAATCTTCCGGAAGTCATTCTCAATTCCTTGTTGGGCAAGGCTTACTGCATGCCTTCTGGACTGTGTGAAACGTGACTCGTAAACCAGGTTGTACCGCGTCAGAAGCGCTGATATTGTTGTCCAATCCTTCTGTCCCTTGCCCCTGCCTGCATTCGGGTTCACGATCACCAGCCATTCCGGCCTGCCGGCAACATCCTCCATACGTATGAGTAATTAATAAGTCCTCGCTTGAAGCAGTAAATATAGAATTATTATTCGTTTTGAATTTATGTAATAAAAAAAACCCTCCCGTCAGGTCGGGAGGGTTAAGGATTAAAATTTCCTCAGGTAGTATTCGAACATTTATATTCGTTTCACATTTACCGCATTCAATCCTTTTTTACCTTGCTGGAGCTCAAAAGACACATTGTCGTCTTCCTTGATTTTGTCAATCAATCCGGAAACGTGCACAAAATACTCGTTACCAGATTCTGCATCTTTAATAAATCCAAAACCTTTGTTCTCATTAAAGAATTTTACTTTACCTTCTTTCATAATAGTTGATTAAAATTTATTTGCAAATTTACACTAAAAAAACATATTTTGATATTTACTAATTAAAAAAATGACTAAGATTACCAGGGTGAGCAGGAAGATTTTATATATCCTTTACCAGCCTTATAAATGGTTGTTTTTTATACCTTTTGCCGCTATTAATACTCTTTTCTTTGGTATTGTGGCTGTACTGGTTTCCACCCTCGTAAACCAGCGGATCGGCAGTTTTTTTGGCGGAGTGATCTGGTCACGTCTGAATACTATACTTACTCCGGTTTTTGTTGGCGTGAGCGGCAGGAATAATATCCGGAAAGGCGCTTCCTATGTGGTTATTTCAAACCACCAGAGTATTTATGATATCTTTTTGATTTACGGATGGCTGGGAATTGATATAAAATGGATCATGAAGAAGGAGCTGGCAAAGATCCCCGGTGTGGGTTTTGGCAGTAGAAAAGTGGGTCATATCTTCCTCGACCGTTCAAACAGCCGGGTTGCCCTGGAATCACTCAACGAGGCAAAAAAGAAACTGGTCAACGGAATCTCGGTTGTTATTTTTCCCGAAGGTACCCGGAGCAAAACAGGGCAAATGGGCCCGTTTAAAAAGGGAGCCTTTAAACTTGCGCTTGACCTCGGATTACCATTGCTGCCAGTTTCCATTTCAGGAACGAAGGATATCCTGCCAACAGGCAGCCTGAACATATTTCCGGGAAAAGTCAGGATGATCATTCATGAACCCATTGGTATTAATAACTATTCCGAAGAAACCCTCAAGGATCTGATGGCCAGGTCCATGCAGGTGATTGCTTCCGGTCTGCCAAATTATCGCAATTCATAAAGGAAACTGAGGTTTTATTTTGTAAATTTGAGTAATCCATAAAAACCCATGCCGTGAGCAGATTATTCCGGTCAGTAAAACTGACAGGTATACTCGTTCTCTTCCTTTTTTTATTTGAATCTGCCTGCAGGCCTCAAAACAGTAAAACAACAGCCATGGAGCCGTCGAATCAGGAACTGGTAACCCGGGAACCGGCTGTTGCCGGACAGTTTTACCCGCGAAATCCGGCCGAACTGAAAAGCGAACTGAACAAACTGTTTGCAGCTGTAACCTACGGAAACCTGCCTGCAAATGTCATTGCCATCATATCGCCCCACGCCGGGTATGTTTATTCGGGGGGTGTTGCTGCTGCAAGTTTCATGCAGGTTGATCCTGAAAAGGATTATGATAATGTTTTTATAATCGGATCGAGTCACAGGGTTGCTTTTGAGGGAGCTGCTATTTACACCAGGGGAAATTTTAAAACTCCGCTCGGATTGGTGGAGGTAAATCGGGATCTTGGCCGTGAACTGGTGGAAAACAACTCGTGTTTCAACGACCGTCCGGATGCCCATATTGGTGAACACAGCCTGGAAGTGCAGCTTCCGTTTTTGCAGTACAGGCTGAAGAAACCTTTCCGCATTGTTCCGATCGTTATCGGCACGCAGCGTGCATCCACCTGCCGCAAGATTGCCATGGCATTAAACCCCTACTTCAACGGTTCAAACTTATTTGTCATCAGTACAGACTTTTCACATTATCCCGGTTACGATGACGCCACTGCCATAGATAAAAAAACCGCGGCGGCAATCCTTGCCAATGAGCCCGAAAAGCTTATCAATTATATCATCAGGAATGATGATACCGCAATAAGCAACCTGCAGACCAAACTGTGCGGCTGGACATCGGTGCTGACCCTGATGTACCTTACGGAAAAAAAACCGGGTGTTCATTACACCCTGGTTGATTATAAGAATTCGGGGGATGCACCCTATTACGGTGACAAATCCAGGGTAGTTGGTTACTGTGCCATTTCGGTAACCATTGAGGAAAAGCCAACTCCCGGAGAGAGCACATTTACGGTATCCCTGGCCGACAGGAAAAAACTGCTGGTGGTTGCACGGGAAGCAATTACCAATTATTTGAAAACGGGGCATATCCCTGAAATTGAACTACCGGATCTATCCCCTGCCTTGCTGAAACATGCCGGTGCTTTTGTAACCCTGCACAAACAGGGAAAGCTCAGGGGTTGTATCGGCCGGTTTAATCCGGACTCCCCCATTTACAAAGTGGTACAGGAGATGGCCGTTTCATCGGCTGTACGCGACCACAGGTTTTCACCGCTTAGCCTGGAAGAAATCCCTGAAATAAGCATTGAGATCTCAATCCTTAGTCCGCTTACCAGAATCAGGTCCGCCAGTGAGATCGTATTGGGCAAACATGGAATTTACATGATAAAAGGGGCAAATTCAGGTACCTACCTTCCGCAGGTAGCCGGTAAGACAGGATGGACCCTTGATGAGTTCCTGGGCAACTGTGCCAGGGATAAAGCCCGGATCGGCTGGGACGGATGGAAGAATGCAGAACTTTATACCTATGAAGCGGTTGTGTTTGGTAAATAAATCCGCAGTAATAATTTTCAGCGGTCCTGGGACGCATTATCCCTTTCCAGCCGGCGGTAATTGATGAACGCAACCAACGCAATAACAAATATTATTACGAGTGTATAATAAACAAAGGAAGGAACCGGGAGCGGATCTCCCTTTGCATAGGAATGCAACCCTGAAAGGTAAAAATTGACTCCGAAATAGGTCATTATTACCGTGCTGAACCCAAGCAGCGATGCCAGGTTGAATGTATATACCCCCTTTAAACCGGGAACCATCCGCATATGTGCAATAAAAGCATAAACCAGAACGGTGACAAGGGCCCAGGTCTCCTTGGGATCCCATCCCCAGTAACGACCCCATGACTCGTTCGCCCATACTCCCCCCAGGAAGGTACCGATCACCAGCAAATATAAGCCGGCTATAAGTGTCATCTCAATAATATTGGAAAGCTCACGGACAGTAAGATTGATATATTGATAATTTTTCCCGGTCTGCATAACCATTAGCAGGATATTAATACACGCAAGCAGGGCACCCAAAGCCAGAAATCCATAACTTGCCGTAATGGTTGCCACGTGTATTACCAGCCAGTATGACTTAAGGACAGGGACCAGGTTTGTGATCTGAGGGTCCATCCAGCTCAGATGGGCCGTATGCAGGATAAGAAATGCGAGCACCGCGGTTGCACTCAGAGTAATGGATGATCTTCCTGAAAAAATGAGTCCGGCCAGTACAGTTGCCCATGCAATATAGGTGAGGGCTTCATAACCGTTGCTCCAGGGAGCATGTCCTGAGACATACCAGCGCAAACCCAATCCGGTAGTATGAATCATAAATATAATAATTATAAGAACTATAGAGATGATTACCGGAATTTTTAGTTTAATACGGGGATAGAACAGGGCTATAAATTGAAGCAGCAGCAACAGGAAACCAACAATACCATAGTAATTTGAAATACGGTCAAATATATCAGACTTATTCAGAAATATCTCCAGCGAGATGTCACGTGGCGGAGGCATCAGGTCACCGGAGTATTTCTCCTGGTACCTCGTAATGGCTCCGAGGATTTCTTCCGGGCTTTTCCAGTCCGCTGTTTTCATACTTTGTTGTACATCCTGGAGATACATGGGAATTATATTTTCTACAAATACCGAATCCTCCAGGTCAACCTTCCCCTGTATTCCCTGATGACTGAACCAGGTATGTGTGCTGTCGTTTGATCTGGGCAGTATACGCAGCAGTTCACCGGTAAAGACAAGATAACATATGTTCACCCGTTCATCCAGCCGGATGATCTCGTTGTCGAATTTACTGCGCAGCGCGGGCTTCTTATGAAAAGCCCTTTCCACATGGTCGTGCAATATATAATTGTCATCCCGGAAAAAAGAAATGAAGGCAAAGTACTTGTCATCACTCCCCATAATTTCCTGAATTTGCGGGTGGGTTGCACGAATAAAAGGCTCATGTTGCCAGGCAGTCGGATCGAGCATCATACCCAGAAAAACCTGGTCAGGTGTCATTCCGTTGTAATTGCTTTTCCGGCTGAGTTTCCGCAACACCTCCGAACTAAGCGTATTTACCGGTTTAATCCTGCCTCCGTTATCCTGCACAAGCATTCTACCAAATAACCGTGCATGTTCCTGATCAACCGGTTCAACAGCTACGGATGACCGGGGGTCCTGCGCAAATGGAACTCCCTGGAAGGATATAATGGCAACAAGCAACAACAGGCTTTTCTTGGCTGCCTTTAACAAAGCATTTTCATGTGAAAGGGTTCTAAAACGGCTGTTGGCATTGAATAAGCTCAACATCATACCCAGAGCCATCAGGAAATAACCCGCATAGGTGACCAGTGTCCCGGCCCAGTCGCGGTTGACCGACAGGATGGTACCCCTTTCATCGGAGGTATAGGACGATTGATAAAACCGGTAACCCTTGTATTTCAAAATATTGTTCATAAATATCCGCCGCTGCTCATGAATTCCCCGGTTGCTGTCAGTCAGCGTAACACGGCTTTCAAACCACGACGGGCTGTTTGATCCGGGATAACGTTGAATGATAAAATCGTTAAGTTTAAGTTCAAATGAAATATCCTTATATAATGATCCATAGCTAATTAATAGATTCGAATTTTCCTGTTCAAGCAATACCGGGGTACCGGCATAACCCTGTTTGCCCCACAGCAGGAATTCAGATGATCCGCTAGCATGGATTAATTCCATGAGTATGGCATCGTTGGTTTGTCCTTCCTGTCGGGAGATGGGGCGGGCTGATATTTTTCCGGAGCTGAAATATTTACTCAGGACCAGCATATTGCCTTTAAAGGCATACAATTGCAGCGGATAAAAACGATGGCTTTCATTTTGCCCGAGCATCATTACAGTCTGATCAGTCATTCCGGTGCGTGATACCGGAAAAGGGGCAGTAAAAAACAGCGAATCTTCAACTGCAGTAAG
>DATEVU010000045.1:0-18284 GCA_035258345.1 Bacteroidales bacterium
ATATCCCCCGCTGGCGGGGGTAGGGGGTGGAAAATCTCCCCCGCTGGCGGGGGTAGGGGGTAGATCTCTCCGTAAACCATTCACGTTATAGCAATATGAACAACAATTATTACAACAAAAAACTTCAAACATTTGCCAATAGTCTGAGGAGTTCAATGACCAAAGCCGAGGCCTGCTTATGGAAGTATGCACTGCGGGCCGGACTGATGAAAGGCTATTCGTTTCGTCGCCAACGGCCGATATTGAATTTTATTGCCGATTTTGCCTGTCTGGAGCTTAAGCTGGTTATTGAAGTCGATGGTTATTCGCATTTTCTGGAGGAAACCATACGGAAAGATCGCATCAAGCAACAGGCATTAGAGAATGCCGGTTATCAGGTGTTAAGATTCTCTGATAATGAGGTATTGAAAGATATGAGGAATGTTGTTATGAGAATAGAGGCGTTTATTGAGGAGTGGGAAGTGAGGAATCCACCCCCTGCCCCCGCCAGCGGGGGATATCCACCCCCTGCCCCCGCCAGCGGGGGATAGGTAGTTATCTGATATTTTTCCGTAACCCGTTTAAAAACGCCCGCATTTTGTCGGTATCTTTTTCGCGGATGATCTCCTGCAAATGCTCCAGCTGCTCGCCGATCTTTTCCAGTTGTTCCAGGGTGAAGGGACTGAACATAATTTCGGACAGCAGGAAATCATCCTCGGAAAACAAGCCCCTGGCAATCTCCTGGTGTTTCCGGAAGGTGGTTCCCGGGGCTTCCTGTTTTTTCATGCAGGCAGCAAAAACCATGGTGGAAGCAAATGGGATCGACAGCGAATAGGCAATTGTCTGGTCGTGTTCCACGAAGGAATATTCGAAAATATTGAGGTTGAACGACCGGAAGAATTCCCTGAAAAAGGCCTTGCCTTCCTCGTCCGATTCGCTGATGATGATGGCACTTTGTCCCGAAAGGTCCTTGATGTTGGCGAACGTAGGCCCGAACATGGGATGGGTGGATACGAATCTCCGGCCTGTTTCGGGGTAGAACTTTTGCAATCCGTTCTTCACCGAGGTGATGTCCGCCAGTATGCAATCTTCACGCAGCCAGGGCAGCAGGTCGCGGAACACCGGTACGGTAATTTCCAGGTTTACTGCATTGATAACCAGGTCGGGATCAAATTCCCGGATCTCTTCGTGAGTTACCAGTTTTGTGGTGTTGAAAAAATACCGGAGCCTTGTCAGGTCATTATCATAGGCTGCCACTTCATAATCGAGGCACAGCGATTCAATCAGCCATGATCCCATTTTTCCGGCACCTACCACTAGGATTCTCATGTGAAATATTTTTTAAAGTATTATCTGGTTACTTCCAAAATAATATAAGGTTATAGGCTATAGGCTGTAGGCTGAAGTGTGTGGGTACTGTTGTCCCCCGCTGGCGGGGGTAGGGGGTGGATATCCCCCGCTGGCGGGGGATAATGCCTCATCCTACAACCTCCTCCCGACTACCCCCTCCAACATCATCAGATCCGCCACAACCACAGCTGCTGCCGCTTCCACCACCACAGGCACACGCAGGGCGATGCAGGTATCATGCCTGCCCTCGATCTCCAGGTCAACCATTTCGCCGCTGGCAAGGTTGATTGTCCTTTGCTTCTGGTGCGTACTCGAGGTTGGCTTCACGGCAACCCTGAATACCAGATCGTTCCCGTTGGTTATCCCCCCGTTAATGCCACCGGCATAATTGGTGGCTGTTTTACCGTCCGCCGACACGAGTTTGTCATTGTGTTCGCTGCCCCACATACGCGCTGCAGCAAAACCCGAGCCGAATTCAACACCTTTTATGGCGGGTATGGAAAACAGCATGTGCCCGAGCACCGATTCCACCGAATCGAAGAAGGGCTCTCCCAGTCCCACCGGGACACCGCTTACCGTACATTCAACAATTCCACCAATGGAATCCTGCTTCTCCACCGCTTCATCAATGGCAGCTTCAATGTCTTTTTTACCCCCAGCTTCCAGGATCTTCGCATTTACCTGCAGCGGTGAAATCAGTTTCTTTGCAATCACCCCGGCGGCGACCAGCCCCAGGGTCAGCCGTCCCGAAAAATGACCGCCCCCGCGGTAATCCTCAAATCCACCGAATTTTTTCATGGCCACAAAGTCGGCATGTCCGGGCCGCGGTGTTTCACGCAGCTTGCTGTAATCGTGCGACCGGGTATTGGTATTTTCAAACAGGATGGTGAGGGGGACCCCGGTAGTAAAATCGTTGAACACCCCGCTCATGATCCTGGGCAGGTCGGCCTCCTTCCGTGGCGTGGTGCCCTTGGCACCGCTCCTGCGCCTGTTGAAATCGGCTGCAAAATCACCGAAATCCAGGGGAAGACCCGGGGGACAGCCGTCGATAGTAATACCGACACATTCACCGTGTGATTCGCCGAAAATGCTGATCCTGAATAATTTTCCAAAAGTATTCATGCCTGTCAGATTTTTTGAATTTCCCTGATAAATTTATCCAGCCTGCTGTAGCTGATCTGACCGGGTGCCGTATCCTTTCCGCCATCAGGGGAGGCATAGGTAAATTCGGCACCCAGGAACGGGGCTACAATGCGGCTGATCTTACCCAGGTCGCCCATGCCAATGGCAATTAACCGTCCGGGGGCTTTGTACAGCGAAAGTATTTTGGAATTATCGCGGTTGACATTGATGTGTGTGGCTATCTTTGCCAGGTCGCCCCCCTTTTCAAAGCAGTTGTGCATGATCTCTTCGAGTTCCGGCAGTTCCGGCGTCCTGTCAAAGTTGTGATACGAAATGATCACATCGCACTGATGGCTGTGGGCATAATCAATGAGAAGGTTCCTGTATTCCGTGGGAGCCTCATATTCAATATCCACAAACGTGGCGCCCGCCCTAATGGCAGTTTTCAGCTTTTCCATCCGCTCCTGATCAGAATACCTGCCCGGACGGCAGGTAGCGATCAGTTTTTTCCTTTGTGAAAAAACCTTGTTTATCCCTTCACCGGTAAACTCGGTCAGATCGAGCCGGATCTCTGCCATATCCACTTTTTCAAGCATGGAACAGCAAATTTCCGGGTTTTTTTCAGCAAGACTGGCGCAAATCATAGCTTATTTTTTCAAGTTGCTGTATTGTAATCCTGTGAATGATCGCATTCCCGATCTTTTCGAGCAATATCAGGTGAATGGAATCGCCTTCACGTTTCTTGTCTTTTTTCATTGCATCGAACATCTGAACAGGATCGATATCCGTACTTACCGGCAGTCCGAAGTTCAGCAGCAATGCCCTTATCCTTAAATGGTCGCTTTCAGGCAGCAAACCCAGCTTTACCGAGAGGGTCGCTGCCAGGTCCATGCCCACGCTCACTGCTTCGCCGTGCAGCATTCCGGTCAGGTGTTCAATAGAATGGGCAAATGTATGACCAAAATTGAGTTTTTTGCGTTCTCCTTTTTCTTTTTCATCGGCTTCCACCACATCTGCTTTGATCCTCACCGCATCAAAAACCAGCGATTCAATGACCCCGGGCTGGTTATCAAGGGCTTCGGCATAATGCTGTTCCAGGAACCTGAACAGGTGATCATCCTTAATGACGGCTGCTTTAACGATCTCGGCAAAACCTGCCCTGTACTCCTTTTTATCGAGTGTCTGCAACAGGGTTGTGTCACACAGCACGAACTCCGGCTGGCTGAATACACCGATCATATTCTTATACCTGCTGAAGTTTACCCCGTTCTTTCCGCCAACGCTCGCATCCACCTGTGAGAGCAGGGTGGTGGAGACAAACCCGAAACGCAGGCCGCGCATGTATACCGATGCGGCAAACCCGGCCACATCACACACAATGCCACCGCCGATCCCCAGGATAAAAGTGGAACGATCAGCCTCTTGTTCAATAAGCCGCTCAAAAATATGGTTCAGCGTATCCATTGTCTTATGCTGCTCACCCTGCCCGGTTGTAATAACAGGAAAGGGTGGAAGAGCCTTCCCGTAAAGCCGGATGATGTTATCATCGGTGATGATGATGGTTTTCCCGGAGGGGAGGTACTTCTGCAGGTTGGCAAGCTTTTCACCGATGAGGATTTTTGAATCCCTGGTGTTGGTGTGAATAGTAATAGTTTGCATTTCTTAGAGTTACATTTTAAAGTTTCAAGCGCTTCGCGCGTTTCAGGCTTACGTTTCAGGGCTTCGCCGTTTCAAAGCCTACGGCTGTTTCAACGCGCGAAGCGTCTGAAACGCGCGAAGCGCATGGAACACGCGAAGTGTCTGAAACGGCCGCAGGCCTATTCATTCATTACCCTAGTCTGGTGGTTAATTGATTCCTCATGTATCGCCCGGAAGATCTTGACGATAAATTCTTCACCCAGTCCCAGTTTGGCGGCCTTATCAATTTTATTCCTGAGGATCTCATCCCACCGGCTGGTTTGCAGGATGGTGATGCTGTTCTGTTTTTTGTACTCGCCGATCTTACGGGCCACAGCCATGCGGTGATCAAAGATCTCCATCAGCTTGTCGTCGTATTTGTCGATCTCATGCCGGAGCTCTTCCAGGGTGGCCAGCAGGATATTATTCTGAATATCGGCATGTCTCAGGATCAGCCTGTTGATCAGCTTATTGAGGTTTTCGGGTGTCACCTGCTGCTGGGCGTCGCTCAGTGCCGTATCGGGATTACAGTGTGTTTCGATGATCAGCCCGTCGAAATCAAGGTCCATGGCTTTCTGTGAGACCTCGAACAGCAGATCGCGGCTGCCGCATATGTGGCTGGGATCGGTGATTATGGGAAGATCCGGTATCAGTCGCTTGATCTCGATGGGGATCTCCCATTGGGGATTGTTGCGGTACAGCGCTTTGCTGTATACTGAAAACCCGCGGTGTATGGCGGCCATTTGGGTAATACCGCTACGGTTAAGCCTTTCAAAGGCGCCTATCCATAGTTCCGCATCGGGATTTATGGGATTCTTCACCATAACCGGTACATCAACACCTTTGAGGGCATCAGCAATTTCCTGCACGGCAAAAGGATTGGCAGTAGTCCTTGCCCCAAGCCAGATAATGTCGATTCCCGCTTTCAATGCATCATACACGTGCTTAACATTGGCCACCTCCGTGGCAGTGTACAAGCCCAGTTCTTCCTTCACCCTCCTCAGCCATGGAAGTCCTTCCTTTCCAACCCCTTCAAAAGTGTCGGGCCGGGTACGGGGTTTCCACAGTCCCGCACGAAAGATACGGAAGCCGTAATCTTTTAGCTGGCGTGCCGTTTCCATTACCTGTTCCTCTGACTCGGCACTGCAGGGACCGGCCAGGATCAAAGGCCTTTCGGTGGACACGCCTTTGAATTCGAATTTATCGAGTTTGAGTTCTATTTTCATGATCATTCCATTATTGATTTTCCTTTTGCATATTCACCCAGGATCTGGAGGCCGTGTGTAAACGGTTTGATAGCCCCGACTGCCTGTTTGTACAATTCGTAATTGTCGATCTCGACATCTACAAAGAACTGGTATTCCCAGTCGCGACCTGCAATGGGCATACTCTGCACCTTGGCCAGGTTGATGTTGTAAAACGAGAGGATGGAAAGCACCTTTGACAAACCGCCGATGGTATGGGACAGGGCAAAGATAAGGGATGCCTTGTTAACACCTTTAATTTCGTGGTTTTCCCCGTTCTTTCCTTTTAATATCAGGAACCGGGTATAGTTCATTTTGTGTGTTTCGATCCCCTCAGCGATGATGGCGAGCTTGTATTTTGCAGCGGCCTGGGAGGAGGAAATGGCAGCCGCATTCATCATTTGTTTGTCGGCAATCTCCTTGGCACTCAGTGCGGTATCCATACTGTCGATCAGCCTGATCTGCGGATGGTCATCGAAGAAACGCTGGCATTGCAGGATAGCCATGGGGTGGGAGTATACTTCCCGGATATCATGTATGGTCTGTCCCGGAAGTGCCACCAGGTTCTGCCGTATGCGGAGATAGATCTCGCCCACGATCCTGAGATTTGATTCGAGCAACAGGGTATAATTGGGTAAAATACTCCCGGCAATGGAGTTTTCAATGGCTGTGATCCCGAAATCCACCTGGCCTTGTTTCAGGGCCTTAAATAGATCTTTAAACGTGTTCCTGGGTACTATTTCAATGTCCTCGTTCTCAAAATAACTGTTGGCTGCAATTTCATGAAAAGCGCCGTATCCGCCCTGGATAGCGATCCGCTTTGGTTCTTTTTCTGTTTCAGGCATCGGTGACTGTGTTATGTATAAAAAAAAGGTCCCGCTTTTCTTCGGGACCCTTTGATACAATATCAACTATTATTCAAATAAAGTCCCTTCGGTTTACCCAAAAATAAAAGTAAAAAAAGAAGAAGACATTATTTGTGAAGGCATTCATGGTTTTGGAATAACGAGTGCAAATATAGAAATATGATTTTAGAAAAGCAAGGGGAATGGAGAAAATGTTTCAGGGCTGCGCTGTTTCAGGGCTGCGCCGTTTCAGGGTTAGACGCTGGTAATCACAGACATCGCTTTACTTTACTTTCTCTTAGTTCCTTCAAATTCTGACTTGTAGAGATAATTTATAAAATGAGATATTTTACTTGAAAGACCCAGGCAATCATTTAACATATCATGGTATACTTCTTCATTTAAATGCTTTACATCGAATGATCTGTGTATCTGGGACCTTGTTTCCCCTAATGATCCTTTTGCAATATATAAGAAATTAAGGAACTCCTTCTTTCCATCTCTTTCAAATCCTTCCGCTATATTATCCATTACCGATCCGCTTGATCTGAGAATTTGATCTTTTATTGAAAAGTCCTTTCCCAATGAGGTTGTTTCTGTTGCACTTCTTATTGCATTACATAGTGCTCTGGCTTTCTGCCAAATTTCAAGATCTTCGAATCGCTTAATTGTCATTTTTTATTCTATTAAAAATTTCCATAACGGTTACAACCACGAGATTTTATATGTAAATGTATAAATATTAGTAAAATAATTGTTAAAAAAATCCTGAAACGGGCGCAGCCCCTGAAACCCTGAAACGGGCGCAGCCCCTGAAACTATTTCTAAACAATTAGTATTATCTTAGCCAACGGTCCCTTCCGTGTCATATGACTACCAACGAACGCTACGCCAAAACAATTTCCTGGTTTCAGCAAACCATGCCCGTCGCAGAGACTGAACTGCATTACACTGATCCTTTTGCACTGGTGGTGTCGGTGATATTGTCGGCACAGTGCACCGACAAACGTGTGAACATGATCACACCTGCGCTGATGGCCAGATACCCTACTGCTGAGGCTATGGCAATGGCAACTCCCGAAGATATATTTGAATACATCCGGTCGTGTTCATACCCGAATAATAAGGCAAAGCACCTTGCCGCCATGTCGCGAAAGATAATGAGCGATTTCGGGGGACAGGTCCCGGAATCGGTGGATGAACTTATGCAACTTCCGGGCGTGGGGCGAAAAACTGCCAATGTAATTACACTTGTTGCTTACGGAAATCCTGCCATGCCTGTTGACACGCATGTGTTCAGGGTTTCGGAACGGATTGGCCTTACCACCGGGGCAAAAACACCAGAGGCCGCCGAAAAGCAGCTGGTGGAGCATTTCCCGGTGAGTTTGCTTCCCATTGCACATCACTGGCTGATATTGCACGGCCGGTATGTTTGTATGGCACGCAAGCCGAGGTGTGGGGAGTGTGGGTTGGCGGCGTGGTGTCGCTATTTTAGTAGAAGGCTATAGGCTGTAGGATATAGGCTATAGGCTGTAGGCTATAGTGTGTGGGTGTGGGTGTGGGTTGCCAGGGTGTGAGTGTGATAACTAGTTGAAGTTTCAGCGGAAATTTTTATAACTTGGATTTTCATGTAAGATGTTATCAGAAATATGATCCTAAATTCAAAAACCATGAGAGACCATAAAAAATTAAGAGCATTTGCACTTACAGATGATATTGCAGTTGGTATTTACAAAATTACCAGGAGCTTTCCAAAGGAAGAGATGTACGGAATAACATCACAAATGAAAAGAGCAGCCGTTTCGGTAGTTTCTAATATTGTTGAAGGTTGTGCCCGTGAAAGTCAAAATGAGTACCGTCGTTTCCTTGAAATGGCCTTTGGTTCATTAAGGGAATTGGATTACCAATTTGATTTGTCAATCCGGTTGGAGTTCATTGAAGCTAAAATAGATAAAACCGAAATCCTGCAATCAAAACTAATGAAGCTCAAAAAGTCCTTGGTTCCTTGTTGCGAAGCATGAGCTGAATGCCTATCCATAACCGACATGATTATACTTTGTAATCAGAAACCTATAGCCTATAGCCTATAGCCTATAGCCTATAGCCTACAGCCTATAGCCTATAATCTATAATCTATAACCTATAACCTATAACCTGTTCAAAAAAAATCACTAAAACAGTAACTTTCATTCTAAATCACCGTTAAATTAACCTGAAAAAGTACTATTTTTACTACAACAATGATTTTTATGCAATTAGACCGCCATCTATAAACCTTTAACTCATGCAAGATAAATACTTTAATTACCGGTTAGTCAGCATTCTTTTCCTTCTTGGGTTGCTCCTGTTTGCAGGTTCATGCAAGATGGGCAAAAACCAGGGAGGCAAGGAGGTAGGCCTGGAGGATTTTCTATCTGAAGAAGATATTTTTGACGATATCGATAAGGCGAAGAAGATATTTTATTCACTCCCTTCACCTCTTGAAACAGCTTTGCTGCTTAAATCAGCCGGGATTGCGTATAATGAGCAGGTCCTGAACAGTCTCGACAACGTAGACAAATACTCCACGACCAAGAGCAAGGCTTTGAACCTGGGCATCTATACAACCGATCTCAGCCTCGCCAGCCTGTTCGATCAGGCTCAGACCTCGTTGAAGTATATGGATGCTATCAAGAAACTGGCAACGGAAATGGGTATCAGCGATGCAGTTGATGAAGAGACACTGAAACGTCTTGAACAGAACCTGGATAATCGTGATGTGGTTATGGACATCATCTCGGAAACCTTTCTGAACTCAAGTTCCTACCTTAAGGAAAATGATCAGCAGGATGTAGCGGCCATTGTGCTTGTAGGCGGATGGCTCGAAGGGCTTTATATCGGATCATGGATGGCAGGTGATAACCCCGCCGCGGGCAACAAGCTGGTTGACCGCCTTGCCGAACAAAAGTTATCATTCAGTATTGTGGAAAGAATGTTGCAGGACAACAAAGTCAATAAGCAGGGTAATGAAAACCGCGATATCGTTGAACTGATCAATGAGCTTCATGCGGTTAAATCAGCCTTTGATAAAATTGAAGTTCAAACCTCCGCAGTCAGGGTGGATGAAGCCGATTCATCCCAGGTGACTGTACTGAAATCACAGACAAAAATTAACGTCACCCCCGAGGCATATAAAGAGCTTAAGGCTGCTGTTGAATCACTCAGAAATAACTTTGTTCAATAAATTTTATGGTTATGAAAAAGTACCTTCGCTATATTTTGATTTTCGCTGCATTGGTTATGCTAAATCTTTCTGTTCATGCACAATGTAAGGGTTTTGCCAAGAAATTATGCAAACTTGAACTTACCGGGTATACCCATGACGGGAATTACCATGCTGCAATACTTACAGAGGGTGAAGAAGCCGAATTGTATAAAACTTTTTATTCAGGACAGAATTACCGGCTTGCCATTTGCGGATCAGAAGCTTTGCCTGCCATTGAGTACCAGGTTGTGGATGCTTACAAGAATGTATTGTACGATAACCGTCAGCACGACATGGCGGGTACCTGGGATTTTACGCTTGAATCGAGCCAGCAGCTGAAAATTGTGGTGAAGGTCCCCGTCGCCGAACAGAAAGCCGAATTCCCGAATAGCGGGTGTGTTTCCATAATGTTTGGATTCCAGGAGAAGTAGAAATTAGGCTATATTCTTCTTCCTACAGCCTGTTTACTTCAGTTTCAAAGCGAGATATTTTCCTGTATACGATGCACTGCACCCCGCCAACTCCTCCGGAGTTCCGGCAAACACCAAATGTCCCCCGGGTTCACCCCCTTCAGGTCCCAAATCTATAACCCAGTCGGCTGTTTTTATTACTTCGGGATTGTGTTCGATGATCAGGATTGTATGACCATTACCGACCAGTGCATTCAGGGCGTCAAGCAATTTCCGGATGTCGTGAAAATGAAGACCGGTGGTAGGCTCATCAAAGATGAAAAGGAGCGATCCGTCACCTTTATCGGATCCCAGGAATGAAGCAAGTTTTACACGCTGGCTTTCACCGCCGCTGAGCGTACTGGATGACTGACCCAGTTTGACATATCCGAGACCAACATCCTGCAGTGGCTTTAATTTTCGCGAAACAGCCTTTTCAGTTACACCTTTCCGGGGATCAAAAAATTCCATAGCCTCATCCACCGTTAGTTCCAGGATGTCATAAATGTTTTTGCCCTCATAGGCTACTTCCAGCACTTCATCCTTAAAACGATGCCCGTGACAGCTTTCGCAAACCAGGTGAACATCGGCCATAAACTGCATTTCCACCTTGATCTCACCTTCCCCCTGGCAATCTTCACACCTGCCTCCGTCGATGTTGAACGAGAAATGGGAGGGTGTAAAACCGTTGTATTTTGACAGTTGCTGGCTGGCGAAAAGCTTCCTGATCTCATCAAATGCCTTAATATAGGTCACCGGATTAGACCGTGATGATTTGCCGATGGGATTCTGATCGATAAATTCCACACCGCTGATCAGGTGCAGGTCACCGTTCAGCCTGCTGAACTGCCCGCCTTTTTCTCCTGTAGCGTTAAAATGCTTGTTCAGGGCCGGATATAAAATATTCTTCACCAGGGATGACTTTCCCGAACCGCTTACACCGGTTATTACGGTCATCACATTCAGTGGTATTTTCACATCAATATTCTTCAGGTTGTTTTCCCTGGCACCGCAAATCTCAACGAAATTATTCCACCTCCGGCGGTTCACCGGAACAGCTATCTTCTCTTCGCCCCTCAGGTAACAGGCTGTAAGTCCCTTGTTTTCCTGTATCATTTTACTGAATGGTCCATGAAACAGGATCTCGCCTCCCAGCCTTCCGGCAAGCGGTCCGATATCGATGATATCATCCGCTGCACGTATTATCTCCTCTTCGTGTTCAACAACCATTACGGTATTTCCGATGTCCCTGAGATTTTTCAGTACTTTCACCAGCAGTCCGGTATCGCGCGGGTGCAGTCCGATACTGGGTTCGTCAAGTATATACAACGATCCAACCAGGCTGCTCCCGAGGCTGGTGGCCAGGTTAATCCGTTGTGATTCGCCACCCGAAAGGGTGGATGACAGGCGGTTCAGGTTAAGGTAGCCCAGGCCCACGTCGGTCAGGTATTGAAGTCGCGTCTGGATCTCCGTAAGTATCCTGGACGCTATTTTCGCATCGTGCTTATTCAGAGAGAGTTGTGTAAAGAAATCACGCAGCGCATGAACAGGCATCACAACAAGGTCCTGCAATGATACGCCCCGGATCTTAACCCAGGAGGCTTCTTTTTTCAGGCGGGTCCCGTGGCATTCGGGACAGATAGTTTTTCCACGGTAGCGGGCAAGCATTACGCGGTACTGGATCTTGTATTTTTTAGATTCGAGGTAATCAAAAAAGTCATTAATTCCTTTAATCTGGCGATTCCCGTTCCAAAGCAAATGCTTCTGCTCAGGAGTGAGCTCAAAATAAGGCCGGTGGATGGGGAAATTGAACTTTTCGGCATTGAATACCAGCTTTTCCTTCCACCGTGTCATCTTCTCCCCTTTCCAGCAAACCACTGCATCATTGTAAACCGACAGGCTTTTATCGGGGACCACAAGATCCTCGTCGATACCGATTACTTTTCCGTAACCCTCACAAAGCGGGCAGGCGCCGACGGGATTGTTGAAACTGAACATGTGCACCGAAGGCTCTTCGAAACGGATACCGTCCTCCTCAAGGGTATCGCTGAACCGCCGGTTTTGTGCCACATCGTCCGGCGACTTAACCAGACATATCCCTTCACCCGTGCGAAAGGCCATTTGGGCAGAATCGGCGTAACGGCTCATAGAATCGTCATCGGCAGCCACAACCAAGCGGTCGATAATAATATTGACTTCATCCGCCTGGGTGGGGGAAAACCGGACAACGGCTTCTTCAAGTTTCATGATCTCCCCGTTTATTTCAATCCGGGTGATACCCTGGTTTTTCAGGTCCTCGAGCTTTTGCCCGAAGCCAAGGCTGCCGTTAATCTTCAGCGGACACTGGATCATCAGCTTTGTGTCCGCGGGGAAAGAAACGATATAATCCACGACGTCGGTGGCGGTTTCTTTCTTTACAACCCTTCCGGAAACCGGGGAATACGTTTTCCCGATACGCGCAAACAACAGTTTTACGTAATCATAAATCTCGGTAGACGTGCCAACCGTGGAACGGGGATTGCGGGTATTCACCTTTTGTTCGATTGCGATGGCAGGTGGAATGCCTTTTATATAATCAACATCGGGCTTGTTCATCCTTCCAAGAAACTGACGGGCATACGAAGAAAGGCTTTCCACATAGCGCCGCTGACCTTCGGCATAAATGGTGTCAAAGGCAAGCGAGGATTTGCCCGATCCCGATAGGCCGGTAATTACAATAAGCTTATCCCGCGGAATGGAAAGACTGATATTTTTCAGGTTATGTACCCTCGCCCCTGAAACCCGGATAACATTATTTTCGTATAAAGATTGTTGAGCAGGTTTTAAAGCAGACATAAAAAAGCAGGCATGAACAGTAAATAAAATCAGGTTTGTTTTTTTGAAAAAAATAAATTACTTTCGGGCAAAATTACCTCTTTATTTATATAAAGTGGGTTCATTAAGGGCAATTTATACTAACTAACTGACTAACAATCGGAGGACAGCCTATCGCAACAAATCTACTTTGCTTTTAACTCAAAAAGGAGGTAGTTTTGAATACAATTTTTTTAACTGACAATGAACTTGTAGAAAAGTTCGTCAGAGGCGATATGAACAGCCTTGAACTGCTCATCAACCGGTATCGGAAACAGGTTTATACCTACATTTATCTGTTAGTTAAGAAGCAGCATCTGGCAGAGGACATATTCCAGGATACATTCATAAAAGTCATTAAATCGCTTGATGACGGAAAGTACCGTGACAACGGGAAATTTCTCGCGTGGGTATTGCGGATAGCGCATAACCTGGTGATTGACCATTACCGCAAGGAGAAACAGCTGAACGCAACCTCCCGGGAGGATTTTGGTCATGATATCCTGAATTCCCGGAAATATGCCGTAAAACCTGCAGAGGACAGTATAATCGACAGGCAGATCCGGAAAGACATCCGGGAGCTAATCGATTACCTGCCAACGGAACAGAAGGAAGTGCTCATCCTCCGCCAATACTGTGAACTGAGTTTCAAGGAGATCGCCGAGCATACCAACGTGAGCATCAATACCGCCCTGGGACGAATGCGGTATGCGCTGATTAATTTGCGTAGGATGGTGAAGGAGAAGAATTTGACATTGACGGCATCGTAGTTGTTTTTCGCAGATCCGGTAATTTGAAAGAACTCTCGCAGATTTCGCAGATTTCGCGGAAGAAGAAGTTTCTCGCAGATGACGCAGGACAATTATCTGCGATTTCTGCGAGATCCGCGAGCCTGATTTTTCCCTCGTCCTTTATTTTTGCACTTTGATAATTTTTTTATATATTAGTATAATTTTTCATCTGTTTGGTACGTTCTTGCATTAGTATTATTATTAACTTAATAATTTACCTATGAACAGAACCTCTACTATGTATGGTTCAACCAAATTCTCTGATGAAAGCGAAAATGAGCTGATTAAACTTGCGGGGTTCCTCGAAAGCGAGGAGCTGGAAGCTGTTGAGTACTACCTCAGGGGCTTACAGAATGATGTAGATGATGTTGTGGTGAAGAGGATTATTGATTATTCGAAGAATTACACCAGAAAAGATCCTGCAAGGGAGAATGTGGTTTATTGAATCACCATTGAACTGTTAAAAACCGTTAGCGAACCTAACGGTTTTTTAGTTGCAGGTTATCCAGTACTTCCATCATTTCCTTTACTGCCTTTGCGCTGTTGCTCAGCTGCAGATTTTCTTCCTCGGTAAGATTCAATTCCAGGATCCGTTCCACGCCGTTTTTTCCAAGAACAACAGGAACACCGATAAAAACATTTTCCAGTCCGTATTCCCCTTCGAGCTTCACACAGCAGGGGAAAACGCGTTTATGGTTACGGGTAATGGCCTCAGCCATGCGTGCGGCAGCTGAGCCGGGAGCATACCATGCCGATGTCCCCATAAGTTTAACGAGCTCACCACCACCAAACCGCGTGCGTTCGATGATAGCATCTATTTTTGCTTTAGGCAGCAGATCCGTCACCGGGATACCTGCAACGGTTGTATACCTGGGCAAAGGCACCATGGTATCGCCATGGCCCCCCAGAAGCAAGGCACTGATGTCTTTGGGTGATACATTCAGCTCATCGGCAATAAAGGCCTTGTATCTTCCGGCATCGAGGACACCGGCCATGCCAATAACACGTGTCCGGGGAAACTGCGAGGTCAGGTACGCCTGGTAAGTCATTACATCCAGCGGATTGGAAACAACAATGATCACGGCACAGGGAGAATACTGAATAACCTGCTCGGTAACACTTTTAACAATGGTGGCATTGGTCTCGATAAGATCATCGCGGCTCATGCCGGGTTTTCGCGGCAGCCCCGATGTAATGACCACTACCTGGGAGTTGGCCGTGGGCAGGTAATTGTTGGTAACACCGGTAGGTTTGGAATTGAACCGGTCGATGGGAGCACTCTGCCAGATATCAAGCGCTTTGCCCTCGGCTATACCCGGTTTTATATCCACAAGCACTATTTCGTGGGCCGCATCCCTGTGGGCAAGGACATCCGCGCAGGTAGCACCAACATTACCGGCTCCGACAACTGTGATTTTCATATACTGGCTGGGTTTTATATAAGTATAACTATCTTGACAATTGTAATGCTGAATTGTTCACTGTGCTTCAAAAATAGTTAATTAATTTGAAAAGGATTGGAATGGGTTTTGATTGTTCTGTGTTGTTATTTTCTCCGTTTACTGTTTACTGTTCACTGTTCACTGTTCACTATTCACCCCATAAGCCTCCGCCGGATTCTCCACCACCAGCATCCGCCACTCCTCTTCCGTGAATCCTGCATGTATCAGTGCCGGTTTCAGCAGGGTGAAGATAGCCGTGTATCCCCTGTACTGAACACTCTCAGGATCAATAACATCATACCATCCGGCATCGTGTGAAATCAAAACCCTGTTCAGTAAATTATTATTTTTCAGGTTGATAAGCATCGACACATACCGGTCCGTATTATCCGGCATAACATTGTCGAGTGATACCCAGGCACCTTGCCTGGCCAACGTTACATGTGATTCCTGACTGGCCCCCTGGGCGTGGGTCCAGATAAACGCCGATGGTTTGACGCCTTCTTCCTGCAATACATGCAGTTCAGCAATCGCCGCTGCTGCCGGTCCGGTATGCGCATTGATTGCCAATCCCGTTTTCAGGTGCGTACGGGCGGCTGCCCTTACAATTTTATCATGGATGGGCGAAAGCACTGAATCACCCGGTACGGCAATTTTTATGAATCCCGGTTTTATCCCCGTATTTTCAATACCGTTTTCATATTCTTCAATCCAGCGTGCCGCCAGCTGGTCAGCAGTTTCATCAAAAGCATGTGCGGGAATGGCTTTGTTGTTTATGGCGCCGTAATACCCGGTATTGGTCACGATGTTTATGCCGCTGAGCCTGGAAAGCTCCTGAAGCAGCAACGGGTCCCTGCCGAGGTAGGCCGGTGTACACTCAATCATGGTGATAATCCCGTTTTGCCTGGCCTCTATCAGGTATGGCAATACCTTTGCCACCACTGTGTCCCTGTTCCAACGGTGATAGCCCGTGCTGTCCGCTCCGATGAAATCCACCAGCACGTGCTCGTGGGGTAGTGTGATTCCCATATCACGGATATTTACAGGGCCGGCAACAGTCATGATACTTGGGGAGGGTTGGCGGCAACCCGTCAGGATCACCGACAGGAGGAGGAATAATAAGGTTGTGTACTGTTTCATACTGTTAAGATTTAGGATTCACAATTCCAGTTGATGCGATAACTTTTTAAATTTGTTGGTATAATATTGATAATAAATATAATTTAAGTGTTCCTTGATTTTTTGATTTGAATTGACCTGTAATCCCCAAAAGGGGTTAAATTTCAATAACCGTGGGTAAAACCCACGGAGAGGATGACCTGTATATTGTCACAACCCTGAAAGGGTTGAATTTGTAATGGATAAGCAAGTGTAATATTCAACCCTTTCAGGGTTGTGTATGCAGCTGCATTTAGCTTTCCGTGGGTTGCACCCACGGTTATTGAGATTAAGCCACTTCGTGGCTTGGCGGAATAATTGATGTCTTGCATAATATACTTTTCAACGCTGAATATGCATTATTTAGGACTCTCAATTGTAACCGGACAGTACACGGATTTACCCGGAACCGAAACCCCGTTCTCATTAAATGCCTCTATCGCAAAATAATATTCCTGTCCAACCGTCAGTGCCCGGATCTCCAACGTGTTCCCTTCGTCGGCAAAACGCTGGTATGTTTGGTAGAGTTTGTCGGGCTTTATTCCCCAAAGGATGTTATAGCCCGTGGCCCCCCTGACCTTATCCCAACTGATGAAAACATTCCGGGGATTTTCGTCCGTCACCCTGCTTGCATCGAATGGTTCCCTGACTGAAGAAGCAGTACATGGTTTTTTGTAGGAAAGCAGCATCCAGCCTGTAAACAATTCATTCTTATCCGACCAGGCGGAGGTTGGCAGGTAATGTGGAAAATCACCAAAGCGGGTATTTGAGAACATCTGGCCGTCGGCTCCTGACCGGTAGGAAATACCCTCATTCAACTGTTCAAAGTTATAGCGGTAACCGATATCCATGGGGTTACAATATGTTCTCTGGTGCGGTGATTGAGAATAAAGGGCCAATGGCAGGAGAAAGAGCAGCAAGATTAACTTCATGGCACGGTAAATTTGTTTGGAAATGCAATTTACGAAATTCCAATCAAATAATAAACCCCGCCTTTCAGCAGGGTTATGCGGTAACCTGAAATAGCGGGTCGAAAATTATTTTACATATTCTGCTGTATTCAGGAAATCAAATGACTGCTTAACACCTTCAAATGGAGTGGTGGTAAAAGCTTCCTGTTCAACAATTATGTATTTCATCCCCGAAACGGCTGCATTTGCAAAAAGGACACTGAAATCCATTTCGCCGCTGGCCCCAATTTCCAGTTCATCTTTTACATGCCAGGAAACGAAACGGCCGGGATACTTGTTGAAATAGGCAACGGCATCAGCGCCGCCTTCCTTGATCCAATACAGATCCAACTGGAAAAACACCTTGGAGGAATCGGTATGTTCGAGCATGTAATCATAAATGACCTGTCCTTCGACCGGTTTAAATTCATCGGAATGGTTGTGATAGCCGAACCGGATGCCCTTTGCCAGGCACTTCTCACCAACAGCCGTGAAGAAATCGCAGTAACGTTGTAAACCGGCAAGCGACTGGTAACCAACACTATCCATAAATGGCTGAACAATATAACTGACACCCGCTTCGGAATGGGCTGCAATACATGTGTCCCACCAGGCCATGGCTGCATCCCAGCCGGCGGAATCCGGAACAGGCATACCCGTATGTGAACCTAAAAAGGTCATGCCATTGCTTTCAACCACTGCCTTGAATTCAGCAGGTGACATTCCGTAAAACGTACCGTTGTAATAACCGGCTGCTTCAACAGTCGTGTATCCGATCTTGCCAACTTCTTCAATAGTCTTTACCGGATTGGTGCTCATACTGTCACGCAGGGAGTATAGCTGAAGTCCGATACTCTTTTTTGTTTCAACACTTTTTTTACATGAAAAGGGAAGCATAAGAGCTGCCAGGAGTAAAAGCAGCAGGGAAGCGAATCTGATTTTGTACATATTGGTTAATTTTAAATTGCACAAATATAGCAGTTTTTGGATGAATTCAGAACCTTCGTCCCCGAATATTGTTCGTTTATAACGTTTCAGGGCATTTTGGTGTAAAAAGCTTACTTTTGGTCAAATGATGTATCCTCTTTCTTAACTGCAGACATGCCTTTTTCGTAAACAATATATACGGCGGCGCCAATAAGCGGCCGGATAAGTTAATAACAAGATTTTTATTGGTTAA
>DATEVU010000046.1:0-4935 GCA_035258345.1 Bacteroidales bacterium
AACAAGGAATGTAATCGTTGAATTTTTCATAGGGATGCTTCACCTGCTTACTATGTTGAAAACCTGTAACGGACCATTGCTGCGGGCGATCACCAAAATTTTACCCGTTGGCGTTGTCACCTCCAGGATATCCCGTATCTCCCCGTTTAGGTGAAATCCTGATAATTTGCCCGGGATATTGTCAAAACCACCCTTACCGTCACCCAACAGGAACGACCCGTAGCTGGCGTCATAGCGTCCTACCTCCGGTTTCACATGATACAGGTTTCCGCCAAGCAGGATATCCGGATTGCTGTCGCCATTGTAATCACCAACTTCCGCAGCAAAAACCGGTGAAAACTGTACTTCGGCAGGCAGTGATTTCCGGGTAAAATTCCCGGCCCCATCATTTATAAACAGGGAGGTTTCCAGAAGGCATGCTTCAAGATGTATGGAATTCTGTAATTGTTCCGGCGGAAATATATCCGTAATTTGCTGATCTTTATACATTTCATATTTCGTGTATTTTTTTTCCAGCGACGGTATCTGCCTTGTCAGATCATGCTTCAATGCCATTGGATACAATGCCTCACCTTCATAAACGCATATGATTTGCTCTACCTTGCCATTCAGATCAAAATCATTCACGTACATGCTTACCGGCTTTTCCTGTGTTGCACGAAACCTTGAATTCAACCCGTGGTTTCCGGCAATAAAATCCATATCCCCATCGGTGTCAAAATCACCTGCAGCCAGACAATTCCACCATCCCTGAGTTTTTTCCGTACCAAAGGCTTCTTTATTTTCCTTAAACACACCCTTTTCATTCAGGAACACCTTAACAGGCATCCAATCGCCTGCCAGGATCATGTCTTTATCGCCATCCTGATCCACATCTGCCCACAACATATCGCGGATCATACCAACATTCTTCAATTCCGGTGCAATTTCAGGCGTAACATTGGTAAAATTTCCTTTTCCGTCATTCTCAAGCAAATAGCCATTTACCGGCACCCCGTATAAAAAAGGGTTGACGCGGATACCGACAAACAATTCAATCACCCCGTCGTTGTCGAAATCTTCTGCCCGGACACAGGAGGTACTCTCAAATTTGCCGGCCGGAAGGATTTGCTTTGATTTCACAAAATGTCCCCGGCCATCGTTAATATACAAGCGGTCGGCCAAAGCCGATGAGCTTGTCGGGAATTCATTCCCTCCGCTGGCAACATACAAATCGATATCACCATCCCCGTCTGCATCAAACATAGCGCAATCCACATCCTCGGAAATCCTGTCGGCCTCAAAAAGCTGTTTTTCGGCCGGTAAGAATGTGCCATTCCTGTTCTGGATCAACAGCGCACCTGGCTGTTCTTTCGCACCGCAGATAAATATATCATCCAGACCATCTCCGTTTACATCCCCGCTGCACATCCTTGGCCCTTCGGTTGACAACATGTGGTATATCAGCTGCTCCCGTCTGAAATCATCAAATTCATTTTCCACATGAATGAAATTTATACGGTTATCCGGAGTGATATTTTCGAAGAGGACATGCCGGTCGGTAATTTTTTCTTCCCCGGACAATGATTTGACAACGGCATCTTTCTGATACAGGGTTAAGATCTGATCGGTTTGTACATTTGTCATAACTGTAATCCTGTTGTCAGGCCATTCAATGATCAGCGAATCGACCATGGTTAACGAACCCAGGCCCAGATTGGGACGTGGGTCAATAGAAGATAAAAATCCGCGGGTGGGTATTTGTTCCACATACACAAGATTGCCCTTATGCCGGGCAGTAACTTTAGCCCCGATGGCATCCGTATTCCCGGGTTCACCCTTAAGTTTCACCTTCAGGAAATGATGATCCGGTAGCTGATGATTGGTTTCATTGCGGTAGATAAACACGGGCATGTTCACATTGTTTACCACAAGATCCTGATCCCCGTCATTATCCAGATCGCCATAGGCCGATCCATTGGAATGGCTCGGGTCACCCAGTCCCCATTGTGATGCCATATTCTGAAACTGGTAATTTCCGATATTCCTGTAGGCATAATTGGGAAGTTTAACCGAAGGAATGGCATCGATCAGGGTTTTATAATCCACCTTATTACCGGAAATAATGGATACGACCATATCACGGTTTGAAAAGAACTGAATGTAATCCTGATCGGTAAGGTCTTTATATATTCCGTTGGCCACAAAAATATCTTTCAGTCCATCGTTGTCGAGATCCATGATCAGGGCCCCCCACGACCAATCCGTGGCATTAACGCCGGCAAGCCGACCTATTTCACTGAAAGTACCATCGGCGTTATGAATATGCAGCATATTTCGGGTAAACTGATGGTGGTAACCATTATCAACATTGGATTTGTAACCTTCCCAATTATCAAATGTAGTTTTTGTTTTCAGGCGGTCGTTGTATTCGGGGACCATGTCGGTTGCAAATATTTCCGGATAGCCATCATTGTTCAGGTCGGCCATATCAGCTCCCATTGAAGCAGCAGAAATGGAAGGCATCATATCCGTCAGCGTTTCCCGGAACGTTCCGTCGCGGTTATTCATGTAAATATAATCCCGTTCAAAAAAATCGTTTGAAACATAAATATCCAGCCATCCGTCCAGATCAATATCGCCGATCGTAATTCCCAAACCAAAACCTATTACACTTCCATAAATTCCCGCTTCAGCACTTACATCTTTAAAAATATTCCCGTCGTTTCGGAATAGCTTGTCACCTCCCAGTGAATCCCGCTCAAAACGCTGATTCTCCTTAAGATTAAAACTTCCTATGGCCCTTGAAGAATTGTTCATCAAATACAGATCGAGATCTCCATCCTTGTCGTAATCAAAAAATGCGCCGTGGGTGGAATATCCCGGATCGTTTAAGCCATATTCCGCTGACTTTTCCGAAAATGTGAGGTCACCGTTATTGATATACAATTCATTTTGCCTGTCATCCCCTGCAACGTTCCCCGAGTTGCAAACATAAATGTCCGTCCACCCGTCGCCGTTGACATCGGCAAAGCTGACCCCGGTGGACCACTGACCTTTGCCTTCAATACCGGCCCGGGCAGATATGTCCTCGAATTCAAAATTTCCCTTGTTCAGGTACAGCACATTGGAGCCCATGTTGGAGGTCAGAAATATGTCAATAAGATCATCATTGTTGATATCTCCCAGGGCAACACCTCCGCCGTTATAAAAGTTACGGTATGTGTATATGTTAAACTTATTCTTCAGTTGTTCATCATAATCCAGGTGATTGACAAAATCAGCCTGCGTAACGGACGCAGGCATAAGCGTAAACAAAGGATTTCCGGATCCTCCCGGATGTTTGCCACAGGCGGGAAATAACAGGGACAGCAGCAGCCCCGCAATCCTGATCACAGTACTGTTTAACTGAATTATTCCAGTCATCGTGCTATTTTAAACCGTTGATGATTTCTTTGGTGGTATTCCCCGCACCCAATGAATCTATGGGAGCTTTCAGCACTGACATGTCGGAGAAAACAGCCCATACCTGCATTTCATTTTCCTTGAATATGGTGATACGCCGGTTCCCGTCAAGCTTAACATAAGCCGATCCCCTTTTGGGATGATCTACCTGCATAAAACCATCTCCGTACATTTTTTCAAACCATTGCAATACATCAACCTGCAGGCTGTCAGCAGATAACGTTTTGTTCCACGGCGCCCATCCGTTGTATAAAAACTTTACAGGCATTTCTGCAATTTTACTATCAACAAAACCCGGATAAAAATTCATGGTACCGGGATGCTTAAGTTCATATTTCATGTGATACTGAACCGAGGTGTTGCTTGGGCCCTGCCTGATGATCCCCTGCATGTTAAGTTTCCAGCATTGCGTGTAAAAATCCTTCTGTGGCATTCCGAAATACAACCCCATAAACAATGTATCGTATCTCACCCCACTGGCCAGTTCATGCTTCAGCCTGCGTTCATACTTCGCTTTTGGAGAACATCCGGAGATGAGAATTGCTGAAATCAGAACCGGTATAAGCCATAGAATTCTTGTCTTCATAGTATACTGTTAATATTTATAAAACTGCAAATTATCATTATTTCTTGCGACTGCAATGATCGGGCTTCCTTTTATGTTTAAAATTTTCAGATCACGCATCTCTCCCCTGATAAAAAATCCCGATGTTACCAGAGGAACGGGCTGCCATATTCCTGCGGGGTTGCCCTTCAGGAAAACACCGTATCCTGCGTCATAAATTCCTGTCTCGGGTTTAGCCCTGTACTGGTTTCCGCCAAGCAGCATATCACAGTATCCGTCACGATCCAGGTCATCAGCCATCACCGCATAAACGGGTGAGAACTGTGCCTCCGGTGGTAGTGAAATTAGGTTAAAAGATCCCTTGCCGGTATTGATCATCACACAGCTCTCCATGATTCGCGCGTTTAATTTCACTGCCCGCTGAAGAACATCATCCGGAAATATATCCGAAATAGTCTGCTCCTTATAATCATCAAATTTTTTATACTTCATTCCCAGTGAAGGGATCTGCTTTACCAGATCATCCTTCATCACAACAGGAAATGATATGTCCCTGTTGTATGCACAGATGATCTGTTCGATGCTGCCGTTCAGATCAAAATCATTCACATACATGGTTATCGGTTGGTTAACCGAGGCCTTAAAACGCGAATTCAAACCGTGGTTGCCAAGTACAAAATCCACAAGTCCGTCACCGTTTAAATCCCTGGCCACGATCACATGCCACCACCCTTCGGTATTTTGCAGACCGAACCGTTCAGACTCGTCGGTAAAGATACCCTTATCATTTGTAAATATCTTTACCGGCATCCAGTCGCCCACGATGACCATATCAGGATCCCCGTCATTATCCACATCAGCCCAGGTCATATCGGTGATCATCCCTATGTCTGTCAATCCGGGAGCTCTTTTCCCGGACATATCCG
>DATEVU010000047.1:0-2159 GCA_035258345.1 Bacteroidales bacterium
AAATTGCTGTTAACCTTTTCTATGATCTGCCGGAATTCAGAAGAAGGAAGCCGGTCATGATTTTCAAGCGCCAGTGTAATGCCATTCGATTCCAGATTACTCAAGGCATTGCGGATAACTGCCACCACGGTTTCACTATCCGGCTGATACTCCTGCCTGTCGATTACCATTCTTAACACAGGTGATGAAAAGTAATCTGCAAGCCGGATATACCGGTCCAGGTTTTCATCGGAAAGACCTCGTCCTCCAACTTCGATCCCAATCCGGTTTTTTTGCGCATAATCCCGGATCCCGGTCAGCTCTTCCCTGCTTTGATCCTGCAATGGATAATTATCTGCCACCTGGATGCAATCGGCCTTGAATTCCACAGCCTTATCAATAAGCTTGTTCAATGTCATCGGTATGGCAGGTATTGAACCTGGAACACCAAATGCCCAGGTATAAGTAAAGGTACTGATCCCTACCAGCATGGCTATGATCTATTTAATTTCATCCAGGATCAGTATCCAATCGAAGCCGGGACCACGGGATGGTGCAGAAAACTCCAGCAAGGGTTTTCTTTCCGCTTTCCCTGCCTGTAGGGTTTTACCCGAACGCGGATCATACCAGGAAACCTGATAAGAAGAAGCGGGCAGTAAATTTCCATTCAGCTCAATCTTATTTCCCAGGGGAGTGTATACCATCAGATAGCTGTCGCCTTTGGTGGCTGCAATATGAGTGTATTCATCTCCCGGGTTCAGCACCAACTCCTGAAAGGGAACGCGGTTCAGCACGGGCCTTGATTCCATGAGCCGGCGCACGTTCAACATCTGCCAGGCTCCGGGTAAATCAAGCACTTCGTACCAGTAATGACGGGCATATCCGACGAATTCACTGCCGGGTGCAGCCATTTGCCAAACCGGATGGCATCCGTAGGTATGACCAAGTGCACCTGTGAAAAGGTTCCAGTAAGCGGCCTGCCGTATATGCATTTCATTGAACCAGCCCAGGGAATCGGGTCTCCAGTTGATCGGATGATCTTCATATCTCGGCTCCCCGTCCATACAAGGTTTTACCGGTGTGCGGTTATAGTCATCCCTGATCATCCTGTAAATAGCATAACTTCGCTGACCATGGCCGGTTTGTGCCATATTGAAATCGAGCCAGTCACTTCCGTGAAACCATTCCGATGAACTTTTTTCGCCCCATGGATGATAGGTCATCAGATGATTCTGGTCGGCCGACTTAATGCCTTTGCCCAGGGCATCCCAAACCGGAAAATTATTCCCCTTGCCGGAAGCATCGATACCGCCGGAACGATCGCCTCCGTTGATCCAGATAATGTTTGGAAAGCTTTTGTACCTGCTGCCGAGATATTTGCCATACCCAAAGGCATTTTCCGGTGTAAATATTACGGGTCCCAGTCCCCAGCCTGCCCTGTCAACCTTATCCCCCCAGGTTGGAAGCAATCCGATAAAAATCCCCTTGCTTTCAGCCAGCCTGATCAGACTGTCGACAAAAAGGAAATAGGCTTCGTTGGGCTTTGCAGGATCATTGTCGATCAGGGGTCTGTCCCCGTTCCGGTTGGGTGTGTTCAGCCCATCCCGCTCAGCCAGGATAACCGCCTGGATAACCGTAAATCCCTTTTGCCTGCGATTCTCAAGATAGGTTTCTGCTTCACTGAAATTCAGACGGTGGAAAAATTCCCACCCGGTATCACCCAGGTAGAAAAAGGGAGCTCCATCTTCGAATTGCAGAAAGCGGTTGTTACCTGAAACCACAAGCCGGCCGTGCGACAAATCCACCGATGGTCCCTGGTGGGGAGCTATTTGACAGGTTGCGGGCTGTAACCCGGCTATCAGCATTATGCAACCGGCTAAGTACTTAATATTCATAATAATATTTTTTTATTGTCATTTGTAATTTTTTACTATTCACTATTCACTATTCACTTTCATCTATCCAATTCTCGCATACACAATCAAAGCCAATCCGATCAGGTAGCACAGGAACATCAGGAACAATAGCCGGTTTGTACCCCCGGGCGCATCCCTGAATTCTTTCCACACGAATATTCCCCATATTGCAGCTACCACGGGAGCCGAATTACTTAGCCCGTAAGATATTGCGGGACTGGCTGATCCAACTGACATGAAACTTACAGAATTTCCCAGGCACCA
>DATEVU010000048.1:0-2061 GCA_035258345.1 Bacteroidales bacterium
TGCAAGCATCCTGTCGAAACGTTCCACCACTAGCACACGCTGATCCTCAAACTTCATCAATTCACTTTTCGCAGTCTCCAGCCCAAAAGCTTCCAGAATTTGCAAACAAAGCCACTCGTTTTCTATGGATGCCGAAAGATCCATTTGGGCAGCTCCTACCCGGCCTAATGGCAATTTGAAAATATGAGTACTCGGGGTGGCATTTGCTGGAATATGCCATTTACCTTTATGTAAAAGAAACGCTGTTTTCTCCTGCGCCCCGGCGATGGAAATCCGGAATTCATCTGCGTTTTTCTGCCCCAGTACAGGAGTGGAAACCGTGGCACGCAACCTGTTGGCAATCTCACTTTCTGATAATGACCTGCCTTCAATGGAATGGATGTTTTCAGGTTTCTGGTCAGGGGGCAGGATATGTATAGCACCAGCGCAATCACGGCCAATTTCGCTTAAAAGATCAAAAACCGAAGATGATGCAATACCAAACCTTGCCTGAATCCGTTTTCGTATAGCATCGCTATCCGGCAACAAATTATCAAACCAGGATTCAACAATTTCACCTTTATAAGGTACATCCGGTGATTGTAATGGCATGGAGAGCGACACAGGCCGCGACAATTCATGAGCAAGCCAGTTTTCATCATAACGGAATTCATGCTTGCCTTGAGCGGTAATGGTCCAGTTGCCCACCAGCACACCATTCATCCAGATATTCAGTTGACGTGTTTTTGATCTCCTGCCCATGGGTTATTCCTTTTTCAGATCACCATTTACCTTTACTTTTTTTGATGTTGACAAATGATTTGGGCCGCAACACGAGTTCCAGTTCCAGTGCGGACAGGAGTTTGAACAGACTCTCCACACTACTGCTCTCAGGTGCTGTTTCCAGCCCCGAGATAGTTTTGGGCAACAGGCCCACAGTCTTTGCTGCAGCAGCTTGTGATAACTTCATGGATTTACGGCAACCCCTTAATACCAGGCCCAGTTGTTGCGGGGTATGAATACTGTTTTCCATCAATTATTCCTCATAAAGCATATTTTGGAATTATACCCCATAAGGTATATTTTATCAATATACCCTAAAGGGTATAATTTAAAAATATACCCTATAAGGTATGTAGAGTGGTCTCAAAGCAGGTCGGATCCAGGGCGTCTGCTTCCGCATGGCCACCCGCGATCAGGCTGCACTATATGGAACCACGGGATGGGTCAGGAACCTTGCGGACGGCCGGGTGGAGGTCATGGCCAGCGGCGAAGAGGAACAATTAAAACTTTTGCATGCATGGTTGAAGCGGGGGCCGGAGATGGCGAGGGTGTTGGAAGTTAAGGTTGAAGAAAGGGAGTATCAGGAGTTTGAGGGATTTTCTGTCAGGTAAGTTTTTAAAATCTTTCCAAATGATATTGCCACAATTCTTGTACATAGTTCTTAACCCGGAACCGGGGTGGTATAATGCAACTCATGCAGAAACAGATTAAAATCCGGGACCTCAAGGAGTATGACGAAATAAAGGATAACCTTGAATATTGGTTATCCAGGCCACCTGCCGAACGTGTTAATGCTGTGGACCATCTGCGCAACCAATTCCATGGAAATCCAGTCCGACTTCAAAGAACTGCTCGAATTATTCAACTCACACATAGTTGAATATCTTGTAACCGGCGCCTACGCTCTCGCTTTTCACTGTGCTCCGCGTTATACGATAATAATCAGTGCCTGATGACCGCTCCATCCTCAGTACGATTCCCTGTTCTCCAATCGCTTCCATTGATTACCCCGGCGCTTGCATAATGTAGTTTATAAGCTACACTTGTTTTATGCAGGAGCACTATCAGATAAGGGAGTATCTTACCGAAGATGGCCGCAGCCCGTTCAGTGAATGGCTCAATAAACTTCGTGATATCCGGGCACGGGCAAGGATCCGTACACGTCTGGACAGGGTATCACTGGGAAACATGGGTGATTATGCAGCGGCCGGTGACGGTATTTATGAGTTACGGATCTTTTATGGTCCCGGATATCGTGTTTACTACGGTATTACAGAAAATAATACAGTCGTTTTATTG
>DATEVU010000049.1:0-13525 GCA_035258345.1 Bacteroidales bacterium
ATGGAAAATTACCAGGTATGTATGCATGCCCACCGGTCAGCAACTTGCCATTCCCAGTTCCGCATCAAAGGGACTCATGCTCGATCATTTCAGTGCCGGAGCTCAGGAAGCCAATATGAAATATGTGATAGGCCGGCTTAAATCGGATCTGGGTGACCTGTGTAACCGCTCACTGAAATACCTGTATGAAGACAGTTATGAGGTCAATTCAGCTGTGTGGACCCCAGATCTGCCAGAACAATTCGAAAAAAGAAGAGGCTACAGCATTATTCCCTATCTGCCTGTTCTGGATGGATTTATCTAAAGCACTTCATCGTTTATTACGTGACTAGCCCCATTTACAATGTGCCACATATACTTGTTCCCAAAAAATCGAACAATGTTAAATAATTAAACTATATTCATGAATTAAAGATATGAGCCGCATTATGATCCAAAATGAGGCTAAAGCCAAAAGCCGATTTAGCTATTGTATCCGTCAGCTAAAGCTGACAGCAATTGATATTATTCTACTCTAATTCGCATAATTACCAGAATAACAAAAAAACAAATCTAATGAAGCACAATTTTCTTAAATACAGGGCAGTGTGGAAGATACTGAGTATGTTTCTCACTGTAATAGTTGTTTTAAACTGCAAAAATCCCGGCGAAATCGCTGCGGTGCAGCAATGGACAACGCATGAAATAACCATTACATCTGAAAAGACCTATTCAAATGCTTATACCGATATAGATGTATGGGCGCAATTTACGAATGAAAAAGAAGATACAATCCTGAGACCGGCATTCTGGGACGGAGGAAATACCTGGAAGGTATGCTTCGCACCGCACGAGCTTCCCTTTTTCTGGTTTAACCTTGTAACCGGAATAATTGTGCATCAGGGAACCACGCACAAAGATGGAATATTTGAATCACCGGACCGGAATCCCTGGGTTTTAATGATCGGCAAAAGGAATTAAGAATATAATCCGTCTTACATTTAACACATCTTTAAAATGCTGTAGGATGGAGCTGAGCTTTTCTTTGTGGGTTTTGACGATCATCTGCGCCTTCATGATCGGGATGGCCAAAACGGGAGTACACGCCCTGGGAACGCTGGCAGTCCCCCTTATGGCCTTCATTTTCGGAGGCATGCCTTCCTCGGGCCTGGTGCTGCCCATGCTGGTAATGGCTGATGTTTTTGGGGTAGCCTATTATCACCGGAGCGCACATTGGAAAACGCTGTTGAAGGTCCTGCCATGGGCATTCGTCGGAATTATTGCAGGTCTGCTAACCGGAAAGAACATTTCAGACGTTCAGTTCAAGCATTTGATCGGCATCCTTGTAATTATCAGTTTGGTTGTAATGACATGGATGGAATTAAAGAAATCTGCAAAAAAGGACCCTGTTCCGCATAAGGCGTGGTTTGCAGTCCCGTTTGGTATCATGGGTGGATTCTCCACCATGATCGGAAATGCTGCAGGACCCATCATGAGTGTGTATTTGCTGTCGATGAGCATGCCCAAAAACACCTACATTGGAACCACGGCATGGTTCTTTTTTATTGTAAATGTTTCTAAAATGCCGCTTCAGATCTGGGGATGGCAGAATATTACGCTAAAAACACTTGGCTTTAACGTATTGCTGCTACCAGCAATTGCCCTGGGAGCTTTTTCCGGGATCTGGTTTGTAAAACTGTTGCCGGAAAGTGCTTACAGATGGTTTATTGTTGCAGCCACATTTATTTCGGCAATCGTCTTGTTCTTTTAGTGGTCATTTTTTATTGCCAGCCCGTAAATCCTGGTTTTATTTTATGATTGACCGGGCCCTTACAGCCATGTAGGGGATTCCCGGCAGCGGTATTTCGGTCATTCCGCTGAACTCCCCCGGTACCGGGGTTACAGTCATATTCCAGGCATCAATGATCTCCAATGTGAATGTAATATCTTTTGGCAGAAATATCCTGGCCTTTGCCTGCTGGCTGTTTCCATAATAATGAAGATAAAACTCATTGTCTTTGATCAGGTAGGTTTCCTTGTTCCAAATACTGTGAAGCGGGTAGACACCTTCGGTGGGCGTTTCGGTCATGATTTGAAGCAGGAAAGCGATCCGTTCGGGACTTTTTCCATAAAGTTTCCCTCCCTTCGACCACCAGAGAATATTTTCCGGATGCAAATAGGTTTCTCCATGGGTGCAATAGGCACCCCGGCACCAGGATATCCAGAAACGGTTGACCATCTCTTCCGGAGTAAGATTTCCCCAGTCGTTGGGGATATTGCCCTCATATACACATTCATCAATAATCACCGGTTTGCCATACAATTCCCTCCAATCCTGAATATCCTGCAAATAAGCAGTTTGAATGCTTAAATGACTGATCCATGGTTTGGAATGGTTATACCAGGCCATACCATTATGGATACTACATAAATGTGCGAACGGATCATAGGTCTGAATAACCCGGAAATACATTTCCCATTCTTCATCGGTCTTTCGCATGATATCGTATTCATTGGCCATAGACCACCATACATTGCGATAGGCTGCAATGCGTGCAATCAGATAACGCAGGTAAAAGACAGCCTGATCGGAATTCATTTTATCCAGGTTCCATTTACCCGCATCATAAGGATGAAAAAGAATGACATCTGCCTCAATTCCAAGTTTCTGCAAGTCAACTATTTTATTCTCAAAATTCCTGAAAAAAGCCGGGTTGGGTCTTGAAAAGTCCCATCCTGCTTCTTTCGATCCTTCAAAAGGATAAAAGGGAGGCTCATTGTTGATGTATACATCGTAATTCTTGGGCATCACCGTCATCCGTATCTTATTGAATTTTGTATCAGACAGGGCGGCAAGCGTTTGCTGCACAAGATCATCAGGCTGATGCACCCAGGCATAACAGGTTGTACCCACCGGATAAAACGGGGTTCCGTCGGCATAACCAAAATCAAACGTGTTGCGGACTCTCATAGGTCCGTGGTTATCCTGTGCATGGGGGGTGCAGGTAAAAGTCCCGTTTTTTGAGTCGAGTTCCTTTTTGTTGCTTGTTGTAGTATAGGTCCATACACCGGGTTCATCGGGCATAAACCGTACTTTATAAATACCGTCTCCGTCGTAAAATCCCTCGCATAAAAAGGTTCTGTTCATAAACTTAAACTCAGCGGTCAATTGAACCTCCTTAAATGGATTACCTGTTGACGGACCTTTCAATGCTAATTCAAAAACTGAATATTGTTCAACGGTTGAAGCCGCAATACTGGCCGATACCAAAACAATAAAGGCTATTGGGATAATTCTCTTCATGGTAGTTTTTTTGGTTGATCTAAATATTTTTATCGTGAATCGCTTTCCGGCATTTCAATTCCCCGGTTAAAAATATAGGAAAACCCCGAGATTATAATCCCAAAAGGGGTAATTTTACAATACACTATGAAAACGATATTTCTTTCCCTGCTGTTAATTAAATGTACCTTCCTTATAACTGCACAGGAACAGGTGACCTGGGTACATATCTCCTCAAAGAATTCCCAACTGGAAGCTCCCAATACGGGGGCAGAACAGACCTCTGCAGTTGTAGCTGATTTTAATAATGACGGGATCAACGATTTTGCCATTTCGGAACGCACCCATTCCCCTGCAATGGTATGGTACCAGCGTAAACCCGATGGCTGGATCCGAATGGTGGTGGAAGATGAAATTCTTTCCATCGAAGCCGGAACCACAGCCTGTGATGTAGATATGGACAGTGATATGGATATTATTGCCGGTGGGGAATCAAAGTCCAACCAGGTATGGTGGTGGGAAAATCCTTATCCTGATTATAGCAACAGTAAAGGATGGAACCGTTACCTGATCCGAAATTCAGGGGGAACAAAAATACATGATCAGATGACGGGTGATTTTGACGGGGATGGAAGGAAAGATCTTGTCTTCTGGGCACAAGGCGACAGAACGCTATATTTCGCCAGGATCCCACAAAATCCCAGGGAATTGTCATCGTGGATTCTGATCCCCGTGTATACCTATTTCAACGACGGGCAAATGGAACAATTGGGAGAATATCCCGGTTTTAAGGGAATCAATGAGCATGAAGGACTGGCTAAGGCAGATATCGATGGCGACGGCCTGGAAGATATTATCGGCGGCGGTTTGTGGTTTAAATACCTGGGTAACGACAGGTTTGCCTTTAATGTCATCGACGGGGCATATACCTTCAGCCGTTCGGCTGCCGGTCAGCTGATCAGGGGAGGCAGACCGGAGGTTGTTCTGGTGGTGGGCGATGGATGGGCTCCATTAAACCTCTATGAATACCAGGAAGGAACATGGAAGAAAAAAACTATCCTTCCTAAGGTAAGTAACGGACATAGCCTTGCACTGGTTGATTTTGACGGGGATGGAAACCTGGATATCTGGAATGCCGAGATGACCCTGTTCAATAATACCAATGCCATCAACCACATACTGTTGGGCGATGGTAAAGGGAATTTCCCCCGGGAGATCATTGTCTCGAAAGGGATTGATCTCCATGAATCAGAAATCGCCGATCTTGACGGCGATGGAGACCTGGATATTCTCGGCAAACCGTATAACGGTGATGCCCCCCGCATTGATATCTGGTTGCAGAACGGTACCGGGAAACCTCATGGGGGTGCTGAGGGCCTCACTACTGTAAAGTAAGGTTTTAGAATGATTCATTCACACACTGGACAATCAATTGGTCTTCCGATAGTTCAACTTTACCTGTAAATAATACTTTATAATCTCTGCCGGGGAGCATATCAAAATAATTGTCCGATAAGGTTCCTTCTGCTTCAGTTGTAATTCCAACATTTTTTACCAGCTTGTCAGAGTGCAGGGTTATTTCATATTCGGTCGGACTCTTCTGCTCAACAGATCGCTTTATTACCGGTTTCTCTAGTTCCAGTTCCTTACCTTCAGTGAAATAAAACAGATTATCTGCTACCGGCTGCCCGTTGATGTTTAGAATTACTTCAAGCACCATTTTCGCCGGATTACCCAGGTTTGTCAATTCAGCTTGTGGCATGGAAAAACCTGCCAGGCTTTGATTGGCCTTTACAATTACCGGTGTCTCCTTTTTCCACAATTCCCGGCCCGCAAAATCATGCAGTGTCAATATCAGTGTTCCCTCATCATCCTTCAACTTGTCACACACGATGGCGACATCTACATTCTTTCCGCTGACATAAGGTACAACCACAATTGGTTCATAGGCATTCTTTACAAAGTAATGCGATGCTTTCCACCGGCCAAAATAGTCCACGCTGGCCCACGACATGGTTGGCCAGCAGTCATTGATCTGCCAGTAAAGCGACCCCATGCACCAGGGCATGTTTCGGCGATGGGCTTCGATAGCGGAACGAAATGCCTCAGCCTGCATCACCTGGCTGAGATAAACAAATGAACTGAAATCTTTTGGTTCCCTGTAATACTTCTTAATATAGCGCAGAATCATTTCATTTCCGTTCACACCGGGTCCAATCCAGTTGAGATTGCTTCGCTGCCGGTGCTCCATCACCGCTGAACGGTACGTCAGGTCGCTGTCATTCGCAAATGCACGGATGGTCTTCATCTCGGGAAATGACTGCATGCCATATTCACTTACAAAACGGGGTAAATTCTCGGCATATCGGGAGAACGGGGCATCGGCAAACCACACCGTCCAGTCGTGTTCATCGCCGGATTTTCTGTCGGCCAGCATATTACCTACAGACTGGGGTGACGAAGGCCAGTAACTGACTTCCGGGTGGTACCGGTTTACAGCCCCGGGTAAAATTTCATAATAGATCTTTTCGTATCCCCGCCACAACGAATCGGAAAATCCTTTGGGATACCTGTTTTTCCAGTTCCAGGTGAACCAGGCAGTAAGATTTTCATTGTTTCCGCACCACAGGGCAACCGAAGGATGGTTTCTGAGTCGCTTAACATTGTAATCCGCTTCCTTCCGGATATTATCCAGATGCAGCGAATCTATGGGCTGCACATTGCAGGCGAACATGAAATCGTTCCAGGCAAGGATCCCATGCTCATCAAAAAGATCATACAATTCATTGTTTTCATATATACCCCCACCCCATACACGAAGCATATTCATATTGGCATCCAAGGCATCCCTGACCACCCGTTTGTAATTGTCCAGGGTGTTTCGTGTGGTGAAAATGTCGGAAGGAATGTAATTGGCTCCTTTCATAAAAACGGGAATACCATTCAATCTGAACATAAAACTGCTACCCACAGAATCTCTTTCCTGAACCAGCTCCAGGGTGCGAACCCCGATGCGCAACGAAACTGTCTGGACTATTTTATTTCCAAGCATCATCCGAACCTCTACCTGATAAAGCTTTTGTCCCCCCAGTCCGTTGGTCCACCAGAGTTCGGGCTTTTCAATGGCAAAATCAATTCCGTAAAGGGTATTTCCTTGTTGAATCGTTGTATCTGTCCTGGAATCAAGCTTTTTATTATCCACCCAAACCTCGAAGCCAACCTGCGATGCTACGTCGGAAACAAGTTCAACCATAGCCTTGTAAGAAGCTTTTTCTGCTGTTATCTTAACGGGTTTTACGTACAGATCATCTATTTTGACTGTATTCCAGGCCTCGATTTTAACGGGTTTCCACAACCCGCAGGTGACCAGCCGTGGTCCCCAGTCCCATCCGTAATGAAAAGGAGCTTTGCGGGTAAAAACATTGGTTCTTTCATTTTCCGGGGCAAGTTCGTTTGCTGCCATAAGCGTGTAGGGGACCTTTCGTAATTTTTCCAACCCCACTCTTACTGCGGAATGGAAATAGATACGCAGAGAATTTTCGCCTGTTTTAATAAAATCCTTCACAGGTGCTGTCCAGCCGATAAACATATTGTCAGCCCTGAACAGGAGGGAATCGTTCAGGTATATATCGGCATAGGTATCAATTCCATCGAACTGCAATTCGATATGATCATAAGCGGCCAGTTCATTACTGATATTCAACGTTGTGCTATACTCCCAGTCGCTTTCCTCAACCATCTTCAATTCCTGTTCGTTCTTCCTGAAAAAGGGATCCGGGATGATCTTATTGTCGATCAGATCAGTGTGCACACATCCCGGAACAGTGGCAGGTAACCAGGCTGTATCTCCAGCTTTCCTGAATTTCCAGTCACTGGTAACGACTTCATTCATAACCGCCCCGTGACGGGAACAACCACTCAGAAATACTGATACTAGGATCAGGGAAACAATTGTGGACCTCATCATGTTTGAATTTATTTAGATAACACGAAAATCAATCGTTACGGTAGGCCGAATGCACCAAAATGTACTATGCGAACCATGCACGTGGGCGGTTAATGTTTTGAAGTGTTTCTATTGCAATATTCACATCCTCCACAACCTGGAAATCGAACATGCCAACACAAACAAAATCAGCCCCGTTCTCAAACGCCCATTTGAATCCGTCTTTGGGTTCAATGGCACCGGCAGCCAGTACTTTGAATCCCATTACCGGCACTTTCGTACGGTTGACAAATTCCACGGTCCGGTCAGGGAACAGGCAGAAACAATTGTCGTGGAAACGGTTGTGATCAGGACTTTTTTCGCCATCCACCTCAAAGGCCACACGGTTCTCACGCGGGTGAGCCGACCAGTAGTTGTCGTGGTGCATGGTCTGCATGTAATAATCGGGAATGATGCCGTTCTCTTCGCAGCCAATCAGGGAATCAATGGTATGTGCGCCCAATCCGGCAGTATAACCCTGACTTCTTATCCTTTCCAGCATTTTCTGAATAACATCGGTCTTTTTATCCCGCACCAGCCAGTCACACCAGTTACCCTGCACCTGGATGATATCCACACCAAAGTCAATGGCCATATTGATAAACTCATAATAGTCATTTTTTTCCATGTTGGGTCCAACCTGGGTGATAACCTTGATCTTACTGCCGGTGAATTTCTTGTATTTCTGAATAAGCGGATTTGAGGGAAAGCCGATGTTAATGGTATTGATCCCTGCGTTCTCACATAACATAAGGGTTTCATACACTTTCTTCTCGGTGTTGTATGCTTTGAATAAGGATGGCACATACAGCAGGTCGCGTGAATGAGCCCAGCCGCCGATCAGGTTTCCGCCCATCACCAGCCGGCTGATCTCATGATTGCCGATCTTTCCCTTAGGCAGAGTTCCCTTCAGTTCGTTCAGGGCAGTCTGTTTAACCTGCACCGTGGCACCTGACATAACATCGGCGCCATATAAACGGAAGCTCCTAAACGCGCCCCAACCCATTAAACCTAAAACCGGCAGGGTTGCAAGGTTTTTCAGAACCTCGCGCCTTGAGGTGGGTGCAACCACTGTATCCCGAACTGGATCCTGTTTTTTCCCGGGCATATTAATTGCCTTGATCAGGTTATCAATGCCAAACCCCCTGTCCTTTGAAATTACGATGAATAGCAGCGCCAATGCTTCGATAAATTGCCTGTTAACTATGAACAAATGTCCCTCGGAAAGGTCAAGCAAAGGACTTCCAAATGGAGGGTAGGCAAAATAATACAAGGTAAGCAGCAGTATCCCGGCCAGCGAAGCAAACCGTATGAAAAAGCCGATGAATAAAGCAATGCCGATAAGCAACAGTCCGTACATATTCATCAGGTCCGTTGCCTTTAACAGGGCAGGAGAATTGGCAATTCCGTGAAAAAAACCGGAAAGGAACCCGGAGGTACCCAACAGGTATCCGGAAGCGGTCCAGTTTCCTGCAAGGACTTTGGTGAGTCCCTCGTACAAAAAATGCCAGCCGATGGCCACACGCAACAAGGTTATCAAGGAACGCCGTAAAATTGTCTGCCTGCTGTCTTCCATAGTATTATTTTAAAAATGAAAAGGTTATGTTGATTAATATTGATTTCAATATTACAGATTCCTTTTGATACAGCCAATAATATTAACACCAATTCTTTATCTGCATTGTGCAGCACAGAACCTACCAGTTCACCAGTCCCTGAAGAAAGGGGATCAATTCATCCGGTTCGATTTGGATCCGTTCCCGTTACAGGCCGTAAGTATGGCAGCAAGCAACAAAAGTGAATAAGAAGTCTTCATGCGATGTAAATAATTCGGTTTAACTCAACCTAAAGATAGCTGCTTTTTTGTATTATTGTTAAGCCATTTGTACGGTTTAAGAAGAGGGATTTCAATTTTTATCTGATATTATTTACTATTCATCAATAAAACATGTAACATCATGGTCAAAGTAAAAAAACTGGCAAAGATGATCGACCATTCGATCCTGCAACCCACACACACGGATGAGGACCTGATAAAACAATGCACGGTGGCCAGGAAATATAATGTAGCCTCTGTTTGCGTTAAGCCTTATGCCGTAAGGCAGGCAGTAAGCCTTCTCAAAGGCTCTGATGTTGCTGTGGGCTGTGTAATTGGCTTTCCCCACGGTAACAGTTCCACTGCGGTTAAGGTTTTTGAGGCTGAGCAGGCCTGTAACGACGGCGCAACCGAAATTGACATGGTGATCAATATCGGCAAGGCCCTGGGTGGCAACTGGGAATATGTTGAGAAGGAAATTAAAACCGTTACCGACACCTGTCACAGGAACAAAGCCATTGTTAAGGTGATCTTCGAAACCGATTATGTAACCAAAACGGAGGACAAGATCCGGCTGTGCGAGATCTGCACACGGGTTGGCGCCGATTTCGTGAAAACATCAACCGGGTACGGTTTTGTAAAACAGCCCAACGGTGATTTCAGTTACAAAGGCGCTACGGTTGGGGACGTGGAACTTATGCGGAAACATTCGGGACCGAAAGTCCAGGTTAAATGTGCCGGAGGTGTCCGCACGCTCGACGACCTGCTGAAAATGAAAGCCGCCGGGGCAACCCGTTCGGGAGCCACCGCCACGGAGGTTATTCTGGATGAGGCTAAAAAACGTTTTGGGCATGAGTAATTCTTGTTCGCTTCCGCTGCTCCTGGCCCTTACAGTATTATTTTCGACACAGGGCATATGCCAGGTCAGGCATCCGGCAGGGGTAAAACCTGTGCCGGCAGAAATGTATTCCGCCACTGACATTGTTTTCAGTCTCAGGTCCAAACCGGTGGAAAATCCGTTTAATATAACCTTTGGAGCCGTTTTTACTGGTCCGGATAAAAAGAAGTTGTCGATTCATGGGTTTTTCAATGGCAATGAGGAATATATTATCCGCTTTTCCCCAACCATTGCAGGTGAATGGAAGTACGAGACCTTTTCTTCAATGCCGCAATTATCGGGCCTGAAAGGAAGTATTTTGGTCACCAACAACGCCAATCCAACTATACATGGTGCAGTTGCCATTGACCCGAACACCCCGAATAAGTTCATTCACCAGGATGGTACCCCTTATTTTGCCCTGGCTTTTGAATTGGATTGGCTCTTTGCATTGGATTTTGGCAACCCTGCAGCCATGCCAAAAACCACCCGGATCATTGATGAGATAAAGGCCAACGGCTTCAATCAGGTAGTGATGAATGTGTATGCCTACGATGTGAATTGGAAGGTTGATGGGAATGTCCCTCCGGAATACAACTTTAAAAAACCAGCATATTCACCCTTCAAAGGAAATAACCAGGAGCCTGATTTCACCGGACTGAATATTGATTTTTTTAACCATTTCGACCGGGTGATTGACCTCCTGCATAAAAAAGGCGTTGTAGCCCATATTATGATTTACGTGTGGAATAAAAATGTAAACTGGCCACCCATGTATTCAGAAGGTGACAACCGTTACTTTGATTATGTCATTAAACGCTATCAGGGATACCCGAATATCATGTGGGATATTTCCAAAGAGGCATTGGATTATGGTCGTTGCGATATTTCCTATATCAACGAACGGATTCAAAGGATCAGGGAACAGGATGCTTACAAACGGCTGATCACGGTTCATGACTACGAATATTGTTCGCGTGAGGCAGGTAAGGTTGATTTTATCTCGATCCAGAATTGGCGTTCCGACTTGTATTCTTTAAGCCTGGAAGCATACCTCAGGCACAGCGATAAACCTGTTATGAATATCGAACACGGGGGTTATGAAGAAGGGCCATTCCAAACGTTCGAGGGCAACTATACCAGTCCTGAAACTTGTCTGATCCGCAACTACCAATGTGTTTTTGCCGGTGTCTATTCATGCTATTACTGGCAAAATACATCCTGGAACGTGGTGATTTACGATCCGATGAATCCCGGTCATACATTCAAAAAACCACGGTTCGATTACTATAAACATCTTCAGGGCTTGTTTACCCGCTACGATTTCAATACACTTTCGCCGGCCAAACCCAAGCTCACCACCAATAGCCTCATAGGAACCAATAACTTCGCCTCGAGTTGCTATCCACTAACCAATGGCAGAAATTTGTATATGTTCCTGGTCCCGGCCGAGAATCATCAGGTCAACCTGGTCTTGCCGAAACCTGAGGAGGGCTTGCTGGAGGCCACCTGGTTCAACCCGTTTACAGGTGAATACATCGAGTCAGGTATTGCTAAATGGACGGGATGGGTAGGTTACAAAAGCCCATGGGAAAAGACCTGGAGTGTGTTAATCATTAAAACCAACTAACAATAAATGAAAAAAATATTGTTGAAAATACACCTGATTATGCTGGACTTTCTGTTCACCTGTTCAGGGAGTTGTGCTCAGAAACAATCTGCAACAGCCAACCCACAACCCACAACTTTTAGTTTTTAGTTTTTAACTTTTAACTTTAACCTCATGTTCATCATCAACTCTTACACGCTGGCCATTTTCTTCTGTATCATCACCATGCTGTGCTGGGGATCCTGGGCTAACACAATGAAGCTGTCATCGAAAAACTGGCCATTCCAGTTGTATTACTGGGATTACTCCCTGGGCCTTGTATTAACCGCTATATTGCTGGGGCTTACACTCGGCAGTGCGGGGGAGAATGGCAGGAGCTTTATCCCCGACCTTATGCAGGCAGGATCATCTGCCCTGGGTTCGGCCCTGTTAGGGGGAGTTGTATTTAACCTGTCGAATTTACTCATTGTGGCTGCCATTGATATTGCCGGAATGGCCGTGGCATTTCCCATTGCAGTTGGCCTTGCACTGGTTATCGGTGTGGTGGTGAATTATCTGGCTGTACCGGTGGGTGATCCCTGGCTGCTGTTTATCGGACTGGCCCTGGTTGTGCTGGCAATAATCGTTGATGCCATTGTCTATGGGAAGCTGCCCTCGGCCAATAGATCCATCGGCAAGGGAATTATTATTTCGGTACTTTCAGGAATACTGATGGGCTTTTTTTACCGGTTTGTTGCTGCCTCTATGGTAGAAAACCCGGCGATACCCGAAGTTGGAAAGATGACATCATATTCCGCCATGCTTATATTCACGGTGGGGATCCTGTTGTCCAATTTCCTCTGGAATACAATTTTTATGTACAAACCGGTAAAAGGGGAACCGGTAAAGTATACCGAATATTTTACAAAGGGCTCAACCCGGCTGCATCTGATTGGAATTGCCGGCGGCCTGATCTGGTGCATAGGTATGTCATTTAACCTCATCGCATCTTCCCAGGCAGGATTTGCCATCTCCTACGGGCTGGGACAGGGAGCCACTATGATAGCCGCTGCCTGGGGTGTTTTTGTCTGGAAGGAATTTGCACAGGCGCCAAAAGGCACAAACAAACTTATACTTGCCATGTTTACCCTGTTTATAGCCGGGCTGGCGATGATTATCCTTGCAAAAGTATAACAGGTTAGTACTATGAAAAACAAGAAGATTCTGGTAATCGGCAGCACCAATGTCGATTTTCTTATCAAATCCGAGCGACTGCCGGCATTGGGTGAAACAGTAACAAACGGCACTTTCATGCAGAATTTCGGAGGTAAGGGTGCAAACCAGGCTGTGGGAGCAGCCAGGGCGGGAGGTCAGGTAACCTTTGTAACCTGCCTGGGAAAGGATTTGTATGCCGAAGAATTGCGACGCAGCTTCGAGGCCGACGTCATGAATACGGACTTTGTATTCACTGACCCGGATGCAGCCACGGGATCTGCGCTCATCATGCTCGACAGGGAGGGCAACAATTATATTTCCGTTGCATCCGGATCGAACTTTAAGCTTACGCCCAACCTGATCGATACAGCATTGGGTGCTATTTTGGAGGCTGAATTGATTGTGCTGCAGATGGAAATTCCTTTTGAAACAACAGCATACGTATTTGAACTGGCAAAAAAATACGGTAAAAAAGTATTGTTCAACCTGGCACCGGCCCGTCCGTTTGACCTGTCTGTTTTAAGGCAAACCTATGCATTTGTAGTAAATGAAGTGGAAGCATCCATGGTTACCGGATTGAAAGTGGAATCGGATGAGGAGATAAGGACTGCTGCCGGAAAATTGCTTGCATTGGGACCTGAGATCGCCATCATCACCCTGGGTGCAAGGGGGTCATTTATCGCTTCCTCTGATTACAGGCAATTCGTGCCGGCCTTTAGCGTGAATGCCGTTGATACAACGGCAGCAGGAGATGTGTATTGCGGAAGCCTTGCCGTTGCCCT
>DATEVU010000050.1:0-22449 GCA_035258345.1 Bacteroidales bacterium
CTCTCTTCATAAATATCATTCACCGCTACTGCCGATGCAGCGGTGAGTCCCAAAGGCTCACGCAATGCATTGTAGTCACCCAGTGCAGTTGCACCGCTTACCGAAGCACCTTTCAACAGGGCTTCGGCCCTGATCAGGTACATTTCGCCGAGGCGGAGTACAGGTATGTTATCTTCCCTGAGGTTACCGCTTTTCCCGGGATATTTAAGCGACCAGAGAGCTCCCGGAAAATCAGCATCGGAGGTAAACAGTTCCTTGCGGATATCGGCATCGTCATACAAATCATATACATCATAGGAGGCACCGATATCGCCATAGCCTCCCGGTGACATGATGTAGGAAATAACATCCCAGTTGCCGTGGCTTGAATTGCCTTCGGAACCATATACCTCGAAGATTACTTCCGAACCGGCATCCGATCCCCAGACACCGCCATAGTCCCAGGTGGTATACGTGGTTGTATCATACAAGGCATAATTTCCGGAATTGATAATTTCCGAGGCATAATCAGCAGCCTGCTGCCAGTCTTCCATATATAAATAAACACGGGCAAGAAGCGCCTTAACCGCATCCTGGTTGGCCCAACCCTTGGGATCAGCCCCGCCATGGTCATTATCCGGGTAAAGCAGTCCTTCGGCCGTTGTCAGATCTGAAATGATCTGCTGATATACCTCACCTACCGTATTCCTGGCCGGTTTGTCAATCTTTGTTACCAGGATCACCGGTACGCCGGGGTTGCTGGTACCGGAGGAATACTGCTGGGCATAAAAACGCACGAGGTCAAAATGCCCCAAAGCCCTGAGAAACAAGCATTCACCCTTTACATTATCAAGGTCAGCCTGCTCAACACCGGGCTCCGAGAATCCCTCCAGTGCGTTGATCACATTATTCGCACGCGCAATGAGGTCATAGGCACCTGACCATAAATTAATGGTACTGCCCGCATTGTTTGCCCACAAATACTCCGTAACAAACCGGCCGGAGGTAATCGGGCTGATCTTGGCATTGCCGCCTTTCAGATCGGCAGTAACTACAAAGTCCCTGCCATACCATGCTGTTGAATATAACGGTGTGTAAGCGGCAGCGGCAGCATCTGACAGTCCTTTGTAAGTAGACAGGGTAAGTTCATTGGTCTGTTGCAGCCTGGGTTTTTGCGTCAGAAAATCCTCGCATGCCGTAGAGAGCAAAAGCAGGGAGACCAGGCCTACGCTCAGGAAAAATATATTTTTCATTTTCATGGGTATCATGTTTATCGGTTATAATGAAAGTTCTATGCCAAACATAATCTTCTTGGTTTGCGGATAGATACCAAAACCGGTTCCATCCTCCCCTCTTTCAGGATCCCAGAAGTCAACATCGTGAAATGTATACAGGTTGATGGCGCTGGTGTATATCCTGAGCTGTTCGATACCAATCTTCCGGGTGATTGCATCCGGGATTATGTAGCCCAGTGTCAGGTTTTTTATCCTCATATAATCACCGTCCTGCATCCAGCGTGTACTGCGAAAACCGCTGGAAAATGTCGAATTGTCGGCCAGCGGTTTGGGATTCCGGGTAACGTCGCCGGGTTGTTTCCAGTAATCCAGGGCGGTATTGGCCTGGTTGGCACCCCACAAATATCCGTCGGAATTTACATACCGGTTTTCCTCGATCAGCACCTTGTTGCCGGTCTTGAACTCCAAAGAAATATCCAGTGACAAGCCTTTCCAGCCAAAAGAAGTATTGATACCACCGATAAATTTGGGCTCGGGACTGCCTGCCAGTATCCTGTTTGCACTGGCATATTGGTTTGTAAGTTTTCCATCGGCATCATACCAGAGTGCTTCGCCATTTACAGGATTCACGCCGGCATAGTCATACAGATAGTACATGAACATGCTTTCTCCCACTTTGTGCACGATACGGTTGTTACCGGTATTGATGAACTGGGTCTGACCGCCTGAGAGCGACATTATCTCACTTTTATTGTGCGACACGTTTGCACCCGCCTCCCACCGGATATCCCCATCGAGGATATTAACATTTACCAGGGCCTCATATCCCTTGTTTACCACCTCACCCACATTATCCTGAATGGAAGCGAAACCGGTTGTCCTGGACAGGGGACTGTCTAGTAACATATCAGTAGTAGTCCGCTGGTAATACTCCAGTGAACCTGTAATGCGCTGCAGCAGGCCAAAATCAAGTCCGATGTTGTAGGTCTTGTTTAATTCCCAGGCCAGGTCAGGTTTCGGCAGCTGATCAGGAGCCATTCCCGTAAATGAATTGTACTCACGCGGTCCATAAACCCCCCACTGCGCATAGTTGGAAATATTGTCATTCCCGTTTATGCCATAACTGACTCTCAGTTTAAATAAATCCAGCGATGTCATCGACTCCATGAAACTTTCGTTGGTAAGGACCCAGGAGGCTCCTACCGACCAGAATGTTCCCCATTTGGTTTCCTGGCCGAACCGGGAACTTCCATCTGTCCTTAAATGAAACTTAAGGAAGTAGCGATTGTTCAGTTCATAATTTACAATACCAAAAAACGATAAAAGTGTTCGTGTGGATTCATCATAATCACCCTGGTCGTCCGAACTGGTACCTGTATTTGGATAAGGAATATCCGGATTTACATCCGGCGAATAAATGTAATAGGAGTTGTAATCATTACGCTGTGCCTCCTGGCCGGCCATCAGGTTCAGCACATGCTTGTCGGCTATTTTAATATCATAACCGAGTGTATTGGAAGTGGTAATCTGTGTAAACATGGAATTGGATACCTGCAATGTGGCAACCGGATCAGCCGAAGCATCGCTTTTGTCCGACCAGTAACGCCTTCCTTCACCGTCAGTCAGCTCATATGAATTGTTGGTTTTGAAGGTAAATCCCTTGAAGGGTTTAATCTCAAGGTAAAGTGAACCCTGGAACCTGTTTTGCCTTTCCCACTGGTCATCGTAAACGGCGTTGGCAAGAGGATTGGTATTGCCATTTTCAGGTATATCCAGGTTATAGGATCCTTCATCGTTGTACAACGGGGTCCATGGAGCAATGATTACGCCGCCGAATACAGGGTTTGCGAAGTACAGATTCTGCATCGGAACGTCATTGGAAATGGTATGAGCTCCGTTAAGACGAACACCGGCTGTAAGCCAGTCGGATACTTTCTGATCGAGGTTTGTTCTCAACTGGAATTTTTTGTAGTCCACACCGTGAAATACTCCTTCATCGTCAGTGTAACCGGCCGATATGTAATGCTTTGTCCTTTCATTCCCGCCGCTGGCAGTTAGTTCATAGTTCTGTGACTGGCCTGTTTTCGTGAATTCATCCATCCAGTCGACCATATCACCTGAAATCAATGAGGTGGGGACATGGTATCTTCCACTGGCAGGATCATCGGGATCAGCTCCGATATTTGTCACGGCATCCCGCATATAGGTGAGCAGTTCCGTAGGAGACATGGCGCCATAACCATTGTCATTGGCAAGTTTGGAAACACCATAAGAAGCACGGAAATCAATTTTGGGTTTCCCGAGCTTCCCCGATTTGGTGGTGATAAGCAATACACCGTTGGCACCCCTGGAACCATAAATGGAGGTGGCCGAAGCATCCTTAAGCAAGGTGATCGACTCGACATCATTTGGGTTAATAGCTGCCAGAGCATTGGAAGTATTGGTAAAGTACGACTGGTCACCCTGCATTACAGGAGTTCCGTCCACAACAATAAGCGGCTCGTTACCTGAGGTAAGGGAACTGATACCCCTGACACGGATCTGTGAGGCAGCACCGGGCTGGCCTGAAGTGGAGGTGATCATCACACCCGGCATCTTGCCGCTGATCATCTTGTCAAAGCTTACCTCCGGAACGTCTCTCAGTTTATCACTTTTGACAACATTTACAGCACCGGTATTTGCTTCTTTACGCACAGAGGTATACCCGACAACGATAACCTCTTCCATTCCGATAATATCCGGATCCAGTATCACATCAATGACGGAGCTGCCTCCGACAATTATTTCCCTGCTCTTCATGCCAATGGAACTGAATACCAGCGTAGCCGTGGACGGCACCGTAACGGTGTAATTGCCGCCGACATCCGTGGCACTGCCGGACTGGGTTCCCTTGATCATGACGTACGCCCCCGGAACCGGTGTACCGTCCTCTGAACTGGTAACCGTTCCTTTAACTTGTATATCCTGTGCGCTTAGCGAAGAAAATCCGAAAAGCAACAGGATCACAAGGAGATTGGTAATTTTTCTCATTGAAATAAAATTTAAGGTTTACATTAGGTTAATTGGCAATTTTCGCATTTCCTGCGATGGTAATATGTCCGCATGGCACTTGCAACCCTTGCTGTGCCAAAATAATGTGCTTTACCAAAAATAGCTATTTTTACATGGTTTCTAACTATAATATATCATTATTTATATACTTTGATGAATCAATCTTTATAAAAAAAATAGACCGGATATGATCAAAAAGCTTCCCCATACATTCGTCATAATTTTCTACCTCATACTTATCGCAGCATCACTCACCTGGATCATTCCGGGCGGGAAATATACCGAAGTGGTTACCGGTGTGGACGGTGCCCGGCAAACGCAACTTGTTTTTCAGTATACCGAAAATGTAAGCCAGTGGTGGCAGGTATTTTCATCATTTTACAAAGGCTTTGTCAAACAGTCCGGTATTATCATTTTTATTTTGCTCATCGGAGGGGCTTTCTGGATCATGAACAGCAGCAAGGCCATAGATGCCGGGATATATTCGTTTATTGGTTTTACCCGCAGGATTGGCCACTACCGCATATTCAGGAGAACGGGCGTTGAACCCCTGATCCTTTCCCTCATATGGCTTATGTTCAGTATTTTTGGCGCCGTGTTCGGCATGAGTGAGGAAACCATCGCTTTTATTATTGTTCTTGTGCCACTTGCCATATCGATGGGATATGACTCCATAACCGGAGTGGCCATAGTTTTTGTGGCAGCCGGCATCGGATTTGCCGGTGCCATCCTGAATCCCTTCACCATAGGCATCGCACAGGGAATATCCGGATTACCTTTATTCTCCGGGCTCGAATACCGGCTGTTTTGCTGGATCATACTTAATATACTCACACTGGCTTTCCTGCTGCGGTATGCGGCTAAAGTCAAAAGGGACCCGCGTTCTTCGCCTGTTTATGAGACTGATGCCTACTGGCGGGAACATCACCTGCAGCAGGGCGAAACTATTACTTATTATACACCCCGTGCATCCTGGGTTGTATACGGGTTCACCTGTCTTGTCCTTTTGGCATTTTCCTTTTTATACCCAAACACCACGCTGAGCATAGGAAACCTGGCATCCGCTACGTTACCGGTAATTCCCGCACTTACCTTTTTGTATGTAATTTCGGGGTTCTTGTCCCTGCGCAAATCGGTGCATTTTTTCCTGCTCCAGATGCTTTTGTTCACCATCATGTTCCTCATCACAGGTGTTATGGGTTACCAGTGGTATATTATGGAAATTGCCGCACTCTTTTTTGCGATGGGAATATTTGCCGGACTGTCTATCCAAAAATCGTCCAACGAACTGGTCAGGCTTTTTATGGAAGGGGTGAAGGATATCCTGCCGGCAGCGCTGATCGTGGGACTGGCAGGTGGTATTATTGTAATACTCGAGGACGGTCAGGTCATTGACACCATACTTTTCAGGCTTTCCGAAGCCATGAAAGGATTAGGCAAAGTGGCCACAGTTGGTTTCATGTACCTGATCCAGACCGCGATAAACCTCGTTATGGTTTCCGGATCCGCAAAAGCCGCACTTACCATGCCCATTTTTGCCCCCTTCTCCGACCTTGTTGGGCTTTCGCGACAGGCTACCGTTATGGCCTACCAGTTCGGCGACGGATTTACCAATATGATCACACCTGCATCGGCTGTGCTGATGGGAGTTCTGGGTGTTGCCAGGATACCATATGAAATATGGGTGAAATGGATATTCCGGCTGATCATTTTTCTGATTATCGTAGGATTTGTCCTGTTAATACCTACAGTAACCATGGAACTGGAAGGATTCTAAGGGTTGTGAATGTTGTGTGTTGTGTGTTGTGTGTTGTGTGTTGTGTGTTGTTCCAAATTTTATTAGATTTGAAGCCATATCCAAATTGCTATGAATTCCCACTGCCGCGGTGTGCCGCTTATATATTATCCCCTTATCATCCTGGCAGGATTTGGCACCAGTATTTGCCTGTATAGCTGGTTCAGGCAATATACCCTGTTTTTCGGAATGCATATGGTATCGGTGACAACTATTTTGTGTTCGATGCTTGCAGGAATGGCAGCCGGAAGCAGGATTACCGGCAGGGTGGCTGATAAGCTTTCAGAATCACTGGTACTATTTATCATCCTTGAAATGGTGACAGGCATTTACGGTCTGCTGCACCCCCTCTTGTTTGCAGGGATAAAACACCTCTTTCACCTGTTCAATGCAGGTATTCAACCGGGACCTTTTGGTATTGAGCTGATCAGGCTTACACTTACCTTTGTTTTTCTTTTTGTGCCCATGATCATGATCGGTGGAATAGTTCCGGCACTTTCAAGGAACCTCATAAAATCGATGTTAAACGCAGGATACAAGCTCAGCAATATTTTCTCAGCGGGCGCTGCCGGAATGCTCATGGGCCTGCTTGCCACCGTTTTTTTTCTCGTACCTGATCATGGTTTCAACAAAACATTGCTTATCGGTTCCCTGCTTCTTTTGCTAAACGGAGTGCTTGCCACTGTTTTTCTGGTTACGGGCCTTATAAAAAAGCATGCGGGATATACCTCCATGATGGCCCGCAGGGTTCGCCGGGCAACAATTAAATTCAGGAAGAACAGAAATGTTTTGGAAATTGGCGTTAAACTTACGCGTATCACACTTCGTGTTCAGCTTTTCCAGGGCTTTTTATTCGCGTCCTTACTGGTAACAGGCTACAGGATACTTACCGACTTTGCCCTGGTGAATCCGGTATACCTTTTTACCTTGATAGCAGCTGTTATGCTCGCCGGAATCATTACCGGCACTGTTCTGTACAAATGGATCGCCGAGAAACCGGCAAACAGCTACCTGCTTTTCGCATCGCTGACCATTTTTACAGGTCTTGCCGCGGCAGCTTGCCTGGTTGTTTTTGGCATGCTTGCCGGTTATTACAGCCCGGGCCATACGGGCAATTATCCAGGTATTTACCTGGTAATTAACCAGTTAAAACCTGTATTGGTATTGCTGTTTTTACCCGCTATCCTTGTGGGGTTGACCCTGCCGGTGCCCGGTAAAGTATACCCCAAACGGCTGCAGAAATCAGGAACCGGTATTGGCCGTCTTGGGACTGTTTATTTGCTGGGCATGATCCTGGGATTACTGATCACCCCTTACCTGATCATTCCCCTGGCCGGTACTTACAAGGGATATTTTCTTCTGATCCTGATGACCCTGCTGGCCGGAATGTATTTGCTGTTAAGGGATTCGAGACTTAAACGTGTATTCAGGCTCGGCTATTCTCTGCTGGTGATAACCATTTTCACCTCGGTGATTGTTTTTTTACCCGAACGCCATTTGTACAGGACCCGTCAGGCAATGATCCGGAACGGACTGATCAGTGACATGCATGAAGGAAGCACCGGATCGGTGAGAATTTATCCCCAGGCCGGTCCCTCCGGCATCGTTAGCATCAACGGCAGGAAACTTTTCAGCACAGATGAGCAGGGTCTGAAAATTCAACTTATGCCTGCCTGTCTCCCCATGATGTTGAATAATAATATCCGTACCGCCCATGTCAGTGGTTTTGGAACTGGCATTACTGCCTCATCACTCTCTTCCTGCGGAGTTACATCGATAAGCATCACCGAATTTTATCCGGAAATGGTTACGCTGACAGCACACGTGTTTTCCGAACAGAATGATGATATAATTACAGGCAGTGGCGTTGATATCACCATTGAAGACACACGCAGCTTTCTCCTTCGTACCGGCAGCAGATTCGATGTCATTACAACGGGAACATCCGTGGTTGAATCACTTCCCCATTTGTATACTGCCGATTTCTACAGAACCTGCCTGGATAAACTCAGCGACGAAGGGTCCTTATGCCAGGTTATTTCCAGCGGCCGGGTTTCCCTGCCGGAATTCAAAGCACTGATCAAATCGTGCACGGAGGTTTTTCCACACGTAAGCCTGTGGTTCATTACACCGGGACAATTTATGCTGCTGGCAGGTAAAAAGGAGCTTGATCTGGATTATTGCCGCCTGGTGGAAAACTTTGACCGGAAAAGCAAAACAGCAGCTTTTGAACATACCGGTATCCGCTCCGTGGAATCCCTTATTGCCCATCTGCTTCTGGATGATGAGAAGCTCAGGATCTATGCGGAAGATGCATCAGAGAACAGTGACAACAGACCGTTTGTGGAATTCAGCCTTGGCCGGGAACAGAAAAATGACCCGCGCATTGTACAGAGCCTGTCGGATATTTCCGTGAATTTTGCGAAAGTGATCATATTCAAGGCAAGTTGCGCATATAATGCCGGCCAGGTATTACGGGAAATAGGTGTTGAAAACACGTTAATTAAGGACCAGCTGTTGAAGGAATCCCTGTACTGAAAATTATTCCTGCATCACCAGCGGGCGGGATTCTGTGTGGATCTTTTTCTTCTGCAAAGGGACATGTTGCTGTTCGTTTTTATGGATCGACTTAACGACCAGTTCGGCAATGTCTTTGACAGGAACCCCGGAAACCTTTTCAAAAGCCTTCCTGCACATCGGGCACGACGTAACAAGAACCTGTGCATCCCCGGCATTCAATTTTTCATAGGCATCACGGGTTATCGAAAGCCTGACATCATTACTTGCGAAAAAATTTGCCAGGCTGTTGCCGCAGCACAGTGTATTTTCTTTTTCGTAGGCAGAGGGGATGAGACCGGCCATTTTACCAACCAGTGCCCTTGGTTCGTTATAAACCCGTAAATCGCGGCTCAATTCACAGGGATCATGGTAGACAGCACTTTCATAAAGCGGATTCAGAATGATCTGCTTTTTTTCAGCCAGTTCAAATAAATATTGTGAATGATGCATAACCCTGATATTCAGGTTATAATCTTTAGCAAAAACTTTATAGCAAATCGGGCATGAGGTTACAAGAATTGAAGCACCGGATTCCAGGATGAGCTGACGATTTTTTTTAATCATGATGTTCGCCTGCTCCCGGTGTCCGGCCAGCATCATGGGTCTTCCGCAGCAAATTCCGCCATGTTCATCCATAAACCAGTAATTGATACCGGCCCGGGAAAAAATGGTTTGCATGGCCTTTTTAATAGATGGTAACTGGTGGGTCATACATCCTGCGAAATAAATTACATCACTCTTTCGCGTTTTTGAGACCGGCTGCAGGGAAAACGAAGGATCGGGGGGCCTTCCGTTCATTTCATTGCGGGTGATCATCCGGATACTGCTGATATCGATCCCTACAGGGCAAACGCTGGTACATCTCCCGCACATCAGGCAGTTCAGGGACTCATTGGGTTGAATGCTTTTATAGCGGATTGATTTCAGCTGGTAGGCCGACTGCACGTTCCGGATTCCGCCGGCGAAAGAAAGCTGGCAGGCATCCAGGCAAATTCCGCATCTCGAACAGGAGTTTATTTCAATCTCGGTAAAAGAGGTTCGTTTATTGGTTTCGGCCATTCCAAAATGCCTGGAAAATATCAGCACCACTTCGGTAGGAATGTGCATATACCTGGAGAACGGCAATGCTGCAAAGAATATACCAAGCGACAGCGAATAGGCCCACCAGGCAGGATAATACAACTCACCTGCGGGTAATACATTCCCCAACAGGGAACCTGCTGATCCGGTCAGAAAGTCACCTCCCCCGTAATAAGCAGATGTAAAACTTTCAGCCAACAGGCGCAGGGGAAATATAAACCACAGGGCAGCGAGGGCAAACCTGTCGCCTGTCATGAGTTTTGTGGTTCTTTTCATCCCATAGGCACGGGAATATATCCGTTTTACCAGGGCCAGGATCACACCCGACAACACCAGGAGGAGTAACAGGTCCATAGCAAATGAAAATACCCGGTGAAATGGAAACGCCTCCGGATTAGCATAAAAAAACCTGAAAAATATCGGAATATAAGGGGGATTTATTTCACCGGGCCGATAAACACGGCCTTCGACATTGCCGACTAAAATGAGCAGGAACCAGCCGAATGCCAGGCTCATATGCATGAATCCGAGCAAGCGGTTCCTGAGAAATATTCTGCGATGCAACAAGCTTTCCAGAAACACTTCTTTGACAGCCCTGATCAGGGAAAGGCTGAAAAATCCGGTCATAACTTTTGATTTGTCGTTCCTGTCAAGACTGGTAAACCATGCAGTATATTTCACCGCAAGGTACCCCAGCAGGAAAATCAGACCCAGGGTAAAGGGCAGAACAAACGGATCAAATTTCATGTTTTGCAATTTTATTAACCGCGAGCTGTATCAGGTATATTATATTTCTTGTGTTCACGCCCCGTGGACAGGCATTTATGCATTTGCCGCAAAAACGGCAGCGGTGCACCGAATTCAGGATCTCCTCTTCTTCTCCCCTGCGGGCCAGGATAATCAGCCGCCGTAAACTGTATTCGGTTGTTATGGCCGCCGTGCATGCCGATGCACAGGTCCCGCAGCTCATGCACCAATCGATGGAAGGTTCTCCGGCCTTAACAAACTCAAAGATCCGCCTGTTATTCGAATCAAAATCTATCTGCCTGTCTGTTTGTATTTTATATCCAAAACTTATCATAGTTCCATCAGATAGGGTTCGTGGCTTGCATAATTTTCCCGGTGCTTCAGGAAATTGGTGATTTCTGCCGATACAGCCCTGGCCTCGGTCAGGGTTTCCTCAATTGTTTTCGGTCCGGTAATTCCGCCCGCAAAGAACAAACCGGGAATTTGAGTGGCAAATGGTGCGGCATACTGATCCTGCTGCAAAAGAAAACCGTCCGTATCACTTGCAAGTCCGAGCATATCCGTGAGGTTGCCGGGTTTTTTCTGAGGCTGTATACCAACCATAAGCACCATCATATCCAGGCTCATCTTTAGGGGTTTAGCCAGCAATGTGTCTTCAATCCGGATCTGTAAGGAACCGTCGGGATTCTCAAAAGCTTCGGAAAGTCTTGCCCTGATAAACTGGATACCATACCTGAACTGTGCCTCCTTGTACAATTCTTCGAAGTGCCTGCCAAACATTCTTAAATCCATATAGAACAGGAACACTTCAGAAGAAGGCAGCATTTCCTTTACCTCAATAGCCTGTTTCACGGCAGTTACACAACATACCTTGGAACAATGCGGGTTACCTGCCTTTTCGTCCCGGGAACCCACGCAATGAATGAACCCGATACGGGCTGGTTTATTACCCTTTACGGTAAGAAGGGGACGACCCGATCTGAAAGTTTCTTCCAGTTCCACCGAAGTGATTACATTGTCATATATTCCATAGCCATACTCTTCCTTTCTGCCGGCATCAAAAATATCAAAACCTGTTGTCAACAGCAGGGCACTGGCTGTGATCATCCTGTTGTTGCTTATGGTTATGGCAAATCCGTCATCATCTTTCTCAACACCGGTAACGGCAGCATCCATAATAACGTTCACATTCCCTTCAATTTCACTTATCATCCTTAACAGCAAGGGTTCCGCAGGCTTACGCGCAGGGAATAAAGCATGCCATTGGGTAAGCCTGCCCCCGAGGCACTTGCTCCTTTCGATCACCGTAACGGCATATCCCTGTTTTGAAAGTTTCGCTGCAGCTTCCAGTCCGGCTACTCCCCCTCCTATTATTGCAATGCTGTTCATATTGTCATTTGTATCGGATAACCGGTAACCGGTGTCTGTTGTATTTCATCCATATCAATACGCAGATGGCTGGGTTTTTTCGGTCGCCCCATATTCACACCGTTTTTCCCTTGATATTTTTTTTCAGGATCAAAACGGACACCCATTTTTATCATCAGCGGCTCAGCGGATACCTGATGGGTTTGTAATCCTATATCCCACGGATCATAGCCCAATACCAATCCTGCAAGTTCTTCATAGGTAAATACCGGAATGCCATGCCCGTTCTCTCCGTATGTTTTTCCCTGCATCTCACTGATCACGTACTGCCAGCGGTCGAGGAAGTAAGGACAACCCGGACAATTGGTTATGATCAGGTCGGGCTTGTAAGGTTCCATGGAATCGAATTTCTTCTTGCTGCAGGATAGGGAATATCCCCTGTTGGCTCTTACAACATACTGTCTGAAACCAAAACCGCAGCAATGACGACGCTCGGGATAATCTACTATTTCACCGCCAAGGGCTTCAACCAGGCCGGCCAGCACGTAGGGATACTCTGCCCCCCCTACACCTTTATGCGGGAACATTTTGGAGTAATGACAACCGATATGCTCAACCACCCGCAATGGCTTTCCTGTAGTTTGGTTTACAAGCGGATAGACAGCCCGGGCGGCAACTTCGTGACGTAATTTATACAGGATATCACTGGCATGGGCGAGATTAGTTGGTATGGAAAATTCCCGGCCGGTGGCCTTGCGAAGGTATTCACGGGTTTTTGCTTCCGTTTCCGGGAAATGTTTCCAGGTTTCTATGATTTCGGTATACAAACCAAAAGAAGTGATACAGGATACCGCCAGGTTTTCTAGTCCGGCTTCCGTCATCAGTGCAAACTGCCGGGCAATAACAGTCATAGTTGTGTTGAAAGGAACCACATCGCAATGATAACCGATACCGGTGCAGGTAGTATGCCCGGGATTTTCCCGGACTGTTTTACCCAGGCTTTCCCGCATGATCCTGAGAAAGGTCTGTTCAGCCGCAGGGAAAAAGTTCTGCCGCACGCAGCTCCGTACATAAAAGAAATTGTTCGTAGCAATCTCTTTCTGGTATTCCTGCCAGAGCTTTTTCTTACCTTCCTGTTTCATATCACCTGTTCCCTCGTATGTATTCCACTGTCGAGATTGTATATCTGATGTACATAGCCGCAATCCAACCGATTGTCGAAGTCTAGTCCCATCTCCTCTGCTTTTTTAGCCGATTGTTCTTCAATAAAATTGAACAAATCTGTAGCACCGGTCACGTCAAAAATCCGTTTTAGCTCTCTGAGAGCGTCATCTGGAATTTTTCTCAAGGGTCCCGGTCCGTCTCCCCTGTATTTCACATCAAACCGTTCAAACAGATTTTCGAGATTACTATTTTGCCATTCCCAGGTAGGACCCTGTTCGGGATGATCTTCGATCGTCATTTCTTCCCGGTACAGGCAGTATCCATATTTCAGGATCCATTCTCCCATGGTACGTTTAAGCACCAGTTGCTGACGGCCTTTCTCCGACATGGTGAATAGCCCGGTTTTCACCGATAAGGCCCGGAGGGCCATGATAAGAAGACCCGGGGCATTGTTTCGGGGGCAACGGGTCTTGCATGACATACATTCCCCGCAATACCATATCATTTCTCCGGAGAGCAATTCACGGATCTTTTCGCTATCACGAGATTGAACCGTTTCAACAATTATCCTCGGATCATAATTATAAAACTCAGCTGCAGGACAAATGGCAGTGCAGGTACCACAGTTCAGGCATCCCGTAAGCCCTTCAGTAAATCTGACATCGGAGGACAGTTGCTGATAGTAATTTTCAGGCATATAGGCTGTTCAGTCACAGCAAATATAGTTACAGCCCCGGGGAGGTCACATGGGGTGTTGTACCAATAGTGTATGGGTATTATTGCCTATTATTGACAAAATTTCTCGCAGATTACGCAGATTACGCAGATGAAGAATTTCCCGCCCGTTAATAATAACTATTCGTCGCTCAGGATAACCCCGCCTGAAGATAATTCCACCTCTCTTACCCGGTTTCCTCTTTTCAGCGAAATGAGAAAAGTATTCTCGCCGGAATTCTTTTCAACCTGGAATGATTTGGAGATCGAACTGCCACGAAATGCATTCTTTACAGTCTCCACAATAACCAGTGGCAGCTCATTGGATTTCAGTTCAGTTTCCGTTTTAAGCCAGTTGCCATTCCGATCATAAAAGGCTACTGCCGGCTGGTGGCCCGACTGAAAAACTGCCTGATAATCATTTTCACCGGTTTTCTTCCATTGTACCTCTTTATCCGTACCGTATCTCGAAACGAAAGATCTTTGTGCGGCCTCAGGAACTTTTATAACCGGATTATTTCCAACACATGAAAATATCACGGCACTCATAAAAAACAGAACACAGAATTTAAAATTTATCATGGCAAAACGGATTAATTGCAAATTTACAATTGGATGCAAGTTATCTCTAATTTCCATAAAAAAAATGACGGATTGTTTTGATCAGAAATTGCTATACTTGCATCCGTCTTATGTGGGTATTGCTGGGTATATTTTCCTCCGTGTTTTTGGGCTTTCATGAAATATTTAAAAAGGCAGCCCTGAATCATAATGCAGTTCTTCCGGTATTGCTTACCGGTTCACTTGCCGGTGCGGTCATATTTTTACCTTTTATCCTTTTTTCCGCTATTTTTCCCTTATACTCATCCGGTTTACCCATTTATATTCCCCCGGCCGGAGCAGATTCCCACCTGATGTTTCTCCTGAAATCACTAATTGTATCAGCCGCCTGGCTGTTCGGTTATTTTTCCGTTAAGCATCTCCCGGTTACCCTCCTGGCCCCCCTTAATGCATCAGGTCCGGTATGGACTATGCTGGGTGCCATGATCATCTATGGCGAGAAGCTTAATATATTGCAGTGGACAGGGGTCGCCATTTCACTCGGTTTTTATTATGTTCTGTCTTTCAGTGGCAATATCAGCGGGCCTGCCGGCAAAAATAAAAAGTGGATCTTTTTTGCTTTTTTGAGCATTATTTTCAACAGCGCCAGTGCGTTGCTCGATAAATTTCTGGTAAGGCAGTACGACAGGATAACCATGCAGGCCTGGTTTTCGGTGTATACTGCCATGATATTTTTTATTATTTTGCTTATCATCTGGTATCCTGCACGGGAGAAAACCTCACCGTTCATTTGGAGATGGTCAATTCCGTTAATTGGTATTTTCCTGGTAATTGCAGATTTTTTTTATTTTAAGGCTTTGTCATTTGACCAGTCCCTGGTGTCCATCCTGATCATCGTACGCAGGGCATCGGCCATTATTGTTTTTGCGGCAGGTGCTGTTTATTTCAGGGAAACAAGCCTGAGGAGAAAAGGGATAGTATTAGCAGGTATTTTGATTGGAGTCGCGTTGGTTGTTGCAGGAAGTTTATAGTTTTTAGTTTTTCACTTTTAGTTTTTCACTATCCATGAATCGTGGAATCTTTTTGTTAATCCTTGCCGAATTCTGCTTTGCCTCGGCAACCGTGTTTGCCAAATTTATCACCAACAGCTCGGATATACCGGCGATTGAGATAACTTTTTTCAGGGTTTCCCTGGGGGTTATTATAGCGACAGTGTACATGCTGAAGACAAAAACATCATTCAGGCCCAAAAAGGTATCCCTGGTAATTACACGGGCAGTGCTGAGCTTTTCAGCCCTGGTCACATTCTTTTATGCTGTTGAGCACAGCTCGGTAACCAATGCCAATATGCTGAACATGACCTACCCGGTATTCATTTTTCTGGTTGCACCGCTGTTTAAGCTCGAACGCCTGCATAAGATTGCTTTCCTTTTCCTGGTGATAGCCATGGCAGGTATTTACCTGGTGATATTTCCCGATTTCTCCAACATCAATTCCGGGGATTTTGTGGGACTGCTATCCGGGATCTTTGCAGCGTTTGCCATTATTACACTTTCCGTAGCCCGTGAATATGATTCCACCGTTTTGATCGTTTTTTACCTGATGGCTATCGGTACGGTGTGCAACGCTTTTTTAATGGCTCCCGTTTTTATAATGCCCGAAGCAGGGGATCTTCCGTATTTATTGGCTTCCGGATTTACCGGCCTAGCAGGCCAGGTGTTTCTTACCATGGGTTATAAAAATGTATCCGCCCGGGCTGGTTCCATGGTTTCCTCATCGCGTATAGTATTTGCAGCCATGATGGGGTTCTTCTTCCTGTCAGAAGCCCTATCGCTCCGGATTCTGCTCGGTGGACTGTTGATCATTACCTCCATCATTGGTGTGAGTGCGTTGCAGAAGAATGCACGCCAGCAACCCGCCCCCAGTAACTTTTAAGTTTGCTGATTGACAATTTTCAATACTTTTGCAGTTTTAATTTTAACCTCCGGGAATATGGCTGATCTCCTTAATTTTTTCATCGATTTTGTCCTGCATATCGACAGGCACCTGGCTGAGATTGTAACCAATTATCAATCATGGACCTACGCTATCCTTTTTCTTATAGTATTTTGTGAGACAGGCCTGGTGGTGACACCCTTTCTTCCGGGTGACTCATTGCTTTTTGCCGCAGGGGCGGTTGCCGCCATGGATGGAAATCCGCTCAATATCTATTTTCTTGTTCCACTCCTTTTATTGGCTGCCTTTATCGGTGATAACACCAATTATACCATAGGCCGTTTTCTTGGAACCAGGGTTTATGAAAAGGATTACCGGCTTATAAAACGAAAATACCTCGACGAGACCCATGCCTTTTATGAAAAGCATGGTGGAAAAACACTGATTATTGCAAGGTTTATGCCAATTATCCGCACATTTGCCCCCTTTGTTGCCGGTGTGGGAACCATGAAATACAGAAGATTCCTGATGTTTTGCATTATTGGAAACCTGCTTTGGGTAAATATCTTCAGCTTTGCCGGCTATTATTTCGGTAATATACCAGCCGTTAAGAATAATTTCTCCCTCGTGGTCTTTGGCATTATTTTCGTATCCTTTGTTCCTCCTGTTTATACGTTTGTTAAACAGTTAATTAAGCACAGGAGGGAAGCCGGTAAACAGTAAACCCCTACTCCCTACTCATCACTATCCTCTCCCCCGCCAGCTCCCAATATGTCATCCTGAAAAGCTCTTCCTGCAGTTTTCGTGTTATCGGTCCGGGATGGCCCGTTCCAACCAGCGTGTCATCAATCTGAACTACCGGAAAGATTTCACTGCCTGTTCCGGTTACCATACATTCATCCATTTGATCTGTCTCTTTTGCCTTAACAGGTGTTTCATTAACCTCGATCCCCAGCTGCCTGCAGATCATAAGCAACACAGCTTTTGTAATTCCTGGTAAAATAAGTTCTGAATCGGGATGCGTATAAACAACACCCTGTTTTACCACCATGATGTTGGAATGCGTAGCTTCAGTAAAATAACCGTTCCTGACAAGGAAACATTCACCGGCGCCATGTTCTACTGCCTCCTGGTAAAGCATCGTGTTAGGCAGCAGGGCAATCGATTTGATGTTGCAACGGTGCCAGCGTATATCATCCCGGGTGATCACACGGATGCCATGGATAATTTCCTGCAGAAACGGAGGCATCAGGAATGCCCTGAGGTACATTGTGGGCTCAATATCATTTTCCGGAAAGCGGTGCATCCTGGGAGCAACACCACGGGTTATCTGAATATATACAGCAGCATATACTGATTCAAATCCGTTGATGCGGATCAGTTCATCGCATACCGCGGGAAGCTCACCTGACCTGTTGAAGTTAATACGGGTGCCATTGAGACTGTTGTGCAACCGGTCCATATGTTCCGTAAAACAAAAAGGCCTGCCTTTGTAGTACTTGATAACCTCATAAACGCCATCGGCAAAATAAAAACCCCTGTCGTCGGGAGAAATGAATGCCTGATCTTTGGGTAGGTACCGGTGATTGAGGTAGACGATGGAGTTCATGGAGGCGTTAGTCGGTAACAGGTATTTGGTAAATGGCTACTTGTAGGAAGCAGGATGGAGATGGTTTTCATTTAAACTCATTCTTCAATTGTTCAACCCAATTCTTAATTTTCCCGCCTATCTGCGTGGCCTGATTCTCAAAATCAAGTGCAAGGCCGGTAAACCGGTCCCCGCGTACAGCATGTGAGCTTTCGAATTTATATCCTTTTACGGGGGTAAATCCTACCAACTGTGCACCCCGGCTCTCGAGCAGTTCTGCCATGATCCCCACGCCATCCACAAAATTCTCCGGGTATCCTTTCTGATTTCCGTTTCCAAAAATGGCAACGGTTTTGCCGTTCATATCGATATCTTCCAGGGCCGGTACAAACTCATCCCAGTAATTGGGGAGCTCCCCGTCAAACCAGGTGGGAACGCCTAATATAAGATTGTCGTAGGAAAGGAATTCTTCTTCCGTGAGCGTCTCGGCATTAACATGCACTGCCACGTCACCGAATTCCTCCCCTATCTTTCGTGCAGCCTGGGAGGTCTTATTGGTATTGAAACTGTAGAACAGCCCTATTTTATTCATAATTCATAATTCATAATTCATAATTAATAGTCCAGCAGTTCCTTCATTGCCTTCTCTATCTTCTCTGTATTTGGCAGTATGGCCTTTTCCAGGATCCGGTTAAATCCAACCGGGGTAAAGGTTGAACCCACTCTTCTGACCGGACCGTCGAGATATTCAAAAGCCTCTTCAGTAATGATAGCAGACAGTTCAGCCCCGAATCCGGAGAAAACCTTATCTTCATGCACAACCAGGGCTTTCCCGGTTTTCCTGACCGAAGCAAGCAAAATTTCCTTATCGAGCGGAATAAGTGACCGCAGGTCGATCACTTCAATACTGACGCCGGATTCGAGTGCCAGTTTTTCTGCAGCCTGCACGCACATATGCGTTGTATTTCCATAGGTGAAAACCGACAGGTCGGTACCTTCACGGCGGATACGGGCTTTGCCAAAGGGAACCTCGAAATCTTCGGGAATGGCAGTTGATGCGATAGGAGAATTATACAATGCCTTGGGTTCCAAAAACATGTTGAAGCCTTCGCTGCGTAAGCATGTACGTAACAGGCCTGCAGCATCATCGGCATAAGAAGGGTAAACAATCCGGACTCCCGGAAATGTAGTAAGGGCGCCTTCAATGGTCTGCGAATGGTATAGCCCGCCACCGATATACCCCCCCGACGCCAGCCTGACCGTAACATTGGGAGAAAACTGTCCCTTCGTTCTCCAGTATTCGTGCGTAGTTTCAACGAACTGTTCCATGGCGGGCCAGAAATAATCGGCAAACTCCGCTCCTTCTACAACCAGCCTGATCTTTTTGCTGAAACGCGACATGCCGTTGGCAGTTCCCATGATGAAATCCTCGGCTATGGGTGCGTTGAAAATCCGTTCCAGACCGAATTCCTTCTGCAGACCTTTGGTTACATTGAATATTCCGCCTTTATCCTTGTGGGCAACATCCTGTCCCCACAGGTAAGTATCGGGATTATGCCGGAATTCGGCTTTCAGGGTCTCGTTAATAGCCTCGATAAGTTTCTTTTTGGGTCCGTCGGCATGATGAATACCTTCGGGATATTTGGCCGAACTTTGAAATTCAGGAATAACAAATTCCAGTGCGGACTCAGGAGTTGGATCAGGTGCTGCCATGCCCAGTTTGTGGGCTTCTTTGACCTCCTGCTTTACCTGTTCTTCCATGGCATCCAGCTCCTTTTCTGTAAATCGCTTGTAACGGATCAGCAGTCTGCGGTATTTGCCGAGAGGATCATATTCGCTCACATAATTAAGCTCAAGATCATCGCGGTAAAGCTCATGCCGGTCGGAATTGGAATGTGAATGAATTCTTACACAATTGGCCTGCACAATACAGGGCTTATGGTTATTCAATACCCAATCTTTGGCTTCCATCATGGCGTTCATGGAATCAAACACATCCTTTCCATTGCAATGGATAATTCTCAGGTTTTTAAAACCGGTGAAATTGTTGGCCACCTTTCGGTTGGCAGTTTGATCGGCCTTTGGAACAGATATTCCGTAACCGTTATCCTGGATTACAAAAATAACCGGCAATTCTTCATTCGAGGCACCGTTTATGGCCTCATACACATAACCTTCCGAAACAGACGATTCACCCATAGAGCAAATCGAGACCCCCTTGTGTTTATATTTCTTCATGGCCCTGCCCACGCCAACTGCATGGAGGGCATGGTTTCCGGTAGCCGAGGAAACGTTATTGATATTCCATTCGGGTTTCGCAAAATGATTTGACATATGCCTTCCACCACCGGCCACGTCTATATCTTTGGAAATTCCGTTATAGATTACCTCTTCTGCAGTGAGGCCAGCAGAGATACAGGTAAGCATATCGCGGTAATAGGGAAACAGGTGGTCGGTATTCCGGTCAAATGCCTGTCCGATTGCCAGTTGTATTCCGTCATGTCCGGCAAAAGGTGCATGGTACGACCAGCCTATGGCCTGTTTCAGGTAGTTGGGTGCACGGTCATCCAATGCCCGGCCAAGTACCATCAGGTGAAACCAATGTGATAATGTCTTTTTATCTGTGGACTTAATGCCAAATTTTTTGGGAATATCCATTTTCAATTTTTCAAATTGTCTCATTATCCCATTCTCTGATTGTCGAAGTGTCAAATAGTCAAGCTGTCTCATTTTCAAGATTCATTTTTTCAAATTACCCGGTTTATATCAAATTCTTCAAGCAGATCACCTAACCGCCGGAGGAACATACCACCCAATGCTCCGTCAACCACACGGTGATCGTATGATAGTGAAAGGATCATTTTATGCCGTATGGCAATTACATCTCCTGTTGGTGTTTCAATTACAGCCGGTTTCTTTTCTATATTTCCGGTGGCCAGGATTGCGACCTGGGGTTGGTTAATGATGGGCGTGCCGGTAATATTCCGGAAAGTGCCGAAGTTGGATATGGTAAAGGTGCCGCCCTGTACATCGTCGGGTGACAGACTGTTGTTGCGGGCGGCCTCCGTGAGCCGGTGCAGTTCAACAGCAACACCCAGCAAGCTTTTCTGATCGGCTCCCCTGAGCACAGGAACAATAAGGTTACCTGATTTGAGGGCAACTGCAAATCCGATATTTATGTTTTTCCGGAGAATTATCTTATCTCCATCCACCGAAGCATTTACCCCGGGGTATTCACGCAGGGCCTTTGCAGTGGCTTCCAGAAAGGCCGGCATAAAGGTAAGCTTGATCTTTTCCCTTTTAAGGAAATCCTCCTTGACCTTTTCGCGCCAGAGCGCCAGGTTGGTAACATCGGCCTCCACAAAATTGGTTACATGGGGAGAGGTATGTTTCGACATCACCATGTGGTCGGCAATAAGTTTGCGCATGCGGTCCATTTCCACGATCTCGTCACCGGGTTGCAGGCTGATACTGACTTTTGCAGCACCCTGATTTTTCACCGGTTCCTGCTTCTTCGCAACAGGTTGCTTCGTGCGGTTCTCAAGATATTTCAACACATCCTGCTTACGGACCCTTCCTCCCGTGCCTGTTCCCGGGATAGCATCCAATTCCTCCCCGTTGATATTTTCCTTTGTGGCAATACTCATTACCAGGGGGGAATAGAACCGGTCAGACGAGGGTTGTGCTTCGCCTGCCGTAGTCTTGACGAAGGCGGGAGGTATTGAAGGTTGTGATGGTTGTGATGGTTGTGAAGGTTGTGAAGGTTGTGAAGGTTGTGAAGGTTGTGGAATTTCTGGAGCTTCTGAAACTTCTGAAACCTCTGAAACATTTGAAACCTCACCCGCTCCTTCCGTGTTGATCACCGCTATCACATCGCCAACAGGCACAAGGGCATTTTCGGCAAATAATACTTTCAGCACCTTACCGGCTACCGGTGAAGGGATTTCCGAGTCCACCTTATCCGTGGCAATTTCGAGCAGTACATCGTCTTCCTGTATCATATCACCAGGTTTCACCAGCCAGCGTATGATGGTGGCTTCCTGGACGCTTTCGCCCAGTTTGGGCATTACTATGTTAAAATCAGGCATGAATGGGAATGTTCACTATTTAATTCAAAACTGCAAATATACAAAAAAGTCAATATTTGTAACAATTCTAAATACGGATGAGGGGTTAGTCGCTGTAAAGCAATGGTGAGACTTTTTTATTAAAATCATTAGGGTAGTTTTAAATATTATTTATCTTTGCAGCCCTATAATATTTGTTGATTTGTTGATTTGTTGATTTTTTGATATGTTAATTTGGAGATATGTTGATTTGTGGAGAACCCCTAAATCATCAAATCATTAAATCATTAAATCAATAAATCATCAAATCATTAATTACTCTCGGGGCGTGGCGCAGTTGGCTAGCGTACTTGCATGGGGTGCAAGGGGTCGGAAGTTCGAGTCTTCTCGCCCCGACCAGATCAGGAAAGGGTTTCAGAGATTGAAACCCTTTTTTATTTTAGGGTGGTTTACACAAAAGTATACACAAATCAATTAACTCATTTTTCCAGTCTCTCGGTAATAATTATGAGATCGAGGGTTCGAATCCCTCTTCATCAATGTATGAGAAATCATGTTTTTTCAAACACTTTTTTAATTACCATTTCTAAACCCGCAAGACCCTTT
>DATEVU010000051.1:0-5732 GCA_035258345.1 Bacteroidales bacterium
AATGATTTCTTTTTTTTTTGCAAAGTACAAAATTTTTTCCTGGTATGTTCCAGTTAGAGTTCCTATCATGCAGATTAATCAAATGGGAATATCCTTTCTAAATCCATTTCAAATATATAATCATTTAAGGCAGATGAATACCTTTTTATGCACTCCCTCAAAAGTCCGAACTTGAATAATGTACTGAAAATTAGTCAGACAGTTTTATAAATTTATTCCCTAATTTCGACAATAGCAAAAGTGCCTGTGTTCGTTGGTTTTCAGGTTCTTCATTATCAAAGTTGATGATAAGTTAGATTTAGTATACTATTTTTATATTCTTTTGATCGAAAAGCAGTCTTTCCAATGATTGTGGCCGATTGAGGGCAACAACCCTAATAATCGGGGAATATTTCATGTCTATTATTCCAGATCATTAATAGCCAATTAATTATCAGAATTTTTAAATCTTTTTATAAGAATTTTATATAAGCTGAAAATATCTTCTTTTTGATCAACGATTAGATGAAGAAGATATAATGATATCAGCAAAATTGTCAGCCAGGTAAGACTGACCCAAACCGTGACTATCAGCATTATTGACAATAGAATCTTGGGTAACCAGAATTTCAGAATTACTTTGTTTTCAAAACCAAAAGATTTTTTAAATCCAAAATATACGGTCATGGGAATGTCAAATACCACAGAAGCGATGGCATAGAAACGCAATACATGTAACATGGAAAAGAAGGCTCCTGCTGCAATGGCAGCAATGATCACGATGTTGGTGGGGATACCCAGCAACATCAGGGCCCTCTCCTTGCCTTTGAGTATAAAAATATTTCCGGTGGTGGAATTTAGTGTTTGTGTCAGAATAAGGATTCCTACATAGGGCAGCAGCTCAGCAACCTGTATCCACCTTTCGGACCAAAGTAAACGAACCAGGGGTTCCGAGAAAAAGATCAATAGTACACTAGCCGGGAAGTTCATAATACTGATTATGCCCAGGGTATTCATATATTCCTTGTTGATATCCCCCCCCTTACCGGAAAGGTTTTTAATAGAGGGATACAATACCTTGCCAAACAGGTTGGTCATCACGCCCAGGGCCAGACCTAATATTTTATAAGCGCGGTTATAAATGCCCAGGCTGTCGGATCCAAATACCTTACCAATGATCAGGTTGTCGGAATTACGTGCCCAATAGTTTAATAAATTAAACCCGGTTAAATTACCAATAATGCTTTTTGCCTTTCTGATTCCAACCAGGAGATACTTTCTCTTCATAAACTTAAACCGGATATCGGAATTGGCATTATATAGTATTATCCGGAGCACATTGCCGAAAATACTTGGGATTATCAGCGACCAATAGGAAAATTTAAGCCAGGCAAATACAATCATCAGAGTAATTTCAACAAGGGTACATACCAGTTCAATCATCCCCAATTTATTAAATTTCAGTTCTTTGGCTAATATCCCATAGGGAACAGTAATGAAAGATCTGAGTATAAAGGTGGAGGACATGATGATCGTAGGCAATATTAACGCCGGATCTTTATAAAAGAGCGAAATAGGATAGGCCAGCAATACTACAATAACTGCCAGTAAAACGCCAATGGCAATGGCCAGGTAATAAATGGTGCTTTGAAACAGCCTTTTATAGTCGCTGCGTATGATGATGTATGACAAACCGGCATCAGCAAACTGATTAATAAAACCAGTAAAAACGGTGATCAGGGCAACGAAGCCATATTCAGCCGGCAATAATAATCTGGAAAGAACAATCGTTGACAGAAAGCTTATAATTTGCGTGGTATAGCTGTATCCGCCCAAAACGAGGATATTTTTAAAAAGGTTTTTCCGAAAACTCATGATGGCAAAACTTTTCCTTATTTTATTAATTTGAAAAACAGATTTCTGACTTTATTCATCAGGGTTTTACATACAATCATTAACGTTTCTCCTTTTTTGAATTTTCTAACCGGAGGCAAATGTTGTTCATGCCATTCAAGACAAGATTTGTCTCTTGCAAGCCATCGTTTGAACAGGAAATATCCATACAGCATCCGCACTTTACTGTATTCCTTCTCCAGCAATAGATTGCCGGTCTTATACTTATAAATTTCATTCTCACGCAGGTTCAGCGAAGTATGAAACCTGTTTGAGATTTGGCTTGTAAATGTTTGTTCATGCCGGCGGGTGTAACTGAGCACCTGGAATACAAAAGCCAGGTCGGAAAGGCTGAGCAGCTCAAAAGCCAGTTCCGTATCAAAGTGATAACTGTTATCGCTGAAAATTACCGGATAGGTTTTGATTTTTTTCAGGGTTTCAATTCTGTACAATACCGTAGTTTCGGACCCGGTAACATCATATTTATATAATAGTTCCTGAAGGAGGACTTCCCTGCCGGAATATAAAGGTGCGGCATAAATGTCTAGTCCCTGACATCCCACAATTTTATTGTCAATCCGGTAGGAAGAACAAATACCGGCGTCCGGATTACTTTCCATCACTTCAACCATTTTGTGGAGGTATTCGGGAAAGATCCAATCATCAGCGCAAACCACCTTGAAATACCTGGCATCCTGTGAAACAGGTTTGAATGTATTGTTGAAATTGGTGGTCATATCCACGAATTCGGGATTGGTGATCACCTTGAAACGATTGTCCTTGTCCCTGAACGACCGTGCAATTTCCAGACTCCGGTCAGTGCTCCGGTTATTGATCACCAGGCATTCCCAATTGGGGTAGGTTTGCTTATGAATACTTTCAAGACATTCAAAGAGGTATTGTTCACCATTGTAAACTGGTACACCAATGGACACAAGGGGGTTGGAAGTAGAATTATTCTGCATGATCGGTAAAACCTGTTATTAATGCGAATTAAGAGTTGAAATGTTACAATGAATATGCAAATATTCGAATATACTATAAAGCCACGAAGTGGCTAAATCTTAATAACCGTGGGTAAAACCCACGGAAAGCAGTATACAAGGAACCTCAACCCTGAAAGGGTTGAACATAATATAGACTTTTACTTAATAAATTCAACCCTTTCAGGGTTGCGATAAGCTTCAGTCATTATCTCCATGGGTTGCACCCACGGTTATTGAGATTAAACCCCTTCGGGGTTATTCATCAGTTACTTTTCATTTTGGGCTTCTTAGTTAGGTTCTAGAACTTTTTTCGACTCTTATCGCATTATTAATTAACTTTTGTATTATAAGTAAACAATCAAATACGACAAATGCATTATCAGTTGATCACTAATTTTCCGGTGCAAATTTCCCTTTCCATGATCACCTTATAAAAATAAACGCCGGGTAACAGGTTTTCTTGTCCGGTTACTATTTCCAATTCACAGCTGCTGCATATGGTGCGGCTTAGGACAGGTTTTCCGGTGATATCAAAAAGATTGAAAAGAACATTACCGGAGTGCTCAGGAAGACTCAATAAAAAATAATCCGAGGCGGGGTTTGGATAAATTCCAACCCGGTTTTCCCCTTTGGCATCTGTAACCGGGGACTGACCAATAACCTCAATAATAAACGGTTGGTCTGTATAGGTAAATCCATCGGTAACCCGGAGTATTACTTCGAAATTTCCCTGTTGTGGGGGAATGCCGGCCAGCAATTTGGAATCGGCATACAAAGTCAACCATGCCGGCAATTCAATCGCATCGTATTTCAAGATATCTCCGGGATCAACATCCGTCGCGGAAAATGTATATGTATACAGCTGACCCTTGTCTATGGAAAGTATCGGATCTGATGTAAATAGGGGGGCATCATTGACCGGCAATACCGTAAATACGATTGTATCGGAAACCGATTTAACGTATTTTCCGTTTTTTCCGTTATCCGTTACTGTAAATACTGCAGTCTGGGAACCAAACCAGTCGGTTTCCAACGGTATGGCGGATAAAATGTTGTCTTCATCAAGGGTGATATCAAGTCTTGGAGTACCCAACTGCGTTACAGACCAGGAAAGATCCCCGTCCTGATCCTGGATATCCGAAACATAATCATCCAGAGAAACGGGATTGCAGGAACTGTCCTCATCCAGGATCTGATCAGGAATCGGGCTTATAACGGGGGCTGTATTGTAATTATTTACAATGGATGAATGCCATAAATTGGCCATTTTCAGGTAACCTGCAGCATTGGGATGCAAATTATCAGCCATGTCGGTGGCATCATACACAAAACCGGCGTCATGCTCCATATCCACGATAACCAATTTGTCACCGGCAGCAATTCTTGCCAGGGCCATGGCTTTAATGTCAATATTAAAATCAACGGTGGTTTGGTATCCTGAGCCGGCTACCCAGGGTTTTTTCCGGTTGATGATCATGGCCAGGAATACGATGACTTCCCGGTCTGACCGGCTTTCATATTGGTCAACCAGGTCAAGTATCGCAGACACCTGTTGGATACTTCCTGGATCTGCTTCGTGGGTAACATCATTGGTTCCGATATGGAGCAGTATAATATCCGGATTATATTCATCGAGGTAGGGCCTGGCCGGCACGAGAATCTGAACATCATTTCTTTCATCGTACCCGTCGAACAGGAGCCTGGCAACGTATTGGTCACGTGATCCGCCAATACCTGCATGCTGATGATCGGTGAAGTAAGCGCTTCCTGATGATTCACTGCCGGTAAAATCAATGGAATAGCCTGCTCCCTGAAGCAGCTGTTTCAGATCATAGCGGTATCCCTTCATCTGATTTTCCAATAAGGAACCATCGGTCCACCCCTGGGTTATTGAATTGCCAAGAGGCATTATTTTTACCGGATTCTGACTATAAATCCGGTCAGGCTGAATGAACAGCAGGGTGATCATGACCAGGATACAAGTAGTCTGTTTCATAATAACATGGGAATTATTTAATTACCGAAAATTTACAAGTATGCCTCGCAGATCCGGATACAACATGCAAATAGTAAATACCGTTTTCAAATCCGTCAAGATCAAGCCGGTAACTAAACTGATTGGTTTGAAGTGTCATCTTTTTAATAAGTATTCCGGAGGGGTTTATCACCTCAAGCACGGTTTCTCCGGTGAGATTACCGGATTCAATAACGAGGTAATTTTGTGCCGGAACAGGATACAGGATTAATCCTGTTGATTCCGGATCATTCAATGCACTGTGATTCTCAACATTGATCGTATAGTTCTGGTCGGTATGCAATAATCCGTCGGAAACACTTAGAATTACCTGGTTTTGTCCCTGGTTCACCAGAGCCGGCGTACCTGTAAGGAGGCCGGATGCCCCGGAGAAGGAAAGCCAGTCGGGCTTAGACACCGCGGAAAGAAAAACCCCGGTGTTATCCACATCGGATGCGGTAAGGGTATAACTGTATAATTCACCCACACCGGCTATCACTACCGGTGTTGAGGTAATAACGGGTGCATTGTTAACCGGTGTAACAGTGAAAACAACCGTGTCCCTGTCAAACATATTGTATTTTCCATATTCATTACCGCTATCAGTAGCCGTAAAAACCACAGTTTGGGTACCGTTCCAGTAAGGATCCACCGGGCTTGCCAACACCTGTCTGTTTTCATCGATCGTTATTTCCAGGTTGGATGTTCCTGGTGAAACAGCAGTCCAGGTGATCTGGTCATCGGGATCTTCAATATCGGTTACATAGTTATCAAGGGAAAAAAGTACGGAACTAGCCCCTTCGGCAAATGTCTGGTCCGGGATATCCCCGATAACCGGCGGTGTGTTAAAATTTGAAGTG
>DATEVU010000052.1:0-4913 GCA_035258345.1 Bacteroidales bacterium
GCCCAGAATGCAATACCCGAGGCACTGTCCGAGAGCATCAGCGAGGTTGTACCGCTTAAAAGCTGCATCAGAAACCAGATACCGATGTAAATGATGGCCGGGATCGGAAGGAAAAGGGGAATAATAAAGATCGGCACAAGGGAGATTATTGTGCTTTTTGGGAACATAAACATATAAGCAGCCATAATCCCTGAGATTGCCCCGGACGCTCCTATGGCCGGAACCACGGAATTACGGTGAAGTATGAAGTGTGTCAGGCCGGCAATAAGACCGCAAAGAATATAGAAAAGGAAGTACTTAACCTTGCCCATGCGATCCTCCACATTATCACCAAAAATAAAAAGTATCCACATGTTTGCAATCAGATGTCCCCAGCCACCATGCAAAAACATATTGGTAAAAAAAGGCCTGAAAACGCTTACCCGCAATTCATGTATGCTGCCGATACCTGAAAGACGGATATTATCAGGTATCAGTCCGTACTGGTATATCATCGATTCAGCCTGTTTGCTGTCAAACACAAATACTTCAACCATAAATAGGACTGAATTGATCAGGATCAATGCCCAGTTGACTATGGGGAAACTGTGAGAGGGAATGGTATCACGTAAGGGAATCATGCTGTAAATATAGAAAAAACCTTAATACATACCATTGATGCACAAACCTTTCTAACTATCCGGCCTTATCCTGTGGTTATATTGTGTAAACACCGTTCCGGCAATTACGGTAATAATTCCTGCAATCTTAAGCGGTCCGAATTTTTCATCCAAAATAAAATATGACAGGATGGCCGTGAATACAGGAATAAGGTTTGCAAAAACATTCGTTCTGGCTATACCCATGCGTTTTATCGAAAAGACAAACAAGAGGAAGGCAAACACAGAAGCAAACAAGGCCAGTTTGAAAACCGGTATGAATGATTTCAGGGTATGGTCGGCATGCATAAAATGATTGAACTCGGTTAGTAAAAAAACGGGTATGAAGTATACCAATCCGATTACGTTCTGATAGGTAACAATGGTGAATGAGCTGTAATTATCAGCCAGTTTTTTTACAAAAACTGAATAAAATACCGCAGCAATTACAGCGAGTATCATAAGCATCACACCTGCCACGGCGGCAGGTTTTGCATCATTATCACCTGCAATCACAAGCATAACGCCTGCAACCGAAATGACCAGGCCGATGGAATTGGTAAAAGTGAACTTTTCCTTAAAGAAATACCTTGCGGGAATAGGTGCCAGTAATGGGATCAGTGAAATTATAATGGCCGCCAGTGTTGGCGATATCATGCTTACGCCGTAGCTTTCCCCCATAAAATATAAAAAGGGTTCGAAGAATCCAAGCAGCAGGAACCACTTCAGGTGCTCCCGCCGGATCCTTTGCAATTTACCTGCCGCGGCCGAAAGCATAAAAAGCAGCGGAATAGCGATCACAAGTCGTAATACAATTACCGTAACCGGAAGATAATATTCATAAACCTGCTTATACCAAATAAAACTGAAGCTCCAGAAAATCATGGCGAGCAGAATGGGGATGTATACTAATAATGGATTTTTGGTATTCATGGCATGTTTTTTGTATTATTTACAGGTTGTCAAAACAAGAAATATCAGCCCGTAAATAAGGTGACAAAAATCATACTTTCATAAACAGTTGACCCCTATTCAGTAGAGTTAAAAAATCATAAACAGATAAAATTAGATTCAATAAAATTTTGATTTAAGATAAAAAATTCTTATTTTCCGGCATTATAATCTGACTAACAGGTTGCTTGCTTGACATTTAATTTGTGCTTCTGTACAACAAAAAAGCCTTTTCATTGTTATTTAGATTAAAATTAAACGTTACATCAATATAAACTACAAGTCAACATGAGGCAGTTAAAGATTACAAAATCTATTACAAACAGGAACAGTGATTCACTTGAAAAATATTTGCACGATATAGGCAAAGAGGAACTTATTACCCCGGAAGAAGAGGTTGAACTTGCCAAGAGGATCAAAATGGGTGATCAGGAAGCGCTTGAGAAACTTACAAAGGCCAATTTGCGATTTGTTGTTTCCGTTGCCAAGCAATATCAGCATCAGGGATTAAGTCTGCCTGACCTGATCAACGAGGGAAATCTGGGTCTTATTAAGGCAGCTAAGAAATTTGATGAAACAAAAGGCTTTAAATTCATTTCCTACGCGGTATGGTGGATCAGGCAATGTATACTTCAGGCATTGGCAGAGCAATCGCGTATTGTCAGGTTACCCCTTAACAAAATCGGTGCACTGAATAAGATCAACAGGGCATTTTCACAACTTGAACAGGAACATGAACGCGAACCCTCCCCCGAGGAGGTTGCCGCAATTCTTGAACTTCCCGAGGGCAAGGTTGCCGGTACCCTTGAGCTTTCAGGCCGGCATCTGTCGGTTGATGCACCGTTCCAGGACGGCGAGGATAACAGCCTGCTCGATGTTCTGCCCAGCCACGACACGCCTACAACTGACAGTAAACTTATAGAGGAATCACTGGCCAAGGAAATTGAACGCACACTGAGCACATTGCCTGAAAAGGAAAGCAGTGTTATCAGGGCATTTTACGGGATCGGTACAAAGCCCATGTCGCTCGAAGAAATTGGCCAGACCATTGGTATTTCCCGCGAACGAACCCGCCAGATCAAGGAAAAAGCCATAAAGCACCTGCGTCAGAAATCAAAGAATAAATTGTTAAAAACCTATTTGGGTTAGAAATTCCTTTTGATTATTCATTCCTGGATCACACGCAGAGACCCCGCTGAAAGGCGGGGTCTCTTTGCATTTATGCCCGGATCAAAAAAAATATTATTTCCCGTTAAACCATTTCCCGGTTTTGCAATCAAAGATTACAACAAGCAAAAAACTGAAAATAGTAATCATTTGTAAAACCAAACATTTCACGTATGAAAAAGAAAAAAACAATGCTGGGATTGATAATGGCTGCTGCGGTAGCGATATTCCTTACACAATCCTGCTCAAAAGATGACGGGGGAAGTATTTCCGAATCCGACCTGGCACTTGCCCAGGATGAAGCTTATGCCGATGCCCTGTTCGAAGAGATTGACAATACTGTTTCCGATGAAGTTGCCGGGCTCGATGGAAACGGGTACCTCAATATCGGACTTAAATCCACCGGTGATGATATTTGCCGGACCGTTACAGTCGACCATCCCGATTCAACCTCCTTCCCCAAAGTGATAACAATTGATTACGGCGATGGCTGTACGATGATATTCAGGGATGACACCATTACCCGCAAGGGACAGATTATCATTACGCTTACCAACCGCTGGTTTGTTCCCGGTGCAGAACATATCGTCACCTTCAATGATTTTTATATCAATGACATAAAGATCGAGGGAACAAAAATCATAACCAATCTTGGGCTGAATGATAACAACCACCTGGAAATGAGCTTTGTGCTTGAAGGGGGAAAAATCACATTCAGTGACACGGCCTGGATGACCCGGGAGGCCAGTCATGTTCGCGAATTGATCCATTATTTCAATCCCCTGAACGACACCGTTTTAATTACAGGTTCCGCAAGCGGTGTGAATGTACTGGGACAGGATTACCAGCGTGTAATTGTTGAACCCCTGGTGCTCGTTCATTGTGCTGAATTCAGGTGGCGCTGGGTAATTGTTGATGGCCTGGTTGAAGTAACAAACAGTGCAACCGGCACTGCTACCATCGATTATACAGCCGACGGATGCGACGGCACCGTAATCATTAATAAGAACGGATACCGGCACAATTACCTGTTCAAGTACTATAACCACCGCCATAACAGAAAAGGTGGACAATGACCGGCAGGCAAATTAAAAACTTGTCCTGGAGTTAACCGCAATCCGAAATGAAGAATTAACCGCAACGTTCCCGAACGTTGCGGTTAATCTTTTTTTAAATGTTCTTTTTAACAACATCAATAAACCCCGGGAGTCGGAAGCCTTTTCAAAACCATTCCCGTCCGGCTGGGAATATACAGTTTAAGGTATACGGGCATATCAATCTTCAGACTTTTCCTGGCATAGTATGTAATTGATTCATCGATATTACCGTTTCCCCCGTAGGCAATATTGTCTGTATTCAGAACAATTTTATATTTGCCCGGGGAGGCCTGAATGCCATAATCGGTAAACGACCGGTTGGGATTGAAATTAAAGACAAATGTAAAATCTCCTCTTTCAAATGCCATAACCTGATCAGGCCGGTTATCGGCCAGTAAACGGATAAATCCATGCCTGAGAAGTTCGCTTTCATTCAGCAGGTGTATCATGGCCCTGTCGAAATCACCCAGAAAATGGTATTTCAGGTCGGTATTATCCACCAGGTTCCATTGCCGCCTTGCATAATGGTAGGACCAGTTGTTGCCTTCCCGTGGAAAATCGATCCACTCCGGGTGTCCGAACTCATTTCCCATGAAATTCAGGTATCCTCCGCCGCCGGTACCTGCCGTCACCAGCCTTATCATTTTATGGAGTGCAATACCACGGTCAACGACCAGATTCTGGGAATTCTTACCCATGAAATAATACATTTCCTTATCGAGGAGCCTGAAAATTATTGTTTTATCACCAACGAGAGCCTGGTCATGCGATTCAGCATAAGATACGGTTCTCTCCTCTATGCGCTTGCTGATAAGCTCATAATACAGCTCCGATACATTCCATTGCTCATCCGGAAATTCCTTGATCAGTTTTATCCAGTAATCTGGAACTCCCATGGCCATCCGGTAATCAAAACCATATCCACCCTGATCAAGCGGAGCCGCCAGGCCGGGCATACCACTCATCTCCTCGGCAATAGTGATGGCCGAATGATTAACCTGCTTTATCAATTTGTTGGCAAGGGCAATGTAGGTAATGGCATCTTCATCCTGCTGCCCGT
>DATEVU010000053.1:0-2489 GCA_035258345.1 Bacteroidales bacterium
AAACACAGCTGCCACATTTCTACGATAAAAATTTTTATTATCCCTATGTTGCAGATGACGAACCACCCCGTCACGATAACGGACTGATGTATGGCGTTGCGCTTTCTTATCCACTTACCGATAATTTCAGGGTGTATGCCATGGGCCGGTATTTCACAGGGCACAAAACCTTTATCGAAGGCACAGCAAGAACAGGCGCGTCCGAACTGGCTTTCGGACTTGCCTATACCGGGTTGTTCAGATCGAAAAAGGATGCCGAACCTGACGTGCATAAAAAGGATACCTTATTTTCGCGCTTAATGATATCGCCCAGGATGGGTATTGGTATATCCGGTTTCAGAAAATCAGCTTATCCGGACAAATATACCACGAAAAGCAGTCTGAGCCCTGCCATCTGGCTGGAATACAAGCTCGACGCAACTGTATCCCTGTTATCGGGATTAAGCTTTGAACGCAAGGGTTACCATATGAGCGACAGCAGCGCGATATATTATCGGTTTGCCAGGGGTTCCTGGCCCGGGTACATTACGGATACGCGGGTGGACCTTGACTATGCTGTTATTCCCATGTTGCTGAAAATCGCTGTTGGAAACCGCACGCGGGTATATGTTACAGGAGGCACTTATCTTGGACTTAAGCTGAATGCCAGGGTAACCGGAACGGCAATTTACGAGAGTTCGTCCTCTACGGGATACAACCGCACCCGGGTTGATGTTTATGATGATATCGAAGGCGTCATAAAAAACACCGACTGGGGATGGATTTGCGGCGCAGGGGTTGAACTGCCCCTGGCAAGGGGCAACAAGCTTGAACTTGGTCTGCATTACGCTTCCGGTAAAGGAAATATTCTTAATGATGATACCCTTTACGGCAATGAATTTCCGGAATCAGATGATGTGATCCGCAACGGTACACTGAACATTTTTGTGGCCTTAACCCTACCCATCCATAAATCAAACAAAATATGAGACTTCTGACGATAGTTGCTGCCCTTACAGTTTTCCTGGGATGTTCGGATTTTCCCGATCCTGCCAATAACTCCCTGGAAAGCTATTATTTCGCAAATAGCGGACAGAACCAGAAAGCATTCACCGGTGAATACCTCAGAGACAGCCTGATGGTCACCATCATCGATAACAACGGCAATCTACCTGTGCCAGGTTTTCAGGTTCATTTTGAGGTTGCTGACGGGAACGGGGAGGTGGACCAGCAGGTTGTGACCACTGATGCCCAGGGCAATGCTTTTACTTACTGGAGGTTGGGGGAATCAGGAAATGACCAGGCATTGAATGCCCAGCTATTCAATGGATCCGGAAAGTACCTGGCAACCATCCCGTTCAAAGCATCAGCATTTCATACCAGTGACTGGAACACCACTGCTTTGCAACCGGATATCAACTTTACCGATTTGGCAGCGGATACCCTTGGCGGTGTTACATTTGCAGTTGCCATAAACCTGCTTTACCGGCAGGGGGAAAGATATTTCGATTGGGACTTGACCACGATGTCCGTGATTAACAATTATGCACCCAGAAGGATTATTCTTCACAACGACCGAACGTTCTATGTCGGAACCTGGTACGGGCAGCTTTTTAGAAGCACAAATCAAGGTGCCAGCTGGCAGGAGTGTTCCAAACCCTGGCCAGACCATTCCTACTATTTTCATATGAACATCACAAAGGATAATTATATCTGGGTTACTGCCGCCGGTAAACCCCTTCGCTGTTCACGGGACGGGGGTGTAACCTGGACCACCGACAGTACAGGTCTGCCTGCAGCAGAATTGTTGGGAGATATTTTCAGGTTATCGGACGGAACTTATTTTTTCCATTCCCTGAATTGCAATCTCAGCAAATCAACGGATGACGGCCACACGTGGAACCGGGTGAATGCACCGGAATATTCCGTCAAGCTGTATGTAACGGAAAATGACGAACTCATCCTCTTTAACCAGGAGGGGGGAATTTCTATTTTCAAATCCACAGATAAGGGAGAGCATTTCACAAAAAAACATACGGTGGCACCCTTGTTCGGAACACTCATGGACCATACCATTCATAAACGGGGTAAGGATTACTACATTATGATCCCGGGATATGGTATCCTGCATACAAGGGACTTCGAGACATATACCACTTACTGGAGAAATACCGAGGTGAATGACATGTTTATGGATGACGAAGGTGTTATTATCGCACGGGAATGGCTGTGGAAGCAGGTACATTATAAGGATAGCAGGGAGTAGGGGGTAAGGAGTTTCAGGTTTCAGGTTTCAGTGGCCTTCGGCCGTTTCAGACTTCGCGTTTCATTGCGCTTCGCGCGTTTCAGGCTTGCCTGCCGGCAGGTTTCAGGATTAAAAAGATTTCGATAACTTTCACAAATTCCAGAAAACTTGAAATATTGGATTTTTTAACTAACTATAAATGTATTAAACATTGAAAGTATTTTACAGTTTTGTAATTTATTTTGTACCCTGAAACCTGAAACGG
>DATEVU010000054.1:0-39940 GCA_035258345.1 Bacteroidales bacterium
CTGAAACGCGCGAAGCGCACTGAAACGGCCGCAGGCCACTGAAACGCGCGAAGCGCACTGAAACGGCCGCAGGCCACTGAAACAGCGAAGCAATTATACATCATATGCCCAAACAAGATACACTCCTGGATGTAAGGGAAAACACGATACTCATGCAATTCCTGCTTCAGCAACTAAAAGCCAAAAACCGCGACAACATTAAATCTTTGCTGCGTAACAGGCAGGTTTGGGTCAACGGACAGATCGTGTCGCAGTTTAACCATGAACTGCTACCCGGACACCAGGTAATGATCAAATGGGAAAGAACGGCTGAAGGATTGCCGGGGAGGGATATCCGGCTAGTTTATGAGGACGAGTATATCGTGGTTATTTATAAACAGGCCGGTCTGTTGTCCATTGCCACCGGCGCCGAAAAAGAGGTAACAGCATACAGCCTGTTGAGCGCATATGTTAAAAACCAAAATCCGGGTAACAGGATTTTTGTTGTGCATCGTCTCGACCGTGATACTTCGGGACTGATGCTGTTCGCCAAAAGTACCAACGTGCAAAGCCTGCTGCAAAGATCCTGGCAGACCAGCATCAGCGAACGCACCTATGTTGCCGTGGTGAACGGGAAGGTGGAGGAACCGGAGGGTACTATCCGGTCGTATTTGTACGAAAGCAAGTCGCTGATCATGCATTCGACTACCGATCCTGGCAAAGGAGAGCTCGCCATCACCCATTACCGGACGTTAAAAGCAGGCAAAGAGTATACCCTGCTTGAGGTATCTCTGGAAACCGGAAAGAAGAACCAGATCAGGGTGCACATGCAGGATATCGGTCATGGCATTGCCGGTGACAGGAAATATGGCACCGGGGATAATCCGTTGGGCCGGCTGGCCCTGCATGCCAGTGTGCTGGCATTCCTGCATCCGATAACCGGGAAACCCATGCGATTCGCCTCCAAAATTCCTGCTGCATTTTTGAAGTTGGTTTGAGACAACTTCACTCAGCAGTCCTTTAGCTTCTATTCAAAAAATATATACCTTTATTGTTCTCCGTACGGAACCAAATCATGAAAATTGGTATTGTTACCGACATCCATGAAAACGTGGAAATGCTTCATGCGGCATTAAAACTGGCTGCTGTACATCATTGCGATGAAATTGCCTGTCTGGGAGATATCGTTGGATATGACCAAAGATTTTACAGGTATTCTAACAACAGGAGCGCTAAAACCTGCCTTGGCCTGATTAAATCAAACTGCCGGTGGATAGTTGCCGGAAATCATGACCTCTTTGCCGCAGGAAAGTTTCCTGCATATTCCAACGGATTTGAATATCCGGAAAACTGGTTTACATTGGACGCCGCTGAAAGAAAAAGTTTATCCCGGGGGAAAGTCTGGTCATATGAATCAGAGGCCTCAAATGACCTTGAAGAAGAGGATATCCTGTTCCTGAAATCATTGCCCGAGTATATTGCCTTACCCCTGGACAATATTGCCTGTGTGTTCTCACACTATATTTTTCCTGATTTTACCGGATCAACCACGCGGTATGTTGAACGAAACAATCAGATAAACGGGATATGGGAATTTATGGAACATCAGCAGGTGAAGATTTCATTTTGTGGTCACTCCCATAACATGTTTACCGGTTTTGGTTACAAAAAGGCAGGATCATTTACCGGGGCAATCCATGTAATCCCGCAGAGCAGTTTTACCCTGGGAGATGAACCGGTTGTCATCGTTCTTCCTGCGCTTGCCGGTGAAAAGGGAAGGGCTGCATTTTCCATTATGGATATGAACACCATGAAGCTTGGAATTATTACTACAGGTATTGTTTAAGATCGCCTGATTATGGAACAAAAATCCTCAAAGCTCCGAAAACGTTTTTTTATACTAAAAATCGATCTTCCTGCATTGCTCGCCATCGCCTTATTTGCCGGATTGATCTTTTTTTACCTGATACCTGGTTTTGAAAAGGCAATGATGGATCGCAAACGTATTATGATCCATGAAATGACAGCCTCTGCCCATAGCCTGCTTACATATTATCACACACTGGAAACAAAGGGCACTCTTGGGGCTGAAGCAGCAAAAGAGCAGGCCAGATCGGCCATCGGAACGATAAGATACGGTGAGACCCTGAAAGATTATTTCTGGATAACAGACCTCCACCCGCGAATGATCGTTCATCCATACAGACCTGATCTTAACGGAACCGATCTTACCAATTTCCGTGACTCACAGGGTAAAACAATTTTTGTTGAATTCGTAAAAGCGGTATCCCCTGCCGGAGAAAGCTATGTTGATTATATGTGGCAATGGAATGATGATTCCACACGGATTGTTCCAAAATTATCTTATGTCAGGTTGTTCGAGCCCTGGGGGTGGATCATCGGTACAGGAATATATATTGATGATGTACGGTCAGAGATTCGCAGGATGGAATACCGCGCCCTGATGATCTCGGGCATAATCGGGTTTATAATTATTGTTTTGCTGACAGCAGTTTCAAGACAAAGCCACCGGATTGAAAATAAGAGGAACAAGGCTGAAGAAGAATTGCGTAAATCCAAGGAGTTGTACAGAACTCTTGCAGAAGCTGCCTCCGAAGGCGTATTGATCTGGTCCCGGCAGGGACTTCAGGCCAATAAAACATTGCTTTCATGGCTGGGATATGCCGGGGAGGAACTATCCGGCATAGCATTCCGGGACATTCTCACCTCTCCGGAAATAATTGAAATCAATGATCCTGACATACTTTATGATGAACTGGGGGCAAGCCGCTATGTTGGGTGTGTTCTTATCATGAAGAACGGGAATCTTATTAAATCGCATGCTGATTTATCCAGGATACTCATGGGAGAGCAGCGATCTGTTCTGGTAGTCATTCGTCCGGTCAGGAGCTATGCTGTTCAACCCGGTTTTTCTCCACACGCCGTGCTCTTTAATAACATTGACGCAGGGTTTTTCCGGATCACCTTTGGCAGAAAAAACAGGTTTCTGTATGCCACAGCACCTGCTATTGGGTTACTCGGTTATGATAATTTCCAGGATTTACTCCCCCATACAGTGGAATCTCTTTTTGTGAATCCTTTTCAGTTTAAAGCCTTTGCATCTGCTCTCGCATCCAGGGAAGTCATTTCCGGAACCGAGGTACTGTTGAGAAGAAAGGGCGGTGATGCGTTTTGGGCCAGGGTAAGCGTTGTTGTTGTTGAGTCCGGATCCGGGGAAATCTGGTGCGAAGGGACCATTGAACCGCTTGCTGCCGCTGCCTTTCAAAACAACTTCCAGAGCGTGGACCTGAATGCTTACAGCGCGGCCTTTATTATGCGGGTACCCGTGTCAGCCATTAAGGGACCACCTGTTACCTGTCCGGAGAATTTACCTGTCAGCAAGGCTGTAGCGGTAATGAAAGAGAATAACACGCAGGTTGTTATTGTTTCCAACAGGAACGGTGAACCACTGGGTGTTATTGATGCCGGATCGATAGGCCTCAGATTGTCGGAGGGAGGTTCACCCGAAACAGAAATTTTCCGGTGGATGAGCGCTCCTCCCGATTTAATCAACGAGGAAGCAGGCATTTTTGAGGCATTCGGGATGATCCGGAACAGCCTGAAGAAATGTCTTCTCGTAACCGATAAAGAAAACAAGATCTCCGGAATTGTAACCCATGCCGAATTAACACAGGCTTTTTTCAAAACGCCTGACCTGATCTATGCCGAAATAGGAAAGGCAAACTCTTCTTCCGTTCTCGGTCGTATTTTTCTCGATAGCCGCAAAATTGCCATCTCCATGATTCTCGGCCATGCCGATCCTTATGCTGTTTCGCTGTACCTTTCCTCCATTGCCGATGCCTTATGCAAAAGAGTTTTATCAATTTGCATCGAAGCTTCGGGAGAACCTCCATGCCGGTTTGCATTCATTCAGACCGGAAGTGCAGGCCGCATGGAACAGACATTCTACACCGACCAGGATAATGCCATTATTTTTGAAAACCTGTATGGAGAACCGTTAAAAAATGCCAGCGCGTATTTTCTTGCGCTCGGAAAAAAGGTAAATGAAATGCTGGCAATTACAGGATTCAACCTTTGTAAGGGAGGGAATATGGCCGGAAATCCAACGTGGTGTCAGCCGGTTGACAAATGGAAAAAGTACTTTTCCGACTGGATAACAATGCCTGGTCCCGATGAACTTCTTGGAATAAGTATCTTTTTCGATTTCAGACATTGTTACGGGGACCAGGGCATTTCAGAAGAGTTGCGGGAATATGTGAAAACTGATCTGAGAACCAGTGACATTTTTTTTCATCACATGGCTGCTGCCCTGAAACAGTTTAATCCATCGGCTACCCGTCCTGCAGGAGGCAATACCGATGTAAAGAAACTCCTGTTGCCGCTTACGGGAGTCATAAGGCTTTATTCCCTGAAATACGGGATCGGAGGGTATTCAACCGTTGAAAGGATAATTTCACTCGATTCAGGCAATTACCTGGATCAACAGCTTCTTTATAAAGCATTAAAGGCCTGGAAAGATCTTACTTTCCTGCGGCTGTCGCACCAGGCATCCTGCATTCACATGGAATCGGAACCTGATAATCTGGTTGATTTTTTTACAGTTAATCACGAAATGCGCTACTTTGCAGAACAGGCAATCGATGCCATAAATGATCTTTTGCTGAAATCAGGTATTGATTTTTATGCCGGAACGCTTTAAAATTTATAAATGGTGCTTATCAAAAACCTCAGGTTGCTGACATTATTTGTATTGATTACACGGCCGTCATCCCGCATTGTTCCGTAGGCAGCTGTGGTACTTTCCATTTCTGCAGCGAAACTTAAACGACCTTCGGTAAAGGTTATGCGTGGTGATATCCTGAACAGATGATCAATATTGCTGCCCCGGCCATAAACCGCACCTGAAACCGGATCGCTGGCACCAAGGTTTTTGCTGAATCCGGTAAATATTCCCAGCATTATTTTCTTACCATTGGTACTCAGATCGATCCAGAAATTTGCCGTATTGAGATTTGTATAGGTTTTAAACTGTTTTACGGTATCCGTGATCTCTGATACCGCATATCCTCCGATCATGGCAATGTCGCAGGTATTCTGGCCATAAACCCCCATCAGGGATATTGTTACAGGTTTGGTTTTAATCATTGTATTTGCATAAACCGAAAAACCACCGATGGTGGCATCAGTTTCCACATTCGCGGTTGTCTTAAGCTCCGGTCTGAGTGTTTTATAATCAAATCCGGCCCAACTGGTAAAAATTTCTCCGGCCGGAATACGGATCTGAATATTGGCTCCGGGTAATCCGCTGTTCCGTAAATACTTATAACTGTAACCTTCGGGGCCGGATGAGGTGAAGTCGCGCTGACTGTAAGCCGTGAGTGAAAGAGTCATCCTGCCAAGTTTCCTGGTGAGCTTAACCTGCGGGTTGCGGCTGAACGGCATGAATGGAGCACCTGTATTAAAGCTGATCGTCCCGGGAAAACTTTCTGCCGGAAAGAGGGGATGCCAGAACTGTCCGATAAGCAGTGATGTTTTGGTCCATTCCATTTTAACAAAGGCATGCCGTAACCTGAATCCGTTCACGTCATTCTCACTGGTGCCAAAAAACTCTGCCTCAATAGCTCCGGAAGTTTTGGCGCCAAATGCATCCGGCCCGGTAAAGTCTCCCCGGATACGGGTCTGAATATTCAGGATATGAAATCCCGGATTGGCATTTACATCATTCATATTTATATCGTAAAGCACATTATCGGGGTAAAGATAAAAGTGTCCTTCCCTGCTGCAATTGAGAATACTCGTTTGTCTTGTATCATAAAAAATATCATTCTTGATAAAACCCGAGAGTTTAAACCCCCAGGCAGGATTGGTTTCCTGTGATGAAATCCTGGAAAGGCCAAGGGTAAATAACAGGGCAATAACAATGTTTCTTTTCATATCCTGAAGGTATTAATTCTTGTTTTTATCCGGTGGGAAAAGCGACTCAATCAGCGAGGGTTTAATTGGCTCTCCACCAAGTAAGACCCGCAAATTATTTGCCGCAGTCCGGTTATCTTTCCAAAGGGATAGTGCCATCCGGTAACAGGTCAGGGCTGAATCCGTTTTCATCATATGCCGGTAAATGGCTCCTTTGTTTGAGAAACTCACCGATAAGCGACGGGGCGTTTCGATAGTTGCCGTAACCTGGTTATCCACCCTCCTTGAAAAAAAATTTTCAAAATTTTGCTCCCGAAATGCCGGATGATCCTCTTTCATGAGCGGGCGCAGTTTATCTGCAATTTCTTCCCTGGAAAGACCGGCCCACTCCCTGATCCAATTCCTGTAAATAATTATACTGCTGTCACAATAAGCCAGGGACAGGGCAAGCAAATTACTCTTTTCCGTCTCAAAAATTGCACTGTCATATATTGCCATCAGCAGCAGGGCACTGCATTTATTATTATGGATAAGTCCTTCCTCGAACGAAGATTCATAATCGGGCAATGATTTGAAAACAGCGCCGGCAGAATCGAGGTAGGGAAACCATTCAAGGCTGGTCCGGGTGCCGGAAGCCTTTTCATATTGCAGCATGAATTCCCTCGCTTTTGTAATGCGCGGATCTTCCGATTTATTTAGATTACTGTAATAGAAAAATGCAAACAAAACTGCAAGTAAAGAAACGGAGAAGGTGATCGCCAAAATCACCTTCGTTCCTTTAGTTATTATGAAAAGGCTTTTAAATTGCATCAATTATGGACCTGTTCGGCAAGAAATTTTTTTATCTCCAGGGGTGTTGGTGTAGTTAACTTTGAAACAATGATATTCACTATGATGGCCAGGGGAGCTCCAATCCAGGCAAAATACCAAACATTCAGCCAGTACGAAATAAAAGACTGGCTGGGAAGGCTGCCACCGCTTAATCCGACAATAAAATAGGTAATTGATATTGTTGTCACAAGTATCCCGGCAAACAATCCTGCTTTTGCACCTGCACGGTTTGATCCGCTCCACCATATGCCCAGCAGAAAAAGCGGGAAAATAGTACAGGCAGCCATCGAAAAAGCAACGGATACCAATTGTGCTATCAGTCCTAATTTCATAAGTGCAACTAACGTAACCGCAAGGGCCATGATGATTGTGCCGATACGGGCAATTTTAAGCTGCTGCCTGGGTGTGGATGAAGGATTGATAACACGCACATACAGATCATGCGAAAATGCGGAAGCTCCGGCCACCAGCAAGCCTGAAACTGTTGAAAAAGCTGCTGATATTGCACCGGCTGCCAGTAATCCCACAATAAGGGAGTTAACATTGCCCAGCTGTGCGGTATAAACCACTATGGCATCTTTCGCCAATACTCCCACTTCGGGATTTGAGGAAAGCAATTTGCCGAATGTAGAATAGGCCGGCGCTGTCCAATATACAAGACAGATAAAGAACAACCCCCAGACAACTGACCACCTGGCATCTGTAACCTTGGGCACTACATAAAACCGCTGAATCACATGGGGTAATCCTGCTGTACCTACCATTAATGAAAAACATATGGCAATCCACTGGAAGAAGGTTGTCCCGGTGGACGGGTCCCACGGCATGGCAAATTCCGGACTTGGAACAATGGAAAAGTCATGACCATAAGCGTTTAGCAGGGCAACACCCTCCGAAATATTCGGAGCCGGGATGCCCTGGACAATATCCGAAACAGCAGCACCATACCCGATCTGCGGTAACAACCAGAAATAATCGAATTTGAATGTCATAATAAATGTAGGTATCAGAAATGATACTACGATAATAACATATTGTATCTGCATGTTTTTTGTAGCTCCGATCATACCGGAAATCAACGTGTACAATAATACGATCGACGATCCGATAATTACCGACCAGGCGTAATTTATACCCAGTATCCATTTGAACATAAGGCCTATGCCGCCAAACTGACCAACACAATATGCAAAAGAAATCAGAATGGTGAAAATTGCACTCACAATCCTCAGGTCACGCGAATAATACCTGTCGCCAATAAAATCGGGTGCCGTATATTTGCCATATTTACGTATCTGGGCAGCCATCAGGATCAGCAACAGCACATATCCTCCGGTCCATCCAACCACATAGGCCAGTCCGTTATAACCAAAACCGTACATCATGCCGGCCATACCCAGTACAGAGGCGGCACTCATCCAGTTTGAAGCAATGGCCATTCCCGAACCCACCGTGGATATTTTCCGGCCGGCAGCATAATAATCGGCAGGATCTTTTGCCCGGAAGAATATACCTACCAATACAAATGTCACCAATATTGCGATGAGGATGATAGCAGGTCCTGTTTTAAAGCTTCCCTCCAGCTGGGTCAGACTCTCAGCATGCAGGGAAAGAACTCCTGAAAAGGAAAGGATCAGGGATATATATAATTTCTTCATAATTTATGCTTTATTTGTATTATTCGACAATACCTTCTTTTCCTAACCGCCACTCTATTAATATATTATATACAATACACAGGGCTATGAACAGGATCAGCAAAAACACAGCCGTATAAAAATAATGAAAAGGAAACCCCAAAAACCTGGTGTCAGTAAGCTTTGACTGGTTATGGGTAAGATAAAATTTCATTATTCCGGGTAATGCGGATAATGTGGGGTCACCCAATGATTCAGGATGTTTTTCATGCAGGCTGCCGGTAAAAATTGAAGCTTCGAGACTGCCGGCCTTAAATCCGGAATACGACTCACTGATTGCTGCCAGTGATATATTCTTCTTAGCGATCATTGTTTTAATACCAAGATATTCCTGATCTGTTGCCCTTACAAGATCTGATTTTAATGAGTCCAAATCCCTGACATTGCTTATCATGAGTATTCTGACACTATCCGGAACAACTGTAAAAGCCACACAACTTATCGCATCTGAAAGAACCTTCTGGTCTCCGGGTATTATGGTACTCTTTCCCTTAACAAGAACCAGTGCATACAGAAACGTTTTGTAATCCGCGTTGCTTAACTCACCGGTAACCACCGCAGGCCAGGTTGACTCGAACAGGGTAAGCGCTTTTTCCGGCGTAGGCTTCTCAATGCCCCTGAGCAGGAACTGGAAGCCAAAGACAGCCACAGCCCAAATCAACAACATGGTAAGAATAACATTTCTGTTTTTCTTTCCATGCAGGTTGCGCGGTCTGAAAATGCTGAAATTGTATTGATCTGATGATTCCATAAGTTTATTTTGGTTAAAGTGTCACTTTTTACTGCCTTCTAAAATAAGTATTTTGTTACAGGATACATGCCATAAAATCCTGCAATATAACATTGATCTTAATCAACTAAATTAATCAATTATATTTGCTGCAAAAAGCAAAAGAAGCCTGAAATAAAATGAACCAATAATGCCTGATGATGAAAGTAACCAGAAAGGTTTCCTGCGAAATTTGCCAGCAGAAATGTGATATTTATGAAGCTGTTGCCCTTACAGGCAGGTCAATTGCCGGGGCAAGAACCATTCAGGCACAATTCAGGAAGCATGAAAGGATATGTAAACAGGGTGATACTGTAAATCATGCCATTTACCTGGTAGAAGGAACGGCAAAATTGTTTATTGAAGGTAACAACGGTCGCAATATTATCCTTTATCTCATGAAGCCTCCGGCCTATATCGGTCTGTTATCCTTTTTCGAAAGCGTTCATTACACCTATTCGGTTACCGCAATCGAAGATTCAAAGGTTTGCATGGTGGATCTCGACTTTCTCAAGGAATTATACCTCGAAAATCATGAGATCCTCCTTAAGCTCAATAAAGCGTTCGGAAAATCGGTAGCCCTGATTATGAACAAAATAATTGACCTGAATCAAAAAAACATCAGGGGACGTATTGCAGAAAGTTTACTGTATCTTGCGGGATTTTATGGCAGTAATAAATACAAGTTATCCATTACCCGCAAGGAATTGGGAGAAATGTCCTCAATTTCGGAAGAAAATACCGTCCGTCTGCTTACAGAACTCAGAAAGGAAGGAATCATAAAAATTGAAGGCAGGGAAGTTGTAATCCGGGACAAATCCCTGTTAAGAAAGATTTCTGATTTCGGTTAAAATTTACATGATGAGCAATTATCTGTTGGTTGAAAATGCATCCAAATCATTTGGCGATATTATCCTGTTTAACGATATTACTTTTGGTGTAAACGAAGGACGGAAGGTGGCCCTGATCGCAAAGAACGGCTCCGGCAAGACCACACTGCTGAATATCCTGGCAGGCTTGGATTCTTTTGATTCGGGAAGCTGCTACCTCAACAGGGATATTAAACTCGGGTACCTGGAACAGGACCCGCAATTTGACCCCGGTCTCACGCTGTTTCAGGCGGTATATGGAACTCCTGGTAAACTGATGGAAACCGTTCGCGATTATGAATTTGCTTTACACCATCCCAACAAAAAAAAACTGGAAGATGCCACTGCGAAGATGGATTTTCACCAGGCATGGGACCTCGATTCGAGGATCAGGCAAATGTTGGGTGTACTTAAGCTCAATGACGAAGAACAATTGGTTGGCACGCTCTCGGGCGGCCAGGTTAAACGGCTGGCGTTGGCTGTAACCCTGCTGAACGAACCGCATTTTCTTATTCTCGATGAACCTACCAACCACCTCGACCTCGACATGATCGAGTGGCTGGAGGAATACCTGATGAAATCGCAGGTTACACTGCTGATGGTCACACACGACCGTTATTTTCTCGATCGCATTTGCAATGAGATCATTGAAATTGATGAGAAATCAGTATATGTTTTTAAGGGAAATTATTCCCGTTACTTGCAGAAACGCGCAGAACGACTGCTGAATAAAGCACAGCTTGCCGAAAAAGCACAAAACCTCATGCGTACGGAACTCGAATGGATGCGTCGCATGCCCAAAGCAAGGACAACCAAAGCAAAATATCGTATCGATGCTTTTTATGATCTTAAAAAGCAATCGGAATACCGCCGAAACGACAACCAGGTTGAGATCAACCTGCAGACCTCGCGACTGGGCAAAAAGATCCTGGTGCTTGATAAGGTCTCCAAACGATTTGGCGATATGGTAATTCTAGACGGGTTTTCGTACACATTCACCCGGGGTGAAAAATTAGGCATTATCGGGAGGAATGGCGTGGGTAAGACAACCTTTCTGAATATTATCACGGATCAGCTGCAACCCGATTCCGGCAAACTGGATCATGGTGAAACCGTTGTGCATGGTTACTACCGGCAACAGGGACTTGAATTCAAGCCCGGCCAGCGGGTTATTGATATCATGAAGGAGATCGCCGGGGTGATTACATTGGGTGATGGACGTCAATTGCCCGTTTCACAGTTCCTCAACCTTTTCCTGTTCACTCCTGAAATGCAGTACGTGCAGGTGGAAAAATTAAGCGGCGGCGAAAAGCGACGGTTATACCTGATGACCGTGCTTATGCGCAACCCGAATTTTCTCGTTCTCGATGAACCTACCAACGATTTCGATATTGTAACCCTGAATGTTTTCGAAGAGTACCTGTCGAAATTCGGCGGTTGTCTCATTATTGTATCGCACGACCGTTTTTTCATGGACAAGCTCGTCGATCATCTCTTTATCTTCGAAGGGGATGGTGCTGTATACGACTTCCCCGGTAATTACAGCGATTACCGTGCATCACAAAAACAACAGGAAAGTGAAGCCCGTCAGACCAGCAACCGGAACAGGAGCAAAACAAGTGCTGCCAGCACCTCAAAAGAACCTGACATCCAGGGGAAGCGAAAATTCACCTACAAGGAGAAAAAGGAATTTGAGCAGCTTACTGCCGAAATTGAATCACTGGAACAGGAGAAAACCATGCTTGAAGTCGCGCTTGGCAACCCTTCCCTGGCACCCAAAGAACTGATCGCTAAATCTGACCGGATCGCCGAGATACTTACAATAATCAACCAGAAAACAGACAGATGGCTGGAGCTGACTGAGTAAAACACTTAAAACATCGGATGCGGATTCGCCGATTTTGCCGGAACTTCCTGAATTACATCCCAGTGTTCAACTACCTTATTCCCTTCAATTTTAAATATGTCGATTACGGAAAGGGTTTTGTTACCTTGTTTGGATTTCAAATGGATATAAACAAAATCACAGTCAGCGCCAATATGTTGGATATCAATTTTTTCTTTTGGTGCATCCTTAAACCAGATTTCCAGGGCTTTTTTTAATGCCTCCCGGCCATCGGCAACACCAGGATTATGTTGAATATAGTTTTCCACGAGATAGTTGTCAAGGACATCTATATTCTTGTCGCCGAACACTTCCTGGTAAAGATCGGAAACCAGTTTCTTGTTTGATTCAAGTTGCAGACTGGCTGCTTTCAACATGGCGAGCTCAATTGACACAGAATCAACCTGACTTTGCAGGCTTTTTATTTCAGCCTGATGGTTGCTGCAGGCGCTGATACCCACTATCAACCCCAGGAAAACAAATACTGTTATGATCGGTTTACTTTTCTTCATTGCTTTACGGTTTTGGGTTATTATTATTCTGTTTTTCTCAGATCAAAGAATCGACAAGATTTTTCGGAACATTTACCCGGTAATCCGACAGCCGTATGGTATCCAGAAAGCCATTGGAAAAGACATCTGCCATCTGTTTGGAAAGCAAAGCACTCCGGTAATTTTTCCAGATATCATCGTTGTCGCCATACATATAATCGATTAAACCCGGTAATGACGAGGCAGCATTTTTTCCCCAATGGATAGTGAATTTGATACCTTCGGCAATAAAAACTTCCAATAGCTTCTTCTGAAAGTCTTCAAAGCTGATCATGGTACTGCTGCCCTTCCATAGAATGCCATCCATTTCGAGAATGCAGGTCATGGGGAATTTGGTGAAAGCCAGGATTGCTTTAGAAGCCCTGATAAATCTGAGGGCTATGGCACCGGGGACGGGACCCTCCTCATTCACCACTCGGATAAACAGATTCAATGCTTTGCGGGTATCCTTGATATCGATTCCGAATGTGAACGCAAAAGCCGCACCCTTGTGCGTGGTATCCCAGAAAATCTCCCCGAGTGTTCCTTCAATGTCTTTGTCCAGGTCAGGGAAGATCTGCCCCTTCAGGGCTCCTATAAATTTAGGGATCAACCGGCTGTGTTTTTCAGCAAACCTGGCCATCCAGGTTGGAAGGTCCTTGTAGATAGCTTTTTTAATATCGGGAATGGGATTGGGGTAATTGGTACGGTATTCCTTTTTATAAATGATTTCAGTAATATACTCTTCTTTCTTGTTGTACGGATTGACGTATACCTTAAAATGATAAGGCCTGATACCTTTTCCGGTAGCATCCAGTTCCGAAGGAATCTTAAACTCCGAATCCCTGAAATTCATTGTTTCTGCAAGTTTCAGTGCAACAGCAGGTTTTATTCTGCGCGTGTAACGTTTCAGCAAGAAAAGATCATCGGCTTCAATCAGCACACCGTGTATAAAACCGAATGAGCCCAGTCCAACCAGGGCTGCATTAAACAATCCGTCATTGCGGATTACACGCGCATTGATCAATCGGGCAAAATCATCGTTCAGGGCAGGCTGTGTATGTCTTTCGATATACACATTGTCATTTGGACCAGGTCCGATGATCAGGTTAAGCCCGGCCACACTGTCCTGTACCGCTCCCGTATCAAAAGCCGAACCATGAATACCCGTGGATATGGATCCCCCAATGGTTTGTCCGTTACTGGCACCGCTTGTTTTAAGGGATTTTCCATGTGAAAATAAAAATTCGGAGATTTCCTTGATGGTTGTCCCACACTGGAAGAAGAACAGGTCCTGACTTTTAAAAACAGAGGCATTATGAAGTTCATACGGATCAATTGTCCTTTTCAGGTTCATCCTCCCGGTATACAGCATACGGTCAGGCTGATGTGCAATGTCCGACAGCGACCATCCCGAACCATAAGCCCTGAACCGGTCATTGTTGGCAATGCATTCCTGTATCAGCTGCTGAACTTCATGAGCAGCATCATTGTACCTGTCTGTCAGCGAAGGCATGATCTCAGGCCTTTCAAGCCGGGTATCGTACAATATTTTTGTGGCAAACGGACCGTTGCTATGGAACGTATCCCATTGCCCGATGAAATAAGTTTTTGTATCTGCCATGACATGTAATTTTATTCGTTTGATTCCTTCAGACAAACATACTTTACCTTGATTTTCCTCATTTTGCCAAGTGTTATTCCGCTGAGCAAAACAGATCCGAGGGTAACCCTGTATTCAATTGTATGGAAGCCTCCCTCAGGGCAGGTTTCCAATACCAGGACCTCATTCTCAAGCAACTTTAGATTTACGGTGGTATCAATTTCAATAACGGCCTTGCCACGGTAAAAACCCTCTTCGAAATTCACCGGATCGGGTTCGGGTACTCCGTGAACATTAGATATACGAACGGAGTAACAGCCCTGGAAAATCAACAGCAATACGGCCAACAACAGTAAAAGTATCAATGGCAAATGATACACGTTAATTGTTTTAAGGATTGTTTTCATGGTTTTGGTTTTATTAGGACCATTGTCATTTTTGAGGAGAGGCGATACCGAACATGCCATTTGGATGATTGTATGCTCCTATCTCCCTGTGAACTATAAATCTAACACAAGAAACAAGTTCCCGGTCTTATTGTTTAAATCCCGCAACGTGGAATATGTTTAACCATGCAGTATAGTTTCATGGTTAAAATTAACCCCAATTAAAATGGGAAAAGTGTTATATTTCAACTGTTATTGGTAAAAAATCTTTACATTTAGGACTGATTGATAGCCCTATTATCAAACACACAGTTAATCCTAAAATGAGCATCATTAGGGTTTTTAAATTTGCTGTTATTCTACTTACTGTCTATTCATGCGAGTTTGAGCCATTCAGGATACCCGAAAACAACATTGCCACCCCCCCGGAGACAGGTCCTCCCATTATTATTGAATTAACCCCTGAAACCGACACCCTCAAATTGGCAGGACCTGCAATTATCCGGTATTATGTCAAGGCTGACCCGCTTAAGATCTATCGGGTATTGTTCTTAGTTGATGATATCACCGTGTTGCAACAGGAGTACAATCCGACATTACCCCTGGAAATAACCCTGGAAACGAGAGATTACGCTGAGGGATTGCATGTGCTTTCCATAGTGTTTTTTGCCTCCACCAATTCGGGTAGCATTGCTGATAAAATTGGGGCAGAAGGATATGCCTATACGTTGAACTGGCCTATGGTCATCGACAGAACTCCGGTCCACAACCTGGCATTTATTTCCTTTGATCCTGTTCAAAATGGTGTCCGTGTGGTATGGGAGAAATTCAACCATGCTGCATTTGTTAATTATACTTTATCAAAATTCTCAGATACTTATATCAGAAATGTTGTTTTGACGGTTATCACCGATATGAACCAGAATTCATTTCTTGATACTACTTATCTTGAAGGGGAGAAGGCTATGTATACCATTGGCCTCAATCAACCCTACGGAACCTACATGCAATATTCGGAATACCCAAAACCCCCGGCAATTGAGCAAACCGGACCCTCCAGTGTTAATGTTACCTGGGAGCGTACGAGAAATCCCGGAATGCTGGATTATTACTCCCTGTATCTTGAGAATGAATACCCTGTTAATCATGAAAAGTATGAAATCCATTCTCCAGACACAAATTCAAAAAGGATAGATGACATCAGTTTTGGCAAGATCAATAGGTTTATCCTTAAATATGTGCCAAGGGAAAACGATGAGTATTTCAATATCGACTGGATTAACTACAGTGCGTCAGAATTCATGCTGGGAGATTCAATGCCATCGCATGATGTGTCAAGAAGTGTTCCAGGAACGGATTTACTGATGCTGGTAAAAGGCAGCAGCATTTTTCGATACGATGTCGAGACAGGTCTGTCAACTCCCGTTCTTCAAACACCCTTTGACATTCCCTGGTCAGTTAATGTTGCTCCATCCGGTAATTTTTTTGGGTATTCTTCACACGGAGAGTTTATTGTGCATAATACAACAACACTGGACACGCTATTCCGATTGACCTCACCCGAATTTCCCGATAACTTGCTCTTTATCTATACCTTATCGGAGAACAACAGGCTTCTCGCCAGCTATTATGACGGCAGACTGATCGCCTTTGATCTTGAAACCGGTGCGAAAATTGCGGAAAAACAGTTTTTATCGGGTACCCTATATGCAAAACTTTCACCTGACGGTAATTTCGTAATGGTAAGGGATTACGAACTGCCCACTACACAACTGTTTTACCAGATCGTTGATTCTGTATTTGTCGAGATTGCCAGCCTGGAAGAACCCGAAAATGCACTCGGCAGGTATTTTACTTTTTCTCCTGACAATAAGCTATATCTTTTCTACCGGGGTCGCGTAGAGATCAGAAATGCATTGGATTTTTCAATGATCAATCAATATTCCTTGCCTGAAGGATATGTCATAGCATGGGATTTCGAGCAAAAGACCTTGTTGGTTCAGCAATATGAGACCGATGATGCGTTCCTGATAGATATTGATCAAGGTGATATATTATTGTCTATGAAGATCACCAATGCCAGTTTTATCAATATGAAAAACGGAGTTATTACCAGTGGCCTTGGCCGAAGGTTGAATATCAACACTTTATCGCAAAAAACAATTTCTTCTGCTTTGAAAAGGGCCTCGCAAGTAAATATTCCAGGATCCTTTGAAAACGTATTGAAATGAAAAACTATTTAATTCTGCTGCTGATCCTGATTATCGCCTCTGTTAATGCTCAGGAGTCGGACCTGACTGATTTCCGTATTGGGTTTACCCATGGAACCGGCTTGTATTTTCAGCATGACTTGAAAGTTTTGAATAATGAAGTAGAGAACACTTTGCCGTTTGATGTGAAAACAGTGAATAACTTCCCTCCCTGGCCTTTTACCGGAGGTTATGCCATGATTCAGATCCGCAAGGGTTTTGCCCTGGGGCCGGCATACCAGTTTCATACCACTGGATCAAGGTTGGGGCAAAAGGACTATTCGGGCCGGTATTACTTTGATCAGATACTGTCATCCCATGCATTGGGTTTGCAGGGGGAGTTTTTGCTGTCCGAGGGATCAGGTCCCGTATTTCGATTTTTAATTAAAGGAGGAGTCAATTTTTCAACCTGGAAGCTAAAAGAAAACCTGGTCATTGGATATAATGAAGAAGAGGATATCACGATTTTCAAGGCAGTTTGTCCTTTCCTTGAGCCCTCATTCAGTTTCACCTGGAGGCTTTCAAATAGACTTAGCGCAATTATTTGTCCGGCCTTTCATATCGGTTTAGGAGGGAAATATCATTTGAAGGGCAATAGTAGTGCTACTACTGATAAAAAGCCAGGTTGGAATGGGCCGAGGATTTCATTCAACCTGGAATACCGAAACCAGTTGTAACTATTACCAGGGGATTTATTATTACCCATAATCCCAAGAACCATAATAATCACCCAATTATTTTACACTGAAAAGCGAGGTGAAACCGGCAGTTATATTCTGGGCCTTTCAATCCGTTCGGTTGTTGTTATACTGCTCATATCAGCCCTTGTGGGATTGCTGGTCATATGGCTGCTTACAGGAAAACTGAATGTGATCATCAAAGCTATCCGGCAGTTTCAGCAAGGAAATCTGAATGCCAGAATTGCCGTAAGAAACAACAATGAACTGGATATGATTGGATTGGTATTTAACGAAATGGCTGACACCATAGCAAGGAATATAACCGAATTGAAAGAAACGGACGAATTTCGCAAGGAGCTTATCGGCAATGTATCCCATGATTTACGCACCCCGCTGCCGATGAACCTGTTGATTTTGACGCCATTCCGGCATTCAATACCAAGGGTCTGGGACCCGGCAGTGAAATGACAGTATATTATAATTTTGATGTATTGGGTACCACGCCTGCACCCATCTATGCACTTTTTAAAAGCGGTGCATCACAACCTGTTGCCGGACAGCTGAATATTATTGATGTAATTCCGGGTGATCCCGGCTATAACGATTTCTGGCTGGTTTACAAAGTTACAGTGCCTGCGGATTATGTAGCCAATACAGTCACCAGTTTTACAGAAATCATTGAAAAGGGATATGCCATGGTATCCACCGGGATGATCGTGAATTGCCCGGTTGTGCCCAAAGGTTCAGTGGCCCGGAAAAGGTATTCACCGGCAGAAAGTGCCGATCTTACCCGCGGGTGGCATAAAAACAAGGTGGTATACTATTTTAACTTTTTCGAAAAAGAACTAATGGCTGTAAATGGTATGGTTCCAACTTCCGACATTTATGTGTCGTTTAACAAAAACCCGGATGAAGCCGGGGGAGGTCCGCCGTCGGGTTTCAAAACGGAAGATGACATGCCTTACGGTCAAACACATAATGTGCCACAAACACTTCCGGATGATGGAGGATATTCACCGCTTTGGGTTGTACAGATTTATGACAATGCAAGTTTCAGCGATGTTATGGATCTTACAACTGCCGTTTCCGCCCCTTTAAAAGCCATGGACGCAGCCATCGTTAACTGTCCCATCGTTTCGGTGGAATCGCGTTAATACAGCAAATTAATAGTCAGTAGTATACAGCCATCCTTGCAGGTGGCTGTTTTTGCGTGGTGGTGTTTCATAATGCTAATTTAAAGACGGAATGATCTATTTCTGCCGGTTGAACCTGGATTACCAAAAAGAAGTTACTTTTTTATCAGGTAGTTGCATAAAATTGAATATTATTATGAAATACACCTGCAAAATAGTGGTAAGTTTGCCGATTGTTAAATTTAACACCAATGGAATTTTCAGAACTCAAGCTTGATGATCAAATATTGAAAGCCATATCCTACATGGGCTTTGAAACGGCCACGCCGATCCAGGAAATGGTTATTCCTGTTATTCTCGAAAACAGGGATTTAATCGCCTGTGCACAAACTGGTACCGGTAAAACCGGTGCCTACGTTTTACCCATTCTCGACAAGCTGATCGGCAAAAAGGAAAATAGCGCAGATACCCTGATCATCGTACCCACAAGAGAACTGGCTATTCAAATCGAACAACAGATACAGGGATTCTCCTATTTTATTTCCGCCGGATCGATTGCAGTATATGGCGGTGGTGACGGAATCGATTGGGAACTGCAAAAACACGCCCTGAAAAAAGGTACCGATATCATTATTGCAACTCCGGGTAAATTATTGTCCCATTTGAAAACCGGCGATGTCAATTTTGCAGGTATTAAACATCTGGTGTTAGATGAAGCGGACAGAATGCTCGATATGGGGTTTATCGAGGATATTCAGGCAATCATTTCCTACCTGCCAAAGAAACACCAGACGTTACTTTTTAGTGCCACCATGCCTAAGAGCATTCGCCAACTGGCCAAGAAAGTATTGCACAACCCGGTAGAGATCTCTTTGTCCGTTTCGAAACCGGTTGAAGGGGTGGATCAAAAGGCGTATTTGATCTTTGAAGATCAGAAAGTAAAACTATTGATACATCTTTTGGCGGAGCGAAACAATTATGACAGCATCCTTATTTTTACAGCCACCAAAAGAAAGGTAACCGAAATTGTCACATCGCTTAAAAAAAACGGTTTCCCGTCACAGGGAATTTCTTCCAACCTCGAACAGGATAAACGGGAAGAAGTTTTAAACAAGTTCAGGGCCAAGCGGATACGTATTTTGGTAGCCACCAGCGTAATGAGCCGGGGCATTGATGTTAAGGAAATTAATATGGTGATCAATTACGATCTGCCGCATGATACCGAAGACTATGTTCACCGGGTGGGAAGAACCGCCCGTGTAAACGCGAAGGGTGAGGCGATCACGCTGGTAACGCAGAGGGAAATAATTAAGCTGAAAATGATTGAACAATTGATTGAATCTGTTATTCCCAAAATTCAACCACCCGATGAATTAGGCGCTTTACCCAAATGGGAGGATGGAGAATTTAAATCAAATTCCCGAAAGGAGTTTTACAGAAAAAAAAAGAATTTCAGAAGTAAACCCGGAAAAGATAAATCATGAATGTAGTCGGATCCCTGATTGATCAGGTGGGAGTATCAATCGCAAAAAGACGTTGGGGATTGGTGAAAAATAGTTTTTCAAAATACCTGCCGATCCCTTTTGCCTCAAGTTCTTGTCTGAATTCTGTGAGCAAATAGACAAGTCCGGGCTTTCCTCCATATGATTTCCAATAGGTATTTTTTGCCATATCCATACCGATTACAATGCGATCGGCATAATAGGGCAACAAATTTTCAAGCAGCGTAATGGTCCAGTTATCATCCATTGTCTTCCACCGAAAATGGCTGTCGTACTCTGCATAAACACCGGTTTGCATCAAGTCCTTGTGAAAGGCCATATCTTTTTGTTTGTCAACATGCGATATAACAACGTGATTGAGATCCGCACCAAGCTTTTGAAATAACCCTACCTGCTCCAGTGCCAGTTTACCCCCGTTGGTATGCGTAAGTATCGGTGCCCCGGTTTCAAGATGGGCATTTACAACTGCTTCAAATATTTTGCGCTGGTGACCGGTAATTTCTTCATCACCTGTGGCCAGTTTAATGATGCCGGCTTTATGGCCGGTCCGCTTAACAACCGGGCTATTGTAATCGAATTCATCAACCCCTTCGGTAATATCTTTAATAAATAATTCTGTTATGTCATCAACAGATAAATGATAACGCCAATGATTGGGCGGATAATAGATCTCAAGATGAATTCCTGTTGGGACAATGATGTTGACACCAGTACTCCTGGAGACTTCAGCCTGTTTAAGAATATTCCTTCCACAGGCGGCAGGCATTGTATCAACCAGTGTCCGGCCCCCGAGCTGGTAGAACTCCCTTAGTTCTTCTGAGATCCGGACCGTATCATTAAGAATAAATGCCGGATTGGCCAGTGTTGTAAAACCTTCCTCGATAACTACATGTTCGTGGGAATAAGTCAGTCCCATTTTATCAGGATGTATGTCTCCGAGCACTGTTCTTACGAATGGCATATCAAATACTATAATATGGTTTTTTTCCTGTTGAAATTATTTTTCCATCCCGCCCTGGTCGTATCAGCTTCATAATCCGGTACTTCAAGTATCTGGCCAATACCGGCCAATTCATTCCGCAACATGGCAACATCAATATCTTTGGCATCGCAATCTTTTTCCAGCGACTGAATTGCGGCAAGGCCTGCCGCCTGACCCATGCTCATGGTCTGTGCCATCGAACGGCATGACGCATGTGCATCATGCGTTGCGGAAAAACAACGACCCACCGCCCATGTCATACCGCTGCCTTCCGGAACCAATGTTCCGTAGGGAACTCCATAGATACCGCTTCCCGGAATATATTCCCAGTGGGTTTCGTCTTCTCCGTCCTTGCCTTTACGGTGATCTTCAATCGGGGCACCACAAAGCAAAACCGAAGTATCAGGAATTTCTCCTTTCATGCATTCTTCTTTTGTCAGCCTGTGTTCACCGTACACCCTGCGGGTTTCTCTTATACCTATCTGATGCGACAACCAGATGATCTTTGAATCCTCATAACCAGGCACCTTATCGCGAAAAAATCTTTCGTACTCATACGCTTGTTTCCGTCCTTCAGTTTCTGCTTTTGTCAATTCATTAATTTTCAATGCACTCAGGTCGGAAACCTTTACAGCAACGGTGGAAATGCAGCCTGGCTGGCACATTTCATGGGCTGAACCCTCTTTTCTGGGCAACAAATGCGTTTTATTGTTAAAAGCTTCCTTCATCCTTTCCTTCATCATTTTATTGCCGCCAGCCTTTTCAAACCGCTGAAGATCTACATTACACATCCGGAAGGTAGTTGTCATGCTTTGTGCCGGTTCGTTTTCGCCCGCCATTTCAACCCGGCACCCTGAAAGCGTGCAAAAATCGGCATCACCGCTGGCATCAATCACCCTTCGGGCGCGTACTTTATAAAAACCCGATTTATTCCACAGGATACACGTTATCCGTTCACTTTCTTCCTGAATTACATCTGCCAAAGACGTATGCAGGAAATAATTTATCCCGGCCTCTGTGATTAACCTGTCCCATACCAGTTTCAGGCGCTCGGGGTTGTAATTCACACCGGTCCCGGCACCATACGTATTGGGCCTCAAAAAAATATCATTGGTCTTATCCAGTTCATGTACCACTTTATCGGGTAAACCACCAACAATTTTTCTGGCGCTTGCACCGGGGGTAAAAAATCCATAAAATGTATCCAGCATTTGCGTGGAAGTGCCTCCGGGAAAACCATACCGTTCAACAAGCATTACGGAATAACTGCCACGGCTTTTTGCTGCCAGCGCGGCCATACAACCCGATGAACCTGCACCTGTCACAAGTATATCGGTTTCGGCAAGCAAGGGTATATTTTTATGAATGAAAATATTATTCATGCGAATCTTTTTTCAAACAAATTACATCATTTACCGGGGTGGGGGGTTGCCCACATTTTCAAATAACCTGGTAAGGCGGTGAGCATGCTCATCGTATGCACTTTCGAATAATGATACAGCCCTCTCTTCTCCAACAACGGCGGCGCTGCTTAAAACCCTGGGAGGATGACCGGCCGCAGTCAGTAATCCGGCCAATTCGGCCTTAATGCTATTGATGATCATTGTTCCTCCAACGGTTGATCCCGGCGCTACCGGGGTATCCAAACCCGGAACAAGCACCATGGCATCGCCCACAGGTGCACCGGTATCCAGTATCAGGTCGGAAAAGTCACCGAGTTTTTTTCCATCGCTGCGTTTGCTGGTCGACTTTTCTGAGTGTTTTGTCGAAATAATGGAAACTACTTTGATTTTCTTTTTCTGAAACAGTTCGGCTATTTCAATGGGTACCACATTGCATCCGCTTGACGAAATTATTATTGCAGTATCAGTTTCACTGAGATCAAAATTGCGTAAAATCCTGTCCGCCAGGCCACTCACATTTTCTAGAAACATGGCCTGTCGTTGCCCGTTGGCGCCAACAACCAGGTTGTGAAAAGTAAGCGAGAGTTCAACAATCGGGTTGAATCCAGGAAAAGAACCATAGCGGGGCCACATTTCCTCAACAAGTATCCGGCTGTGACCACTTCCAAAAACATGCACCATTCTCCCGGCCAGTATTGTTCCTGAAAACAATTGTGCGGCTTGTCTGATCTGAGTTTGCTGCGCTTTGACTATTTCAAGAATTTCCGCACATTTTTGTAAATAGGTTTCCGTAATGTTCATGATCCCTTGTGTAATAGTTTAACCCCGTATATTACCGGCTTCTCTTGCAAAACAAGCGGCTCCGACGGCTCCCGACAGGTCGCCATACTGGGCCGTCACAATTTCAGTCTTATTACCACCGGTACGCCATTCATAGTAACCCATAAATTTTTCCAAAGGTTCAAATAAATCTTTCCCGGCTTCGGTAATACCACCTCCCAGAACAATCATCTCCGGTGAAAGGATATTTGTTAAAGTTGCCAGCCCGATGGCTAATTTTTTCACGGATGTAAGCCATACCCCGGCGGCAAAATTGTCACCCTCCCTGAAAGCTTTAAGCAGTTGGTGGGTTGTAGTAAACTTTCCGGAGGATCTTTTTTCAATGCTGCAATTTCCAATGACATCTTCCAGGCTCCCGGGCATTCCTATTATATCAGGCTCTCCTTCACTGTCAATAACCATGTGTCCGATATGCCCCGCTTTGTTAAATGCCCCCTGGTAGGGTTTGCCTTCAATCAGTATTGCACCGCCAACACCGGTACCCAAGGTAAGCATGATCACATTTTTCTTATTTTTTGCCGCACCGAATCTTGCTTCAGCCATCATTGCCGCAATGGCATCATTCAAAACAAAGGTCTTTATTTTCAAAAAATCACTCCAGACAAAATTTTCCAATCCCTTCAGCCTGCCAGGCATATAGGCAATGGCAGAGTTGCCTGAATTGGGCAGGCCCGGTGCGGAAATACCTATTGTTGTACAACTGATTTTTATTTTGTTTTGTATTTCCTGTACGGATGCTGCAACAGCATTCTTCCACAATGTATGATCGCCGTCATTCGTAGGTTGTGAATGTTGGTGCAGGGTATTGCCCAGGTCATCAATGGCTGCGGTTTTAATTCTTGTGCCTCCCAGGTCAATTCCTATTGCTACGTTTGACATATTCCGGTTTTGTTGCATGACTAAAAATAACAGATACGGTTTACCATTGCCCTTCACTTATTGTCCATCCACCATCCACTGCAACTACCTGGCCCGTAGTAAACCTTGACAGATCACTCATAAAATAAACTGCCAGTCCATCCAGGTCCGAAGGTTGACCAATCCTGCCACCATCCAGGGGTTGCTTGGTCCGGATATAGGACAGTATCTTTTCATCCTCAGCTGCCCGCCGGGCCATAGGTGTTTCTACCAAAGCAGGAGCGATAACGTTTACCCGTATATTGTTTTTCGCATAATACGAAGCGATGGACCTGGTAAAACCGATAATTGCAGATTTGGAGGCTGCATAGGCATGCGTGGCAAAGTTTTGCGGTGAAGGCGAATATCCGAGTACCGATCCCATATTCAAAACAGTACCTTCGGTTCCAAGTTTCAGGAATTGTTTAATTGCTCCCTGGTTTGACAACATTAACGAGGTAAGATTTAACTCCAGGGTTTTGTTCCACCCTTCAAGTGTAAGTTCGTGCAGGGGCCCGTCTCCCATTTTTCTTCCGCTGCCGCCGGCCACATGATAAAGGCCATTAAAGCTTCCGAACTTAGCAATACAGACTTCAATAGCATGAATGGCGGTAAAAGGCAGAACTGCATCACCAAGTATAACTTCGGCTTTGCTGCCCAGTATCTTTAGTGCCTGGGCGGCACTTTCTTCATGCCTGCCCACAACAACTACCCCGGCTCCATTTTCAATAAAGGCTTTGGCTGCGGACAGGCCAAGACCGGTTGTTCCGCCAATGATAACAAGGTTCTTATTGATCAGACTATTTCTTTCCATTGAATTCCCTGATGGCCCCCACCATCGCAACAATGTTTTCAACCGGCACATTGGCCTGAATGTTATGAACGGTGGCAAAAACGAATCCGCCACCCCGGGCAAAAATGTCACACAATCGCAATACTTCTTCCCGTACTTTCTCAGGAGTTGAAAAAGGCAATGTTTTTTGTGTGTCGACGCCTCCGCCCCAAAAAACGAGATCGTTTCCGTAGGTCTTTTTTAAATGTACCGGGTCCATCCCTTTGGCATTCACCTGCACCGGATTGATGATATCGAAACCTGCGGCAATAAAACGTGACATGAACGATTCAACGGCACCGCATGAGTGTTTAAATGTTTTCCAAGTGGTATTGGAATGCACCCAGTCATTTATTTTTCGATAATAGGGCAACCAGAGATCATCGAACTGTTCGGGCGCGCAAAAAGTAGAATCCTGTGTTCCAAAATCGGTTCCGCAAATGTAAACCGCATCCACATTATTCCCAATAACCTTGTGCAAGCGACTGAAATTCTCGAGGGCAATTTCCGTCTGACGTTCAAAGATTGCCCGGATGTAATCCGGACGCATAAGAATGCTCATGTACCATTCAGTGATATCGCGAATACCTTTGGGATTTTTTAATTTTATACCCGGTATATGTGCTATATCGCCCAACGCTGTCCCCCCAAGCCCGGCAATTACAGCTTTTCCGCTTTCACGTGCCTTTTGGGTGGTTTCTTTCCAGTAATCCAGGTCACTGGTTGTTACCAGGCCATATTCTTCAAGATTGTCATTGGGATCCAGTTTCTCTTCATCCAAGGGAGACTGGCGGATAATTGCATCAAAGAAGTAACCATTCGCGGGCATGCGGCCTGATGGGGTAGCGGCGGTATCACCTCCGGGGTATATCAATACATCGCCCTTTTCGTCGGTAGTGGTACGAAAATCTTCGGGAACAAGCACTATTTGTCCCCAGGGTGTTCTATATTCCTTCAAAGGCTCATGGTTGTAAAACCCGAAAGAATTCCTGGCACCCCTGGCAGCTATCACATCAATACCAATTATTTCAATCAGATCCTGGTCAACCTCTCCCAACATCTGATATGGATCGGTAACACGAACGGGGTTATTTTCAAGTCCGTAATATTTCCTCAGGTTTTCAATCGACCGGACATGGATCCCGGTCACGGAAGTCGATCCAAAATCAACCACCATCTGATCGGGTTGCCGGTGATTTATTGTCAGATCAAATCTTTCTTTCGGAGTCATATTTTATAAGTCGGTATTAATGCCAAAGTTCCTCAATTTTTTCCAATGATTTTCCTTTTGTCTCAGGAAGATAGCGGTAACTAAATACCAGCTGTAAAATACACATGAATGCCAGAAACAGAAAGGTTGTTGCTCCTCCTGCCGATGCCAGGAAATAGGGAAAGAATAGCACTACCAGGAAATTGAAAGTCCATTGGGTAAATGAGGCAAAAGCAACCGCTGAACCGCGAATACTATTCGGAAAAATCTCCGATACCAGGGTCCAGAAAACAGGGCCGACGCAGGAAGAAAAAAAGGCGATAAACAGCATGATACACGCCAGTGTTATGATACTGTTCATGTTAAAATAAAATGAAACTGACAATACGATCAATGAAACCGCCATTCCTGCCGAGCCAATCAGGTAAAGCCGGCGACGCCCCGCTTTATCGATCAGAAAAATGGCAACAAAGGTGAAAAGCCCGTTAATAATACCAATAAACGAAGTCTGCAGGAGGGCAGATTTAATTTCTATCCCGGCTGCCATAAGAATTTTAGGGGCATAATCTATCACGGTATTGATACCACTTACCTGCACAAAAAAGGCCAGAAAGAAACCTACCAGCAAAACTTTGCGCGAGGAGGGTTGAAACAGCTCACGGATAGAGGATGTTACAGCATGTCCCTTAAATGATTCCGCGATCTCCCTGAATGCTATTTCAGCCGATGCAATTCCCCCGATACGGGTAAGTACCTGTTTTGATTTTTCTTTATACCCTGCCTTATACAACCAGCGGGGACTCTCCGGAATAAAAAACAAACCGGTAAAAAACAGCACCGAAGGTAATATACCCGTGGCAAACATCCAGCGCCAGTTATTGTCCACATCATGAAGCCAGTAATTAATTAAATAAGAAGCCACGATTCCAAAGGTGATCGTGAATTGATAGATTGCCACAAGCATTCCCCTTTTATCCGGTGGTGATACCTCTGATACGTACATGGGAGAAAGGACCGACGCAGAACCTACCGCCAGGCCCCCAAGAATCCGGGCGGCAATAAAAAGGGTTGAACTGGTTGCCAGGGCTGTTGCCCCGCAGGAAACCGCGAAGGATAAAGCAATAAAGATCAGCACTTTCTTCCGTCCGTATTTATCGGTAAAGATGCCTGACCCGAAGGCCCCGATTATCGCTCCAACCAGCAACGAACTGACCCCCCATCCCAGTTGAAGTTCGTTCCAGTTGAAATGAGATTGAATGAACGGAACAGCACCTGATATAATGGCAATGTCGAAACCGAACATAAGTCCACCCATGGTGGCAATCAGACAAATAAAATACAGGTACCGTAGATTCTTATTCATAAGTGATGTTTGAAAATGAAAGTATAGTTACACCGGCATCGCCGGTAATTTCCAACCCTCCCGATACGTATGCCTGATGTATCCGGTGACGCTCTCAAGTGCATTGCTGCTGGCATATTGTGTATTGAAGTTCGGATGTCCGTCGATGACCTTAAATTCATTGGACGTGACAATTCTCAATTCATCCGTTTCCGATATGTTCTCAAATCGCATTTGCAGGGCATCCCACTTCAGTGTTTTATTCAGGCTCTGTAAGCGAATAGCAAGAACTCCCAATAAAACCATTTCATTAAATGGCCCCGAATATGCAAAATTTGAGGTTGGCTGGACCCTGTTTTCCGGCGATTCCTTGCAGGCACGAATCCAATCCTGTTCATGCGGCCCGTCAACATAACCTATTGCACCGGGAATGCGCCTTAAATAGGGGGTTACGCTGGGGACACGACCGGAAACCAACCTGGCCCTGAATCCTCCGCAATCGCAAATCAGTGTATCTTTTGAACCCACAAATATACATCCTCCCAATCCGTCCGACATCAGGTTTTCCCCGTCGGGTATCAGGTCCGACCGGTTTGGAAGAAGACCGCCGTCATACCAGTAAATACTTACCGGAGGCATGTCTACTTTTTCCATTTTCTCACGGGCTGGAAATGAAAATTCTACCGTTTCTGCCTGGGGTGCTGACTCTGTATTGATTACCGTTGAACTCCCCCGCAGCTTGTCGGGATAGCCTAATTTTAATGCCTGGTAAACCGGGTCCAGCACATGGCAGGCCATATCGCCAAAAGCGCCGGTTCCGAAATCCCACCAACCCCTCCAGTTCCAGGGTGTATATATTGAATGAAAAGGACGGGATGGGGCAGGACCGATAAACAAATCCCAATTCAGCGTGGAGGGTACCGGCATTTCCTCGGCCGGTCGCGATAGTCCCTGCGGCCATATCGGCCGGTCGGTCCAGGCATGAACTTCCCGTACTTCACCTATTTCACCGTTCCATATCCACTCACATACCTGCCGGACTCCGTCGCCCGAGTTACCCTGGTTTCCCATTTGCGTGGCAACCTTGTGCCTGGCGGCGAGCCTGGTTAGCAGCCTCGATTCGTATACCGTATGCGTAAGCGGCTTTTGGCAGTAGACATGTTTGCCCATGGACAGGGCAGTGGCTGCGATAACAGCATGGGTATGGTCGGCAGTGGCTACCATTACCCCGTCTATTGAGTCTTTCATCTCATCAAACATCCTGCGCCAATCCCAGTATTTCTTTGCATTGGGGAATTCCTGAAAACACGGTTCGGCATACTTCCAGTCGACATCACACAAACCCACGATATTCTCAGAAGCCATACCCACGAGGTTAGGATGTCCTTTCCCCCCAACTCCGATACCCACAATGTTGAGTTTATCACTCGGGGCAGTATGCCCCAAACCACTAATAACATGACTGGGCAATATGGAAAGCCCTACCGATGCAAATGCGCTCTTTTTTATAAAATCGCGGCGTGTATTTTTGAAAGTTTTCATGACGTAAGGTTTTATAGTGGATTATAATTCTTTGATTTTCAGGTTACGGTACCATACTTTTGTTCCATGATTTTGCAATGAAATGAATCCCTCATCAAATTTGCCATAGTCAGGATAATCAACCCATTTTCCGCTTTCACGCTTCTTTTTCCAGTCTTCGGAGTATTTTTCATATTGAACTGTAATTTCTCCGTTCAGGACCTGGGTAACATTATTTCCATCCACAACCAGCAGCGCGCTGTTCCATTCTCCTACAGGCTTAAAGGGCCGTGCAACCGGTGGATACATGGCATAATTTGCGCCAAGTATCTGCCAGTCTTCGAGCGTATCCGGCCAATTTTCCTGGTCGATCACCTGAAATTCCGGTCCCGTTTCGTACGGGAATTTGTACGCCGTATCTTCCTCAATCTGATAAATGATCCCGCTGTTGGCCCCCGGTGTCATTTTAAAGTCGAAACCGAATGCGAAACTGCGGTACTTTTTGTTGGTTATGATATCCTGGTCCTCCTGGCCACCAACGCTGTTCATAGTCAGCGCGCCGTCTTCAACCATCCAGCATTCGGGGAAACCGGTCATATTATATCCATGCCAACCCTCGCCGGATATCCCGTCAAATAGCAGGTCCCAACCCTTTTCGATCTCATTTTTACCTATGGTGTTGGGATCCAACGATCTGTCAAGCTCTGCATATAGGGGAAGTGCATCCTTATCAGGCACTTCCTTACAGGAAATAATGGATGCAACCATTAAACAGCCTAAAATTGAAATTGCTAAGTTTTTCATGATTTTATATGTTTTTAGCATTCGGGTAATAAACAGTAACAAAAAAAAGAAATAACCGCCTTTACTTTTGATACTTTTTTACCATATCTTTCACGTATTTTACGATAAATTAAAACAATATTGTATTATAATGAAGCCAATTGTTGAACGGCTAAACAGGGAGGCAAAATCGTCGTTCGTACTGCAGAAGGACATTTACCCTTACTATCCAACGCCCTGGCATTTCCATCCCGAGTATGAACTTGTGCTTGTGGTAAAAAGTACCGGGGAAAAAATCATCGGGGACCACATCAGCAACTTTTCCGATGACGACCTTGCTTTCCTTGGGCCGTACCTTCCCCACGTATATCATAACGATAATATTTACTTCGAAAAAGACTCAACCCTTACTGCCGAGGCTATTGTCATACATTTTACCCATGATTTCCTGGGCAGGAGCTTTTTTGACATTCCGGAAATGAGACCCGTGAAAACACTGCTGGAAGATTCTGTCAGGGGCTTTGCCGTTTCAGGAAGTACACGTAAGATAATTGCACAGAAAATGAAGGCCATGTTTTCCATGGAAGGACCGGCACGAATTATTGAGTTGCTCACCATCCTCAAAATACTGGCCCATTCTGCAGATAAATTGCTGCTGTCGAGCCCGGGATTTATACAAAATTTCAAAACATCAGGGTCAGACCGGATCAAGAACGTATGCGATTTTATCATGAAAAATTTCGCTTCAGATCTTACCCTCGATGAAATTGCGAGAGTAGCGAACATGTCACCGAATGCATTTTGTCATTTTTTTAAGAACCGCACCCGGAAAACTTTTGTTAATTTCCTTAACGAAGTAAGGGTAGGCTATGCCTGCAAACTTTTAACGGATGACAGGTACAATATCTCCGAAATATGCTACCAGAGCGGTTTTCAAAACTTGTCAAACTTCAACAGGCAGTTTAAGAGAATTGTCCATAAAACACCCAACCAATACAAGCTCGATATATTGAGAATAAACCTGTAATACATCCCTGGATATACCTCATCCTGAAATTTTTGCCTGCTGCTAGATAAGAAAGCTTGCAATAAGGGAAAAGACCAGGCCGCACAACCCGATTATTGTCTCCATAACCGTCCATGACCGCAGCGTCTGTCTCTCATCCATGCCAAAATATTTGCTTACCAGCCAGAACCCGCTGTCGTTCACGTGCGAAAGCAAGGTGGCACCGGAAGCTATGGCAATAACGATAAGCGCCATATGCGGATCATCGAGATTAAAAACAGGCAGAACCGGGGCAATAATCCCTGCGGAAGTTATCATGGCTACTGTGGCGGATCCCTGGATGACCCTGATAATGGCAGCCAATGTCCATGCAAGGAGAATCGGAGATAAAGACGACCCTGCAAGCGATTGGGCTACCTGGGTGCCAATTCCGCTATCGACAAGTACTTGCTTTAATACTCCGCCTGCACCGGTGATCAATATGATAATACCGGCGGGACCAAGGGCCCTTGTGCTTAAATCCAGCATTTTTTGCCTCGACATCCCCCTTTTTATCCCGAGAAAATAAATGGATAAAAGGCAAGTCAAGGTCAGTGCAATAAAAGGGTGGCCGATAAACACAATAACATCGGTTACAGTGGACTTTGTTATGGCATCTTTTTCGACCATTATGCCGGTAATTGTGCTGATCACGATCAGAAACAAGGGCATGACAATAAGAATAATAATTAACAGGAACGCAGGCAGGTTTCCCGGGTCGTGCTTTTCCGATTGTTCCGAAAATATATTGGCTGTTGGAGAAATAGTAATCTTCCTTGATATATAACTACCGAATAACGGTCCGGCTATAACGGCTATTGGCAGCCCCAGCAAAATACCAAAAAGGATAACCCAGCCCAACGGGACATCCAGGATTTCAGCCACAGCAATAGGGCCGGGAGTGGGCGGGATAAAGCTATGCGCAACGGCAAGACCTGCCAGCAATGGTATACCGAAAAACAACAGCGATTTTTTGGTATCCTTGGCCAATGCATAAATTACCGGAATGAGAACAATCAGGGCAACATCCAGGAAAACCGGAATGGCAATAATAAAACCGGTAAGCATCAGGGCCCAGCTGGCCTTTTTCTGGCCGAACTTCTTTATCAGGTAATGCGCAAGGGATTCAGCCCCTCCCGAGCTTTCAAGTATCTGACCAAAAATTGCACCGAGACCTACCACGGTAGCCACAAATCCAAGCGTACCGCCCATTCCGTTCTGGATGCTGGTGGTGATTGCCGATAAAGGCATTCCTGCTAAAATGCCCACAAATACGGATGAGACGATTAGAGAAATGAAGGCATTTACCTTAAGCCAGAGAACCAGTAACAACAACACGGTTACCCCTGAAACAACAGTAAAAATGATGTAGGGTATGCTCATTGTACCTGTTGATTTGTAAAACGACCATCCATATCGTACTTTCCGGGTTCAGGTATAATGGGAAACTTAACGGGCATATTATCACGTGTGGAACGGTAAATTGCAGTAAATAATTCAACTGTTTTGCGCCCTGCTTCACCGGTCACCAACGGATCGCGGTTTTGATCCAATGCATGGATGAAATCGATGATCTGACATTTCATATAAAAGGTCATGGGCTCAATACTGCCAAAAAAATTCACATCTTCTTTTGTCCATTTTTCAAGCATATTTTCTTCACCGGGGATTGTCCATAAGTCATTAACAGGCGGCGACCCGATTCCGGTCATGCCGGCAATAAACATGGCGCCACCGTCGGTCTGCACGCCCACGGAAGCACCATTCTCACCATGCACATGTATTTTGCTGTAAATGCCCGGTTTTTGCGAATTGCTGACCAAAATATTCCCAATGGCATTGTTCCTGAATCTGATGATGGCCAGCGCAGTATCCTCGACCTCGATATAGGGATGATTCAGATTCCTCCTTAACCCGTATACCTCATCAATTTCTCCCATGTACCACAACAGGATATCCAGCTGATGTGGTGCCTGGTTGACCATTACCCCTCCGCCTTCTGCTTCCCAGGTACCCCGCCATGCATCCGACTCATAATATGCCCTGTCGCGCCATCCGAGCATGGTTATTGTCCCAAGTGCCGGCCTGCCGATCAACCCGGCATCTATTGCTCTCTTCACCCGCTGTACAGGTTCATACCAGCGGCGCTGACTCACTACTCCCAGTTTAACACGCTGCTTTCTGCAAACTTGGATCATTTCATCGCAATCCTTTAATACCGAAGCAAGCGGTTTTTCAACCAGTATGTTTGCCCCTGCCATGGCCGCTTCTATAACCGGTTGCCTGTGAAAGGGGTGTGGCGTGCACACAATTACCAGGTCAATTTTATTTTCCACCACCATGCTGGTAATGTCAGTACAGGAACGGCAAGCATATTTTGATGCAAATTCTTCGGCCGACCGGTAAGTTCTGCTCCACACTGCAGCCAGATGCGTATCAGGGATCTCAGAAATGGCCCGGGCATGCAGGTGCGCAACCTTTCCACAGCCTGCAATAGCGATATTGTATAACCTGGCACCCATAAAAACAGACTATTTTAAGGAACAAGAATTACTTTGTTCAACCCTTCGGTATTGCGTCGGAGCCTGTCGAACCACATTGCACCCTCCGAAAGGGGCACTACAGCTGAAATTTGCTGATCCGTATTTATTTTCTTTTTCTCCATTAATTCGAGCACAGTGGCATATTCTCCCCGGATAGCGCAACTTCCGTATATTTTAAGTTCCTGTGTTACAACTTTCTGAAGTGGAAATTCAATAACAGGGGAAAGGTTTCCCACTAGTACAACCCTGCCACCTTTCCGGACAAGGTCGATGCTCATGTTCACCGTTGAACTGTTACCCACTGCTTCAAATGCAAGATCGGCCCCACGGCTATGCGTAACCTGCCGTACCCGGTCAATAATTTTCCCGTCGGAAGGATGGAACATAATATCAGCACCCAGTTTTCGCGCCCGTTCGAGGTTTGCCTCGTTCATATCCACTACTATAAGCTGCATGACACCCGCGAGCCGGAGAAGCTGTACTATAAAACCTCCGATCGTGCCCGCGCCAATAATAACACAACTTTCTCCTAGCTTAAGCTGTGACAGGTTAACAGCATGCAGGGCCACTGCCACCGGTTCAACCATTGCAGCCTGTTCAAATGTCACATTATCGGGTATCCTGTATAAAATGTGCTGGGGAACAGCCACAAATTCGGCAAACGCTCCATTTCTGCGGTAATTTCCCGGTGAAACACCGATTACCTCCCGGTTATCACTTAAATTGTAAGATCCTTCGAGGGTGAACCAATCGTTCAACGGATAAACGGTTGAGTCAAACGTAACCCTGTCACCGGTATTCCAACTCCTGACATTTTTACCTGCTTTCTCGATCACCCCCGAAGCTTCATGTCCCATGATCAGCGGGGGTATGCGACGCCCGGTGCTGCCATCCATACCATGGACATCAGAGCCGCATATTCCGCAGGCCTTTACCCGGATCAGCACTTCATCAGCGGATATTTCGGGATCAGGTACATCTTTATACAGGAACTGATTGTAGTTCTCAAGGACTAATGCCTTCATCATTGCTGATTATTTGGTTATGAGGTTTTATGACGGTTATATCCGGGAATCCGGAAGGTTAGCGTTAATTCTTAGAATTACTTCTTTACATACTTCCAATTACGGATCATACCTTCAGCCATCCAGGCTATTGCTGTCCAACCTTCTGGCCCGGGTTTCTTCAGTTTTGGCATCTTTTACCCAATCAATGTATTCCCGTTGGTTCGATGGGCTGAATTTCTGAAAGGTTTCCAATGCCGTTATTGCCATGGCTGATTATTCGTACTGTAACAATCTGAAAAGGTGTTTTGTTTTATTTTCGCCAGATTGAAACCTTATCACCAGGGGCGGACCCGCGAAATATTGCCTTGAAGGACGGTATATGCAAGGTTTACATTTTCAATCATCTGGAAATCAAACATTCCCACACAGATAAAATCTGCGCCGCACTCAAAAGCCCATTGAAAAGCATCCAAAGGTTTTATGGCACCTGCAGCCAGTATCTTAAATGCAATCCAGGGCTGTTCCAGTTTGTTCATGAAGGCGATGGTCCCCTCAGGATCCTGGCAAAAGATGTTATCTGCAAAATCTTCATCCAGGGTTGTCTTTCGTTCATTGTCAATACGGGCTGACCAATAGGATGTTTTATGAAGTGTCTTCATCCAGAAGTCGGGCACCAATCCATAGGCAACACATGCTTTAATGGTTTCCAGTTCATGGGCGCCAATACCGGAAGGGATACCGTTTTTTCTGATAAGCTCAAGCGCCTTTGCAATTTCATCCAGCTTTTTATTCTTAACAAGGATATCTGATATGCCCCCGTGTAAATAACAGGCAGCAGCCCCGTTATCAATGGATTTCTGTATGTCTGTCATAAAATTCCATCCGCCATCGCTTATGAATTGTATTTTTCCGCCAAGCTTCCAGTATTGTTGCAGCATGGTGCACATTACCGGATTGGTGATCAGGGTATTGATACCGCATTGCTCAGCCATCTGAAGGGTCTTGATGATTTTATCCTCTGTATGGTAGGCATTAACCAGCTTAGAAACATATAACAGGTCCCTGGAATGTGCCCATCCGCCGATCAGATTGCCTCCCATGATCATCCGGCTTACTTCCAGTTCTTTTATTTTTGCATGGGGAATTCTCCCGCTAAGCTGGTCCATGACCGTATTGTCAATGGGCTGTAAAGCGGTATGTGAAGTACCGCTGTTAACCAGGTTTTCTTCTTCAAAACTACCCCGGTCTGACTTTCCACTTGCAACAAGCGCTAAGGATCCAAAGAAGGGAAGACCTGCCATTGTTTTAATTATTTCCCTTCGCCTGATCATAAAAGATGACTTTGTAGTTTTTTCCATTACTGCCAGGTATTTAAGATTTACATCTAAGGTAAATAAATATTAACAGAATTCCCGCAATTGTATTAATTTTATGATCCTGCAAATCAGTATAATAAAACAATTGTGTATCTGTAACCGAACGATTCAATTAAATTTTAAATCCATGAAGATCATTATTAATCTGACGTGTTCATGCCTTATTGCTTTGAACGCCTTTTGTTCTGATCCGCCTGCAGTTAAACTGCTTGAACCTGTAAATCCAAATGCCTCCCAAAAAGCAAAGAACCTGTATCATTTTATTCAGGATATCCAGGGAAAGTTTGTCCTTTCAGGGCAGCATAATTTTTGCGGAAAAGGATCGGCATATTCTGATCAGCTGGAACAGCTAACCGGCAAAAAGGCGATCATCTGGGGCTCCGATTTCAGCTTCTGTGTTGAAGGGAATAATGCGATGCGTTACCAGCATTGTGGCCCGGCTAACCTGCCGGCAATTTCCATGGAAGCATTTAAGCTTCCTGACTCTGTAAGACGGAAGCTCAGCCAGAAACCACAATTCCTCGATATTACCCTCGAAGAAGCACGAAACCTGACGATTGAGGAGATTAAAAAAAGGAATGCCGACGGGCATATCATTACCCTGATGTGGCATGGGTGCTATCTCACAGATGGTGACTGTTGTGACGGTTCATCCATATGGGCTATGGAAAAACGTCCGTCACCCGAAGAATGGGACAACCTGGTAACAGAGGGTACCACACTGAATGATGATTGGAAAAAAGGAGCTGATAAAATTGCCGTTTGCCTGGGTAAATTGCAGGAAGCTGAAATCCCTGTATTGTGGCGACCTTACCATGAAATGAACGGAGTTTGGTTCTGGTGGTGCAACCAAAAAGGTGATGAGGGATTTAAACGGCTGTGGATCATGATGTATGATTACTTCACCAACCACCATAAACTGAATAATCTGATTTGGGTATGGAATACAAATGCACCCCGTGACATTCCCAACGATGAAGCCTGGCCTTATGAACTATTTTATCCTGGTGACAGGTATGTGGATATTCTTGCAGCCGATGTTTACCGGAAGGATTATAAGCAATCACATCACGATCAGTTGGTGGCACTGGGTAAGGGCAAACCTGTTGCCCTGGGTGAAGTTGGTGAAATTCCAACGCCCGTTATCCTGGAGCAACAGCCGCAATGGACCTGGTATATGCCATGGGGTTGGATACTCTTTGTATTTAACAATCCCGATGACATAAAAACCCTGATAAATTCTGAAAAAGTGCTGACACTGGATGAAATCTCTGTTGATAATATTGGTAATTTTACGCTCCGCTAATCAGTTGTTTTTTTACAATTGTTTTCTTTTGTTAAGCGTAAAGCTAAAATCTTCATTACCAACATATAATTGGTAGTTTTTATTGAGGAAGAAAATGACGTTTTCGTCTCCTGCAAGCAGGGAAATAGCTCTTTCGGGCTTATCCGGGTCAAGCGTATAGATAATTGCGCCGGGATTTGACCGGGTCCCATAGTCAATTGCCCATTTACCCGTTAATTCGTTGACTTCTCTGATATCCGTTCTTTTAAGCTGATAGGTTGTTGGTAACAACGTTACAGGATCCCTGTTAAGTGTCAGCTTCCATTTCAGTTTCAGACAATCAGAAAAGACTGCCAGGTTATGATCTCTGGCAAAATCTAGGCATGGTGTTCTGCCTTCAAAAATTACCTGTAGCCGGGTGTCATCAACCCGATCCGATAAGCTGGTCAAAACAGGCAGGGCTCCGGATTCATTTATCGGAACTTCTTTCCTGTTCAGGGTATAGCTCCACCCTCCGTTTCCTACCATAAGCCGGTTTTCTGATGATAAAAGATGGAATAGATTGTCATCCAGTTTTACCAGTGAAAGCGCAAAATCAGGTTCCTCATCGCTCTTTAACTGATAAATTTCGCCACGGAGGTTTTTGTCCTGACTTTGGTAGATGATGTAAGTACCTGTAATAGAGCGCTTACTCCCGCCACCTTTAAAACCGAGTGTATTTGGCTGAGATTCACCAAAGCCAATATGCAATACAAAGGTCCCGTCATGGGTTAACCTGCTATGCAATGTCAAATCCCATTTGATGAAATCAATCAGCGTGCTGTCAGGTAAGGTGAGGTAAGATTTAATTAAAGAATCCCCGGGAGTGGTACCAAGGTAGTTCATACCGGTTGTCGCATTTTTCTCTGCTCCGGCACTTGAACAGGAGAACACAAAAGTCAAAAATGCAAAAAGACAGGCATGGGTCAGAACTGATTTTATTGATTTCATAATTACCGGATATTATGTTTCATCTGTTTCATCACCGAGCATCAGCAGGCAGTCAAAGATCCGATTTCCAGATCCTTTGTTCCGGCCAGATCCAAAAAAGAAAATCACAACAGGATTTTAGAGTAACAAACTAATAAATCCTTTGTTTTAGTCCGGCTATCCCGGCACGTTATGCAGGATTTGATCAGCTCCGGGTTGACCCCGGGTGAAACCTTTGCAGAGGAACACAGAAGGCTATTGAAAGTGCCTGGAATAAGTATTGATGATCGCTGTTCCCCATAGATAATTCAACCCCTTCGGGCATACGCGTCAACTTAACAGTTTTATTTTATTTTTAATCAGCGATTTAGAAGGTTTAATTCTTTTTAGCACGAAAGTATTTCGGTCTTCTATAAACCATTCCATTTCCTCTCCTTTTTCAATTTGTCCAGCCTCGGCTATAGCTGCAGGAAAATTTATGTAAAAAGATTTAGTTGAACCTCTTTCAACTCTTTGAATTTTTATTTTGTATCCCATTTTTTTGTACTTTTAATAGTATATATACTATGTTAAATTAAATAAATTTATTAAAATGACAAAAAAACCCCTTGACTTCTGGATTAGCTGATTTGCTAAATATAAGTGATATTTCTAATCTGGAACTAAGAAAAATGGCTTATGAAAGTGGTTTTATGAAACGTCGTTGTAAAAAAATCGATGCACCTTATTTTTTAGCTAATTTATGTTTAAGTTCTCTTGAAGGGTCGCCTAGCTATAATGATCTTGCTGCACATTTTCATGCTCAGTATAATATTAGTGCCAGTAAGCAGGCATTTTGGAAACGTGTTGATTCATCTTGTGTTACTTTTCTCCAATCAGTTCTTGCACATATAATAAATCAAAAAATCAATAGGGCTGATATCAAAGCCATCAAAGCATGCACCCAATACAAAAGAGTAATTGTGCAAGATAGTACCATTATTAAACTACCTCTTCGTTTGTTTGATATATTCTCTGGCGTTTCTAATGCCCATACAGCAGTTTGTAATGCTAGAATTCAAGGAGTGTATGAACTTCTTTCGGGACATTTTTTATCATTCTCAATCGATCCATATAGTAAAAATGATTTATCTGCAGCACCGGAATTAAAAATACTAAAAGGCGATCTGGTTTTAAGAGATAGGGGGTATAGCTGCAATGATGAGATACGCCGACATATTAAATCAGGCGCTGATTGCATCTTTCGTCACAAATTCTTGTCAACTTATATAGATCCATATTCGGGTAAGAATATAAATCTTATTTCATTATTAACCGAACATGAAAAACTCGATATTGAAGTTTGCTTAAATGATAAAAAAAGAACAAAAGTAAGGCTTTTGGCTATGCCAGTTAGTGCGGAAATAGCCAGTTTAAGAAGGATGAAGGCGAAAAAAGAAATAAGAGGTCATAATCCCTCACCGGAGTTACTGTTTCTAATGTCCTGGACTATTTTCATTACTACAATACCTCAGTTATCGGCGGACTTTCAAAAAATTCTTCTGTTTTATAAGCTTAGATGGAGGATCGAGATTATTTTCAAAATCTTCAAAAGTCATATGAGCTTTAGTAAAGTCCATAATGTGTCTATAATACAGCTTAAAATCCTTTTAACTGCAAGGTTCATAATGATCGTGACATGTACTCACTTCATATACCAACCCTGCAATGCAATAATTCCTGACTTGTGACGCTTCGCAAAATTAGTGCGGTGTCCTTTTCTAACATTCTGAATATGAATAATAAGAAAATCAAAAAGTTGATTTTTACCGCACTAACGTCTATTTTTGTGCCATGCTCAGGATCAGAAAGGTTAAAA
>DATEVU010000055.1:0-11241 GCA_035258345.1 Bacteroidales bacterium
AATTCAGGGATCTCACCGGCAGGAATAAAGTTCAGGTAACCCTTACCGTAAACAATGACGGTTCAGTAAGTAATATCGGAATAAGGGAAACAGTACCCGCCCCACTGGCTGAAGAATTACACCGTATCATTTCTCAAAGCCACCGTTGGCAGCCGGCGTTGAAAGACAGCACCCCGGTTAATGCCGACATTGCGATCAGGTTTATTATAACGGTTGAATAACACAGGGAGTACCCCCCGACAGGGTACCCCCACCCCGTCGATAAAGCCAAATGACCCCAAACAAAAAAAGCTGCCTGAACCGAAGTCGCAGGCAGCTTTCATTAAATGAATTATTAAATACTCCGGACTAGTTCACCGGATTTCCGTCAGCATCCACTTCAATAATTTCATAGCCCAATTCTTTCATGCTGTCGAGTACCTTGGATTTGTCTCCTACAACAATCCAGTTTACCAGCTCGGGTTTAACAACCTGCTTGCTGATCTGCTGCAGTTCTTCCAGGGTAAGCTTTCTCACCTTGGCATCGTAGGTTTTATAATAGTCATCGCTCAGGTTAAACTTTACCTGTTCAACAACCGATCCCGAAACAGAACTGTTTGTTTCCCACATACCGGGCAATTGCAGGGTCATATTTTGCTGGACCCGGTTAAATTCATCAGTCGTAACAGGCTTATCATCAACTATGGAGAATAGTTCCTTTTCCATTTCCTGTATCGATTCTTTCGTTTTGTCCATTTGCACTGATACGTAAGCCAGGAAAGGCCTTTGCGCCTTTGCATCCCATACAAAACTTCCTGCTCCGTACGACCAGTGTTTGTCTTCCCTGAGATTCATGTTGAGCCTTGAAACAAAATCGCCGCCGAGGATATTGTTCATGGCGTTAAGAGCGGGTTGGGAAACCTGTCCGTAAGGCACGGTAAGATAGGAGGCCAGGATAATCGACTGCGTGGATTCCGGACGGTTTATGAAATAGATCTTCTTTCCGGCACTAATGTTTACTAACGGTATTGAATTTTTTGGAACATCGCCCTGTTTCCATCCGGCAAGTTTGCCTTCCAGCTTGGAAACCAGGTCGGCTAGTTGAACATCCCCAACCACAACAAGGGTGGCATTATTGGGTTTAATCCATGTATTGTAGAATTTCTGTATGTCTTCCGGGGTTATGGATTGCACCGATGCTTCAAAACCTGATCCATAAATCGGATTACAATATGGATGTCCCTGGCCATACAATACTTTTGGCAACACCCGCAGGGCCATGCCAAAGGGTTGTGATTTTTCACGTTCAATATTGTTGAGGTGCTCCTTTTTCAGCCGGTCGAATTCTTTTTGCGGAAACGCAGGATTCAACAGGATATCTGCAAAAAGATCGAGCGTGGGATCAAGAGTCGGAACCAATGTGTTGAAATTCACATAGGATGCATCCATATCAGATCCAGCTCCGATATAAGCGCCCAACAACTGTAATTTTTCACTTATTTGAAGTGAGTTCAGGCTCTTTGTACCTTCATCGAGCATATCCATGGCAAAGCTTGCCAGACCAGGCTTTGCAAGTGCATCGGTTGCATAGCCGGCATTCATCACCAGGCTGCCAACAACAGTAGGAACTCCTTTACGCTGCGCCAGAATTATTTTCAATCCGTTCTTTAATGTTGCTCTCTGCAAATCAGGGAATGCAGATGGGACAGGTGTACTTAAGGCCGGAAGCTTGCTGCGGTCGACTCCGTTTTCAGATGCTTTTAATGTCGGGAACGGTTTGCAAACCAGCGTATATTTTCCTGATCCGAGCCATTCCCTGCACACTTCCTGCATATCCTCAACCGTGGCCTCAGCCACAAATTTCAATGTTTGTTTATAATAATCGGGAGAACCACCATAGATCTCATGGGTTGCCAGGATATCGGACTTGCCTCCGAATCCGCCTATCCGTTCAATCCCTTTCAGAAAATTAGAAAAATAGCTTGACCGTACCCTGTCCAATTCATCCTGGGTAGGACCCTTTTCCAAAAACTCCTGTAAAACAGCCTGCATTGTTTCTTCCACCTTTTCGGCCGACTGACCGGGTTTTACGGAGGCTTCCATGGTAACGGTGCCTGCGATTTCACGCGGGTAAATATACGCGTAGGCTGAACTGGCAGTCTGATCCTCGTAAACGAGCTTCTTATAAAGACGTGAGGTTTTTCCTGCAGATAATACATCCGTGGCTAAATCCAGCAAGGTCGCGTCTTTTGTTCCCCATTGCGGAACATTCCATGTCATGGTTATTCGTGCTTCCGGCACACGGTCCTCATAATAACCACGGGTATCTTCCAGTCGCCTGGCAATGTTTTGTTCCGGTTTTATCAGAGAAGGACCGGGGGGTATATCTCCAAAGTATTTCTTTACCTTTTCAAGGACATCCTCCGGTTTTACATCTCCGGCAACGCTCAGCACTGCATTGGAAGGACCATAGTAGGTCTTAAACCATTCTTTTACATCATCCAGACTGGCCGCGTTAAGATCTTCCATCGATCCGATAACAGTCCATGAATACGGATGACCCTGGGGAAACGTTGCCTGTGTAACTATTTCACCTGAACGGCCATAAGGCTGATTTTCGCCCTGGCGTTTCTCATTCTGCACTACACCCCGCTGCTCATCGAGCTTAGCCTGGTCAATTGCACCAAGCAAATGGCCCATCCGGTCGCTTTCCAGGAAAAGTACCTGGTCGAGCGCAGCGGTAGGAACATTCTGAAAATAGTTTGTGCGGTCATTGTTGGTGGTGCCATTAAGATCTGTAGCCCCGATGCCTTCAAGTGCCTGGAAATAATCGTTGTTAAAGTTCTCGCTTCCGTTGAACATCAGGTGCTCAAAAAGGTGTGCAAAGCCCGTCCGTCCGGGTTTTTCATTCTTTGATCCCACATGGTACCATATATTAACAGCAACAATGGGTGCTTTGTGATCTTCGTGCACAGTCAGGGTTAATCCGTTATCCAGCACATACCGTGTATAAGGGATATCAATCTGATCGGGATTGAAATAGGAGGATTGCTGACCAAAGCCTGACAAGGTCATAACCGAAAACAGAATAACTGCAATAACAATTTTGGGTGTTTTCATACTCTTGTTATTTAGTTTAAATAAGAACAATAAAATTCAGTAAAAATGTTGGAAAAGGAAAGAAAGATTCGTTATTAAATGTTAAATATTTCGAATTTCACCTGCTCAAATTCCCTGTAATGCATGATCGGCTGCAAGGTCAATTCCTTTCCATATCTTTCTTGCAGTCCATTCGGCCGAAGGCAAAGTCCAGAAAGGATCATTTTCAGGCAGGCCCAGGGAAATCAGTCCGGTTGTGCAAAGATAGAGGCTGCCCGTGGAAATGTAGCCTTCGCCGATGTTCGGCTGATGACCTGCTACACCAATTGTCAGCCAGCCTTTATCGTCGAAGGTACCGGGTGCTTCAATTTCACGGTAAATGACAGCAGACAGGGCACTGCGCACCTGGGCAGGTGAAATGTCCCCAGGCAATTGTTTCATCAGGGCAATCTGGGCAAGCAGCTGGAAAGCTCCGAAACGGTAGCAAAGTGATCGTCCGGTTGGCGGGTATGTCCCTTCCGGAGAGATCAGTCTTTCCAGAATGGAAGCATAACGGCGGGCCCTGTTCAGAACCTGCCCATAACGGTCAGCGGTTTCAATTCCCTGATCGTTCAAAACCATGACAATATCGAGCAGCATGGGGTGTATTACAAAACTGTTGTAGTAATCCCAGTGAAATTCCGGTCCGTCACCATAAACTCCATCGCCCTTGTACCATTCGGAGAATTTTTCCAGTGCATGCCCGATGGGTTTATAATCCCAATCATTGCCGCTCTTCAATAAAAATGCTTCAACCATAGCGCTAAATAACAACCAGTTACTGTTTCCGGGCTGGATAGCTCTTGTGCTCTTTAAAGTTGTTACGATATTGCTTTTTACATCGGATTCCAACGGGAGCCACAAACTGTTGAATCCCCGCAAAAGACCATGGGCAAGAAATGCTGAATCTACCAGCGGTTGACCACCCCTATTAAAGTTCATGAAATCAGGTGAACCCGGATCAACGGCAACTGTCAGGCATTTTCTCGTGAGGTCAATATACCAGGCACGAAGCTCTCCTTCACTGGTTTTACCGGGTCCTAGTTCAAGCCAGGGTGCAATTCCCGCAACAGTTCTTCCAAAGGCTTCAAGATGGGTGTATTGATCACGATCGTTGCCTGTGGATTCTACCGGCATATTTGTTTTTAATGAACCCGTACTGAGATGTTGTAATACCGGGTTTGTTATTTTCAGCAATATACTTATCCAGTAATCACGCGAATCCGGATTTGGGGATGACAATCCATAATATCCAACCTTGTTTTCTGGTGCATAAGGTAAAACAAAGGGCGAAATACCTGCGACCGGTAAAAGCTTCAGGAAATTCTTGCGTTCCATGGTAACAAAAGGTATTGGTTTATTTACTTACCTGGGACCTTAACCGGGCAGTGTGGTTGGTGGTGATGGCCTTTACGCCCAGGTGGATCAATCGCTTGGCTTCCACCGGATTATCCACAGTCCAGGCAATTATATCCAGGTTTAACAGCCTGGCTTTCTGCATAAGTGCTTCATCAATGACCAGGAAGTGAAGGTCCAAACCGTCCAGATCAGCTGCAGCGGCATCATCCATTTTTTCAAGCACCTCCTTTTTATTGTTGCTTAACCAGTAACAGCGATTTTCCGGGAACAATTTTTTAGCATCAAGTATGGTTTGCCAGTCAAAAGCTATAAAAACAAGCTGCTCTTTTTTTTCTGATGAAGTAACAATTTTCTCCAGTGAAGGAAGAACATCCGGACCGCTTTTGATCTCTATAATAAGTTTCTTATTATGAGGGATTGTGGCAATGGCTTCCTCAAGGTAGGGTATTTTTTCATTCTTATAGGCGCTGTCTTTAAACAAGCCTACATCCAGTTTCCGCAAGTCATCGGAAAGGGTATTTTTTACTTCCAGATCCTTACCTGAAGTACGTTTGGTATCACCGTCATGAATTACCATAACCCGGTTGTCCTTCGATAAATGAATATCCAGTTCAACCGCCTCGGCATTCAATTCCCAGGCCAGCCGGAAAGCAGCCAGGGTGTTCTCGGGTGCCAGACCTGATTCGCCGCGATGGGCTATAAAATCTGTCTGTCCGGAAGATCTCACGGAAAACAGGATAAGAAAAAGCAAACCAATCGAATATTTCATGGTAATGTTACTTAAAAGTTCCTATTATCAATTATAGATAAAAGCCTATTAACCGCGTTTTCATACCCTGTTCCTGTTAAAGAATTTGAACAGATAAATGTAGGAATTATTTTGGGAGGATACCAGCAGACAACCTGATGTGTTAAGGATAAGCCATAATCTTTTTACGGGAAAGATCGATAATAATTATTCAGGTTTTAATGCAGGGCATAAATACAGCTGTCGGCGCTGCCAAAATATACCATCGCATTGGAAATTGTTTTCGGTTTTGGCGTATGATATTCAGACCGCTATCAGGTGCATATACCCTATTATCCAATGCAATTTATTAATCCTGCATTTTCAATGGGGAACCGAATTTAATTCTTCAGTTCAAAAAGATAGGGAATACTCTTTTGCAGCATGCTTTCTACCTGTTTTCTGACGTCATGGTTCAGCAAAGAATGACCTGTAATTTCCCGGGCTTCTTTGGTTTTGCCCAGAGCGTAAAAAGCCAGCGCGAGGTTTACATAAAGTACCGGGTCATTGGGTTGAAGCCGGATTGATTTGTTATAACATGCAATAGCCTCGTCAAAGTTGCCCTTTTCATAGTGCAAAACACCCAGGTCGTTCCAGCTGATATAATAATTGTCTGATAGGGTTACTGCCCTTTGATAAACGGTCATCGCTTCATCTTTCTCACCCGATGCCATTAAAGCCATTCCAAGACCGGCCTGATAAATTCCGTTATTTTCATCCAGCGCTACAGCCTCCCGGTAACTGGCAATTGCCGGTTCATATTGTTTCCAGTTATAATACACCAATCCCATTGCGGCATAAATTTTCGCGTTTTTCGAATGGAACTTCAAAGCCTTGTTGTAATAATGTACAGCCTCAGCATATTGTTGTTTTAGTTCATATACGGCTGCGATATTTTCATAATATAACAACACCCTGGGTTTTAATGCAAGTGCCTGATTGTAGTATTCCAATGCTTTGTCGTAGTCAGCCATATCAAAATAAAACACCCCGATGTTATTCAGGATTACATCATTTTGTGGCTGCAGGCGCAGCGCTTGCTGAAGGGCTTCTATACCATCCGAAAATTGACGAAGGTCGCGATACAGGGCGCTCAGGTTTTCAAAATAAACGGAATTCCCTGAATTAAGCTGTATGGCATTATTATAGTATTCAAGTGCCTTTTCATAATTTTTCCGTTTGAAAAACAAAACTCCAAGCTGGTTCATCACCCGGTCATTGGCCGGTTCGATTTCCAGTAGCCTCAGGTAGTAAGGTTCCGCTAAATCAGGCTCTTTCATCTGCTCATATGCCAGGCAAAGATTATCAAGATATACAGGTTCTTTTGGCATGCGTTCCAGCGCCTCCAGGTACCAGGTAACTGATTCACTATATTTTGCCCGGTTATAATAAAAAACACCCAGGCGATTATAATAGCGGCCGGTTTCCTTATCTAATCCGAGCGCGGTTTTAAATGCCTGTTCGGCTTCATCATACAATGCAAGATGCTCAAATACAAGACCGCGGTTTTCATAAAAAACTGGTTCCGTACTTTTTAAGGCAATCGATTGGTCATAGCAGTCGCCAGCTTCCTCCCAGCGTTCGGATTTATAATAGAAATTCCCCGCCGTATTCCAGCGGTTCGCATCATTATCTATGGCAGCAGCCTCCAGATAAAGCTTTTCCGCTTTTGCAAAACCTGACTTCCCATTTAACTTATCAGCCTGTGCCACCAGGGCACCGGCAAGATTTTGCCTGTAAACGGAATAATCACCATTCAACGCTACTGATTTCCGGTAATAGGTTTCAGAATTTTTATAATCTTTAAGGGAGTAATACAGGTTACCTATAAAATTATTCACCCAGTCGCTCCAGCTGGGACGCAGACGAAGACATTTCCTGTAGTTACTAAGCGATTCACTCTTCTGTCCAAGGTTTTTATAATAGATAGCAAGTCCCCAGTATGCATCAAAGTGATTCCTGTCTTTTTCGCCTGCTTCCCTGAAATATTTCAGAACCTCGTCAGGTAATTCCTGCTGCTGCTTTACATAAGCCAGGTCAATAAGTGCAGAAGCAATTCCCGGATGAAGCGCTTTTGCTTTCAGATACCATTCCTCCGCTTTTTCATAATTCTGTATGGCATACCATGCAGCTGCCACATCCCTGTAACTTTCATATAATAAAAGGTTTATGAAACAATCTTCCCTGGCCATCTTTTTTCCGATAAGTGGAGAAACATTCCGGATTTCTGTTCTTTTCTCAATTTTTAGAAGCATATCACCCATCAGGGTCTCCTTTTCCGGAAACCAGGTCTTATTGCCATACAGGTTAAGCAATCTGTGATATGAATCGGGCTGCATGAAATTAACCTTAATTGCTTCATTATACCACGATTCGGCATCGTCGAGCATACCTTCCGTCAAAAAACAATCACCGATCAGATCCATGGAAAAATAATCACCGGGTTTCATGGCAATGGCTTGCAGAAAACCATTCCGGGCTTTCTGAATTTCACCGGTTCGCATATGATATACCGCCTCACCCCTGATGGTCATGAAGTGACCGGGCAACAATGAATGTGCATTTTCAATATGTTTCAATGCATTGGCAGATTCCGGAAAATAATATAAAACGATCTCAAGGAGGGTAATTTCGGCATAGGCCCGGATTTCAGCCGGCAAGTTGCTATCGGCAGCTATTTCTTCGTAAAACGGATATGCATCGGGCCATCGGCTCTCCCTGATATATACCGCCAGTTTTGAATATTCGGCGGGGAAAACATCTTTTATTCCCCATTTTTTCCGCTGATGGCTTAGCATACACAACAGGTCATTCCTGTAATGAACCGCTGCATCGGCATAGAACCCGTACCATTGGCTGAGTGCTGCTTTTTTATCCTTTTTATATGTTGTATCCAGGTGGGTCAATATCTTCTCGCACAAAAATCCAAAATAGGTGTCTTTCAAATCAATCAGCTGCTGTAAAGCATATTCGCTGTTGAACTTTACCCTGTCGAGTATTAAATATTCCCACGAGGCAATGGGATCCGAAGCATGCAGTTGACCGCGAACACTTTCGAACAGATCAGCTACAAGGCGCATATCGCAATTTTCCGCGAGGGATGCATTCGCGTAGGCTGTAGAAAAGATGGTGTTGATATCCTTGCTGGTGATCATAATACCTGTTAATTTGAGGATGGCTGAGGAGCGATTGGGTCCTGATTTGCCCGGTTACGTATATCTTTCCCGCCGATATTTGATTCACCGGCCCTGATAACACCCATAGAGTCTGTTTGCCTTTCATTTGCACTTTCACTGGCAGCCATCATCCTCTTAGGTCCGGAAGGTTCCTGTATTTTCACCTGCCTGTCTTTTGCCGTATCCAATACTTCCGGCAACCTGATCAAACGGATGGGTTCAGGTGTTGTGATAAAAAGTACCGGACTACCGAATGAATTGTTCATATAAACATCCTCCTCAACATTGAATTCCCTTCCCAGGTAATCCCTTCCAGCAGTAACGGCCTCAGCAACATCTTTCGCTTTCAGTAAACCCTCGTAAAACCGGTCAAAAAAGGCATTTGAAAAAGGCGTATCAATTTCATTCTGCATGCCAACCACCGCGGGTATATTAATTTTGGTAAACTCATAGGCAACACCGCGCAGGTTCTCTTCAATGCTGCCGATCTTGGCGCTGTCGCATGCCTGGAAACAAACCACCGATGGCTGTTTCACATTCAGCTTATCCTCACTGAACAACGATGCAAATTTTTTGTCTTCCACCCATTCGGGTTTGCCGGTATCTGCATTTCTTAAGACCAGTTTACCAACCTGGTTCTCAAGCATGGCGTGTCCCAGGTAATGCAGTATATAATAAGGCTGCTGTTCATATTGCTTCTCCCAGTTTTTATATATCTCTTCCACCCGCTGTTTTATCTCATTGAAAGGGGTAGCTTCGATATATTCAATAACCAGTGAATCCGGGAATTTTTTCCTGAGTTCCGAAAAAGTATTTTTAATTTTTGGGAGTTCGCTTATCCTGCTGTCGATTGGTGGTATTGCATCTGAATTTCCATCAACGTTTATCAGGACAATGATAAATATACGGTCGGTTTCAGGGAATACGAGGTTATTATCCTTAACCCTGCGTATCAGGTGAAACCTGCTTTTAATATTGGCAGACAGGTAATAGGCCTTGGAATCCTTGGTGCTGCGGGTTTTATAGAGCGTATATTCCCAGGGCAGCATGGCAACACCGGATTTTTGATCGAACTCAAGGAATATCCTGCAGATCTTATTGCCGTTTGCATTTGAAATGTCAAGTGTTTGCTCAACTTCCTTCATAATATAGTTCCTGACATCGAACTGGTTATTGATCTTGCCAAATAAAATTTTCGATAGCATTTCTCCCAGCAATTCAAAGTCCTCCTTTTGAAAAAGGTCCCGTTCGGTTTTTATGAGGTTGAGCACTTTATGAAATACTTTGGCTATACCCAATTCAACACGGATATTATTGGAAGAGGAATCGTTGTCATCAAGGCTGAATGGCGAGGGAGGCGCCGGGTTTTCATCTTTTGTGAAGCAGATGTCTTCCTTCTGGATATTGATTTTAATATTTAAATAATTGTTGCCTGCCATAATTGGTACTATTAGATAGCCCTTATTTTCGTATCCATCGTATCCCAAAAATCCACGCTTTTTTTAGGTGACGCACTCCAGTTAAACTTGGGTTCAATCAACTTGCCCACTTCATCAATGCGTTGATTAATAAAAGCTTGGGCATGGGGTTGCGTAAAATCGGGACTTTGTTGAATTTCAACATTCAGGACCCTGAGCATTCCTTTTAATTTGTCCTTTAAATCCTGGGAGACCTCACTGACTTTCAACTCATCAAGTATTTTTTTGTAGGACTGCCATGCGGGTAACAGTTTGATATCGCTTCTTGTATCAGAACGCGTCACACTGAATAAAACGAATTCATCATGCCTGAAGGGAATTGAAGAAGCAAGGTCCTTACCGAAAAAAAGGTGATTTTCTTTAACGAAAAAGTTTTCAGGTTTCCACGTCTCGGGTGACTTGTCGATCATTACATAATAACCGGGTGAAAAATGATCATTGGAATCCCTGTCGAATTCTTTCCGGAAACCGAATAACGGTTGAATAGCATTCGAATCAAGCAACTTATCAATTCCCCCGATGATCACATTGGCAATTTTGAGGTAATTGCCCATCAGCGTGGTAATATTTTCATTAAAAACCCCTGCAATCTTTTCAACAAACTCAAGTGTGTTTGCAAGATAGTCCTTGGTAACCGACTGGCACAGGACAATGCAGATAATCAACCTGCCTCCGGAATAGGGATGAATGCCTGCAACCCGGGTATCATTAAATACAATGCCTTCGGCAGCATTTTGCATATTACTTTCGATCAGGCTCTTGCCAACAATAAAAGGATTATCGATCTCCTGTTCACCATAAATATAAGTACTCAGGCAAACAACCATTGGTTCTATTTCCTTGAACCATTTGCGGTTCTGCGAAAGGAACATTTCATTGACACGAACTGTAAAATAATGTTGCTGTGGTTCAAAATCCCCGGCCAATCCGTCGGCATCATCAGTATTTTCATTGGGTATATGAATGAAATGCGGCAATTCGGTCTTTGAACCGGCCAAATCCTTAAAAAAAGATTTCAGGCTCATATAAGTGTTTTTTAATTAATACACACGTGCTATTTTCTTGCCAACCTGATAGTCTTAGAGTTATTGATTTTGACTATAACATCACGGGTATGATTTTGTTGAACCGGCCGTGACAATTTTTGACTAAAATATTCTCCTTCTCTTAAGAACCGTCAAACAAATCATGCCAACACATCAAAATAAAATTAAAAAGATGAACTTTGTATTGAATTCAGGTAATGTTAAAAATCTGCCCTTTGCATACTGCAAAAAGCGAAGAAAATCTATTTAGATGCTTCAATAGTAACCTAAATCCACGA
>DATEVU010000056.1:0-25616 GCA_035258345.1 Bacteroidales bacterium
TAATAGAGCAACCACCGGCAGCGGTATACCAGTCTCTTCTGACGGTCTCCCCCGCCGATACTGACCCGGGTTACCGCGAAAACTGGCTTGGTGCAGCTGAAAGGGCCAACAAGTATGCGGGTAAAATGATGCAGCAGGCCCCCTTTTCCGACCTGGCGGTTTTTAATCACGTATTCAGGTCTATCCCTGCAACAACCCTTGTGTCTCTCGGTAACAGCAGCATTATCAGGTATGCCCAGCTGTTTCCGGCTGATGATACGTTGTCCTATTACGCCAACCGTGGTGTTTCAGGTATCGACGGATGCCTTTCAACAGCCGCCGGCATTGCCTTTGCTTCAAAACTGCCCACACTGGCCGTTACAGGTGACCTCAGTTTTCTATATGATTCCAATGCCTTGTGGAACAACGAATTACCAGCTAATCTGCGGATACTTGTGGTGAATAACGGCGGGGGCGGAATTTTTCATATTATAAGAGGTCCTTCGGAACAACCTGGCTTTAAGAAATTCGTCGAAGCTGATCATCCGGTAAAAATTCATAAATTAGCGGAAGCTTTCGGGCTTGACTATTATTATGCCGCCGACATCAGTGCCCTGGAGGGAAGCTGGGATTCCTTCCTTGCCGGTAACGGAAGGGCAGCCATTTTTGAAGTAAAGACCAACGCGGAAATTAGCGCACTGACATTCAGGCAGATAATGAGCAAGGCCCGGCAAACTGTAAAATAATCTGCTATGGCAACCCCACGAAACTGGAATACTCTGAAGGAGTATGAAGAAATAATATTTGATTTCTTTGAGGGGATCGCCAGGATCACCATTAACCGTCCGCGTTACCGGAATGCATTTACGCCCGACACTACCCGGGAGATGTGTGATGCCATGACGCACTGCAGGGAAAATCAGGATATTGCAGTGGTCGTTCTCACCGGTGCAGGTGATAAGGCATTTTGCAGCGGAGGCGACCAGAATGTCAAAAGCTTTGCAGGATATATTGGTAAGGACGGTATACCCCGGCTGAATATTCTTGATCTTCAGAAACAGATCCGTTCGATACCCAAGCCGGTGATTGCTATGGTCAACGGGTATGCCATTGGCGGCGGACATGTATTGCATGTGGTGTGTGATCTTTCAATAGCATCGGAAAACGCCGTATTCGGGCAAACAGGTCCGAAAGTGGGAAGTTTTGATGCGGGCTTTGGTTCTTCTTACCTGGCCCGGGTTGTGGGCCAGAAGAAAGCGCGTGAGATCTGGTTTCTCTGCGAGCAATATTCTGCTGCGGAAGCGCTGGAGATGGGACTGGTAAACAGGGTGGTTCCGTTTGACCGGCTGGAGGACGAAACCGTGAACTGGTGCAAAAAGATCATGCAGCACAGCCCGATAGCCCTGCGGATGATCAAGGCCGGTCTGAATGCAGAACTCGACGGACAGGCAGGCATCCAGGAGCTTGCCGGGAATGCTACCATGCTGTACTATATGACCGAAGAAGCACAGGAAGGGAAAAATGCATTCCTGGAAAAGCGGAAGCCAGATTTTAAAAAGTTTCCCAAATTGCCGTAACTTTGTTGCGATGAACATTAGAATCTGGATTCACGCCTTCCGGCTCCGCACCCTTCCGCTGGCCTTATCGAGCGCGATACTGGGTAGTTTCCTGGCTTTTGCACAGGGAAGCTTCCGCTGGTATATCCTGCTGCTGGCCACCTTCACCACCCTTTTTCTGCAGATGCTTTCAAATCTGGCAAACGATTTCGGTGATGCCATGCACGGAACCGATAATGAAAAACGGCTAGGCCCGAAGCGCATAACCCAGAGCGGCCTTGTTACCCGGAAGCAGATGCAGTTCATGATCTCGGTATTTATTATCCTCGCCCTGGCTTCCGGCTCACTGGTCATCTTTGCCGGACTGGGTCACGTGGGATGGAAATCGGTGCTCCTTTTTTTTATATTGGGACTTTCAGCCATTTTTGCTGCCATTAAATATACGATCGGCAAGAATCCATACGGTTACATCGGATTGGGTGACATCTTTGTCTTTATATACTTCGGGATCGTTGGGGTTGCCGGCACCTACTACCTTCACGTGAATACCTTTGATCCCCTGATATTACTGCCGGCATCGGCAATCGGACTGCTCAGCTCCGGCGTGCTGAACCTGAACAATATGCGGGATATTGAAAATGATGCCAGGTCGGGAAAGCGAACCCTGGTTGTGTACATCGGCAGCAAGGCCGCCAAGATCTACCACCTGGTGCTGATATCACTGTCCATAGTGTTCAGCCTTGTTTATACGTTTGCACATTTCCATTCCATTTACCAGTTGCTGTTCATCCTTACCTGTCCGCTCTTTGCACTGAACGTTATTGTAGTGATGAAAAACACGGAACCCGGTGAACTGAACAGGGAATTGAAAAAACTGGCATTCAGCACATTTGCTTTTTCCATAACCTTTGGCATCGGACTGATACTGTCATGATCAGGGCCCGCATCGCATACCGTGAATTTCAGTTTTTGCGTCCCGCAACTACATCGCGTGGCACCCTCAGGAAAAAAAAAGTGAATTTCATTGTTCTGTATTACGCCGAAGATCCGGATATTGCAGGGATCGGAGAATGTTCCCTGTTTCCTGGATTAAGCTTTGATGACCACAAAGAATTCGGAACCCGATTACAGGATACGGTTGATTGCATAAACCGGGGCGACTACGGGACCGACCCTTTACTCTCAGGATGGCCCTCCATTAATTTTGCCCTCGAAACCGCCTGGCGGGATCTCAGGACAGGAGGGAATAAAATACTTTACCCTTCGGATTTCACGGGAGGAAAAGATTCCATTCCCATCAACGGTCTTATCTGGATGGGAACCAGGGATGATATGAAACAACAGATCAGGGAGAAGCTTGAGCACGGTTATTCCTGTATCAAAATCAAGATCGGTGCATTAAGTCTGGAAGAGGAGCTTGAATTGCTGGGGTATCTCCGGAAACAGTTTGGTCCGGAGGAACTGGAAATACGCGTGGATGCCAACGGCGCCTTTAAACGTAAGGAAGCTTTAGAGGTTTTAAAGATCCTGTCGGCTTTTAACCTGCACAGCATTGAACAGCCCATAGCCCCAGGCCACCCCGAAGCCATGGCGGAAATTTGCCAGCTGTCGCCATTGCCGGTTGCACTGGATGAAGAACTGATCGGGCAACATTCGTCAGCGGCCAAAAGGAAAATCCTGGATACCATCCGGCCACAGTATGTGGTGTTGAAACCAGGTATGTTAGGCGGCATAGCTTCCTGCAACGAATGGATCACCCTTTGCAACGAACGTAAGACAGGCTGGTGGATAACTTCGGCACTTGAGACCAATATCGGGCTCAACACAATTGCCCAGTGGACCTATACCCTTGGCATCACCATGGCCCAGGGCCTGAGTACCGGCTCGCTTTTTATGGAAAACATACCTTCTCCCCTGTTTCTTTCAGGTGAATGGTTGTATTATGATCCCGACCGTAAATGGGACCTGACCTCATTAACCGATCCATTGCCCCTGTAATATGCCCGGTGAGATCCTGATCGACGGATATGAATATACGGTCCCGGAACTGAAGGCATATGCCTTTCAGGTGGCCGGGGATGAAACGAATCCACCCTGGAAAAGGGAGGTGTTCCGATTCATACAGCTTTGGCTTTCCGAACCCGGGTATATTGTGCAACAAACCTCCGGCACCACAGGCAGGTCAAAGGAAATAAAGCTGCCCAGGCAATCCGTGATCTCTTCAGCTGTTAATACCTGCAGGTACTTCGGCCTTGAAAAGGGTCAGAATGCCCTGTTGTGCCTTCCGGCAGAATACATTGCCGGCAAAATGATGATCGTTCGCGCTTTCACCTGCGGGCTTAACCTGTTGCTGACCGAACCGAAAGGCACACCTGATCTGCCGGGGACCGGCAGAATTGATTTTTGTGCCATGGTGCCCTTGCAGGTAACAAATCTTCTCGACAGCGGATCTGCATTTTCCACCGTACAAAAACTTATCATCGGCGGTGCTGAGATCTCCGAAGCATTGGAAAACCGCATACGGGACCTCCCGGTTCAGGCTTACACCACCTATGGAATGGCCGAAACATGTTCCCATATTGCCCTTCGTAAATTGGGTGCATCATCAACCCGGCGTGATTATTTTGCCCTTCCCGGTATTGACCTGGCACTTGACGAAAGAGGATGCCTTGTGATAAAAGCAGATTACCTGCCTGAAACAGTCATTACCAACGACCTGGCTGAACTTACCGGTGGCAATTCATTCCGTTGGATTGGCCGGTACGACAACCTGATCAATTCAGGGGGCATGAAAGTGGTTCCGGAAGCACTGGAAGAACAGATCCGGGAAAGAACCGGACAGGAATGTGCCGTGATCGGCCTGCCCGACCGGAAGCTGGGACGGCGGCTTATTCTTGTTATGGAAAAAAGGATGGACCCGGCTCCTGAATTACTCGTTAAGACGGAGCTGCAAAAGCTTCTCCCGCACCAGTTACAACCCAGGGAAATTATCCGCGTCGACCAATTCCCAAGAAATCATGTTCACAAACTCGACCGGCTGAAATTAACCGAAATGGTGCATCAGATGCTGTGAACAGCAAGCCTGGAGGTTAAACCTGTCCGCCGGGAATTATTCCTGGATACTTGAAGAAATGTATTGATTTAAAAGACGAAAAACAAATCGAACGAATATCTTTACTGAATTATTATAATTTAAAAAAAACGTGCTATGTTTATAATTGTACTTGGTGTTATCGTTCTTATTATTGGCTATACAGCAGCCAGGGTCAACTATCAGGCCCGGAAATACACAGGGCTCATAAAAGGTGCAGGCTTCGGCTTAATTGCTATTGGATTACTCTTTACCTCACTGATCCAGATTGAACCGGGAGAAGTAGGCGTTCAGAAACTCTTTGGTAAAGTAAGCGACAATATTCTGGAAAGCGGTTTGAATATTAAGAATCCGCTGGTTGAGGTGGTGCCTTTCGACAAAAGAACACAGAATTACACCATGTCGGGGACTACGTCCGGGGGTGAAATAGCCGGGGACGATGCCATCCATGTGTTGTCGGCCGATGGTCTTGAGGTCATCATCGATCTTACCGTGCTTTACAAGGTGGTACCTGCCGAATCTCCCAGGATCTTGCGGGAGATCGGGATCGACTATAAAAATGTCATCGTACGGCCGATTTGCCGTACCAAGATCAGGGACAATGCCGTGTATTATGACGCGGTGTCGCTGTATTCCTCCAAGAGAGATGAATTTCAGGACCGGATTTTTAAAGGCATTGAATCCGACTTCAAAAGCCGTGGATTGTTGCTGGAACAGCTCCTGGTGAGGAACATCACGCTTCCGGAATCCGTGAAAACCGCTATTGAATCCAAGATCAATGCCGAGCAGGAAGCCCAGAAAATGACCTTTGTGCTGCAAAAGGAAAAACAGGAAGCCGAGCGCAAAAGGGTGGAAGCCCAGGGAATTGCCGATTATCAGAGGATCATCAGTTTATCGCTTACAGATAAGCAATTGCAGTACGAGATGATCAAGGCAATCACCAATTCCCCCAATGCCAAACTGATCATCATGGGTGACGGCAAGAATACACCCATCATCCTGAACGGGAATTAACATGTATAGTGTTTCTTGATAACAAACGATTTGGATATTTTTTTATATCGCTTAAAAACTTTTTGTATTGAAACCCTGAATATTTATTTGCCATTCTATGAATATGATTGAAAAAAAAACAGAGTAGGGTTATTTGGATTTATATTATTTGGTTTTGTTTCCGGATTGCCAACAGCCAATTCCCAACCCGTTAATGGAAGCGGAACAAAACATTCTGCATCAGTCATATCAAGGATTTCAGTGCTATCCATCCATGTGGGAAATGCCTCGGTTCATGATTCCGTATATCACTTTTTGACTGATAAACTGGGCCTTCCAGTGGAATATTACCCTGTAAAATACGCCGATCGTTGGTACGCGGGTGTACATGCCGGAAATATTTGCCTGGAACCTTGTGGTCCGTTTAAAAGCTTTGAGTATGCTACGAATGATTTTAAAGCAATTTTTTTTTGACTCAACTGTGAAACGACAAGATCAGTATCCTCAATCGCTGAGGATCTTACCTCCCGAAACATCGGTATAATCCAAACCGATGCGGTTCAGGTTATTGATACAACCTTCATCAGGCAGAATATATATCTGAACATTGTTTCTAAAAAAGAACCCGATCCGGACCATTTTCTCAAAGAAGACTCTCTTCGGACAGAATTGTGGGGAAGGGCTGAAAAATACCTTGGAATAGAATCGATCAAAGAGATACAGGTTGGATATGCAAATGAAACCGCATTGAAAAAATGGCAGGATTTTATTGAACCTTCCATGATTACGGATGAAGGAATTTGGAAAATCAATGAAGATCAGTCAATCCGATTTGTAAAAAGTAATCTGTGGGAGGTGAGTGGAATAGTCTTTAAAGTCAAATCCCTTGAAAAGGCCAAAACATGGTTAATAGAAAATAGTCTGTCAGGGGATATTCGCCCGGATAAAATTGAAATGGACAGATCAAAAACTTTTGGATTATCTATTATTATCAGTGAGTAGTTCCCTGGTTTCAATTTCCGCTGTTTCGTAGAATAGTTAGAATTGCCGTTGGCCTGCCAGCAGGCAGGCAGACTTTAGCCAACGGGACTAATAACTAAGAGTAAATGAAGCTTTTGCCGCATTTTGATCAAAAATGAGGCTAAAGCCGGAAGGTACATAGCTAATTTTATCCGTTAGCTGTCCCTATGGGATGGTCTGGTGGCAATTGATATCTGTGAATCCTAAATTCACATGAATTATTAAAATAAAAATATCTACCAACCATAAATAACTTAACAACATTATCGCACAAAGCTTTAAGTTTCTCTTACATTATTTCTTATATACCATACTATCGCACCCTATATGCCTTAACAATACCATTGAAAAGAAGTGCCCCCTTCGATAACGAATCTATCGACTATAAAGGAATGTACAATATTCTAAGCCCCATGAGGGTCTACATTATGTTATTTTTATCGTAAATAATATTGCCAGTAATAAAACCACCTTATCGACTACGGATAGTTATTAATTATTAAAAAAGTTGAAATTTAGTATTGTATTATCAATAATTATAAATTATATTTGGTTACAATAAAATTATAAAAAGTATCTTGTAGTTATATTTATTGATTAGATCAATATCACTTTTTTAGGTGTGCTTTGCACCTGTTCCTAATCGGGAAGCTGTTTATTGGAAATATATATGTATTTAGCAATAGTTTATCAGAATTTTTTTTATGCAGAGTTTCTAACTTAATAATGAAGTTATTTTTTAGAAAATTTAAATTTCTTACATAGCGTTCTATTTCTTGTAGTATAATTCAAATCGTTTAGGACATAGATTGGTTAATATATGTTAAATAGAGCATATGTATTATTGTAATGTGTATAAATGTGGTAATTGGTGCTACACATAATATATAATGTATTGTAAAATCTATTTGTTCATGTTTTTACTAAATTTCACAAGTTGCCTATGATGAAATGAGAAAAATCACAATTGGATAGAACTCAACAAAATTTGATATGATATCCGGGAGTTTTCACAATTATTAAGCTCTCCAAATCAAAATAATTGTAAAAAACCTCACCCCTATGTTGAAATGAGAAACCACTTTGGGATGAGGCTATTTAACCTAATGTTAAACATGTAAAATTAATAAAATGAAAATAAAGAACTTGTATTTAGTTATTTCATTATTTCTAATAATTGTATTATTCATTAAATGCCAAAAAGAAGAATTTGATGGTGAGAATAGGGATGTCCTTAAGTATGAAGAAAGTGATGCAAATTCTGCGTTAGAAGAACTTAGTGGAATATTTCTTGAATTGTCTGATGATAAAGACTTTCGTCATATTATCCGCGATGAGGCAATTATTGATTATTGCGATGATTACATCACGCAAAAATTGGCTTTAAAAAGTAGTAATAATGAAAACCAAATTATTAGGTTATTAAAGGACTTCTCAAAAGATCTTGACTACAGCAGAATTCAGGAATTAGTTGATAAAATTCCGAATTATGAAGTTGCAGTTCCGGTTAATTGTGAAGAATGGGATGTTGAGAACTTTAAGCCATTAATAGCATTTGTTCCGGAGGATTATAATGAAAAGATCCATAAGAAAATTAAGGCTTTTAATAGTGAGGGAGAAACTGAGTGGCTTACTACGGAAACAGACCCTGACCAGCCCATAATTTTAATAAGGCCTAAAGAAGATATAGATTTAAGTAAGTTCTCCTCGGATAATGGTTTAAATCTTAAAACTTCAAGAATTAATGGGGTAAATGAATTCATTAAAACCATACGAACACCTAATATTAGTGCTGTTGAATCTTGGATCACAGGTCCTCGCTGTGAAATCAAAGTGGTAACGATTTCATCGAAAACTGGTAACATATGGTCTACCGACTATTTTGATCCAAAAAGAAAAGATATTGACAACCGAACTGAAACTGTAAATCATAAATTAGGTATTTGGAACACAAATGAGACTGGAAATTTTCTTACAATGCAATGGTACGAAGAAGACGGAGGAGCCACAGTTTCAACTTCAATATCATATAAAACTGAATCTGGTCAAACTTCAACAATATCATACTCCGTTAAAGATGAAGATGACAACTTAGGTGTAAAGACGGTAAATTTCACAGATGATTTAGGTATCGAGTACAATACGGGTAAATGGCAATGGAGAATGAACAATTCAACCTATTGTCCATTTATTGGATCATGGGATGGTGCTCATTGCTATATTGGAAAGGCACCAGCTGGAACTACCGCATTCTATTTAACAGCTACACATACTTTTTATTACACTCCTTTATCAGGTAACCAATGCCCATATCCAGGGAGTAGCTTTGATGGTGCGAACTGTGCTGTGATTTCATTTCCAGCGGAAGCACGACCATTTATACTTAATAATAGCTGGTATCTCGAACCATACAACTTTTAGATTTTAATTGATAAGAGTCGTTTATGTCTTATTACGTAAACGACTCTTCTTATAATTTTTACACTATGAACAAATTAGCATTGTTTTTTCTTGTATTGATTATTTTATTACAATCAATATCATGTAAAAGTGATGATGATGTAATATTGGCAGTAATCGGCGATAAAAAAATATACCGGAGTCAGATTGATTCCATGATCATCGAAGAAATAGAAGGCCTAAGGGAAAATGCTTTAAAGGTCAAAATCTCAAAAACACTGTTCGATATCGAGGCAGCAAAAAGAAAAATGTCAACGGAAGAACTTAAACAAAATGAAATATACAATAAATCGAAACCAATTAATGAGAGTGACATTTTATCCTATGCTGAAAGTCATGGAATTTTTTTTACAGATACCAGCACTTTTGTTTACATCAGGAACCAAATATCATTATTAAATATACAATCGAGATTCGAACTATTTATTGATTCATTAAAAAATGCATATGGAACTCAGTTTGATTATATGCTATCTAAATCTAAAACCCATAAAATAAATGACTTATACTCACAAGCCATAGGTAACAAGAAATCAAATACTAATTTATACATTATAGCAGATTATGATTGTCCCTCATGTCGAGATAAATGCGTTGAACTATTCAAATTATGTGCTCCGCTTTTAAACAAAATTCAAATCCACTTTATATATTACTCTAATTATATCTCACAAAAAGCACTTTTAGGAGAGGCTATTGCGAGGCAGGGCAAATTTTGGGAAGTCAGTCAGCTTCTATTTAAATTGGATGTTGTTAATGATTCAGTGATCAATGCTATAGCCACACAATATCAGTTGAATGCTGTTATGCTCAAGAACGATATTGATAAAAAGACAAATAAGCAATTATTAGTTGATAATCAAAAGATTTTGGAAGAATTAATGATATATTCTGTTCCAACATACATAATTAATGATGAAATTCTACCTGAATATTACAGCACCGATAAACTACTTCAAATTATTAATTATAAAATCACAAATAATTAAAACTATGAAAAAAATACTTCTATCCCTGGCTATATGCGTTATGGCAATTGCAGCCATTTGCCAATCTGGTATTCAGGATTCCAAAAACAAATATACCATTGGATTTAACCGAAGTTTTCTTACTACCGGCGACGGATCTGGTTTTCATCTTAATAATGAATACCAACTACAAATGACAAAGCGGTTAGGTTTGGGGGTTGGCTTTGGTATGCTGTATTCAGCCAAAGAAAGTACTATTATATTGGAGGTGGAGGATTATGAAAATAATTTGATTTCCGGGGATTGGATATTCACAGTGGAAGACGGAACAAAGATTTTGAAGATGAAAACTGACCAGCAAACATACATCCATATAGATCTATTAATCAACTATTTACTGGTTAAATTCAATAAAATTACACTCGACGTTATAACTGGAGGATCGGTGGCCTATATCAGCAACTCATACTTAACCAGATGGGAATTGGGTACATTTAATGGTAATATTACAGGGGAGCAAAACATTCAATTATATTATCCCTATTATTCGCGATTAATTGATCTTGGGGTTTTTTCCCGGATTAGTACAAATTATCAGGTTTCAGATAAGCTTTCCTTTGGAATAGTGGGCGGTATTTATCACTACTTCAAATCGGCTTACCGGTTTTATGATTACGGCATATCCATGGGTATCAGATTTTAAGGCAAACTAAAAGACGACTTTTATAGTAAAAGCAGAAACGCAATATGTTGCGTCTCTACAATGCCCTTCTTTTTAACTCATCCATTTCCAGGGTGATCAAATGCCCGATAGGATAGCCATTCCGGTAAGCCATTACACGAAGGGTGATAGGTCCCTCGGGCATTTCAAAGGGCTGTAAATAATTCCTGGAAAAGTTGTCGGGCATGGTACCGTCGATGCTGTAAAATATGTCAATTCCCGGAATTTCGGTTTCCATTTCGATCCACAGCTTTCCGCCTTTCATCGAGGTTTTCACAATTGGATCATACAGGGCTTGTGAATAATTCATCCCGGCAATATCGGAGCGTTTGAACTGGTTCTCAACACGCGTTACAAAATCGGGCCAGCTCTTTGATTCATCTGGTGACCAGAATACCTCGGCAAGCGCCCAGCCCCGGGGATAAGTCATGTAATAGGCATGGCGCAGGGTAGGGATTTGTTCGGTCCACAGGTTGCCCTGTCCGCCAAGGATGTATTTTGCTTCAACACCCTCAGGTACCGGATTGAAACTGTAACTTTTATTCAGCCGCAGGTTTGCGTAAAGGGGCGGGTCAACTGTCGGATCTCCCTGGGTGTAATCGAGGTAAGCAAAGGTGGTGGGTGTCATTACCACATCATGGCCCAGGTGGGCTGCCTCTATGCCACCTTTAATACCCCGCCAGCTCATTACCGTGGCACCCGGAGATATGCCGCCTTCAAGGATTTCATCCCAGCCCAGCAGCTTTTTCCCCTTTTCATTCAGGATCTTTTCCACCCGTTTCATAAAATAGCCGTGCAATTTCACCGACTCGGCCGTATTGAGCTGTTTCATTAATGCCTGGCAGTCAGCATCCTTCTCCCAATAGCCGCGGTAACATTCGTCCCCGCCCACATGAATATACGGATTGGGGAAAATGGCGGCCACTTCGGTAAATACCTTGTCAAGGAACTCGTATACTTTCTCATCGGAAGGGTTGAGGGTATTATCGATCAGCATTTTAAAAGTGCCGTCGCCGTACCATTCCGAAAAATTTGATCCGGGATTAACCCGTGTATTGGGATCTTTGGTGCAGCTTAGTTCGGGATAGGCTGCAATGGCAGCCATGCTGTGGCCCGGTACATCAATCTCGGGTACGATGGTCACATTCCTTTCCTGTGCAAACTTTATGATCTCCCGGATATCATCCTGGGTATAAAATCCGCCGTCGGTATCCTTTTCACCCGTCATGGGAGCCTTGCGCTCACCGAATGTTCCGATGCGCGGAACACGCCAGGCACCAACTTCCGTAAGCCTTGGCAGGGATTTTATCTCCATCCGCCAGCCATTATCATCAGTGAGATGCCAGTGGAAGGTATTATATTTGAACCGGGCCATTTCGTCGATATATTGCTTGACTTCTTCTTTGGTGAAAAAGTTACGGCTAACATCGAGCATCAATCCCCTCCAGGTAAAACGGGGATAGTCGGTTATACTGACCCCCGGTATTGTCCAGTTGGCTTTTGCCACCATATTGCCTTCTATTTCATAGGGAAGAAGCTGAAACAGGGTTTGCACACCGTAGAACAATCCTGCAGTCCGGTTGGCCGAAATGACAATACCCCTGGGCGATGATTCAAGGGTATACCCCTCTCTCCCCAGCTTCTGATCCTGGTTAGCCAGCAGGTTCAGCTGTATGGCCCCGGTATTTCCCCGGATGGTTTTCAGCTTATACCCTGTGGCCGTATTCAGCTTTTTCACCAGCATGTCGGCAATACTTTTACTTTCGTCCTTGTTGTAGCTTATGGTGGCAGTCAGGGTGAGTTTATAGGGTCCGGCAGAGGATTTAACGCTCACCGGCTGAGGGATTACCTGAATGTCCGGACCTTGTCCCGATACCTTTACAAAGGCCATAAATAAGATAAGTATTAATAAACTCTTCATAGTTTTCATAGTTTATTATTTGATAATTCAAAGCAATTACAACAATCACAACCCACATCACACAACTCACAACTCCTTACTCATCACTCATCACTCATCACTCATCACTCATTACTTTTCTCCGAGTTACTTACGAACCCAATCTGTTTACTGTCCGGAGACCATGAAGCCACGTTGATCGTTCCCTGTCCGCCGTAAAGATATGCAATCACCCTGGGAGCACCGCCGCCGGCAGGCATCAGTCGCAGCATAACACGTTTGTAGGAGGGATGGGCATCAGGATCTATGTCAACCGGGAAGGAAATAAATACGATCCACTTGCCATCGGGTGAGATATGCGGGAACCAGTCGTTATACTCATCAAAGGTCAGCTGCTCTTTCCCGGATCCGTCGGGTTTCATCCGCCAGATTTGCATGGTACCGCTCTGGCTGCCGTTATAATAAATGTATTTGCCGTCGGGAGAAGCCTCCGGTCCGTCTACATGGGCAGATTTGAAAAAGGTCAGCTGAACTTCCGGTCCGCCCTGAACCGGACTTTTATAGATATTATATATTGCAGTATCCCGCTGTGCCACGTACAATACGGCTTTGTTATCCGCAGCCCAGCCATGGAAGTACGAAGGAGCTTTTTCGGTTATCAGTTTTGGGACACCGCCGGAAAGGGGAAGAACATATACCTTGGAACCGCTTCCCTGAGGACTGTGGCTTATCGCCAGTAATTTCCCGTCGAAGGAAATGCCGTGATCGTTGTTAAGGCGGCTGGCATCACCGGTATTCAGTTTTTCAATGGTTCCGCCTTCAACCGGTATGGTAAACAGCGAACCGTTCTCATTAAAAAGCAGTTTCTTCCCGTCGGGCATCCAGTTGGGAGCTTCGAACCGGCCTTTTGATTCATGGATAACCTTGCGCATGCCGTCAAATACATTCATGGTTTCCAACCTGCAGCCGATCCAGCCTTGCTGACCGGGATCATAATTTTCAGGTACAGGCTTGTCAATCCGTACGTTCCACACCCTGGCCTCTTCGGCTACATCGGGATTATGTGAGGTAATGAATAATCCTGCCAGTACTTCATCGGGCATATCGGGCATACGCTGGATGCCGATTACCTGGAGCGGCTCACCGACCTGGGCGGCACTGAAGATTATCTTTTTGCCTTGCCTCTCAAGCTGAAGGATCTGATAACCCGGCTTCGGAGCAAATATCTCATCCTGCGGGTCACGCATGAAAGCTCCTTTCAGCGGGCGCCACTGCAACACCGTTAATCCGTCACCATGGGCAACAGCACTGATGTGGGAAGCGTTCTCTTCCAGGGTTTCCCGGATCATCCAGCCGATTTTACGGTGAGGGTCCACACCCTTGCCAACAAAAGCAAAATTTGCTGTAAGAATAAAATCACCCTTGATCTTTTTATAGGCGTAGTGAAATTCATCACGTTCAAACCAGATGTTATAGCCTGCACCCTTGAGCAGGTAGGTTTGGTTTTGTGCATCATATACAACCGATCCCGCCTGTTTGGGACTGCCGACATCGGCATGGTCATCAAATACCCCTACCGGATTATTACCGGCAACTGCACTGGTCAAAACTACGGATGCCAGCATAAGCGTTATGATTTTCATGGTTTTACAATTGAATTATTTGCAATAAAAAGTCTGTTCGTCCTGGCAAAAAATTGAACTTCAAGTTAGTTGAATTTTTACCGGCAGCCAAATTATACTCCGAAATAAAGGCGGCTGAATAAACCTACCTGAACCGATATAACTAAACCACCAGTTCTTTCAATAAATTCAACAACACATTAAGATCGGTTACATTATACCTGGCATACGATGGACTTAAGCCGACCCTGATGGTATAAGCGGAATCAGGCATAGCCTTGAAAAGGAATTCGTCGGTTATATCATCTCCGGCAGCAAGTACAAAGTCATACTGCTCATCATTCATCAATGCCGAAGCAGCCTCCCCCTTGTCGTATTTGCCGCTTTTTACTTCAAGCACTTTGTTACCCTCAAGAATTTCGAAATCTGTTTTGTAGCGGATAATTTCAGCGAGATCATCCTTCAATTCATGCAGGCGCAATTGCGCGAAATCGAAATCGGCATTCCGGTAATGCCAGGCGAGACTACCCGTTTTTTCTTCAATAAAAGTGCCATTACAGCGGTTAACATATTCCTCCAAAATGGGCATTACAGCATCTTTCCACTGTGCGTCGGAGACAAATGCCGATTGCCAGTTTTCACCTGCATCTTTAATAAAGTATCCGTGTTCGGCAACCAAAGTTACCGGAACATCCCGGAACTGCATCTCAAGAAAATCTTTACCTCTTCCACTGATGATAACAACTGTATTGTTGGGATCACCCGACAATTTTTTAATGATCCCAAGGGTGTTTTCATCAATGATCGCCAGCTCGGGATATTTGGAAAAAGAAACAAGCGTGCCGTCATAATCCAGAAAAAGGATCCGGCGCCGGGACTTATGGTAGCCCGAAACAATAGCTGAGGCAATGGTCCCGGTAATAAACTTCACGTGCATAAGTTGCTGTTGTTGCTTGATGTCATAGGTTTGATTAAAAAAATCAAAAGCCCAGGTGAAAACATTGTAACTTGCAATCCGGCTTTGCATTCTTCCGAGTCTCGTTTGTTTTTCCTCCGGTTTCATTTCCAGGGCAGTTAAAATGGCATCAGCCATTTCAATATTATCAGCAGGATTTATTATAATGGCTTCATTCAGTTCCGCTGCAGCACCAGCCATTTCACTCAGGATCAAAACCCCTTTATTTTCACTCTGACAGGCCACATATTCCTTGGCAACAAGGTTCATCCCATCGCGCAACGGGGTTATCAGGCCAACATCACTGATATCGTAAAGCGAAACCAGTTCATGAAACGACAGTGATTTGTACTGGTATATTATGGGCCGCCAGGCGAGGGTACTGTATTTTCCGTTAATCCGGCCTACCGTTGATTCTATCTCGCGCTTCATTTCTTTGTATTTTTCAATACTGTCGCGTGAAGGAACCACTACCATATTAAAAACCACTTTTGACCGCCATCCGGGGTATTTTTCCAGAAAGGTTTCATATCCTTTAAGCCTTGACAGCAGCCCTTTCGAATAATCGAGCCTGTCCACCGAAAAAATGAGTTTCTGACCCGACAGGTTATCTTTAATTTTTTGCTTTTCGGCCAATACCGTCTTATCAAAACAGGCCATGTGAAATTTGTCATAATCAATGCCAATTGGAAAAGCGTCGGCTTTAACAACCTTATGGGGTGTATATATTTCATTCTGACGGCATTCAAATCCTGTCGTCCGCCGTACCGATTTTATAAAATGCTGTGCATAGTCGTGTGTATGGAATCCGATCAGATCAGCCCCCAGCATACCTTTAACAATGGATTCGCGCCATCCCCGGGGCAATAACCGGAATGTTTCAAATGACGGGAAGGGAATATGCAGAAAAAATCCGATCGTGGCATCCGGTATTTTTTCCCGGATCATTTCGGGCAGCATCAACAACTGGTAGTCATGTACCCAGATAAAATCGCCGGGTTTATAAACCTTTACAATTTCTTCACAGAATATTGCATTGGCTTCCTTGTATGCATTAAAATAGCTGTTGTTAAAAACACTATAGGATGAAAAATAGTGAAACAACGGCCAGATCAAGTCGTTACAAAAACCACCATAAAACAGATCATTCAGCTTGGCGTTAATTCTTACAGGAACAATGTCAAAATGCTCATTTTCAAATTTTTCGGCAGAGTAATTTTCCGGTAAATTATCACCAATGCCTGTCCATACTATTTTGCTCTTTACTGTCTGGAAGTTGTTATTTCTGAAATTTTCCGCCAAAGCCAGGATGGCCGAAACCAGGCCGCCGGAATTTTGTACTGCTTTATAGCCGCTCTTATGCCTGTTGAATTTAAAGGGTAACCGGTAAGCCGCGATGACTAACCTGTCAAAAGGTGTTTTGATGGTTGCGCTCATTCCGCTATGGTTTACTAAATTTTGCTATAAGACTTGCTTCTGAAAACAGCGTGGATGTATTAATTAAAGCCAGGTGGGAATATGCCTGTGGAAAGTTTCCCAACAGCCTTTTTGTTGTGAAATCGATATCCTCACTAAAAAGTCCCACATGGTTTCCGCATTTCAGCAGATTTTTGAAAATTTCTTCCGCCTCCTCTTTCATTCCGGTTCTGACCATGGCCTGTATCAGCCAGAAGGTGCAAATTGTAAAGGATGATTTTGGCCAGCCAAAATCATCAGGGTTGATGTAACGGTACATTAATCCGTTGTAAAAAAGTGCATTTTTTACTGCTACCACCGTATTCTTGTATTTCGGGTCACCGGCATCAATAAAACCATATTCCGCCATCAGAAGCAAGGATGCGTCGAGATAGGAATTGTCATAGGTTTGTGTAAATGTCTGCAGATCCTCCTTCCATCCATGCAGTAACACTTCTTCCCGGATATCATTGGCAATACCCTGCCACGTTTGGGCATAATATGTTTTATTCAGCAGCCTGGCGATTTTTGCTGCCCTGTCCATGGCAACCCAGGACATCACCTTGGAAAAAACAAAATGCTTTTCGTCGTTCCGGATTTCCCAGATCCCCTTATCGGGTTTTTCCCAATGGATAGATACAGTAAAAATAATATTCCGGACAATTTCCCACATATCTTCGATTTCGTCCAGTGTTCCGGGGAAGAATTCGTAATATTGGTAAATAACATTCAGCAGGTATCCAAATATGTCATTCTGCTTTTGCGTATAGGCAGCATTGCCGATTCTCACGGGTTTCGACTGTTCATATCCCGCCAGGTGGGGCAGGTCAGTTTCAGTAAGTTCCCTTTCGCCCCTGATGCCGTACATGATCTGGAAAGTATCGTTCTTCGACTTCAGTATGCCCGTTATATACACCAGGTAGCGCTGGGCCGCATTATAATGTCCCATTCTCAGCAAAGTATCGACAGACATGGATGCATCGCGGAGCCAGCAAAAACGGTAATCCCAGTTACGCACCTCACCTATGGTTTCGGGGATGCTGGTGGTTAATGCTGCCAGCACGGCCCCGGTTGATTCGAAGGACATAATTTTCAGCACCAGTAAACTCCTGATGATTTCCTCGGTATACTTTTTGTATTTCTTTGAACGGTTTGTCCAGTTGAGCCAGTACACCTTGGTCCGCTGGTATTCGAGATAAACCCTGTTTAGGTCAATATTTATCAATTTTTGATTGTAGGACAACAAAAGAAACTGGTGCTGGGTAAGCAAAATTTCCTTTTCCAGTAAAATATCCTGAAGGTCCAGGCTGGAATAGAGATAAATGCAATCCGTAGGCCATTCCACCGAGTAGGTTCTTATATGATCCTCTTCCGTGATATGGGCTACCTCATCCCTCGCATAGTTAAGCATGGGATTATAGCTTATCCTAAAAACCGGCGTCCCTGACAAGAGACGGATATAGCGGTAAATTTCTGCAGGGGTAAAATAATCGTCATCACTTATTTTGTAGCGCGGCATAAAGTCAATTACTTCAAAAGCCCCCTGGCCCGATGTAAATCCGGTACACAATACATTTGTCCGTTGCAGGTATCTTTGTGTAACAGTAAAATGATCCCCAACAACGATACCGAAGGAGCCACCTTTTTCGTTGTCAAGCAGTTTGGCAAAAACAGAAGGAGAATCGAAATCGGGCAGGCAGCACCAGTCTATGCTTCCCTTTTCCGAAACCAGAGCGGCACTCCTGCAGTTTCCAATCACACCATAATTAAGGTTGTTCATAGTTAGTTAAACTATAATATGGATTTATCCCGGATTACAGGATTAATCGGTAATAAATACAAAGATAGTCAAGGAGATGGCTTTGTCACCACGTAAGACTAATTAGTTTACCTGCGATTGGATCATTGCATCATCTTCAAAAAATCTTTTATATATTTACTTTCAGGTCGTAATTTACCGAAACGCACCATTCCCGAATTTCTCAACCTTGCCCCTAACTGCTGCAACAACACCATGAAAAAAACTGTTATCCTGATTGCAAATGTCTTATTTGTGCTGCACACCTATTCGCAGGTCCCCGTGACCAATACTGATACGCTTCGGAAGGATGCGTTGAATATATTTATGGAAGCCAGTGATTATATCCGGAAGGAGATCCCCTATGTCAACTATGTAAGGGATATTCACGATGCCGGGGTTTACATCATATCAACCGCACAACGTACTGGTTCAGGAGGTACCGAATTTACTTACTTTTTGGTCGGACAACATCAATTTACCGGGATGCGCGATACCGTTTCTTTTGTAAGTACGCCTGATGAAACAGATGACGGAAGAAGAGAAAAAGAAGTAAATACGCTGAAAATGGGCCTGATGCGCTATGTTGCCAAAACACCCCTGTCAAAATATATTAAGATCAGTTTCACAGAACCGTTATCAGAAACATTATCCTCCGACAAATGGAACAGCTGGGTGTTCAGAACTTCCCTGAACGGGTTCCTCAACGGGCAAAAAACATACAAATCGAGGTATTTATCCGGCAATTTCTCTTCGAACAGAATCACCGAGGCCTGGAAAATCAATGTCAATATGCGCTACAGTTACAGTGATGATAAATTTGAAATCAATGACCAGATCATCACCAGTGACAACAACTCCAAATCGATAAATGCCCTGGTGGTAAAAAGCCTTACCGATCATTGGTCGTATGGCGGATCGCTGGATATGGGATCATCCAGCTACAGCAATCAAAAAATAATGGTTCGGATCATGCCGGGAATTGAATACGATCTTTTCCCCTACTCCGAATCTACAAGACGACAATTCAGGATCCTTTACAAGGCCGGTTATAGTTATGTCAGATACCAGGATTCCACCATTTACGATAAGCTGGCGGAGAGATTGTGGCTCCATTCCTTATCGGCTGATTACGGGGTGATCCAAAAATGGGGCTCTGTTGATGTGGGGATCGATTACAGCAATTATTTATACGACTGGTCGAAAAACAATCTTTCGGTTAACGGTTACATCAGCCTGAGGATCGCCAAAGGATTATCGGTAAATCTGGGAGGAGGGGCATCCATCATACACGATCAGCTCGGGCTTGTCAAGGGGGGTGCCACTGCCGAGGAAGTACTGCTGAGAAGAAAAGAGCAGGCAACCCAGTATCAGTATTTTACCAGTTTCGGATTCTCCTATACCTTCGGATCCATATACAACAATGTGGTCAATCCACGGTTTGGCAACAGCGGAGGCGGGGGCATGATGATCTTTATGAACTGATAGGGCTACGCAAGATATTTTGTAGTATTGTTTAACATAAAATAGAACGTATGAAACAACTTGTTTTATTATTGGCAGTTTTTATGTGTCAGGTCCATGTTTTCGCCCAGGAAAACAAGGTAATTAAACTTCCCGAACCGCAGCTGGATAAAGGTATGCTCCTTATGCAAGCGCTTAAACAAAGGCAATCCATCAGGACTTACAGCGACCGCGAAATTTCGCTGCAGGAAATGGCCAACCTGCTTTGGGCTGCCAATGGCATTAACCGTAAGGAATCGGGCAGGCGGACTGTGCCCACAGCCCAAAACAAGCAGGAGATCGAGGTATATATGAGCAATAAGGAAGGATTATTCCGGTATGATGCCCAGGAACATGCCCTGGTAACCATACACAACCGGGATATAAGGGTATTGACCGGAACGCAGGCCTATGTGGCAACGGCACCTGTAAACATGATCATAGTTGCCGACCTTGATAAAATGGGCGGCGACAGGCAATCGAACCTGCAGACCGCTAACATTGATGCCGGTTTTGTTTCGCAAAACATATACCTGTATTGTGCATCTGAAAACATGGCCACCGTAGTGAGGGGATCTGTCGACCGGGAGATGCTGACCCCTGAAATGGGTCTGGGTCCAAACTTATATATCGTTGTGGCACAAACAGTGGGTTACCCGGCTGAATAACCCCGGACCGGCAACGTCACCTGTCCTTCAGGTAACTTTTCAGGGAAAACCTTTGTTCATGCAATGCGATCAGCGTTACGCCGATCGCATCGTTTAGCGAAACAGCGGAGTTGATGATGTTTTCATCGGGGCCATTTATTCCGGCTAAGGTTTGAATAGCCATATTGAACAGGTATTCCGTTGAATCCAGCAATTGTTCATATTGCGCAGAATCCCTTTCCGGCTGGAACCGGTTATTCCTGTAACCAATGAAGCGGTTCAACATGTTGATACCGGCATTGTATTTGTTCACGGCCGATTCGTACTTTTCAGCAGATATCCTGTTCCTGAAGTATACGATATCTCCCTGAAGCACCCGCAATTTAGCTTCAATAAAAGAGTTCATAACCCCGTATTGTTCAATCCTGCGTGCCGAGGAAATGGCCCGGTCAAGTTCAGTGGATTGTTCATAGGCACGCAACGAATCCGGGAAACTGAAATATAACCTGTTTTTGCCGGTGCGGAAATTGCTTTTATAAAACTCCTGGTGGGTAATCGGGTGGTATAATAACTGCCACACAGGATCAAATGGCATCCGGGACCGGATCATTACTTCCGGTTTTGCCATTAAATAGGAACTGTTAATCTGGTTGATGAATTTTCCTTTGTACACATATCCGGCTCCCCAGGTCGGATCAGTAAGATACCAGGCAGAGTCGATGAATCCTGCACACCATACATGCGGAAGATAGTGCACACGCCCGCTTTGTTTTGTATATCCCTGAACAACGTAGGATTTAATGCCGGCCTTATTGGATATTTCGTTAAAAAGTGTTGCGTAATTCAGACAAACCCCGATCCGTGTTTTCAGGATCCTTTCACTTATTTCCGATGCGGTTTCATCATACCTGTTGCTGAAAAGACTGTCGAAATTATAGGCAATATTCCGCGCAATCCACAGGAAGATTGCCCTTGATTTTTCCCTTTGCGTTGAAAATTTTGAATCTACATAATCTGCAATATCCTGCGTTGAATAAGTCAGTGAATCGGGCATCCGGGACATGATCCTGTGGATTGAGGCATACCCGGCCTCCTTTTGGGCCAATGATCCGGTAATTGAACCTGTCAACAGGACAGCGATCAAAAGAACCCGGATTTTAGCGTTGTTCATGAATACGTTTCGTTTTCTGGTTCATTTTCATGAATAAATAGCTAAATTAGTGAGAAAATGAAGACAAAATTAGCTTTTATACTTCTGGTCATTTCAATTCATGGTTGTGACCTCAGGCGCCCGTCGGGTGAAACACCTTGGTTATGAACAAGATCTGTGTTCTGACAATGGTTCTGGCAACAGCAGTCTCCCTGTCAGGTTGTAAAACAAGAACTGCCGGGAAAAGCAATGAAAACCCGGACACAACAAAAACTATTTTTACCAGAACCGGATCGGTTGAGCGATTCAGCCCCCTGCTGGATGATATCATTCCACCCGGTGAATTGCCGGAAATTATTGCAGAAGGTTTTGAATGGACCGAGGGTCCGCTTTGGATTCCCGGACTGGATATCCTGATATTTTCCGATATACCGGAAAACAGTGTATTTCAATGGTCCGAAACAGCCGGACTTAAGTTATACCTGAAGCCCGCAGGATATACGGATACCATTTCCAGGGGAGGGGAGACAGGTTCCAACGGGTTATTACTGGACAAACAAGGGCGGCTTATTTTGTGCCAGCACGGCGACCGGCGCATAGCACGCATGGATGCCCCGATTGACAACCCCGGGCCCCAATACATAACCCTTGTTGATAATTGGCAGGGTAAACGGCTTAACAGTCCAAATGATGCCGTATTTAATTCGCAGGGCGACCTGTTTTTTACCGACCCCCCGTATGGGATGGAGCACTGGTTTGAGGATCCAAAGCGGGAGTTGAAATTCACGGGAGTTTACAAACTTACTGCAGCGGGCACACTGATCTTGTTAACCGATAAGATGACCGCTCCCAACGGGATAGGACTTTCACCTGATGAAACCAGGCTTTATGTTGCAAACTCGGGAATGGGCGACCAGGCTTTCTGGATGGAATTCGGGATCAAAAAAGACGGATCCCTGGATAATGGCAGGATGTTCCATCAGCCTTCAGGGGAGAAGAAAGCAGAAACAGGTGCCCCCGACGGCCTCAAGGTCAGAAAGGACGGTATCATCTTTGCGACCGGCCCGGGTGGTGTGTGGATCTTTTCTCCAAACGGGGAACACCTGGGAACTGTAAAAACAGGACAGGCTACCTCGAACTGCACCCTGGATACGGAGGGCAGATACCTCTATATGACTGCAGATATGTATGTCATGCGTATCCGGCTGAAATAAAACCCGTTACATTACCATGGTTTATTCAATATGTTTACCGGGTATTGGGGAAGTCCCCGGTTCAAATTCGAACATAAAAAACTGGCGTCCCGTATCGGGAACACGCAATATACGCTCTCCCTGTGCATCAATTAAACCGGATTGCGCATTGATCCGCTCTTCTTCCTGTGCGGCATTTACCTCAATGATCGGGATTTGCAGGGAAAGCGCCCACAATTCAGCCGAGGATTCATGAAAGGACTTGTATTTTTCTGCAGTTCCTGAGTTAATACAATGCACGATAAACTGCGCTCCCATTTGTCTCAGTTTCCACGGAAGATAGGGATTGGGCATGGTAGTATAGCCGGGTGTGGCCCAGAGATCATTGCATATAAGTATGCCAAACCGGTATCCGTTCCAGTCAAAAGTCTTTAGCATACCTTCTGCGTAATCTACCATTTCTCCCGTTCCCGGCAAATCAAGACTGCTGCACCGCAGAATTTTGGAATATGCACCAAGAAAAAAGCCATCGGGCAGGTACACCTGTACCTGGTTATAACAGATTTCCGTCTCATGTATAACTTCTTTATAACAGGTGCCCAGCATAAGACCAACATGTAATTTACGGGCAGCATCCCTGACAACCTGCAGGGCCTGTAACAATTCAACCTGGTCAAAATCATCGGTATACCCCGAAAGGGATCCTTCAGGAGTGATCAGAAAACTGGCGCCTTCTATCGCCGCCTCTCCGATCCCCTTCAGGATCTGCTCCTTGTTTTTGATTATATCATTGGTGACGTTCATTTGCAGCCCGGCAATTCTGATTCCTGCAGGATTTTCATCCAAAACCGGAACCGTTTGGCCCGGGACAATGGAAATGCAAAGAATCTGGGTAACCAAACAAAGTGCAATTAAGGATATTGATTTATACATTTTCTTCAGCATTATATTTCATTTCTTACTGACTAAATTAATGAAAAACCGTTGAATTCCACTAATAACAGGTTTGAACTTCCCCGGTCTCATTTTACACAGGATGCATAACGCATATTGCGTATTTGAAACGTGCCGTATAAGGCCCTGTTCAACAAAAAAGCCACCGTTTCCGGTGGCTTCTTGTAGCGGGGGCAGGACTTGAACCTACGACCTTTGGGTTATGAGCCCAAATACCTTTGTATTCTAAAAATTCTAATAAATCTATAATATCTGTATATCATATATTTACCAATTTCTTAAAGACCATTTTGGATCATTATAGACCATGATAAACCGCAAAATGTTTTACCTATGTTTTACCTGTTATTTGAATATAAATCAGTACATTTGCTGATACAAATATATAAAATGTTTTACCAAATAAGGCTCTGAATATGGCGTCATTTAAGATAATGTTGATTGAACATAAGCGCAGAGCGGATAAGACTTATCCATTGGCAATGCGTATCACAGCTGACAGGCTTTCCAAGTATATTTACATGAATGTTTATTTGCTAGCTGATCAATGGGATGAATCAAACCAAAAAGTGCGGAAGAACCACCCCAATGCCACACTCATTAATACTTTCTTGCAGGATAAATTACTTGAGGCACAGAAAGTATACCTGAACCAGGAAGTACGAAAAAAGTCCACCACTACCGGTGAACTTAAAAAGCGTATCAAAAATCAGCGAACCGGTACAACCTTCTTCCAATTCGCGCAGGATTATCTTGATATGCTATCAACCGCAGGCAAAATAAAAGTATACAAATCTGATAATTCAAGGATAAACAATTTCAAAGAATTTAGAAAGTCAGAGGATCTTCACTTTGAAGATGTGACCACCGAGCTATTGAAGCAATTTATTTCCTGGTTGCAGGGCAAAAAAGAATCCAAACCCCGAAGCATTGTCAATCATCTTATACTTATCAGAACCTTGTACAACAAAGCCATTGGCGACAACATTGTTGAACAGAATTACTATCCTTTCGGCAGGGGAAAGCTCACCATTCGCATACCTGAAAGTCAGAAGATTGGCTTAAATGAGGATGAAATTAAAAAAATTGAGAATCTTGATCTTTCTAAAAATCCAAATTTAAAGCATGCCCGAAATGTATTTCTTGTATCCTTTTATTTGGCTGGAATCCGGATTGGCGACTTACTTCGACTCAAATGGGCCGATTTCAAAAATGGGCGCTTGCACTATATAATGGGCAAAAATAATAAACCTGGTAGCATCAAGATAAACGAAAAAGTAATGGAAATCCTTGCTCAATATGAACCTGATAAACCTTCTCCAAAAGCATTGGTCTTCCCGGATTTGACTACTGCCAATGTAAAAGATCCGGTTGACCTAGAAAGGAAGGTAAATACTGCAACAAAGAACTTAAACACTCGTCTTAAAAAGATTGCTACCCTTGCCACTATTGATAAAAACATGTTCAACCACATCGCCCGACATTCCTTTGGTAACATAGCCGGTGATAAAATTCCCCTTCCTGTACTTAAGAACCTTTATAGGCATTCATCTATTATTACCACTGCCAACTATCAGCAAAGTTTCACTAAAGGATGTTAACTTAGGGGGTGGTCTTTCCATCCGGCGAAGGGTGGTCTTTTAAAAACGGC
>DATEVU010000057.1:0-4610 GCA_035258345.1 Bacteroidales bacterium
TGGTAATTTGCCGTGCGTGGATCTCAATATCGCTGGCCCTTCCCTGCAGATATTCAATACTTGGCTGGTGTATCATCACCTCCCCGAGCGGATAAATATATCTTTCCCCCTTTTTACCGGCCGATAGCAGGATAGATCCCATGGATGCCGCCAATCCCATACAAACTGTGGATACAGGCGAAGTCAGGAGGTTCATGGTATCGAGAATGGAATAGCCCGAGGTAATAATGCCTCCCGGACTATTGATATAAAAGGTTATTTTCTCACCCGGTTTTACCGATTCGAGATAGAGCAACCTGCTGACAATGTCCCTGGCAGAATCATCATCAACCGGTCCCCACAGGAAAATCTTTCGCTGTTCCAGGAATTTCATATCAATCAGCTTCTGAATTTCCTGGTGTTTCTCGGTATTTTTCGCCTCTTCGGATTCGGTATTGAATATTGCTGTTTTCATGGTTGGTTTACATTGGTAATAATATGATGAGAAAGATAATGAAAATTGACGAACTGAAACATTGACCATGAAAAGGCTTTAGCCTCATATTTGCCGGGTATGAGGCTAAAGCAATAATCGAATATTCAATTTAGCTTAACCGTTGGCTAATGCCAACAGCAATAGAATTCCTACTCCTCCCCTTTCATCGACACCAACCCGCTGTTACTCAACTCAACCAGCCTGATAAACTCCGCCCGGTAACCATCTGCATCATGACCTCTGGAGGCTTTCGCCAGGCTAAGCACGGTGATATAATCCATACTTCCCTTGTATTCGGAATTGCGAAGAAGCATGCCAAAACCAGCCACAGCTGCCGAGAACCTGAAGTTTTCAGAAGTTTGTCCAATGGGTTTGTGTACATTGGGTATTGTTTCTGTCATGAGTATGCTCTTGTCGCTATCCGGTTTTTTATAACGGAATTTTATCGAGGCAAGCTCCTTGTTTTCCATAACCCCCGGAAGTATCTCCGACTGCTGGTATTGAAGTCTGCGTACGTAATCGCCCTGCCGGTTGACAGGAACAATTTCATATAATGCCGTCACGGTATGTCCTGCACCCAGTTCACCGGCATCTTTCTTATCATTGTCGAAATCTTCCTCGTTCAATAAACGGTTTTCATAGCCCACCAACCGGTATTCCTTTACATAGGCCGGGTTAAACTCGATCTGTATCTTAACATCCTTTGCAATTGTATACAGGGTGCTGCTGAATTCATTGATGAAAACCTTTTTTGCTTCCATCAGGTTATCGATATAGGAATAATTCCCATTTCCCTTATCAGCAATGATCTCCATTTTATCATCCTTGTAGTTGCCCATGCCAAAACCGGCAACCGAAATATAGATCCCCTTGTTGCGGTAGGATTCGATCATCCGTTCCATTTCGGCATTGCTCGAGGGACCTACATTGAAATCACCGTCTGTGGCCAGAATAATACGGTTATTACCCTCTTCAATGAAATTCTCTTCTGCCACCTGATAGGCCAGTTTCAAACCGGCTGATCCCGCTGTGGATCCACCGGCAGTCAGGCGCTCCAGGGCTGTTATGATCCTTTCCTTTTGATTGCCGGGAGTAGAAGGCAATACAAGTCCGGAGCTGCCCGCATAAACAACAATGGCTACCCGGTCCTCATTCCTGAGCTGGCCGACCAGCAATTTCATGGCTTTTATAAGCAGGGGAAGCTTATTTGGTGAATTCATGGATCCTGAAACATCGAGCAGGAAAACAAGATTGGATGCCGGTACTTCATTATTCGACATCTTTTCACCCTGCAGACCGATGTGGAGCAGTTTGTTCTCCCTGTTCCAGGGACATTCTCCCAATTCATAAATGATGGAGAACGGATGCCCGTTCCCGGGCTGCGGGTAATCATAATCAAAATAATTGATCATTTCTTCAATGCGAACGGCATCGGGTACCGGTTTCTGCCCCTCATTGATAAACCGGCGGACATTACTGTAGGACGCGGCATCCACATCGATGGAAAAAGTAGACAGGGGTTGCCGGATGGGACTTTTAAAACCGTTTTCATGTATGGTTGAATATCCCTCGGTATTAAATTCTGCTGCCGGCGGATAATATGTCCTTGATTTATGGTGCCCGGGAGATGATGCCAAACCCCGTATTGCTACCGACCCTGTTGCATCATATTTTTTCTGCTCTGCATAACCGGTAACAACACATTCCTGAAGCGCCACAACATCTTCGTCCATCATAACGTAAAGCGAACCGGCTGAATTAATTTTAACTTCCTGGTTCTTGTACCCTACAAAACTGAAAACCAGGGTGGCATTATTTTCACCTACCGTAATGGAAAATGTTCCGTTACTGTCGGTTATGGTACCGGTTGCAGTGCCTTTGATCACTACATTAACGCCCGGAATCGGATTATTGCCGGGATCAACCACTGTTCCCGTGATGACGCGTGCCGAAGAACCCGACACCATCAGGAGCATTAAACTGATAAATACGATTGCCTTTTTCATGTGAATAAGATTTAAATGAAATACTTTTTATCATTAAGGTGATATTCCCAAGATTTTTCCATAAATGTTTTATAATTTTCTGCCTGGATTTTAAGTACACTCTGATTAATGCCGCTTATTGGGCTAAAGCCCAATAAGTAACTGATCATCATTAAGAGGCTGTCCAATAAGTCAAAATATGAAAAACTCTCGCAAAGCCGCTAAGTCGCAAAGAGCTGATTACCATAAATTTATTTCTTGGCGTCTTGGCGTCTTTGCGAGAAATAACTACTTTTCAGACAACCTCCTATTAAAGGCTGCTGATAAACCGGGCTTTAGCCCCAAATAATTAGTTTTCATAACTTTTCGGAGTGGACTCAATTTATAAAGGCAAACACGCAAAGTAATTTGGAACATCTTTCAGACGGGGAACTGGTAGAACAATACCGCGGGAAGCAGGATCTGGAGATACTCGGGGCTTTATATAAACCCTATATGTACCTGGTTTATGGTGTTTGTATGAAATACCTGAAAAACCGTGATGACAGCCAGGATGCCGTAATGCAGATCTTTGAGATTCTGGCGCGTGATATTCCCAAATATGAAATTCGTAACTTTAAGAGCTGGCTGTATGGTGTGAGCAGGAATTATTGCCTGATGAAACTCCGGAAGGATATTTCGGAACGGAACCGTTATGAACTTATGGGCGAAGAATTGTTTATGGAATCGACGGCTGTTTTGCACCCTATTGAAGAAAAAGACGATGAAGATTTGCAGATCCGGCTGAAAGCCTGTTTGGAACGGCTGAAGGAGGACCAGCGACGGTGTATAGAGCTGTTTTACTATCAGCAGTATTGTTACAAGGAAATTGCTGCTGAAATGAAACTCGAAGAGAATAAGGTGAAAAGCTTTATTCAAAATGGCAAAAGAAATTTAAAACTTTGCATTGAGTCCAACACAATTTTGAAGAATGTCCAGGATTGAACAATTATATGACCGGGTAATATCTTATCTGGGAGGTTTGTTTTCAAACCGGCAGCGTCATGAACTGGAAAAGGAGATGATGCAGGATGTTTTTGATGAAGACGCGTTTGAAGGATTAAGCGGGTTATCGGCAGAAGAACTGCGATCGGATATGGACACACTCAATAACCTGCTGCAAAATCGTGTAAAACCAGGCAGGAAACGATTCCTGAACATATACTTCCGTATTGCCGCTGCCCTGGTTATCCTGGCAGGTGTCGGGAGTATACTTTATGTGTTGTTAAAACCCCCTGCCCCAAAGATTGTTGCGGAGAAATCAGTTCCTGAAAGGCAGGTTTTGGCCGCAGCACCTGAGGTTGCCGCCACCGGGGATCCGGTTGCAGAGGAAGTACAAGAACAGGCAAAAGTTCCGGTAACCATGCCGGAAATACAACCCGAACCCACCGGGGACCAGGAGGAATTCCAGGATAGCAAGCTGGCGGAGCGGGAGACGGCAGGTGAAACCCGGGTAATGGCAGAGGCCCGTTCCCAGGCGCCGCCGGTTCAGAGAAAAGAAAAATCCGCAGACAGGGCTGCAACTTCTGATCAGCAGATTATAGGCACATTGAAAGGCAGAATAGTGGATTCGGAAGGAATAGCATTGCCTGGTGTTACTATTATTGAGCAAAGCACAAATCAGGGAACAATAAGCGGCATCGATGGCTCCTTTTCGATCCGGGTGGCCGGAAAGAGTTCAAAGCTTGCATTAAACTACATCGGGTACAAACCCCTGGAAATTACAGCCGAAGAGATCAACGGTTCAACAATAACCCTCCAGGAGGATCTGCTGGCCCTGGATGAAGTAGTGGTTGTTGGTTACGGCACCCAAAAGAAATATGACGTTACCGGTGCCGTATCGGTAATTGAGGCCGAAGAAATTTCTCCCGGGGGTAAAGCCATTCCCTATGATTTTATTAAACCGCTTCCTCCGGGTGGATCCTTAAAGGCGTATAAAAAGTGGGTGGATGACAGGCTCGATTATTCAAAATTCAGGGATCTCACCGGCAGGAATAAAGTTCAGGTAACCCTTACCGTAAACAATGACGGTTCAGTAAGTAATATCGGAATAAGGGAAACAGTACCCGCCCCACTGGCTGAAGAATTACACCGTATCATTTCTCAAAGCC
>DATEVU010000058.1:0-5678 GCA_035258345.1 Bacteroidales bacterium
CGGAGTATATGGCTATGCTCTTGATCCCCCTACCGAACCCGCGCTCTTTAGGCAGCTTGAACTTGACAGGGACATCCGGCACTTCAACCGGGATATCCGCAATTTCGACGCACTCAAAAAGTGCCTCGGTGAGGTAAAACCCGATATTATTTTTCATCTGGCTGCCCAAGCCCTCGTGCGTGAGTCCTACAACGCTCCTCTCGAAACCATGGAGACCAATATCATGGGGACCGCAAATCTGCTTGAAGCTGTCCGGCAACTTAACCTGTCAACGGTTATTATAATCATTACCTCGGATAAAAGCTATGAAAACCAGGAATGGCTGTTTGGTTATCGCGAAAATGATCCCATGGGAGGATATGACCCCTATTCGGCCAGTAAAGGAGCAGCTGAGATTGTTACTTCATCCTGGCGGCGTTCTTTTTTTAACCCTGCAACCTTTCAGGAACATGGTGTAAAGATTGCCACGGTAAGGGCCGGAAATGTTATCGGAGGCGGCGACTGGGCAAAGGATCGCATTGTACCGGATTGCATACGTTTTCTTCAGAAGAATGAACCCATCAGGGTAAGAAATCCGTTCGCCACACGTCCCTGGCAGCATGTTCTTGAACCTCTGGGGGGTTATCTGCTTTTGGGTGCAAAACTGATGATCTGCGATGAAAAACAACTGACAACGTATTGCAGTGCTTTCAATTTTGGCCCCCTCATTTCTTCGAATAAAAATGTAAAGATCCTGGTAGAAGAAATAATCCGGTGCTGGGGTAGTGGTCAGTGGGACTACAATAAGGAAGAGGCCATGCATGAGGCTTCATTGCTCAATCTCACCATCGATAAAGCCTATCATCTCCTGCAATGGCATCCGCTGTGGGACTTTAAAACCACGATCGAAAACACGGTTGTCTGGTATAAGGAATCATTTTCCACGCCGGTTCGTGCAAAAGAAATAACTTTGCAGCAAATTTCATCCTATTTAAAAGAATTCAGTTTCTCAAATACAACCGAATAATCACATGAAATACACAGAATCACTCAAACTGCAGAAAAAATTCAACGATCTTATTCCCGGCGGAAGTCATACATACGCCAAAGGTGATGATCAGTTCCCAGAGTTCATGCCGGCTTATATCGATTATGGTAAAGGATGCCACGTGTGGGATGTGGACGGAAATGAATTTATAGAATATGGTATGGGTCTGCGAAGTGTAACCCTGGGTCATGCCTTCGAACCGGTTGTAAAAGCAGCTCATGAACAAATGCTCAGGGGTAATAATTTTGTACGCCCGGCCAGGATTGAACTGGAATGTGCCGAAGAATTCCTGGGTATCATTGAAGGTGCGGATATGGTCAAGTTTTCCAAAGACGGATCCGATGCCAACAACGGCGCTGTAAAACTTGCCCGTGCATATACCGGCAGGGACCTGGTGGCTGTTTGTGCCAACCATCCTTTTTTCTCTGTTGACGACTGGTTTATCGGGAGCACACCCATGTCGGCCGGCATCCCCGAAATAGTTAAGAGTCTCACTATTAAGTTTTTATACAATAACATCGGGAGCGTTGAAAAAATGTTTGCAGAACACCCGGGTAAGATCTCCTGTGTGATACTCGAAGCGGAGAAATACGATGCTCCCGTGGATAATTTTCTGCATAAGCTAAAAGATATGTGTCATAAAAATGGCGCCCTTTTTATCCTCGACGAAATGATCACCGGCTTTCGCTGGCATTTGGGAGGCGCTCAAAAGAAGTATAATATTGTACCCGATCTGTCGACATTCGGCAAAGCCCTGGGTAATGGCTTCGCCATATCAGCGCTTGCCGGTAAACGCGAATTCATGGAGTTGGGTGGCCTGCACCATAAAAAAGAGCGCGTATTTTTAATATCAACCACCCATGGTGCCGAAAATCACGCACTGGCTGCTGCCCTGGCAACACTTAAATTCTATAAGGAACACGACGTAATCAGTCACCTCTATGAACAAGGCCGTAAATTTGAGGAAGGGGTCATGAGATCGGTCGGGGAACTGAAACTCGAAGGACATGTCTCGGTTATCGGACCACATTGCTGTTCGGTTTATACAACCGCAGACCAGGACAAAAAACCCTCCCAGCCCTTCAGAACCCTTTTCATACAGGAAACCATGAAGCGCGGACTGCTGATGCCTTCAAGCATTGTGTCTTACTCACACAGCGACAAAGACATGCAGGATACGGTGGAACGGATCCATGAATCGCTTATTGTATATAAGAAAGCGCTGAATGAGGGTATTGAAAAATATCTCGAAGGCAAACCGGTTCAACCGGTTTTCAGAAAGTTTAACTGAGATAGCGTATGGGACCATTCGAATTAATACCCACCCCCATTGACGGCTGTGTTGAGATAGTGCCACGGATATTTGAAGATGACAGGGGCCGGTTTATTAAACTGTTTCATCAGGATTTTTTTATGCAGCACGGGCTGAATCCGGTATTTGAAGAACAGTATTATTCGGTGTCATCCCAACGCGTATTACGCGGTCTTCATTTTCAGCTCCCTCCCCATGCGCATTGCAAACTGGTAAGTTGTATCAGCGGTTCCATTCTCGATGTGGTGATCGATCTCAGGAAAAACAGCAATACATACAAAAAGGTTTCCTCCCTGGAATTAACCGCCCGGACCGGAAATATGCTTTATGTTCCCGAGGGGCTGGCACACGGCTTTTACGTGTTGAGCAGCAATTGCATATTCCTTTCCATGAATACCAGGAAATATTCTCCCGAATGCGACAGTGCCATACGTTGGGATTCCATCGGTTTTACCTGGCCGGATTGTGATCCGGTTGTTTCGGAAAAGGACAAAAATGCAGTGTCATTATACAATTTTATAAGCCCGTTTTAATTATTATGGATATTCATGAAACGCCCCTGAAAAGTTGTTTTGTAATTACGCCCAGGATAATCGAAGATGCAAGGGGCAGGTTTGTTAAACCCTTTCATATTGACGAATTCAATCAGTATGGATTGTATTTCGAAATAAAGGAGGAATACTATTCCGTATCAAAAAAGAATGTGGTCCGTGGACTGCATTTCCAAACCCCTCCGAAGGCAACCAAAAAGATAGTTACCTGTTTGAACGGCAGTATTTTTGATGTTGTGGTTGATCTGCGTAAAAGTTCAACAACATTTTTGCAGAATTTCCCGGTCGAGCTGTCATCGGATAAAGGCAATATGCTGTATATTCCCGAAGGATTTGCTCATGGTTTCATGGCTTTGAGCAATGAAGCCACTGTATTGTATATGTGTTCCGAAATGTATTCGCCGGAGAATGATGCAGGGATCCGGTGGAATTCTGCAGGAATAGAATGGCCCCCGGCCAGTCCGGTTGTTTCGGAAAAAGACAGTCTCCTGGTTGAACTCACCAGGTTCGATAATCCATTTTAAATTTTTAATTTAATACCCACCATTATGATTATTGTTGATACCAAGCTTGAAGCAAGACAAAAGAATAACAATCCCATCCGGGTGGGGTTCATCGGGGCAGGTGTTATGGCCAAGGCCATACTCAACCTTATCGAAAGAAATATTCCCGGGATGCAGGTAGTGGCTATTTATAACCGAACACCCGGGAAGGCGCAACAAATTTATGCCCTTGCCGGGATAGAGCATCCGAAATTCGTTTCATCGCTAAAAGAGCTTGATACAGCTATTGCCTCCGGGACGAGGGCATTTACCGATGATTATAAATTGCTTTGTGAAAGCCAGGGCATAGATGTCTTGCTTGATATAACCGGAACGGTAGAATTTGCAGCACAATTGCTGCTCGAGGCTTTTAAACACGGTAAGAATATCATAACATTCAATGCTGAAATTGATTCCACACTCGGGCCTATTTTAAGCGTATATGCTAAAAAGGCCGGTGTAATTTACAGCGGGAGCGACGGGGACCAGCCCGGTGTCACCATGAATCTTTACCGGTTTGTGAAAGGACTTGGCCTGACTCCCATGCTGTGCGGCAATGTGAAAGGCATGCAGGATGTGTACCGGAATCCCACAACGCAGGAGAATTTTGCCCGGCAATGGGGCATGGGACCCGAGAAAGCCACCAGTTTCGCCGATGGTACAAAAATGAACATGGAACAGGCCTGTGTGGCCAATGCCACGGGAATGAAGGTGGCAAAACGGGGCATGTTGGGTTATGAATTCAAGGGTCATATTGATGATATGACCGGCATGTATGATTTTGAACAGATAAAGGCACTGGGCGGAATAATCGAATTTGCCATAGGCGCCCAGCCCGGACCGGGAGTATTTGTATATGGCACAACGGACGATGCCCTCAACAAGCACCATCTGAAATATTACAAACTGGGCGACGGTCCGCTTTACAGTTTTTACACCCCTTATCACCTGTGCATTTTTGAGGTTCCTACCTCCATAGCACGCGTGGTTGATTTTGGTGATCATGTACTTCAGCCGCTGGGCGGACCGGTGGTTGAGGTAATTGCCCGGGCAAAGACCGACCTGAAGGCAGGAACTCTGCTCGACGGACCCGGTTTCTATACCGCATATGGTGAATGTGAAAACCAGGATATTGTAAGAAAGGAAAATCTTCTTCCAATAGGACTGGCCGATAAGGTTAAACTAAACAAGGACCTTCCTAAGGACCAGTCAATTACCTTTGATGACATTGAATACGATGCGGAAAATCTGGTATTTAAACTGTACCGGGAGCAGGTGGAGTATTTTAAGAAATGAACCGGCTGGTGAGCAAAAAAGGGCATTTGTCATAGTTCTCCCGTTGTTTATCAAAATGAACCGGGTAAGGAGTTCGGGATAATGATTAAATAGCTATTTTTGATCCGGTAAACGACTAAGATTTTAAGCCAAACTATAATAATTTGAAACTTTAAAAACATTCAAACGTACCATTTAAAATAACTAATTCAATACCTATGAAAATGAAAAATCTACTCTCCAGAATGTTAATGTTGTTAGTGGCAGCTACCTTCCTTTCCGGCGGTGCCTTTGCCCAGACATGCCCTGATGGCATGGTTAGTTTTTGGAAATTCGATGACACGTCCACCGACCTGTTTATCGACTCTTACGGCAATCATGATGCTGAATCAGATAATCCCGTTGCCACAGAGCCCGGTGGAAAAGTAGGTGCGGCTAAATATTTAAGCGGCACCAATGTGATTACCGTTCCAGACCATAACAATTTTGATTTTCCCGCCAATTCAAGTTTTTCAGTTGAATGCTGGGTAAAGTTCTCAGATCCCGATTTTGGAACTCCGCAGGTTATTATCGGAAAAAGGGATGCCTCCTCCTCCGGTTCCTATTGGTTTTTAGGTATTGAAAATTCAACCGGTAAGGCTATTTTTGAATTGCAGGGATCGGAAGGCGTTTACCAGGAGATAAAAAGCACATCCGGTTTAAGCACCAATGCCTGGCATCATATTGTCGGCGTAAGGGATGAATCCAACAATACCAACAATTTATACGTCGACGGTGGTCTGGCAGCCATGACGGTTTATGACTATACCGGGAGCTTCAGTTCTAACGGTAGTATACTGATAGGCGCGTTCGCCAATTCGTCCGGGGTACCCGCCTATTTCTACCAGGGGAACATTGATGAAACGGCCATTTATAACCGTGCCCTAACCCAGGCTGAAATTACAGAACATGTATTGAAAAACAACAATGCG
>DATEVU010000059.1:0-6434 GCA_035258345.1 Bacteroidales bacterium
AAATCAAGGTAGTCCAAAATTGGCAGTTACCTGTTTGAATCAGAAGGAATTCCCCGATGCGGAACTCCTTATTTTTAATGAAGCTACATTGCTTGAAACTCTAAGCCATGATATCACTTCAGAATAAAAATGTAATCAATAAATATTGAAAATTTTATTGATTTCTTCTAAATCAAAATTGTATTTATATAATGAATAGTATTCAATTCAAGTTAGATAGTGTGTGCTGACAAATTTTGTTCATGAATATTCCAAGTAAAAAATGAATTTAATTGGATAGTTTGACTTTGTGATTTACAAAAAAATTGTATTATTGCAATCTGGGAAATTGACGAAGTTGATTTAACTGTTGATAGATGACTAAAATTTGTTGATATAAACTGGTAATTAGAATGAAGCGTATTTCCTTTTTCCTTCTTTTCACGTCATATATTTCTTTAAACATTAGCGGTCAGAGTAATCTGAATGATTTTAATGTAACATTTAAGCATAATTTTGAGAACAACACTTTAGGAGAATATTTGAAAGATGAATGGAAAAGAGACTGGTTAAATCCCTCATGGGGAATTCGCTGGGAAGATTGCGATATAATCCAGGATGCTAATAATTCATTAAATCCAACAAAAGCACTTCAGATTTATTTTCCGGAAGGTACTGTTGGAGGAATTGACAATGGGGCATCATGGTTTGTTGATTTTGATAAACAAGATGAGTTATATCTTTCCTATGATCTCATGTTTATGCCAGGTTTTCAGTATCAGATGGGGGGTAAGATTCCATTTCTATCTGGGGGTGTAAATGATCCTGGCGTTAAACCCAATGGTTATGATGGTTTCACTTGTGGTTTAATGTTCAAAGAGAATGGTAAAATCACTTTCTATGTTTATTACCCCGATTCCAAAAATGATACTTATGGGGATTCTTTCCTTTGGGGAATGGATGGATATTCTGCGGATTACTTTTCTCCCTCACATGCTATTATAGAATACGGGAGCGGTGACATATCCCAATGTAATCCGGGTGAATGGCATAATCTCACTGTAAGGATGGTCTTAAATACAGTTAATTCCAGTGGAAGGGGCAATTATGACGGAATACTTGAGGCCTACTTTGACGGAAAACTGGTTACCCAGGTTTCCCACCTACTATTCAGACATACCACTGATCTTGGTATTGATTGTCTGAGATTCAATACCTTTTTTGGTGGTAGTACAGATGAGTGGCGTACACCCATTGACGAATGGGCAAGGATAGATAATGTTATAGTGTATTCATTCAATGATAATATTAATGTACTAAGGGGAAATGTCCTCAGTCCAACTAACCGCACCATCAATTACTGGCGCAATTTCTCAACTGTTTACACCTCGGCACCCGCGACACCTGGTCCCCTGACATCAACATCCAGAACTAACTCATCCATTAGCCTGAACTGGACTGATAATTCAACCAATGAACAGGGTTTTAAGATTTACCGGTCCTTATCTGCTACCGAAGGTTTCTCAGAAATAGCTACAGTTACTAACAATGTGAATGCCTATACGGATAATTCCCTGTTACCCGGCACCAACTATTATTACCGTGTCCGGGCGTTTAATACCTTTGGTTATTCAGCTTATACAGCCGCATTATCCGTGACTACACTAAACCTGCAATTGCCAGCAGCACCTGCATCTTTTTCATCCAACGCCCAATCAAAAACTTCAATAAGTTTGGAATGGACTGATAATGCCAGCAACGAACAAGGATTCAGAATATACAGGTCGCTTGCGGCTACCAGTGGTTTTGCTGAAATTGGAACAGTTTCCGCAAATGTAGTTGCCTATACTGATAACTCCCTGCAGCCTTCCACAAATTATTATTACAGGATAAGGGCCTTCAATGGGGATGGTTACTCGGCATATACGCCGGTTTTATCCGTTACAACACTTGCCCTTGAGATCCCTGCAGTACCGGAGGGATTTACCGCTGGTTCCATAGAATATACACGATGTGTTTTAAATTGGACAGACAGATCGGATAATGAAACGGGATTCCAGATTGAACGTACAGGACCGGATAATTCAGGCACTGTTATTTATCATGATGTTGATCCCGGAATAACCACTTTTGCTGATACGGTATTGCTGATGAATTCCAGTTACAATTATCGTATCAGGTCTTTTAACCCCGATGGCTACTCGGCGTTCACACAACCGGTACAAATCAAAACCCTGTATACCACGCCTCCATCGCCGCCTTCGTTGTTAAAGGGTACCGCTTTTACCGATACCAGCATCACCGTTACCTGGAAGGATAATTCATCCAATGAGAACGGTTTTGTTATAACCCGTTCATTGGTCTCTGATTCCACCCAGTCAGTTGTTATCAGCGTGGATGCAAACGATACACTACTGGTGGATCATGCTTTGCTGCCCAGCACCAGTTATATATATACCGTTAAGTCCATGAATTATGCCGGGAATTCCCCATCCAGTAACAGAAGAATTGCAACTACTTTTTCAGTTGCCGAGACCAAAAGGATCAAGGAGGGACTTGTGGCATATTATAATTTTGGTTATAATCCGGATTTTATTGTTTACGATCAGTCGGGTTTTGGTGAACCAATTGATTTACAGATACTTAAACATTCCGCAGTGAACTGGGAGGCAAGTAATAAACTGGATATATTATCTAATACGATGCTTGTTTCGCTTGTTCCGGCACGAAAAATTACCGATGCCCTGAAAAGTTCCAGCGAAATTTCGGTGGAATGCTGGATTAAACCATCGGAACCTGATCTCCTTGGAAATGCCCGCCTCATGTCGCTTGCCACGAATGACGGTCAAATTGGATTTGTACTGGACCAGGATTATTCCTCGACCACGGATCAAAATTCATTAAACTTTTCTGTAAGGCTGCAGACACAATCTACCAATCCTTCGGGTTATCCCGCATACGTAACGGATCAATCCGTTTCATACATCAATTTGCACCACATCATGTATGTTCGGGATAAAAACGGTAAAGAGATTATGTATGTTAACGGTAATAAATCCTCTGAAGGATTCCGTCCCAGCGATTTCAGCACCTGGAGCGATGATTTTTACCTCCGGCTCGGAAATGAAAATGATTTGAATCATCCCTGGAAGGGGACGTTTTATTCGACTGCGATTTACAACAAAGCCTTATCTTTTGATCAGGTAAAGGTAAATTTCGCGGCCGGGCCCAGCGACAATCTGAAAAGCCAGGATATTGACTACAAAATAAACCTGTATCCAAATCCGGCTGTAGACAGGGTAATTCTTGAAATTGTTCCACAGGATTATCAGGATATTTCGCCGGAGACCTTAATCAGGATTGTTGATGCCTACGGAAAAACCCAGTTTAAAAAACTGGTCTTTAACCCGAATAGCCGGCATATTGAGGAAATCGGACTACAGGGTTTTTCAAAGGGTATTTACTTCCTCCAAGTTGTATCAGGGGAAAGCGAAAAATCGGTGAAACTGGTGATTCAATAGTAGTTTTTGTATTTTTGCCCGACTACAGCTTCGAAAATCCAACAAAAAATTTGCTGCCATGAATAGTTCCATTGTGATCACATTAGCAACTGCAATACTACTTACCGGTTGCCGCAACAAGAAAGGAAATGACAGTGTTTATTATGTGCCCGGCACAGCTTCAACGGAAGCCCAGGCAGTCATTCGTTCATTCCCCCTAAAGCCCGTTGAAAAAGTACTTCCCGGCGCGGAAGATTATGATGGGTGGAAGCGATACTGGGATGCTAACGAAAAAGGCTGGACGGAATTTAATGATACACTTGTGATGAAATTCCAGCCTGTTCTTAATAATAATGTTATGGGTGGCGTACCGGTTATGGAGGTATTGCCTAAAGGATGGACAAACAACGGAAAAGTGTTGATTTACCTGCATGGGGGAGCCTATACTTTCTTCAGTGCACGAACCACGTTGATGGGTTCGGTTCCGGTGGCTGATATTACCGGATTTAAGGTAGTTTCGGTAAATTACACAAATCCCCCGGTAATGAGGTTCAATCAGATACTTGACCAGGTGATCGCTGTTATTAAGGCACTGATCGTGCAAGGCTATTCCGTGAATGACATTGGTATATACGGTGATTCTGCAGGTGGAGCTCTTTCGGCAGGAACTGTGCTTAAAATGAGGGATGAAGGGATGGGTATGCCTGCCGTAGTAATACTGGTCTCCCCATGGTCCGACATATCCGAGAACGGAGATACCTATCATACATTAAAAGGAAAGGATCCCATTCTTGCCTATGGTAATTCCCTGGATGAGTCTTCACTGGCCTATGCACCGGCAGAAGAACACAGGAATCCTTATGTATCACCGGTGTATGGCGACTATTCCAAAGGATTTCCGCCCACCCTTATCCAGGGTGGCACCAAGGAAATATTCTTAAGTAATTTCATACGTCATTATCAGGCACTGGATCAGGCAAATATTCCCGTTAAACTCGATCTTTACGAAGGCATGTGGCATGATTTTCAATTTATCAATTACGACCTGCCCGAGTCAGCCATTGCGCTGGGAAAAATAAGGGACTGGGTGCATTTGCACATGGATCTGTAACCCGTAACAATCACTTTTCACTTTTCGCTATTCCCTCCCATTTTTCCCTCCGTTGAACATCTGCCTCATTACGTCCCCAAAAATCGTCACTTGGTCAAATAGTCCGAAAATAGAGGGTTGGAAAGCATCCTGGTAATTAATTTACGCTTAATTTTGATTCGTAATTAAGACCAAACTTAACCCTATGACAAAAGTTATCAGACATAAGAAAGATTTCAATTCCCTCTTTTCGGTATTTGATATTATCGTTACCATATTTTCCTTTTTCCTTGCCTATTTTCTTACCAACCTGGTAAATACCAACTACTTTGAATTCACGAGGGAATATGTGATCATGCTGCTGCTGATTATTCCCACCTGGGCAATACTGCTGCACACATCGAATCTTACCCATGTAGCCGGTAACCGGTCTCATGTGTCGATCTTTATTAACTTTTTGAATTTCAGTTTTATAGGGTTCGCCCTCTTGTTCTTTTACAAACATCTGTTTGGTTTAAAGAATTTCAGCTATTTCGTGATCATATCATTTTCCCTGTTCAACCTGATGTCCCTGTATATTTTCAGAATGGTGACCTACCGTGTATTTAAATATTTCAGGGCTAACGGACACAGTATCAGGAATGTGATCATATATGCCGATGACAGGTCCGTAAAACTGATTGAATCAATGATCGAGCACAAAGAGTGGGGTTTCAGAATACTGATGATCATTACTGATTCCCAGCTGATCCGGAAGAAGTTCGGGGAAAGCATCCGGATCTATCCTGATAAGATCAATATCAAAAATATTCTGGATATCGATATTATTGATGAGGTAATGTACTGCAAAAGCAATATCAATGACGACAAACTGAGAAGCTTTATTGAGATATGTGAAGAAATTGGTGTAACCTTCAGGTTGAAATCTGAAATCAATTCCATGAATATTTCCAATGTCCACATTACACATCTCGAACATATACCTTTCATTACTTTTAAGAATACCCCGAGAAACTCGTTTGCCCTGGCATGGAAATCATTCAGCGAGTTTTGGATCTCCTTCACGATTATTTTTATTCTTTCACCCATTATGATGGCCGTTGCTATTCTGATCAAAACCACATCAAGCGGGCCGGTGATTTTCAAGCAGGAACGTGTTGGCCTCCGGGGAAGGAAGTTTTATATGTACAAGTTCCGTACCATGGTACAGAACGCCGAAGAACTGAAGGAAAAGCTTGCTGCACTCAATGAAAGTGATGGTCCTGCCTTCAAGATAAAGAATGATCCCCGGATTACTCCTGTTGGAAAATTCCTGAGAAAAACCGGTTTGGATGAACTGCCTCAGTTTTTCAATGTAGTGAAAGGAGAAATGGCCCTGATAGGTCCCCGTCCTCCCCTGGCCTCCGAAGTGGAAAAGTATGAGCGTTGGCACTTAAGAAGGCTATCCGTAAAACCCGGTATAACCTGTACTTGGCAAATCATTCCCAACCGCAATGAAGTTGTTTTCGACAGGTGGATGAAACTTGACATTCAGTATATCGACAGCTGGTCCATCAAGAAAGACCTGCAGCTTTTTGTAAGAACCATAAAAACTGTATTATACGGTTCCGGATATTAAACCTGCCCGCAGGTTCATATACAACCCATATCAATCCGGAACCAAACTTCCTCCTGTTTTCTTTTTCAAGACAATATTTATCTTAATTTAGCAGTTAGTTTTTCTAAAATTTAATTGCCATGAAAAACCACACCAGATCTTTCATTATTTTATGTTTGTACATGGGCATAATTATGCTGGTTATCCCATCCTGCGCTCCTGTCGAAAAGTTGAAATATGTAGGCGATACCGGGCCCGGCGCTATCAA
>DATEVU010000060.1:0-24454 GCA_035258345.1 Bacteroidales bacterium
AATTATCCGGGCTAAGGAATTGACCTGTTAAGGGATCGTATATCCTGCCGTTCATATTAATCAACTTAAACCAGGGTAAATGTTCGTGTCCTGTATAGCCACGTCCGGCGTAGGTCAAAACAGGCTCTGACCCCGGTGCAAAATTTACCCATGTGGTTGGATTTCTCATTCTACCCCAGGCATCGTAAGAATATTCCGCCACTACTGTATTTGAAGTATTTACGATGTGTGTTATACTTCCTAAATGATCCCGGAGCAGATAGTAATAAACAGGAGCACCACCATTCTGGATCACGGCCATCACAGGCGCAGTATAAGCATCTCCTCCAATGTATGTATATTTTTTTACAGTACCGATGACACTGTCTTTCATGAAGCTGCTGTTGGGATACCATCTGGTAACAACATGATTACTCCCATTTAACACCACCATTTTTGCCCGTTCATTGTCGGGGTTATAGGTGAAAGTTGCATTGTATGTCCCTTCTGTTATTGTTTTTACACTTTCAAAGGAGGTGTATGTTAAAGAATCGTTCATGGCAGAGGAAATCAAAGTACACGAATCAATTCTACTCAGAGCATAAGGCATATTTGGCATATTGTATTTAAATTTGCCCAGGCCTACATCACTTTTTATCCTGATTCCCCCTTTATTGGGTTCATAAGCCATATCGAGCAATGTTGTCGATCCACGATAAACTCTATCCAACCTATCGAGATTATCGTATTCGAAATCCTCTCTGATCATGCCCTGTATAGGATTCAGCCTGTAATTCAGATTTCCGGTTATGTTGTTAAAATCATACTGAAAATTTTGCAAAGAGCCTGTTGATGTGAAGGTTGGATAACCGTAATTATTATAACCATTATTGATCTCCAGGCTGCTCCCATATCTCCCCCTGGTCATCTGTCCACGTGCATTCACGTTAAGAGTTGTCCACCTTATCGCGCCTCCGGCGCTTATTGAACTCAGATAACCGTAAATATTATAGCTGTTGGTTTCCACGATATTTGAGGGATGCGTAATTGTAAACATCCGGCCAATATTATCATAGGTGAAATTAGTAATAAATGAAGAACCTTTTATATTTTCCATGGTTGTTGTTACCCTTCCTTTTGTATCATACCCAAAAATACGGCTTACAGTGTCTGGTGAACTGATGCCTGTAAGTTGTTTATTAGTATTATAATTATAAGTAGTTGTACCCTCCACTGATAATATTTTTTGATACGGCCTGCCATCAGCATAATAGGTTAATTGTGTAGTCTGGCTTCTGGCATTCTGTTGATTGGTTAATTCCCCAAATCCATTATACAAATAGGTGATAGTCCCTGCACTTGGATCAATCAACTGTGTCTGGTTACCTGCAATATCATACTGCATGCTGGTTGTGATGCTTCCAGGTGCAACAATGGTTTTGACTTTCCCATCAGGATAATAGGTATAAGAAATAGTTCCCCCGGCGTCAGTTGCTGAAGATAGAGTGCCATTAGAAGCAAAGGTTTTAACAAAGGACTTACCTGCCGTAGTTTCATTGACTGTGCTAGCAGTGTATGACCATGTGGAATTTCTCCCTGATGGCGTATAAAGATTGGTTTTTCTGCCATAATTATCATATAGGAACCTGTTCCATAAAGAGGTCCCGGTTGAATAGTAAGGATCAGAAATACTATCTACCTGTCCCTTTGTATTATACTTTGTTACCGTATAAATCATTGTTCCATCGAATCCTTTCACATCTGATCGTATCTCTCTTCCGAGTTTATCGTACCAGCTTTTGGTTTGAGAGCCGTCATTGCCTGTTTTTTGAACAGAATATCTGGCCGGTTTTGGAGTGGAAGTTGGCGTTTCCCACCCATAAACAGTTGTAGATTGATTGCCATTTGTGGTTGATAAAGTGGTTGGTCTGTTCAGGTTGTTGTAAACATATGTAACCGTATTACCTAAATAATCTTGTTGTGTATATAACCTGCCATATGTATCATATGTGTTAGTGGTAATATGTCCTAGTGGATCAGTAATTGTCCTGACTCTCACAAAGTTTGATTCATAGGTGTATTGAGTTGATCTGTATACATTAGTGTAAGTATCACGGACAGTTTGTTTTTTAAAGGTGCCGTTGGTATTGTATTCAAATTCATTTTTAATACCAACAGTTGTTCCTGTATGCCAAGTTTCACTAACTATGTTATTATTATTTGAATTGAATACTCTAGTTGCATTCCTGGTAATTGTTGTGCCGCCGCCTGAATATTCAACAGTAGTTCCGGTTGGCCTACCTATGAGCCATAGCGGAGAGGTTATATTGCTGTAGGTATGTGTTGTAGTTTCTGTGGGGCCATTATTATAACTTTTTGTAATATTTATCGGATTACCGAAATTATCAAAGCTTGTATTAAAACTAACTGTGTGTCCTGTAAGAGAATTAGTTTGTGAGGAGGAACTCATATATGGAAATATACGCTTTTTGGCCGTACTAAGTACTTTTTCAGACCAACCATTTGTAACTGATTCAAACGTATTAGGCTGTCCCGTTAATCTTCTATAGGTTCCATAATTTTTCGGATAAAAATATGTACTGCTATAGCCATATGTATTCTCAGTTTCAATACCCGCTGTGACATCAGTTACCTTGGTACGTATATAACATAAAATTCCCTTCCCTTGTCTATGAATTTTCAGACCCTCATAATAATAATTTTGGACATTCATTGTTCCTTTGCCATTATCAAGTTGTGTAGAACTAATAACAGAAATTGGTCCCTGATAATCATATACTGGAAACAAGTCAGCATAACCATGCTGATACACACTCACAGGAGCTTGGGATAATTTGGTATATGCTAATTTAGTTAAAACTCCTAATCCATTTCCAATTTTTTCCATTAAGATATTTGTATTCCCAGTAGCTTTGTAAATCTGGAATCCATTCCACCAAGGTGAATTACCATCGGTACATAGATATTCACCTCTTCCATCGCCATCAAAATCCTCTATATAATAATTATGTGATGGAACTGGTGCTGAAGGATATGCTTTGAAATGAGAATAGAAATCCGTTCCCCTATTTTTAGATATATAGTAATAATGACCTGTCCAACCATTATCAGTTTCCGCGGTTATCATTAAGTCTGTGCTCCCATCTCCATTAAAGTCCCCTTGACGAACAATATCATCTTTAAGATTGCTTTTCTTTTTTGGTAAATAGAATATTTCAAATCCTGCGCCGGTTGAAAGATGTATCTCCCAAGAATTCATATCATATTCTGTACTTCCATTTTTATATCCATAGTAGAATATGTCAGTTTTGCCATCTCCATTGAAATCTCCCAGCGTAAAAAAATAATTTGATTTTATAGAGCTTGAAGAGAATATTTGCACAAATGAATTTCCATTAAGTGAATAAATATTAAAGCCGTCGGCATAAAACCTCCAAAAATCACCTCTGCCATCCCCATTAAAATCCGAAATTATTAATTTATCACTTGTTGATATAGCTGTTCCAATACTACTATGATATTTTTGAGGAAAATGATTTTGCAGATTATTAAAATCATAAGAATATAGCCACCATTCACCATTACCAAAAAAATCAATATAGTCACTCAATCCGTCACCATCAAGATCACCCAGTTTAGGATATTTATTATACTCGATATTTAAGCTAGCTGTTGCAGCAAATGCCATAGCATTTGTAACTGAAGTACCATTGCTTAAGACATAATAATAATATGTATTATTATTCGGCGTTATTTCTGTTAGTATTAAGTCATCCTTACCATCCCCGTTTAAATCCATTGTGGTTATTCGAGCTATGTGGTTTTCATTAATATCCCGAGGATTACCATTTATACTTGTAGTGAAATTTCCCGCAGAGGCAAAGCCAAAATCATTGTTGCCCTGACCAAGATAAAGTTTCCATCCAACCCAGGTAGCCCCTTTAGCACTATCAGGTAAGCAAAAAGCATCTGACTTTCCATCACCATTAAAATCACCAAAAAATAACCTGGATTTATAGGTAACATAATTATTAGTAGTATTATAAACTGCTTGTGAAAAAGTAACATTTTCAGGGACCTGGTAAGTAATTGCAGTCGAATTCAGTCTGCTGGATCCGATTCCATATTCGACTATTTCATTTAATACCGAGTGGGAATTATATAAAGTGCTCTGATAGTTATACTTAAATTCATAAGTTTTTACTACAGTGGTGTTATATTTTATCGTGATCTTATCAAGTATATACCACTGCTCAATTTTAGTATGTTTAAGATAAGAGGCGTTCTTGTCGGATCTTTCTTTATAATAAAAAGTTATTGTATTCGGCCCATAGGTTATTTCGTAAGGATATACAGAATACCTGTCTATAAAATAAGCCATATTCACATGGTTGCCGAAAAGATCAGACACCTTTGAAATATACCAGTTCACTATTTGGTTATATGCAAAGATCCTTTGTTTTGATGTTGTTGTATTGCCATATTCATAAACAAGTCCCGGTTTAGTTTCTGCCTTAAAATATCCTGGTCCGTATGCATCCGTTCCGTATTGCTTAACACGGGTAAAAACATCCACATCGGTTTGATATTCGGCATTTGCATTACCGTAGGCATACGAGTTTGTAGTGACAAGTCTTTGTCCGTCCAGATAAAATCTGTCCGTTGTATCAAGTTCAACTCCTAATGCCTTACCATCATGATAAACGGTTTTGGGACCGCGGCTTATGGCTGATAGACCTGCAATCTGCCAACCGTATCCTGCAATCCCCGGTCCGCTATTGCTCGAATACACCAATGAAAGACTTGGCGCAAGTCCGTTTATCCCTGGAAGCACCTCCAAAGGTATTGAATAGGATGCTCCTCCCATGGGATTCACATTGAAACTGCCATTGGTCGCACCCACCAGATAAGATGTGCTTAAGGACCTTGTCTCAGGATCAACAGTGGGGAAATATGTAAGTGTTCCCGTAATTACGGGGTCCGGAATTTCTAAAGTAAGTGATCCCCCACTCGGAGTATAAGTATAATCTGGTCCTAAGGTAATACTATTGCGGGCTGTATATGTTTTCGTACCGCTTTCAGTACCAGTTAGTGTCAAATCCCATTGCTGACCCGATAAGGTATTCAGGCCTAACACAATTACTACGATCGAACAAATTAATTTTCTCATAATTTTCAGGTATTGAGGAGCCTTACTTGCCTGCCTGTTCAAGTTCTGCAACACGCTTTATTAAATCCTCTATCTCCTCCTGCTGTTCCTTTAATGCCTGAACGAGCACTGGTATAAGTTCCGTGTAACGAACTCCGAGTACTCCATCATCCCTTTGTGAAACCATATCGGGGAAAACCTCCTGTAATTCCTGGGCGATAAAACCATATTGTAAATTGCTAATCTTTGGATCGATCTTGAACCCTTCAAAATCTGGCTTTAGATTATAGGATACCGGCCTTAATAATTTCAGTTTGTCTTTCATTAAAGAAAGGTTTGTAACGTTTAATTTGAAATTTACGTCAGACATGATAACCGGCTGATATGTTAAAAATGCTGTAGTTGCATAAAATCGATACCAATTTTTACCAGAAGAACCAAGATCCATGTTTCCTGAATAAGGATAAAATGAAGCTCCGCTAAATAAAACGGTATAACTCCCAGAGACCATTCTAACAGTACCTGAAACATCTAAACGATATGAAGGACTTGTGTTGTTGATTCCCACATAGCCGCTGGAATTAACTTTGATTTGTGCTATAAGACTATTTGTAATCATAATTAAACACACAACTAAAATAACTGCAATCTTTTTCATGGTAATGGTTTTTTTGGATTTAAAGAATTTTTTGGTTAATCTGACTTTCCCAAACAACGTGAAATAAATTTATAAGGATGAGGCAAATAGAAGTTTTAAGAATAATTTCAGCAAGATAAACTAAGCCTATATGTGTAGAAAACACAGGTAGATTATTCCTTCACAATTTGCCATTTCGTATTTTTGCCTTCAATGCGAATAATCAAAAAATAAGCACCTGAAGGTAAATGTGCTAGATTAAGAGTTTGGGGGTTAGATATCCTTTCCCGAGATAAAATAAGTTGTCCTCCCTGATTAAAAAGAGATATCGTAACATCTGAACTTTCTTCCAATCCCTGGATTTCAACAGTTATTTCACTTTGTACAGGATTTGGATAAATTAAAATAGAATTCTCTCCTACCTTATCCTCGAAAGTTTCTGCGGATTGAGCGCCAGATTGGGTTCCGGAAGTAGATTTGAGGGTGATTGTGGTGCGAGAAGTTCGATTTCCCGAATTGTCGTAATTAAATTCAACTGTCTGGCTATAGACAATTGAGTTAACAAAAAGAACAACAATAAAAAATATTGCCTGTTTCATATGAATTGGTTTTGGGTTATTACATTTCAAATAACAAATCTTAACATAACGCAAACACAACGTCACCGCTTTCGCCACGGCTCAAATGACAACACCCAAATCTCAAACAACTCTTTACTGTATCCAAATGTAGAGAAATAGTTTTATATTACAATACCCTAATATAAATTTAGAATTAGACTAAATAAGAATTCTTTCCGTAATGCAAAAATCTTCGACCCGGCATTCCATTTCAAATTAAAACTATTTTCTGCTACATTTGTGCCCGTTAACACTAAATGAAGCAACATGATCCAGGAAGATCTTTTCAAGAAAATCATCGCCCACAGCAAGGAATACGGATTTATTTTCCCTTCAAGTGAAATCTATGACGGCCTTAGTGCCGTTTATGATTACGGCCAGAACGGGGTGGAACTGAAAAACAATATTCGCCGGTACTGGTGGGAATCCATGGTACGGCTCAATGAGAATATTGTGGGCCTTGATGCGGCAATTTTCATGCACCCGCGTACCTGGGAGGCTTCCGGACATGTATCAGCTTTTAATGATCCGCTTATCGACAACAAGGATTCCAAAAAAAGGTACCGTGCCGATCAGCTTATTGAGGATTTTTTACAGAAAATTGAAGACAAGATACAGAAGGAAATTGATAAAGCCGCCCAGAAATTCGGAGCATCATTTGATGAAGCCAAATTCAGGAATACCAATCCCCGGATTATTGAAAATCAGCAGAAATATGATGAATTCCACAAAAGGTATATTCATGCACTGGAATGTGATGACCTGAAAGAACTCCACCAGTTCATTCTTGACGCTGAGATCGTTTGCGCGGTATCCGGTACAAAAAACTGGACCGAAGTGCGCAAGTTTAACCTCATGTTCAGTACGCAGCTCGGTTCGGTGAGTGAGGATGCAAACACCATTTACCTTCGTCCCGAAACTGCCCAGGGTATATTTGTGAATTTTCTGAATGTCCAAAAAACCGGTCGCATGAAAATACCATTCGGAATTGCACAAACCGGGAAGGCATTCCGTAATGAGATCGTTGCCCGTCAGTTTATTCTGCGCATGCGTGAATTTGAACAGATGGAAATGCAATTTTTTATTCAGCCGGGAACAGAAATGGAATGGTATGAATTCTGGAAGGAAAAACGGATGAAATGGCACAAGGCGCTGGGCCTGGGTGATCAAAAATACCGCTTCCATGATCATAATAAGCTGGCCCACTATGCCAATGCCGCCTGTGATATCGAATTTGATTTTCCCATTGGGTTTAAGGAGGTCGAAGGAATTCATTCCCGCACCAATTTCGACCTGAGTAACCATGAAAAATTCTCCGGCAAAAAGATACAGTATTTCGACACCGAAGCCAATGAAGCATTCACGCCCTATGTGATCGAGACATCCATTGGACTCGACCGTATGTTTTTTACGGTCCTTTCCAATGCTTATGTCGAGGAAAAAGTGGAATGGGAAGGAAGCGCAAAGGAAGACCGGGTTGTCTTAAAATTACCCCCCGCACTTGCACCTGTTCAACTGGCTGTGCTGCCCCTTACCAAAAAGGACGGGCTTCCGGAAAAGGCCCGTGAAATAATGGATCACATGAAGTTTGATTTCAACTGCCAATACGAGGAAAAGGATTCCATCGGTAAGAGATACCGCCGCCAGGATGCCATTGGCACCCCGTTCTGCATTACCATTGATCATGATACCCTGAATGACAACACCGTCACCATCCGCTACCGCGATACACTGCAGCAGGAAAGAATTATCATTGACCGACTTCCGGAGGTTATGGGGGGGAAAGTCAGTATGAAGGAGCTGTTGAAAAAGTTGTGATTGTTGTGATTGTTGTGATTGTTGTGATTGTTAAGTCCCTTCTACTCTCACTGCTTCGCTCCTGGCATTCCTGCCGCCGGCATCAACCACCGCAACCGCATACTCATGCGATCCGTTGTCACCCGGTTTATCCCGGAATGTAAACGGTTTTTTGGTGGTTTGCGGACTGTAATCAAGTTTCCCGACAACTTTCCCGTCCCGCATGATCTCATAAACACGTAACGCCTCATCACCTGCGAAGGCGGTATGCCAGTTTATCTCAACGGTCCGTTCGCTCCCGGTTCCCTGCTGTGCGGCTGACACCTGTGATGGTGCGGCAATGCCTGAATTTTCCATCTGGAAGTAATTGGTTTTTCCATCTTTCACTACAGCAGTCATCTTTTCAACTTCCCTCCGGTCGACGGTACTTAATCCGGATGGTTCAACCTGGGCAGCACTAATGTTTTGTTCCATCTGACATAGTGAAGGATCATCACTGATGTGACCGATGCCAATAATGGCCGTGTGAATAGCCGGTGTGGAAAGGGAATATTCTATCAGGGGACGGCTGGGCAGCGCCGGGCTCCCGATGGTCCGAACCACCTCCGAAGGTCCCCGGGTCCAATGTGCTTCCTTGGTGTACATAGCCCCATCCGCAAATACCTTCATGGCAATGATCCCCATGTTTTTAGCAGCAGCCAGCGGAATTACATTATGCTGCATATTGAAGTTCAGCCGGTCGTTGGCATTAATGGCTACCAGCATGGCATCCAGTAAATTATCCTTATCGCGCTGGATCATATCCGTCATGACAGGGGCAGAAAAGTGACCTGAAAATCCAATGTGCCTGATCAGTTTTTCCGACTTCGGATTGAGCCCCGTGAGATTTGTCCCGTCCCTGTAATCGCGCAGGGCTGCCAGAGCGCCTATACGTTCCGCCCCGGGATCGGTATCGTATAACCCTTCATACAGGGCATCCACCTCCCCGGTGGTATTCAGGTTGTGTATCAGTACCATATCCAGATAGGCTCCGGAAGGATAATCGCCCTGTCCATCCCCAAACAGTTGTGATAAACTTCGTTTCACATCATCCACTGTAAAAGATCCGGCGGCCCCGTTGGTCCGGCTGGAAACCCCTGGCATATCTGTTCCTCCCTTGGCATACCGGAGATGTGTTTTTGTGGTCAGAAAAACAGATCTTCTGAGTGATTCATTGTAACCTGCATGGGAAGGGATCAGGCTGAGTTCCCGGAATGCTTTACCATAATTGACCTGGCTGGGACCATACAGGTTGGAAGTATCGAAATAATTGACTTCTTTGCTGAACGCTTTCAGTATGATCTTAACCGGGTCAACATCAGCCGGTGTCCATTGTATCGAAGCCTGACCGCCAAGCCCGAACGTGGTAACCTCAAAATTGAGCTTGCCAAACGCTCTTTTCATAGGTTGGGTAACCCGGTTGGGAATAAATCCATATCCCGGCATCAGGGCTAATCCTGCTGCTGCTGCAGCAGTGGTCTTGATAAAAATCCGGCGGCTTTCTGAATGGTTTTTCATGGCAGGTAAAATTTGAGTTTTAAATTATAAGGATAAACAGGACAGGCACACATTTGTTCCCAGGAGTCGTTCTGTAATGAAAAGTTCGAAATAATTTCCGGATTTTCATACACTTTCTGTTACTTTTTTATAAAAGTTTATCTCCGGCTGCCTAAATATACTCTTGAAAGTGCTTAATTTACACCACTATTTAACAAGGATGAACAAAGTCCTCATCATTACCTATTACTGGCCCCCAAGCGGTGGTTCCGCTGTATTGAGGTGGCTGAAATTCACCAAATATCTTCGCGAATTTGGCTGGGAACCGGTCATTTATACTCCTTCCAATCCTGAACCACAGGAAATTGATCAATCATTGTTGAAGGATATTCCGGAAAACCTGGAGGTTATCCGGTCCAGGATCCGGGAACCTTACGGCTTTTATAAATGGCTGACAGGTAAAAAACAAAGTGACAGGCTGGGTGTTGCTCTTATGACGGATAAGAAAAAGCGGGGCATTGCCGGCAAGATCTCCCTATGGATCCGGAGCAACCTGTTTATCCCTGATCCGCGCAGGTGTTGGGTACGGCCATCTGTTAACCTGTTGTACAGGTATTTAAAAGTAAATCCTGCAGATGTTATCATTTCAACAGGTCCTCCTCACAGTATGCACCTCATTGGTCTTGGCCTGAAACGAAAACTCGGCATCAGGTGGGTGGCGGATTTCAGGGATCCATGGACAAATATCGACTTCTACAGAGAACTGTTGTTAACGAAACTTGCCGACCGGTGCCATAAAACTCTCGAGAGAAAAGTACTTCGGAAAGCAGACCGGATTGTGACGGTTAGTCCGGGCATGACCAGGGAGTTCAAAGAAACGGGCATTGATCATGTTGTTACCATCTCCAATGGATATGACGAAGAACCTCCCTTAGATCAGAAGCCCGATGACAGCCATTTTACGTTGCTTCACCTGGGATCTCTTCCGGGAACAAGAAATCCTGAAAATCTTTGGCAAGTGCTGTCGGAACTGGTTAAAACCAAGAGTGAATTTGGCTCGCACCTGAAAGTGAGGCTGATCGGAAAAGCTGATATGAAAGTGACTGATTCGATCCATAAGTTTGATTTACAGCAATATGTTACGCTGGAAGAATACATCCCGCATGAACAAACCCTTTCCTTGCTTGGCAAAGCATCATTACTGCTGCTTTGCATCAACAACAGCCCCAATGCAAAAGGAATACTTACAAATAAATTCTTCGAATATCTTTCTGCCCGACGCCCCATACTTGCCCTGGGACCTTTGGATGGGGATGCCGCTACAGTTCTCTCAGAAACAAAGGCAGGAAGGATATTCCCATATACTGATACAATTGAGCTGAAAGAACACGTACTGGCATTATTTGAATTATATTCGCAGCAAAATTTGTATGTGGAAAGTGAAAATTATTCCCGGTTTTCACGAAAAAACCTTACGCGGGAATTGGGTGAACTGTTAAACAACCTGATCGCTTGAAGAAAATCGTAACTGTAATTGGCGCCAGGCCGCAGTTTATCAAGGCTGCTGCCGTGAGCAGGGTTCTCCGGAAGTCCGGCATGATCCGCGAGATCATTATTCATACCGGCCAGCATTTCGATAACAATATGTCCTCTGTTTTTTTCGACGAAATGGATATACCGGAACCCGATCACAACCTCGAAATTAACAGCCTGTCACACGGGGCAATGACCGGCAGGATGCTTGAAAAGATTGAAGAAGTTCTCCGGCAGGAAAATCCCGATCTGGTAATGGTATACGGGGACACCAACTCCACCCTTGCCGGAGCGCTCGCCGCAAAAAAGCTTGAAATAAGGGTAGCTCATGTTGAAGCCGGACTCAGATCATTTAACATGAAAATGCCCGAAGAAATAAACCGGATCCTTACCGATAGAATTTCGGATCTGTTGTTTTGTCCCACGGACAATGCAGTCCGGAATCTGCAAAAAGAGGGGTTTGGGGAATTCAAATGTGAGGTTCACCAGGTTGGTGACGTAATGTACGATGCTGCCTTATTTTACGGGGCCAGGTCGTCCCAACGCTCGGATATTATCAGCAGGCTTAATCTCAGCGACAGGGATTTCGTGCTAAGTACGGTACACCGGCAGGAAAATACCGACAATATTGACAAACTGAATAACATTGTGTCCGCGTTGAATGAGATCAACAACAATATGCCGGTAGTTCTTCCGTTGCATCCGCGAACGCGGAAAATCCTGGATATGCATGCTATAACCACCGGATTTGAGCCCATTGAGCCGGTCGGATATTTCGAAATTATTGAACTCCTGAAGCATTGCAGGATGGTGGTAACGGACAGCGGAGGTATGCAAAAGGAAGCCTATTTTTTCAGAAAGTACTGCCTCACCCTGCGTGATGAAACAGAGTGGGTGGAACTCACCGAATACGGTTTCAACCAGCTTTGCGGGGCAGATAAAGGTACCATACTCTCGGGCTATCACCATTTTCGTAATAAACCGTTTTCAGGAATAAAGTCGTTGTACGGAGAGGGTAATGCCGCCTCTATTATTGCCGGTATCCTTTCAAACGCGTAAGCAAACTTTCCAGGTATTCCGCCCGTTTTCTGTAATGGAATCTTTCGGCTATGCTTTTCCTGGCCTTTTCACCGGTTTCGTTGTCAGCCAAATGACTCATCAGGAAATCCCTTGCCATCAAGGGATCCCATTCATCAAGCAAATAACCGTCACCTGCAATTACAGCCGGAATTCCCCCAACTTTCATCCCCAGAGGAATACATTTCATCAGCATGGCTTCACAAAGTCCGTTTGGCATGCCTTCGCTTCTTGACAATTGTGCATAAAACCTTGCCCGTCCGAACCACCTGTACAATTCATACTGGTCCACCCGTGGGATCAGTTTAAGGTTTTCCGGTACCGGTTCAAAATCCGGATGCATTTCTGTACCTATTCCAACGGCAACAAAGGTTAACCCGGGAGTAATTCGCGCAAGTTCCAGAAACCTGTCCAGTCCCTTTACCAGATAGGTTTGCTTTTCATGGACTATTGCGGCTGTGATGACCATATTTTCCTTTAATTCGTCAGTAAATGTGAATTTCTCCGGATCATAGCCGGTTGGTAACGTATGAAGGTTGATATTGCCGGCTCTCTTCCTTGCCTCAACAGCCAGGTTTTCCGATACAGGAAGATTGCAGGTTGCGTTTCTCAGTGCATAGCGGGTGCAATATCCGCGGAACCGGCTGCCAAATGAACCATAACCCAGCTCGGGCAGGTAATTTACATCATAACCACCCAAAACAAGATAAAACGGTTTGCGCGCAAGCTTCGCAAAAAAAGCAGGAAAAAAGGCATGGTAATCGGCGAACCAGCAATAGATCATACCGGATTTCGAAATATTGAACAGTATGAAAAACATTTCCCTTGCCATTGAAACAATAAACCCAGGCAGGCTTTTGCTGATCCTGCATTCATATGCGACAACCGCAGCCTTCCCTTTAAAAATTTCCAGATCATTTCGGATAAAGGTAGAAGAATGGTTATACAGGAAGAGTATTTTATGGTCTTTACCTGCTGATGGCTCCATCGGCTAAATCATTATCTTTGTAACAACAATCCGAAAATAAGAAAAATGTCTGGTATACAGGAGGCGCTCTATATCCATTTCGAAGATATATTAAATCCGAATAAGGCCGGCATTATTAATAAAATTAAAGGCCAGAAGGAGGCCTTTGGGAAACTGAATTATCTGGTTCACATTGTTTCCTTCAGAACCAAACACAACCTTTACCTCGACGATACATGCCTGTTAAGGGTCCCAAGCCGTATACTGATTTTCAGATATTTCATTTTCAGGAAAATAGCCAAAATCATTTCTTCATCTGATTTTACATTTATCTACATCCGGTATTTCGGAAGCGATTGTCATTTTATCCGGTTCCTGAAACTTACCAGCCGGAAACATGCCAAAGTATTCCTTGAATTCCCTACTTATCCATATGACAAAGAGTTGAGGCCAAAAAATATCCTGGAAAGGTATATTATCTTTCTCGACAGGATGTACCGGAATAAACTTGCAAAATATATTTACCGGGCTATTTCTTTTACCTATGATGGCGATATTTTAGGTATTCCCACCATCAAGCTGGAAAATGGCGTATCCCTGGATGCAATACCTCTTACACCGGGATCACAGGATTCTTCATCCCTGCACCTGATAGCTGTTGCCAATGTATCGCCGTGGCACGGCTATGACAGGATCCTGCATGGGATACATGCCTACAACCAACAGGTGAATAAAAATAAAGAGGTAACTTTCACGCTTGTCGGGAACGGTAACAGTTTATCCGGACTGAAAGCCCTTTGCTCCAGGCTTGGCCTTGAAAATCATGTTTTTTTTGCAGGTTCAAAGGATGGCCGGGAGCTGGAAGATGAATTTAAAAATGCACACCTGGCAATCGGGAGTCTTGCCATGCACCGAATCGGACTGCTGAAGGGATCGGTCCTGAAACTTGGAGAGTATACTGCCCGGGGATTCCCTGTTGTAATTGCTTATGATGATTTTTCGCTGCAAGAGGATGTTCCTTTTGTTCTTAAAATTCCGGCTGATGATTCCCCGGTGGATATCAGACAGCTACTTGATTTTTATAAACAACTCAGTGTGCCTCCCGAAAAAATAAGAAGTTTTGCTTCCGTCCACTTTTCATGGGACAAAAAAATCGAAAAGGTTATCGCCTCCCTGTGATTAATTTCTTTCAAATAAGGCCATTAACCAGTAGTGTTTTACTTTCCGGGGCATGATCAGGTTTATACCATTGATAATTTTCGACAAAATATTTCCCCTGATTTTCTCAAATTCATTGTTTCCACAATAAGGACAAACGGTATATTGGGTTGGGGCAAAATATTTTCTTGCAAGAGCATGTCTCAATCTGAGGAGGTTTTTATTGTAATCTTTCACCTTTTTACCCAGGGTAGTATGCCAGATCATATTGAATTCATCATTAAACAGTTTTCCCAGGTCGCCTGAAGAAAAGGAGTTCAGATGTCCGTAGGCATGAAATGTTGCATGGCATTGGGGACAATAAATCAAACAGAATTCAAGGTGTTCGTTGTTAGGTACAGAAATAAACAAATACCTGCGCGAAATCCTCTTGAATTCACGAATTGTGCCGGCAAGAACATCACCGGGCAGGTGTTCAATCAACTCGCTTGAAAAAACCATATCAAAGGACATGTCACCAACCGGTATGTTGTCTGCCGAACACAATATCTTTTCCCTGGTTACATATTTCAAAGCCTCCGGAGAACTGTCAACACCAACTACCCTGTATTTCACTGGAAAGTTATTGGTAATAACTCCGTTGCCGCATCCCACATCAAGTATCGACACTACTTCTTCCGGAATTCTGCTGAACAGCAAGGGGAGCTTTCTCTCAATTTCTCCGGCCACATCATAATTGGCCCACAAATCCTCATTTTGAAAAAACGGTTGATTATGATCCTGTGCCATTGAAATATTAAATGGTTGAATAAAAGGTAAAAGTATCAAAAAATAAGAAACTCATTTTATCTTTACCACAGTCTATTATCATCGCTTAAGATGGGGAACATTGCTCGTCAGAGTATAAGAAATTTCTTCTGGTCGAATTGGGGAATTATCATCGGGTCCATTTATACACTTGCGATCGTTCCCAAAGCATTTAATGACCACCCCGAATTATGGGGACTGATTCAATTGCTGTTGTATTTCAGCCAGATACTGCTTTCACTGGTTACACTCAGTATCCCTACAATCATACTCAGGTACTATCCCCGTTTTTCACAACAGGGAAAAAAGGATCAGTTTTTTTCCGCCTCGTTGATATTATTATTGCTTGCATCCCTGGTTGTTTCCCTGGTTTTTATCTGCATCGGAAAACCTTTGGGTGAAAGTCAAGGAGATGAGGGTTTGTACGCAAACTATTTCTGGGTCATCGTACCGGTCCTGTTTTTCAGCGCACTTTTCGAACTCTATACCGCATGGTCAAAGGCACAGCTTAAATCCACCGTTCCCAATTTTCTCAAAGAATCATTCATCAAGTCGTGGAATTTTGTCGTAATTATCCTGTATTTCTATCAATTGATCGGATTTCAACTATTCCTCCTGCTCTACTTTGCAGTTTATGCGATTCAGTTCCTCATGATATGGCAGTATTCCAACAGGACCAATACTATCACCTTCATCCCGAAGCCTGGTCTGGTAAAAGAGATTTACTCAAAAGAGCTGGTTTCCTTTATGGGATTTAACATTTTGGGTATCGCCACCTATACCCTGATGAATAAAATTGATATTCTGATGATCGGTAAAATACAAAGTCTTGAATATGTTTCCTATTATTCTGTTGCTCTTGCCATTATTGCCTTTATCCAGCTTCCGGAAAAATCAATATCGGCTATCTCCGTTCCATCGCTCTCACATTTCCTGAACAACAATGATACGGCAGCCATCCGCAATTTATACAGAAAGACCTCATTGAACCAGTTTATACTCAGTGCCTATATTTTTCTTGGCGTATGGGTTAATATTCATAACATTACACAATACCTGGGTGAAAAGTTCGGAAACATTGAATATGTGATCCTGTTCCTCGGTCTGGCCAAACTGGTTGATGTAATTACAGGCTTGAACGGGCCGCTGATCTCAATGTCCAACTATTACAGGATTGCTTTCTGGATGCAGATAATCCTGGTCATTCTCCTGTTCTTCACCAATTATCTTCTTATACCAAGATATGGTATCAACGGCGCTGCTTTCGGATCATTCCTGTCAATCTGTATTTATAATTCAATGAAAACAGTTTATGTGTACCGCAAATTTAAGATCTGGCCATTTACCCGTAATACATATGGAGCCCTGCTTATTGTTGCTGCAACATTTGCCCTCATCACCCTGATCCCTGTAATATCCAACCTATGGATCGATCTTATTGTACGATCGGTTGCTCTGACGTTGCTCTATTTCATGCTGATCATCGGATTCAGAACATCTGAGGATATTACTTCCGTTCAAAAACAGTTCTTCAAAACTTTATTTAAGAAATGATTTATTGATACTTTTATGGTTTGAATGCAAATAATAAAGCAGAATATATGAAATCACACGAAAAATACAGGGCATTGTACCGGCATGGGGTAATAATTGCAGCCTTCCTGCTGATCAGTATTGCCTATTTCGTACCCGATGTCCTGGAAGGGAAAAAGCTTAGTCAACATGACATCGTCCAGTTTAAGGGTATGTCAAAAGAAATCGTTGACCACCGGGCAAAATACGGCGAAGAACCGTTATGGACCAACAGTATGTTCGGGGGCATGCCGGCATACCTGATTTCCACCCAATACAAAAGCAACGTGCTGCGCCAGGTTCACCGTATATTCACCCTGTACGATTTCCGTCCTGTAAGCTTTATTTTTCTGTATCTGATTGGCTCCTATATTGCCCTGCTGTTGTTTGGTGTCAGCCCGTGGCTTAGTTTCGCGGGTGCCATTGCCTATGCATTTTCATCGTATTTTTTCATTATCATTCAGGCCGGACACGTATCCAAGGTCCTTGCACTTGGGTATCTTCCTCCCATTGTTGCCGGCGTATATGCTTCATTCCGGGGAAAAGCGCTCTTTGGCAGTCTGATCACCGGCGTTTTTCTCGGGTTGCAGATCCTGGTCAACCATCTTCAGATTACCTATTACACCATGCTCATTATTCTTGTTCTGGGTATTTTTGAACTGGTGAATGCCATCAGGAATAAATCCTACGTCGGCTTCCTGAAACCCTTTCCCTGGCTGATCCTGTTTGTATTCCTGGCTATCGGGGCAAACTTCAGTTCGTTGTTTACCACTTATGAATACGGGAAATATTCCATACGGGGCAAATCAGAATTATCGGTAAATGCGGAAAATAAGACATCGGGACTGGATAAGGACTATGCCACACAGTGGAGTTACGGTACCGGTGAAACCTTTACGCTGCTTATTCCTGATTTTATGGGCGGCAGCTCTTCGGGTGCCTTAAAACCCAGTTCCCATACTTACGATTACATTAAAAACACATATGGCGCCGGTGAGGCCAGAAAATTCATAGAAAGTGCACCCCTTTACTGGGGAAAGCAGCCCATTACTTCGGGACCGGTTTATGTGGGTGCAGTTGTTGTATTCCTTTTTGTAATGGGCATGTTTATCGTAAAAGGAACTGTCAAATGGTGGCTCTTTGCTGTGACAGCGGTATCCATTTTGCTTGCCTGGGGACACAATTTTTCTCTGCTTACCAACTTTATGCTTGATAATTTCCCCGGATACAATAAGTTCAGGACCGTTTCCATGACACTGATAATGGCACAGTTTGCAATTCCCCTGCTGGCCATCCTGGCATTAAAGGAAATTCTGTCAGGAAATATTCCTAAAAAAGACTTTTTAAGGTCATTAAAATATTCATTTTTCGGCCTTGGAGGATTGACCCTGATCCTGCTCATAATTTCCGGATCCTTTGATATGACGGCCCCGGTTGATGAGCAGCTCCGTGCTCAGGGGCTTGACGCCATTGTCGATGCCATACAGATGGACCGCCTTTCACTGCTGCGCTCCGATGCATTCCGGTCCCTTATATTCCTGTCGCTTTCTGCTGCACTGGTTTACTTTGCCTTTCTGAAAAAAATCAGGTTCAACACCATCATTATCCTGTTATCGGTTCTGCTGTTGTTTGATATGTGGCCTGTAAATAAAAGGTACCTGGGCACCAAAGATTTTGTCACCAAAAAAGAAGATAAAACCCCTTTTGCAGCTTCAACTGCTGACCTGGTGATCCTCAGGGACCAGGATCCTGATTTCAGGGTACTTAACCTCTCCGTTAGTGTGTTACAGGATGCAAGCACTTCCTGGTTTCATAAATCGATCGGGGGATACCACGGTGCCAAAATGAGACGTTTTCAGGAACTATTTGACCACAACATCCAGCATGAAATTACCCGGTTGGTTGAAACAATGCAAAATAGGCCTGTTCCACAGGCACTCGACAGCACCATGGCAACCCTGGGAACTCTTAACATGCTGAATACAAGATATATTATTTATAATACTGAAGCGCCTCCTCTGGTAAACGCACATGAATCAGGCAATGCATGGTTTGTTCCCCAGGTCAGCATTGTACCGGATGCAGATGCAGAAATGGCTGCCATCGCCGCCTTCGATCCCAAAAACGTAGCTGTCATTGATAGCCGGTTCAGCTCCGACCTGGACGGCTTCAAGCCTGCGTCAGATTCTGCAGCATCCATTTCACTCAGTGAATACCGGGCAAATTACCTGAAATATATATCCTACGCTGAAAGTGAACAACTGGCTGTTTTTTCAGAAGTTTACTATGACAAAGGCTGGCAGGCATATGTAGATGATAAGCCTGTAACTCATTTCCGGGCTAATTACCTGTTGCGGGCTATGCGTGTTCCTCCAGGAAATCACACCATCGAATTTAAATTTCATCCGGGGTCATACTACCTGGGTGAAAAAATATCTCTGGCAAGTTCGCTGATATTGGTGTTGCTTGTTTTGGGGATGGGATGGTTTGAATATAAAAAAGGGACGGAGGAATAGACACTTGTCCCTTGTTAATATCTGTCAAGCCAGCGATACTTTCTCGCTGTATCCCCGAATTTGGCGGAAATACATATTTCATGCGAACCAAAAGTATACCGGGATATCCCATTGAACCCATAATCATAGGAGTACCCGAAATAATAGCTTCGGAATTTCAACCCTGCCATTACAATGATGTCACCGCTTGTCCTGCCTGAAATTCCAAACCAGTACTGGCGATTGTAATAGGCTTTAAGGGTTAGGTCCGACTGAAAATTGAGCATTTCGTTCAACAGGATCACCGTTGAAGGTTCAAGTTCCCAGCTGGGATTCCGCGGAAAAGCAATCCGGTAATCGGCCAGAATATAATAATGTCTCCTGAGCCGCACTTCCTCAGAACTTTGGAAGTCGGAACTATTTCCTATCTTTAGTTTCGATTGAAAAACCTGGGAAACTGCAAAACCGGCATGCCATTTTTCCGTCATGTAGTTTATCCCTATTCCCGCATCGGGAACCAGGGTCGATTTCCCGATAAGACCGTTCAGGGGATCAATTTCAGGATCCTTCAGCTGGGCAAGTTCCTTGTTGATCCTGTACTGGAACATATTCCCCGTTAGTCCGAATGAGAGCTGGGAATTCCGGATAAAGAGATGATAGGCATAGCTAAATTGTGCACCGGTGCGTTCTACAGCTCCATTTTCATCATGATATACAATACCGCCCAGGCCAACCCGGCCCTTGCCTGCCTTTCTAAAACTGCTGTTCCCGCGGGATCCTGGTTTAATGTTATAACTCGTTTTCAGTATTCTCCCCTGAACACTGAGCAAATATGAGTTAGGAGTATGTGCTGAAAATCCAAGCCATTGTTTACGCGCGGCAAGATTAATCACCGTTTTACCGTCGGAGCCTGCCACGGCCGGATTCACAAGAAATTCATTTGAATAGTACTGGCTGAATCTGGGAAGCTGCTGTGCACCTACAGGAATCGAACAGATCGCTACCATAAGAGGCAGAAAGGCCACTTTCAGCATGTGTGCAATATGACACTCAGACTTTATCATTCCGTGTTTCCTGTCCATCCCTATCTGATAATGGTTACTGTTCCTTTTAGCGGGGCTTGATCCCCGGTATTCAATTCAATAATAAAATAATAAGAATCAACCGGCAGTTCACGACCTATAAGGTCCTCTCCGTTCCAGGCCTCAGGACAACCGCCGGTGCAACGGAAAACCAGATTTCCCAGCCTGTCATATACCAGTATGGTTCCATTTGGATATACTTCACGGAATGTGGCCTCACCACCGTTTTCGGTTATGTAACTGATATCCCATGTATCGTTTGCAAAATCGTAATTGGGGGTAAAAGCCGTGGGTATTCCAAGGCAGGTATTGTTCAGGGCAGTTAACCTGAAGGTCGTATCGGACACACAATTCTGGGCATCGATTACTCTTACAGTGTAGTGATCCTGCCCGACAGCATTCAATACCGAATCACTTTCCATCGGATATCCGGTCCAGATATACTGATAATCCGGAGTACCGCCGGTAACTTTTACAGCGATGACCCCATTTTGCCAATCGGGGCAGAACGGATACACTGTATAACGTCTATCAAAGCCGATGATCATTTTCTCCGGCTGATGAATTTCGACCAGGGTATCGGCCTGGCAATCCGCTGCATCAACAACCCTGAAAGCATAACTGCCGGGGGTCAGATAATTTACTTCATTTCCCTTTACCAGGACATCATTCCAATAAAACAGGTATTCTGTTGTTCCCCCGGTTGCTCCCAGTTCAACAGTGCCATCACCCGATCCGTAACACAGGGCATCGTTAGCCGTAAATACTCCTAACAAGGGCTCTGGATCAGTAACATCAAGACTAAGGTTCCCTGTGCAGCCTTCACTGTCGGTTACAGTTACCGCATATGAACCTTCACGGATATTATTTATTGATCCGGTAGTCCAGCCATCATTCCATTCATACATATAGGGACCTGTTCCGCTGGAAGCCAAAGCAAGCAAAATGCCATCAGAGCCACCGTGACACGAAATCGCTTCAACTACCTGTATATCAATCTCTACGTTTGCATTCTGTTCAATAACAGCAGTATCTGTTATGATGCAAAGATTATTGTCCTGAACCGTCAACACATATACACCGGTGTCCAGGTTATTGATAAACGATGTGACCTGCCCGTTGTCCCAGGAGTATGTATAGGGAGCAACCCCGCCTGCCACCTGCGCCTGGGCATTCCCAGGTACAGTGCCCATACAGTTAACGTTATTGGTGACGATTGTAAGGTTTAGTGCCGGTGGCTCATCCAGGCTCCCTGACCAATCAATCCCGCAATTATTGCCATCGGTCAGCAACAGGCTGTAGAGGCCCGGTCCCAGGTTGTCAAGATATGCCGTGTCCCGTGACAGGGGTATCCCGTCTCCGGACCAGGAATAAACATAGTTACCGGAACCACCTGAGATAAGAATTTCCAGCGTGCCATCCGGGCTGCCGGGACAGGACACCTCAAAGCCATTGTAATCAGAAAACACAACCGATTCAACACTAAGGGGAGGAGGTTGTGTAATGATAACCGTATCCATTTTGGTACAACCTATACCATCGGTAACGGTGACAAAGTATGTCCCTGCGGACAAATCATGCAGCTCACCCTCATCCGGTCCGTGCTGCCACTGGAACTGGTACCCAAGATCAATAGTATCACCGCCTGTAGGATGCATGATGATGTACCCGCTATTTTCACCGTAACAATTCAGATTGTACAACCCGTCAACTGATTCCGAAACTTCGGCATTGATCATAATTTCATCAGGCTGTACGAGTTCAAAGGTGTCGGATACCGCGCAGTTAAACGTATCCCTTACTGTTACTGCGTATATCCCGGCTCCCAGGTCATCCTGATCCCTTGCAGCAACATCGGGAAATGTTGTACCCGACAGCAGAGCCCAATCATAGGTATATCCGGTATAGTCATGGCCTCCTGATATGTTATCCAGCGTAATACTTCCATCTGTTGATCCAAAGCAGCTTACATTGTAACGGTTATTATATTCCTGAACGGTGGATTGATCTATCAGCAGGGGATCAGGCTCAATCATATCGAGGATAAAAATTCCGGCACAACCGGATGCATCGGTATAACGAAGTGTATACCGGCCGGCATACAGGCTGTCCTGGTAAGTATACCGCTGGTCGCTGGTAAATGTGGAATCGAATCCGTTGGGACCTGTCCAGTGATAATTGATCAATGACGGTGGATTATTTACCGTTGTCCAACTGCCTGAGTTTTCACCGTTGCACCTGATCTGGTAATTCCCGTAGTATTCGGGATAGGCCCCAACATATACCGCCTGGGGTTGGGAAAGGTCAAAAGTAGTGGCGTACAGGCATCCGTTTGTATCACTGATCTGCAGTACATAATGACCTTCAATGACGTATATCAGCGTATCCCTGAAAACAGGGGGATCCAGGTAATAATCTACCGGCGGAGTCCAGTTATACAGATATCCCTGTGTTCCTCCTGTTGTAAGCGGTGCGATTGTGCCGTCTGCGCCCTTGCAGCTCAACGTATCTATTACTTCAACGGTTGATAGCAGCTTGTCGGGCTGGGTCAACGTAATCAATGAATCATCGGCACATTGAAACTTATCCGTGATCGATATAAAATAACTCCCCGCATTCAGACTGGTTATATCCTTGGTTGTTCTACCGTTGTTCCATGCATAATTCAGATCATAAACATCATATCCGGCAAATGCGGAGATCCCTCCTGCCGGCTGTAGGCGGATACTTCCGTTGCTCTGTCCGAAGCACCTGATGTTTCTGCCACCAATGTAGGTTGAAACGGTATCGATTACTACCCGCAAGGTGGGAGCCACCCAAATCACTGTTGTATCTGCAATTCCAGGACATTTCCGTTCACCCCATGGACCAACCAGGTAAGGATTCACTACAAATTTAACCTGTTGCGGTACATCCGAATAATTTACAATGGAATCGATAAGGATAAAGCCGGGTGCCAGATCAAAAGTATCCTGTTCGTAAAAAACATCCACATCAATATCATTATAAATAGCCTCATAGATAAACCTTACCGGTTGAAGCGATCTTGTAACGGTTGTCATATGAACAGCCGGCCGCAAGGACGTACAGATGGTATCCTGACCCGGTGTCAGGTCGACCTTTGGGACTGGTTCCACCCAGACTCTTACAGTATCGGCATTTCCGGAACACTTTTCCAGCTCTGATCCTGCCATCCTGGTGTAGGGAGTAATTATAAAAAGTACAAGTTTCGCGGTATCGGTGGTGTTTTCCAGGAGATCCGTTAATACACTTCCATTTGGTAAAGCAGTTCCGGATGCCGGAATGACGTTTACACCAAAGGGTATGGTTGCCTGATAACGGAAAAGTACCGGCCTTGTCGGGTTGTTGCCACTGTTTAAGTCGATATTAACCAGGTCGCCGGAGCATAACGTATCACTTTCCGGGGTGGCAACAACCAAAACTGCCGGTTCTACCCAAACATCTATATTTATTGCTGTGCCACCACAGGCGTTGTTCCCGTTCTCATTCACCGTCCAGGGTGTTATGCTGTAAGTTACCATTTGGGCATCGGGGCTGGTATTGGTCAGCGTCTGGGCTATGATCGTACCGATGTTCTGACCGTTTCCTGTGCTGTTCGATTCGCCCGTGATAGCGGGATTGTCCGTTACCGTCCAGGTATACCGTATCCCGTTGGTGGTGGTGTTCCCACTGGTCACCGGAACATCCGTGATCCCCCCGTTGCAGATGGTGTCACCGGTGGCAGCAAGTGTAACCGTGGGCTCAACCCATACATCTATATTTATTGCTGTTCCTGCACAGGCGTTGTTCCCGTTCTCATTCACCGTCCAGGGTGTTATGCTGTAGGTTACCATTTGGGCATCACTGCTGGTATTGGTCAGCGTCTGGGCTATGATCGTACCTATGTTCTGACCGTTTCCTGTGCTGTTCGATTCGCCCGTGATAGCGGAATTGTCCGTTACCGTCCAGGTATACCGTATCCCGTTGGTGGTGGTGTTCCCGCTGGTCACCGGAACATCCGTGA